>NZ_FNTD01000004.1:0-685833 GCF_900104815.1 Streptomyces misionensis
CAGGGCAACGTACGCACCGTCCTCGTCTCCACCGGCGCCACCGACCTGCTCAACTGCACCAGCGACGCCAACACCTGCGCGACGAAGGTCGAGAACGGACTGGCAGCCCTCAACAGCGAACTCACCTCGTACTACACCGACGACGGGCAGACTTTCCTCAACGGGGCGCGGGTGACCCAAAGCTCCAACCTCACCGTCTACCTCACCACCATCCCGCCGTTCACCGCCGCCCACCCCGGCACCGCCGCCCAGGAAACCGCCCGCGAACAGGTCAACGGCTACCTGCTCGACAACTACCCGATGCAGGTCATCGACTTCGCAGCGGCGGTCTCCACGGACGGCACGTCCACCTCATCAACCGTCAAGGCGGCCGACCTCGCCGGCGGCAACCCCTCCGACACGTACTACGCCGACCTCGCCGGCCTGTACCTGTACGACACCAACACCGATGTCGTCATCGCGCCGAACCTCATCGTCCCTGAAGCCACCGGCAGCGACACCCCCGACAACACGTGGGACCTGGCCGCCGACGGCACCGACGCACGCGGCGACAACCCCCTCACCGCGGTCGGAGGCGCGACCTTCAACACGGCCGGACCCGACGCCGTCAACGCCCCCGCCGCCGCCACCTCCTTCGACGGCAGCACCGGATTCCTGGAAAGCGACCACACCGCCGTCAACACCCTCGCCGACTACACCATCTCCGCCTGGGTCAAACTCGACTCGGCAACCGGCCCCGCCACCGCCCTCTGCGAGGGAACCAGCCAGCACCAGGCCTTCTACCTCGGCTACGACAGGAGCAACCAGGGCTGGATGTTCCAGACCACAACCACCAACGACGACAGCGCCGACTTCCCCACCGCAGAGGGAGACGCCGGCACCGGGGCCCTGGGCACCTGGACACATCTCCTGGTCACCTACACCGCCCCCGTCGACGGAGACGACACCACCGGCGTGATGTCCATCTACCAAAACGGCACCCTGATGGGCACCGCCACCAACCCCACCCCGCAGTACGACTCCTCCATGCCCCTGACCATCGGCGGCTGCGTCAACACACCCGACGCGACCTCCCCCTACAACGCCTTCCCCGGCTCCGTCTCCGACGTCCAGGTCTACCCGTACGCCATGGCGGCAAGCGAAGCGAGCGCGGACAGCGTGGTCGTCCCCTCCGGGTGGGACAACGGCATGCCCGAGGACGAGTGGAGACTCGCCTCGGACGGCACCGACACCGCCTCCCTCAACGCGCTCACCCCGTCCGGCAGCGTCTCCTTCAACTCCGACGCCCCCAGCAAACTGTCCGGCAGCACCGCGTTCGACGGCAGCACCGGATTCCTCAAGAGCAAGCAGAGCGGGGTCAACACACTCGGCGACTACACCGTCTCCGCCTGGGTGAAAATCAACTCAGCACTCGGCACCACCGCCATCTGCCAGGGCACCACACAACACCAGGCCTTCTACCTCTCCTACGACAAACCCAGCGCCGCCTGGATGTTCCAGACCACAACCACCAACGACGAGAACACCGACTTCCCCACCGCCGAAGGTGATCCCAACTCCGCGCCCACCGGCACCTGGACACACCTCGTCGCCGCCTACCGGGCGCCCGTCCCCGGACAAACCAACGCGGGCTCCATGGCCCTCTACCAAAACGGCACCCTCATGGGAACGGCCACCAACCTCAGCCCGCAATACGACTCCTCCATGCCCCTGACCATCGGCGGCTGCGTCAACAGCGCCTCGGCCACCACCCCCTACATGGCCTTCCCCGGCTCCGTCGCTGACGTCCACGTCTACCCGCGGACGCTGTCAGCGACCGAGGTCAGCGCACTCAACTGACCCCGCCACACCACCCGGTCCCCGCCGCTCCCGCAGAACGCGGCGGGGACCACTCTTCAGGCGCCGCCCACCGGCACGGAAGTCACAGCCGCATGCGGCATGACCTCTCCGCGGAACCAGCAACAGCACCCGGCCGTCCACTCCCCCGCCCGCGCCTTCCAAGCGAGGCCCACCGGGAACCCGGCCGGCCGATGTCCCCCAGCGGCGCCAATACAGGACAGCCGCGCTGCCGGCACCCGTGATCTCACGCCTCCGGACGGGGTCAGGCAGGCAAACCCCCGCCCGCTTCCCGCTCCCGCGGCCGGAGCACACCCATTCACTCGAACACGAGGTTTCACCATGCGCAAGGGAAAGCTGATCACTGGCGGCATCATCGCCATGGCCGTCGTCGGCGTCGTCGCAAGCGCCGAACAAAGCCCACACACGACGCAAACCGCATCCACCCAAGGCAGTGACACCTTCGACGAAGCACCACCCAAGACTGGAGCCGCACCAACATCGGAGGCCAGCACTTTCAAACTATGGGTCGCCCAGGAAGGCACCCCACCCGAGAAAACCGCGACCAGACACGTCACCCAACTCAGCGCCCACACCGGCAATCACAAAGTAGAGATACACACCGACTGGGACGGCCGCATCGCGAGCAGATACACCGCACAAGCCCAGCAAATCGCCTCCGCCTACCGAAACTGGCAGACCGGCACAGGCTATGCCCAAGTGACCGTATACGCCACCAACGGACAAATCCTCGCCATCCAGCGTTTCTAAGACAAAGCGACGCGACACGGGAACCCCTCGGCGTCGCCCCGGCCGGGGCCGTCGGAGTCGGTGGGTTGCCACGTCGCCCACTCGTTCTCCAGGTCCACGAACGCGCCGCGCAGCCGGATGCGGTCCTCGACCATCTGCTGGGCGATCGGCTCGGCCCTCAAGAGTCTGCCTTGCTTGGCGCTGACGGCGTCGATCACTCGTGGTGATCCACACCCGGTCGTCAGCGCCGAGGAAGCCGCCGATGACGTCCGCGGTGTCCCGGCCGCGACGACTGGGGTCGATCGACACGGCGCTCTTCTGCGGCTCGACCACAGTGATGCCGTCGCGGATGGAGCGCAGCAGGTCCCGGGAGACGAGCGCACCTTCGGACGGCTGCGGGTCGCCCTGCGACCAGGCGTGCCAGCCCCGCACCGTCCTCGGACCCGGCGAGGCACACCACGGTGGACTGGCGGTCCCGCGATGGCGGGATGCCCCTTTCGGCAGCGCGTGTCACCTCTACGGCAGGCGGCGTACGAAGTCCAGCAGCAGGGTGCAGAAGGCCTTGGGCTGTTCCAGGGGCGCAAGGTGGCCTGCTCCGGGGATGACCACGGGCTCCGGCGCGTCGAGGTGGTGGGCCAATCCCTTGCCTCCCTCGAAGAAGTCGGGCATGTCGTGTTCACCGACGCCGATGAGAGCGGAAACGGCGAGCGTGTGAAGTGCTTCCGTGCCGTCGCCGAGCGGGTCCGGCGCCTGCGTCGGCTCGCCGTGGGCGCGTTGTGCGGTCAGCCGGCCGCGGAGCATATGGGCCGCGTGAGCCCGTACATCGGCGGCTGCGTCGGCCGAGGTCCATGCCTCGACGCCGGCTGCGACCGCGGCGTCGAGGTCGCCGGCGTCCAGCGCTGTCCGTTCAGCGTCCCAGGCGGCCTGAAGACGCGGGGAGGCCGGCTGGTCGTGGGGCCGGTACCCGACCAGCACCAGGCCCTCGACTCGCTCGGGTGCCGTGACGGCCGTCTGGAGCGCGACCAAGGCACCCAGCGAGTTCCCGGCCATGACAAAGCGGTCGACCCGGAGGTGGTCGAGGGTGTCGAGTACGTCCGCCCAGGGAGCGATTTCATCGCCGCCGGGTACGGCTGCGCCGCCGTGTCCCGGCAGATCCAGGGCGATGGCCCGCATGCCCGCCTCGGCGAGCAGGGGAAGGTGGGCGCGCCACATGGTGCGGTCGGTGGGCCGGGCGTGCAGCAGGACGACGGGTCGTCCTCGGCCCGCCTCGTCGGAGGGAAGCAGCATGGCAAGCTCTTTTCTTCGGTTTCAACAGTGAGGAGTGCAGGCAGGGGGCGGTCCCGATGCGGGTCTCACGCCGCTGCGGTCAGTTCGTCCGTCTCGGCATCGCTCAACCGCAACGTTGCCGCCGCCAGGTTGTCCTCCAGGTGCGTGACCTTGGAAGTGCCGGGGATCGGCAGGACGACCTTGGAGCGGGCCAGGAGCCAGGAGAGCGCCACGTGGGACGGGCGGGCGTCGTGGGCGGCCGCGATCCGGTCGACCGGGCCGCCGGGGCGGGCCAACTCCCCTGCGGCGACCGGAGCCCAAGGGATGAAGCCGATGCCGTGCCGGGTGCAGTACTCCAGGACGTCGGCGGAGCTGCGGTCGGTAAGGTTGTAGCGGTTCTGCACGGTGGAGATCTCGGCGATCGCGCGGGCCCGCTCGATCTGGCCGACGGTGACTTGCGACAGGCCGATGGCGAGAACCTTTCCCTCGTCCTGGAGCCGCTTCAGCTCGCCGACCTGGTCCTCCAGCGGAACCTTGGGGTCGACACGGTGCAGTTGCAACAGGTCGATGTGGTCGAGGCCGAGTCGGCGCAGACTCATCAAAGCCTGCTGGCGCAGGTACTCCGGGCGTCCGACCGGTGGCCAGGCCGCCGGGCCCAGGCGCACCAGTCCCTCGTCGGTACGGAGCATGTCGGGTCCGTTGCGGGTCAGTCCAGCCTTGGTCGCGATCAGCACGTCGCCGGGGTAGGGGTGGATCGCTTCCCGGATGATCTCCTCGCTCACGTACGGGCCGTAGGAGTCCGCGGTGTCGATCAGTTGCACGCCGAGTTCGACGGCGCGGCGCACCACACGGACGCACTCCGGGCGGTCGTCGGGTTCGCCCCACACGCCGAGACCGGTCAGGCGCATGGCGCCGAAGCCGAGCCGGGCGATCTTCTTTCCGGCTATCTCGAAGGTACCGGCGGTGTCGGAGAGGGTGGTGGTCATGTTCAGTTGTCCCCGTCCGCCCGTGCGACGTCTTCTCGACGCCTCGGCCTCTCCCAACCGGCCGGGTCGTCCGCGTCGTCCGGGTTGTCCGAGTCGCTCGGGCCATCTGGGTCATCGACACAGTCCGGGCCGTTAGCGTCCTCGGTGGCCTGCTCGGACAGCCGGCGCAGCCGGATCAGGGCGTCGCTGTCCGCGCTGCCGGGCTCCGCGCTGTACACGGACAGGTGCTGTCCGGGGGCGCTGGTGACGGCGAGCGCCTCGAAGTGCAGGCGCAACTCCCCCACCCGTGGGTGCCGGAAGTGCTTGTCCTCGCGGGTACGGGGGCGGACCTCGTAGCGCGCCCACAGGTTCGCGAACGCGGGGCTGCGCACGCCGAGTTCGCCGACGATCCGCTCGATCCGTTCGTCCCGCGGGAACTGAGAGGACGAGGCCCGCAGGTTGCCGACCGCGATGCGGGCCGCGTGGTCCCAGTCGGCGTAGAACCGGCGGGCGAAGGGGTCAAGGAATATCATGCGCAGGAGGTTGTCGTAGCGGGCGAAGCCGCGGTACAGCTCACGCGCCATCGCGTTGGCCGCCAGCACGTCCTGCCCAGTCCCGACCACGAACGCCGGTACCTCGCGCATGCCGTCCATCAGCCGCAGCAGCTCCGGGGCGACGGTCGGCGCGGCCGTCGCCGTCCCGAAGACCGACAGACCGAGCCGGAAGAGATGGGCGGTCGCCGCGTCGTCGAGCCGCAACGCCCCGGCGATGGCCCGCAGCACCTGCTCGGACGGGCGCCGCTCGCGGCCCTGCTCCAGACGGATGTAGTAGTCCGTGCTCATCCCCGCCAACAGCGCCACCTCATCGCGACGCAGCCCCGGCACTCGCCGGGAGCCGTCGTCGGACAGGCCGGCAACGGCCGGCGAAAGGGCCGCGCGGCGGGCTCGCAGGTAGTCACCGAGTTCGTTCTCGCTCTCCATGCCCGCCACACTAGAAGTGCTGCGGGCCTCGGGGCGTGGGTGCGCTGCACCCACCCAGGAAGTACGGCCCGGCGTAAAGGGCCCGGCCCACGGCATCGGCCAGCCGGTCGAGGACGTCGCGGGCCGGCTGCACCAAGCCGGTGAACGACAGGAAACCGTGGACGGCGCCCCGGACCGGCAGGTATTCCACCGACACCTCCGCCTCCGTCAGGCGCCGGCCGTAGTAGTCACCCCGGTCGCGCAAGGGGACGTGCTCGGCGATCGCGATGACGGCAGCCGGCAGGCCGGTGAGATCCTCGGCACGGCCCGCTGCGGCGTCCGCAGCCCAAGCCGCGGCAACGGCGCCGTCGACGCCCGAGGTGAGCCCACCAACAGGGTCGTCAGCGGGCGGGGCACCGGACGCTGCGGCCACGGCCGGAGCGGAGCACTCTTCCGCCGCTCCCCCGGGCATCGGCTACCGGGGCGCGACCATGTGCCCGGCGGCCGGGGCATCGTCCCGCAGCGGCGGGCGGGTTGCGGGTGACGCGGACCGCGTTCAGCACGGCAAGGCTGGCGTCCCTGGCCCGCTCGTACCGACTCGACTCGCGGGTAGATCTGCCCTCAGCGCCGGGAAAGGGTCCCAGGTCTCTGCGCAGGGTGATGGCAGCGCGGCCGCGAGTTCGCGGGCTCGTCGTGCACTCCGCGCCTCCTGGTGGCGGGTCTCACAGAACATCTGCGTGCAGGCAGTCGTGGTGGCGGGTGGATCTGTGTGACGGTGGGAGAGACAACGAGACGGGCCGGCATCACCGGGGTGCCGGTCTTTGGGGAGTCGGGCGTTGCCCCCACCCCGGGCACCCGGCCCCCGCCATCGTCGCGTGCACCCCTCACAGGGGTGTTTCGCCTTTGGGCTCACCAACCCCCGGAAGGGGGGCACGCCCGCATGAACATCACCACCAGGATCGACGGCACCTTCGCACGCCTCTCCCCCTGCGGAGAGATCGACTTCGCCACCCTGCCCCCGCTGCGCGCCGCCGTCGACGCGCTGCCGCCACAGGTGACCGACCTGCAGTGGGACCTGACCCTCACGCCCTTCATGGACGTCGCCGGCCTCCACCTCCTCTTCACCCCCACCACCAGCAGCGGCCGCAAGCGCCGCGCGACCGTGACCGGACTGCACACACAACCGCTCTCCCTGCTGCTCATGGCAGCCGACGTGCACCCCACCGCCTTCGACCTCTCTCGACTCCTGCCCGACACACCCCCAGTCGGCCTCCGGCCATAAACGCTCGTTTCCCGGACGCGGGCGGCACCCTGAAGTCGTGTCACGGGACTCGGGCGAGTGCAGCGGGCCGTGCTGGCGTACGTGCTCCGTGAGCCCGGCGGCCGCAGCAGCATCGACAGCACCCCGCTGACCACCCCCGTCACCGGCCTCGCGCGCCGCCTACGGCACCGCGCAGCCCAGCAACGCCCAGCGCAACGCCATACGGCGGGTCGTACGCCGCCGGGAAGCCCACGGCCGCCTCAAGTTGCTTCCGACCGCCGCGCTACGACTGGCGCCTGGTGGTGTGCGGCCCCGCAGCAGAGGAGCGGCTCGGATGATCCACCTGCGCGAGCACCAGGTCACCGCGGTCGCCGCGATCCGTGCCTGGGCCGACCGCGCTGAACGCGCTCCCCGTTCCCCCCACCGCGGCGCCCGCGGCACCCTTGTCTCGGCGACCGGGTCGGGCAAGACCATCACCGCCGCATGGGCAGCACGAGACTGCTTCCCAACGGCCGGATCCTCGTCACCGTCCCGGCCTTGGAGCTGCTGGTGCAGACGTGGCGTCTGCTAGGTCATCAGGCGCCGATGGTTGCAGTGTGCTGCTGGGGAACGACCCGGTCCTGAACTTGCCGCGGCCCGCCCGCAGAAGGGGGCGACGATGGCGTCGATCGCATCGAGTACATCGGCGGAGAGCTTGGTGTCTGCGGCGGCGAGCTGCGAGTGCAGGTGGTCCAGCGTGCGAGGGCCGACGAGCGCGCTGGTCACGCCGGGGTGCGCGGTCACGAGGCCGAGCGCGAGCTGGATCATCGTCAGGCCGGCCTCGTCGGCGACTCCGGCCAGCCGTTCGACGGCGTCGAGCCTGGCCCGGTTGGAGGAGATGCTGGTGTCGAAGCGTTGCGGCATGAACGTTGAGCGACTGGTGGTGATCTCCCTGCCCTCGCGGATCGCGCCCGACAGCCAGACCGAGGCCAGCGGGCTCCATACCAGGACGCCGAGCCCGTACTGCTCGGTCACGGGCAGCAAATGGGTCTCGATGCCGCGCTGCGGGATTGAGTAGCTGGGCTGTTCGGTGACGTAACGGCTCAAGTGATGCCCCGGACCGACCGCTCCCCTCGGCCACTTCGGCACCGCCGAGGAAGAGGTCATGGCACTGGTAGACCGCTGGACAGAGCGTTGACATCGGCTTTGATCACCGCTCGCCGTCGCTGAACCGGGCCTCCGGATCATCTGCGGCAACAACGTCGTCGGACAAGTTCTTCGGGATGTGGAAGTAACGGCACGGGCCGGTCTGCTCGGCCGTCCCGAACGGCTGGCGGAGGGCTTCGTGCAGCGGGACGACCCACTCGTCCACCAGGCAGCCAGCCGGCCGACCGCCGCCGTCCCGGACCACGCACCAAGTAAAGTGCGCTCGCTGCGCACGGCGGCGCCCGCAAAGATCGGCCAACGCGCCGAGCAGGGAGACGTGGGCCCGCACCGCCACGGGCAGCGAACCGGCGGCCGTCGTACGCACGGCCGGGTCGGCGCAGTGGCCCGGGCGGCTGGCGTAGGCCTGCACCTGCCAGCCATCGACCACCTGGTGGTAGTCGTCGCGGTGGACCAGGATGTCGCGGGCGGCCTCGTCTCCCGGCCGGGTCTCCACGCTCCGGTCGAGTCGGCCGGCTCGGGCGAGCGCGGCAAGTTCGTCGGCATCCTCAGCGATCTGCTGCTCCTGGATGCGGTGTTGCTTGGCTTCCGCGGCTCGCCGGTCGGCAGCGAGCTCGTCTTGGACAACGGCGTCGGTCTCCGGGTCGTAGACGCCGCCGGTGGTGGCGAGCAGCTGCGTGATGTGCTTACGCACCGAGCCAGGTGCAGGAAGCCGGCATTCCGCCGGGGCGGCTACCGGGTCTCGGGACGCCGATGATTCCCGGCCCGTGCGGAAGTCTGTCTTTCGACAATCTTCTGGAAGGCGGCCTCATGACGACCCTGCACGACTTGCTAGAAGCCCACGTTGGTGCCGGTGCGCTGCCGGGAGCGGTTGGCCTCGTGGCCCGGGGTGACGAGGTCGAGGTGGTGGCCGTCGGCTCGCAGGACACCGGCGACGGCGCCCCGATGGCGAGGGACTCCATCTTCCGGGTCGCCTCGATCACCAAGTCCGTCACTGCCGCCGCACTGCTGATCCTCGTGGAGGAGGGCAGGGTCGCACTGGACGACCCGATCGGGATGTGGCTGCCGGAGCTGGGGAAGCCGGTGGTCGTACGCACGCCGGCGAGCCCGGTGGACGACGTGGTGCCGGCCGACCGGCCCATCACCGTATTCGACGTGCTGGCCTCCCAGGCCGGGTACGGATTCCCCTCCGACTTCACACTGCCGGCGGTGCAGGAGTTGTTCACGGTACAAAAGGACGGCCGGGTTCCGAGCAACTTTCCGCCGGCCGACGAGTGGTTGGCAGCGCTCGGCCGCATCCCGCTGCTGTACCAACCGGGCGCTGCCTGGCTGTACGACACCTGCTCCGTCCTGCAGGGGGTACTGATTTCACGGGTCACCGGACAGCCGCTGCCTGTGTTCCTGACGGAGCGGATCTTCGGGCCGCTGGGCATGGTGGACACCGGTTTCGAGGTGCCGGCCGCCAAACGGGGCCGGTTCACCAGCTTCTACAGGCCAGATGACGACGGCGGCCTGGAGCTCGCCGACGGCCCGGACGGCGAATGGAGCAGCCTGCCCGCGCTACCGCTCGGCAACGGGGGGCTGGCCTCGACCGCCGACGACTGGCTGGCCTTCTGCCGGATGTTGCTGGCCGGCGGGACGGCGGCCGACGGCCGGCGGGTGCTGTCGGCCGATTCCGTGCGCATGATGACCACCGACCATACGAATCCGGCACAGCGCGCCATCGGCCGACTGTTCCTGGACGGCCAGGGCTGGGGCTTCGGCGGCTCGGTAGACATCGACCGGACCAACCCGTGGAATACGCCCGGCCGTTACGGCTGGGTCGGCGGCACGGGCACAGCAGCGCACGTCATCCCGGCCACGGGTGCGGTCACCATCCTGCTGACTCAGGTGGCAGCGATGGGTCCCGTGCCGGCACCGGTGATCAGAGATTTCTGGCACTACGCGGCAAACGCCTGACACAGGCGTCCCACGCCCGCAGCCGCACGGTGGGCCCAGCTGACCGGGTGACGAAACCGGACCACGACGCATGGCTGTGCAAGCCCACCAAGAAACCTTGCCGAGGTGTGACCGGTTCGAGCGCGTCGAGCTGGGACTGGAAGTTCCTGCTGGGCTGTAGGGCAGCGGGCATGCCCGACCCTGATCGGCTTGCCCGCCCCGACGGCCGGCAGCGCCTCGACGGGCGGGCCCGGACTCCGGGGCCGCCCTGCTCCTCGGGCACGAGGACGTCGAGTTCCTCGCGGAGCGCGGGGACGAGGATGAAGCGGGCGGTATCGAGGAAGCAGCGTGCAGCCGGCCCTCTTGTCCGCGGTCTGGTGGCGGCCGGTAGCGGCCGTGGTCGAAAGGGGCGCGGTGATGGCCGGACCATAGCGGAGTCGCGGGCGGAGTCAGCAAACTCAGGACGCTTCGCAACAGCGTCCGCGACGCATGCGGGTTCTCGTGACTCAACTCGCCGGTCCGGGAGTTCAGCAGCACCTTCTGATAGGCGGCCGTAGACCGGCTTGGACGTGATCACGTCCGTCACGGGTGCCGCAGGACCCGCAAGGACCGCGAGAGCCGTCACGCGCCGCGGCAGTCCTGCGCGGATCAGAGCATTCGGTAGCGGTGCGCCTGGACCTCACGCCGGTAGGGCTCGGCGAGCGCCCGGAACGCTCCCCCGTCACCCGACCCGGAACGGGCCAGAGCCGATTCGATCAGCCCTATGTCTTCGCTTTGGCGGTGCGCCGGAAGTCCGGCTCTGCCCGCCCGCTCAGCGCAGCAGCGCGTCAAGGAACGGGCTGGACAACACGCGGTGGGGGTCGAGTCGGTCGAGGATCGCGACCGCCTGGTCCCAGCCCGGGCCGCCTCCGGCGCGCTGGCTGGCGGGGATGGCCCGGGTGAGGACGTCCGGGTCGGACCACGCGGCGGTGTCGCTGTAGGCCCAGCCCTTGGACCACTCCACGCGAACCGTCGCCCGGTCTCCGTCGAGGGCCAGGAGGAACTGTTCGATGTCGCGGTAGAAGCGGTGCAGGGCGGGTGTCGTCGGCAGGGAAAGGACGTCGATCCACACGGCGGTGTCGACGTCCGGCCGGTCGGGACGCGGCCGTAGGGCGGACAGCAGCGGGGGCCGCGCGCCGGGGACGCCGCACACGGACGGGTCCTCCAGACCGGTCACCCGGATCTCCACCTGGCCGTTGACCGGGTACTCGCCGCGCGCCGCGTACTGGGTGAGCAGCGTGCGGTAGAAGCCGGTGAACTGGCTGACCACCCACTGCAGATCGGCACGGCGGGTGAGGACGGCGTAGCCGTTGGCGGTCTCGCGCAGCGTGGTGGGCCGCACGTACTGCAGCAGGTTGCGGGAGGCCCCCCACAGGTCAGAGCGCAGACCGCCGGCCAGCAGGTGGGTGAGCAGGTCGCCGGTCAGCACGTCCCGCACGAGGGTCCCGGAGAGCAGGACGTCGGTGATGTCGCCGGTCAACGCGACCTTGGCCAGTAGGTACTGGACCTGTCCGAAGAGCGGCGCACTCGCCCACGCCCCGGAGACCAGGTCCCCGGCCAGCCGGGCCACCGGCTCGGGGAGGGAGTCGGAGAACGGGTAGTTGTACGGTTCGTCGACCGCGCGGGCGGTGAGCGGCCGCTTCGGGGCGACACTCCAGACCTTCAGCCAGGGGCAGTCGGTGAAGGCGAACCAAATCGCCTCGACCCGGCCGGTGCGGTCCACGAAGCCGGCCAGGGTCCGCGCGCCGGCCGGAGCACCGGGGGCGGCGAACAGCTCGGTGGCGGGGATGTCCAGAATGGACTGGCAGCGCAGGTGGTGGTCCGTGCCCACCCGCACGACGGCCTCAGTGACGAGCGAGCGGCCGAGGTGAGTGAGGAGCGCATCACAGTCGGGCTCGGCTCGGCCGACGGTCCGCAGGACGTAGCGGCCGGCGGCAGCGTCCCAGACGACCACGGTCAGCTCGGTGACCAGGTTGCTCAGCGAGCCGTAGCCGTGGCCTGACGACGGGCTCTCGCCGACGGCGGGGACGGCCGTGCCATGCGCGCCGATGGCAAGCGCGCCACCGACCGACAGATCGCCGGGTGCCGGCGCGGAGGCGACCCCGTATCCGCCCTCGCCGGCGAACGCGAGCAGCCTCTCCAGCGAGGCGCCGGCCTGGGCCCGGACCCGGGCCGACCCGTCGGCGGCCTGCTGCTCCAGCGACATCGCGGTGAGGTGTGCGGTGGTGTCCAGCAGGACGACCCGGGCCGCGGCGGGCGTGCCGTCGGCCACCGTGAGGGGGGCCCAGCCGTGCCGCTGCCCTTGCGCGCGGACGGTCCAGCCTGCGCCGTAGGCCCAGTTGACGACGTCGAGCACCTCCTGCGGGCTGCGCGGCGCGCACGTCCACAGCTGATCGGTACGGATCTCACCAGCCCAGTTCTCGTAGGCGCGCTGATAGACGTCGATCCCGGCCGGGAAGCCCGGCGGCGGTGCCGAGGCCGCGTAGGCGCTGCCCGGCCGGACCAGCCCGCGCAGCAACCAGACCGCGCCGCCCGCGGCGGCCGACGACGCGAGCAGCCTGCGCCGCGACAACCCGCCGCCCTGGTTCGAAGGACCGTCCGTCATCCCCGCACCCCTTGGCCCGCGCTCCGAACCGGCCCTGCCGGACCGGTCGGGCACGCACGTTACCCAGCAAAGAAGACCTCGCGGTCATAAGTTCTACCTATTCACTTGAACGAGTGAATAACCTGCGAACCGGCCCCTCCCGGCGAGGAGCACGTCCTGGCGGCCCTGAGCCCGGACACGCCCGTGGAGGAGCACCTGGCGGAGCTGGTGTGCGGCCTGGACGCGGGATGGAAGCGGATCGCCGAACGCCTTCAGGAGGCAGGGCCGGCGGCAAAGGTCTCGGTCTCCATCGAGGTTCAGGACGACGGGCGGACGAAGCTGACCGTCGACAAGCTCGGCGCGCTCGGCGAGCCGAAGTCCCTGACCTGGCTGCGCAAGCGGGTCGAGAAGATGCTCCCGAAGATCGACCTGCCGGACCTGCTGGTGAAAGCGGCGCCATCGCCGAAGTACTTCGGGTTCAAGCGGGGCATCACCTGGCTCGACGCCGTCAACGACCAGGTCGCGGGCATCGGGCAGATGGTCGACCCAGGAACCCCGTGCGACTCCCACCGACATGGCGTTCGACCCGTTCACGCACTGACCGGAGACCGAGCATCTGCTGCGGGTGGTCGAGCCGGTAGATGGCACCTACCGGCGGCAGATGAACCGGCAGCTCGGCGAGCTCGGCCTGGTCCTCAACGCCATTGGCCTCTGGACGACGACGTACATCGACGCCGCCATCGCCCAACTCCGCGCCGGCTGCAACGAGCCCGGGACGAGGACATCGCCCGCCTGTCCCCGCTCAAGCACCGCAACCTGAACCTGCTCGGCCGAGACGGCTTCACCGCCGGCGTCCCGGCCGCCGGCGCCCTGCGTCCGCTACGCGACCCCGGCGGGCCCGAACTGGACGAGGACGACGGCGGCGAGGAATGACCGCCCGAGGCCCTGCGGTGGTGGAGCGGACCCGCGCACGAGTCCTCACGGGCGGACCGTGAGGCCGTCCAGGGTGAGGTCGAGCAGGCGCTCCGCCTGCTGTCGGTGTTCAGCACCCGCCGAGGTGAGGGCGATGCCTTCCAGGGCGGCGGCGATGTCGGTGGGCTGGATATCAGTGCGGATCGCCCCGGCGGCCGTGCAAGCGTCCATGAGTGAGGTAATGGCGGCCTGGATCATCTCCCGGCTGTGGCCGCCGTCGCCGACCTACCACACCGCCGGCGAAGAAGACGCGCCCACCCCCAAAGCTGCCGGTCACCCTCGACATGCCGGGCAAGGTCGCCGACTCCCTCCGCACCACCGACCTGGAGCCCGCCGAGCGCGCCGTGCTCCACCGGGGACGCCCGTACGGCGCGGCCAGGCTGCTCCGTGCAGGCTGACACGCGGGACGAGCGGGTCGAGGAGTTGGAGCAGCCCCACCCCGTGCCCGTCATGCTGCCCGCTCAGGCGGGCGGGAACCGGTGGATGGCCCGCGCGGTACCCCAGTCTGCGCCGTGGGTCGAGGAGGCCCGCTTCCGAGCCCGCTTGAGGCAGCGAAGACGTTCTACTCGCTGCGTGGGCGTTTCCATGCTGCGCGCACGAGTGTGAGCAACTCCGGTGAGGTATCCGCTCTCGAGCCGTACGCGGGGTGGGGTGCCGTCGTCGCCATCCGCAGCGTCAGCGGCCAGGTCATAATGTTTCCCGCGTGCCGGGCCAGGTGCTCCGCGAGTGCGCCCGACCGGCGCCGGTTCGGAGACGCATCGCAGCGCGGGCCGCTCCTACAGCAACTGTCAACTCGGAAGGCCCGACCCATGAACGCAGCAGCCAGCACTACGACCGTCAGGATGAAGGCAGGCGAGACCGCCACCCTGAGTCGCGCCGCCGTCCTGGACGCATCCCGCACGGAACCGGACTACACCGCCTACGCCCCCAATGACGTCTGGGTCGTCGCCGACATCGGGGGCCGTCTCATCCCGGTGATCCCGTTGGTGCGCGCCGCCCTTGGCGCCGAACCGCACAACACCAATGAGGCTGAAGTCCGGCTGCGGGAACTCGGCTTCCAGATCTTCATCAAGCGCCTGTACACCCCGGGCGGACAACCGGTCCGGCTCACGCAGACGCAGCTCAGGGACGCCCGCCCGTAATCAGTCTGGGAGTGGTGTCCGACCTCGCGCCCCTGTCCCGTGCGGGCCCCACGGCCACCGGGACGCCGTAGGCGCAACGGCCTTCATTCCTTCCGGGCGGGCCGCGACCGCAGTCGCACCCACGCCTCGTGCACGCCCGTCGACACAACTGACCGCGGCGGTGCGACCGATGGACCATCAGGTGCAGTTCCCCACCTGTGGACGGACTGCTGCCCTTCTTGCTCCGTCCCATTGTGCGAGGGCTGCCAGCCGTCTCTGGAACGCCGCCTGAGCCCCGGCCAGTTCTTCGCGCACATCGGCTGGACGCATACTGCCAAGCGCGGCATCCGCCGCTGCTTTCTTGAGGCGTCGCCAGCAGATGAGGCTGCATGCCAGGGAGACGAAGGCCTCGTGGAGTTCGAGGTGTCGTTCCCCTACCGGTTGGCCACGAGGAAGTCCTCCAGGATCTCGACGAACCGCGCCGGCTGCTCCTCGGCCGGGTAATGGCCGCAGTCGTCGAGGACTACTTCCGTGACGTCGTCGGCAGCCAGCCTCATCGTCTGAGCGGCACCGGCGCCGCTCCATAGCGCGCCGCCCACGGCGAGTACCGGCAGCGTCAGCCGGGTCTTGCTGCGCTGCTCGTTCTGCGTGATCGTCTCGTCCAGCGCCCGGTAGTAGGCGAAGCTCGCGTGCAGCGCGCGAGGATCCCTGGTGATCGCGTCGACATAGACGTCGACGGCGTACTCAGGGATCGCGGTCCGCGTGGCGGCCTTCGTGGCGAACTGCCAGCCGAAGAAGAGCCGCTCCCGTCCCCGGACCAGTTCCTCGTTGAGGTCGGGGAGCCGGTTGAAGCCGAACTGCCAGAGCTTCAGGTTGACCGCAGCCGGGCCGAAGAACGGCGGGGACGGCGTGAGTCCGGGGATCAGTGCTTCGAGGATGGCGAGCCGGCCCACCAGCTCGGGGTGATCGGCGGCGAGGGCGTATGCGGTCCACGTACCGATGTCGTGGCCTACCACGTCGAACCGGTCGTGCCCGAGCGCGGCCATCAACGCGACCAGATCGGCGGCCAACGTGCCGGCGTCGTACCCGTCGTCGGGCTTGTCGGAGAGTCCGGCTCCGCGCGAGTCGACGGCGACGACGGTGTGCCGGCGGGCGAGCGCGGGCATCACTTCCCGCCAGGCGTACCAGGTCTGGGGCCACCCGCCGATCAGGAGCAGCGCCGGGCCGTCCCCGCCGGTGACCGCGTGCAGCCGCAGCCCGTTCACCTCTACGAGCTGGCTGGTGAAAACGTCAAGGAATCCGTCAGGCAGGCGCAGCGAACTCAAGTTCGTCATGCGGCGACCATATCCATCTTTGAACGATCGGTACAAGATGTGTAGGCTGATGGACCATGGCAGGCCGCAAGCAATTCGACGTGGACGAGGCGCTACGACGCGCGATGCTCGTCTTCTGGCGCTGGGGTTATTCGGAGGCCTCGGTCGATCGCCTGGCCGAGGGCACGGGCCTGGGCCGGGGCTCGCTCTACGGCACCTTCGGCGACAAGAGCACCCTTTTCCGGAAAAGCCTCCAACGGTACGCGCAGACCTACCAGCCGCTGTACGACCAGGCCTTGTCCGGCCCCCACCCGAGCCCGAGCGCCGTTGTGGCCGCCTTCCTGCAAGTCTCCCTGAACCGCATCGCCGACCCGACGGTCCCGGATGGCTGCCTGCTCACGGTGTCGGCAACACAGTTCCCGGCGCTTGACGCGGAGGGCCGGGCGGTGGTCCGCGCCATGATTGACGGTTTGCGGGCGAGGCTGGAGCAGGCGTTGCTGGCGGCGGGGGCCGGCGAGCAGGAGGCGGCCGAGCTGGCGTTGTGCACGCTGGCGACGAACAAATCTCTGGCGGTGCTGAGCCGTGCCGGCTTCTCGGGCGAAGACCTGGCAACCGTCGCCGCAGCCGCCGCCAAGAATGGCCAGGCTGTGCCGGATCGACCGGCCGAACCGTCGGGACCGCGATAGACGGGAACGACTCCGCAGCGACCTTGGGGATCGTCTCACCGGGGGAAGAAGCCGACCGGAGCCGCCTCCATCTTCGGGCTCTTGGAACTCGTGAGAGGTCATGGGTGGCCATGCCAGGGAGACGAAGGCGTCGTGGAGTTCGAGGCGTCGTTCCCGCCGGCTGGCACGGCGTTTGAACTGGTGGAGGAGGGCGAAGGACTGCTCGCCGAGCACGGCCACCGACGCCGGCCGGTGGCGCCACCCTGTCCGGTACCGCCCGCGTCCGCAGCGATCTTGCAGTGGACGATGTACCGCTTATTTGCAGTACCGCCCGATCGTAGTCGTATCACCCTGTTTGCGATGGACTGGGCGGGGCATACGGGACTCACCGCGAAAGGCGGATAAATCGTCAACCACGGCAGGAGGCGCGTCTGCCATGTCGGCTGGTGAGAAGGCCAAGGCCAAGGCCGAGCAGGCCAAGGGAAAGCTCAAGAGGGCCATGGGACGAGCCGCCGTCGATGACCCGATGGTCGCAGAGGGCCAGGCGGAGAAGTCCAAGGGTGACGCACGCCAGGCCAAGGAAAAGATCAAGGACATGTTCAAGCGCTGACCTCTGGCGCTGCTCGTGAGTGCTGGGCCTTCACCCCGACCACAGGGGTGGAGGTCCAGCCCTGTTCCGCAGCCGTCGCGGGACCGCCCGGACTGCCTTTGGGCGGGACGGCACGCCACATCTTCCGGACCAGCGCCATCCTGCTGCTGGCCTTGCCGACAAGCCTGCTCCGCCACAGCGCGAACGGCCTGCCTGCCGTGGTCGGCATGACGACGACTCCTGCGGACGGCCCGCCGGTGCCGCTAACAGGTGGTCCTGCCTGACGGCCAGGATCTCACCGCCCGCCTGTGGGCCCGGCGCCAGACGCCGTACGGCTGGCTGTACGAGGTGGGGCTGCCCGCGTACCGCAACACAGAGAACGGCGACGTCCAGGTGGCTGAGTACCGGGTGTGAGCGCGCGCCCGCGAGTACGTCCGGCCGGTCGACGGCGTCTCCTACGACGTGGTGCCCACCGAGCGGCTGCCGCCGCCGTCGGCGGTGCGCGAGGCACTGGGACCGCGCCGCCCCTTGGGGTGGGTGCTGCAGCCGACGGCCGCGGGCCTGGCGGCGCCGTGCTCCACGCCGCCGACCGCACCGAGGCCCCGGAGAACGCGCCTCTGCTGCCCCCGGAGCGGGCGCTGGGCGTCGCGGAACAGCCCGGCACCCGCCTGTGCTCCTGTACGGCGCGGCGTTCGCCGGACACCCCCAGGACCGCCGACCCACCGGCGGCGGACTCGGCGCCCGGGATGGACCCGATGATCGCCTGCGGTGTGGAGGTAGGGGTTGTCCTCCTTGCCGCTGGGTCGGGCTGGGTGAAGCGGCCGAGGCCCGGGTCGTAGTAGCGGGTGCCCACCTTGTACGACCCGCAGGGGTCGAGGCTGTTGGGTGACGGTGCCGGTGCGCGTCTCGCCGTAGGGGCCGTAGGTGTAGGCCGTGGTGCGCTTGCCCGTGACGCCGACGCGGCGGGGTCCGTGACCGACTGACGGTCACGGACTCCGGTCGGCCCGCCGCCGGCCGCTCGGTCAGTGGGGGTCCTCCCGGGAGGCCGCGCCGACCGCGACGGGCAGACCAGGACCGTGCCCGTCCGCGTCACCCTTCTGCCGGTCCGCCGCCAGCCGTTCGCCCTCGATGTCGAGGTCGGGCAGCAGTCGGTCCAGCCACCTCGGCAGCCACCAGCCCGACCGGCCCACAAGCGCGAGGACCGCGGGGACCAGGGTCATCCGGACGAGGAAGGCGTCTATGAAGACGCCGACAGCGAGGGCGAAGGCAATCGGCTTGAGCATGGTGCTGCCGCCGGGGATGAAGCTCGCGAACACCGCGAACATGATGAGGGCGGCTGCGGTGACCACACGGGAGACGTGGCGTGAGCCGGCGAGCACGGCCTCGCGCGGAGCAGCGCCGTGGACGTGTGCCTCGCGCATGCGGCTGACCATGAACACCTCGTAGTCCATGGCGAGTCCGAACAGCACCGCCATCACCAGGATGGGCAGGATGCTGACGACCGGACCGGTCTCGGCGACGCCGAGCGCGTTCGCGAGCCAGCCCCACTGGAACACGGTCACGACCGCGCCGAAGGTGGCGGCCACCGACAGCAGGAAACCCAGGCTGGCCTTCAACGGAACGATCACCGAGCGGAAGACGAGCATCAACAGCAGCAGGGACAGACCGACGACGACGAGCGCGAAGGGAATCAGAGAGCTCGCCAGCCGGTCCGAGACGTCGATGTTGACGGCGGTCGTACCGGTTACCGAGACCTCGGCCTGTGTCTGCTGTTGCCAGGTGGGGGCTTCGTCGCGGATGTGCTGGACGAGGTCCTTCGTCTTCTGGTCCGAGGGGCCGGTCTTCGGTATCACCTGAATGACGGCCGCGTCATGGTGGTCGACGACCTGGGGCTTGCCGACCGCGGCGACGCCGTCGGCGGCCTTCAGGTCCTTGACGAGGGCGGCGGCGGCCGCTTGCGGGTCCGCGGCCCGGGAGATGTCGGCGTGGACGACCAGCGGGCCGTTGAATCCGGGGCCGAACTTCTCGGAGACGGTGTCGTATGCCTGCCGCTGGCTGCTGCCGGCTGGTGCGGATCCGTTGTCGGGCAGGGCCAGTTGGAGATCCCTTGCGGGGGCCGCGACGGCGAGCAGACCGATGAGGACGGCCAGCAGGGTGAGCAGCGGCCGGCGGATGGCGATCCTGCCCCAGCGTTCGCCCATCGTGCGGCGCCCGCCGTGCCCGCCGTGCTGCCCGTTGCTGTGCGCGGCCTGCTCGCGGCGGGCGGCGCGTGAACCCGGCCTGGGCCGCAGCCGTTCACCGGCGAAGCCCATCAGGGCCGGCAGGAGCGTGGTGGAGACGCCCACCGCGATGAGGACGGCACCGGCGCCCCCCAGACCCATCACTGTCAGGAACGGGATGCGGACGACGGCGAGCCCGCACAGCGCGATGATCACGGTCAGGCCGGCGAAGACGACCGCGCTGCCCGCGGTGGCGGTGGCGCGGGCGGCGGACTCCTCGCTGTCCATGCCGGTGGCGAGTTGGGAGCGGTGGCGGGAGAGGATGAACAGGGCGTAGTCGATACCGACCGCGAGGCCCAGCATCGAGGCCAGGGACGGGGCGGTGCTGGAGATGGTCAGCACGCCGGTGAGCGCCGAGAGGCCGAGCAGGGTCACGGCCACACCCGTGATCGCCGTCAGCAGCGGCATACCGGCGGCGAACAGCGAGCCGAACGTGATCGTGAGGACGACGAGGGCGACGGCCACGCCCATCAGTTCCTTGGTGTGGCCCGTGCTCTTGCTGCTGCCGTAGGCGGATCCGCCGACCTGGACGGTCAGTCCGGCGTCCTTCGCGGGCCGGGTGGTCCGTTCCAGCGAGGTGAGGCTGTCGTCGTGGAGGCCGGCTCGGCTGACCTGGTAGCGGACCTGGCCGAGGGCAGCGGTGCGGTCCGGCGATATGACCTTGCTCTGCATGGGGTCGGTCACGCCGACGACCTGCGGAGCCTTGTCGGCCTTCGCCATGGTGGTGTTGACCGCCTTGGAGTACCGCGGCTCGGTGATCTTATGCCCCTCGGGGGCGACGAAGACGATCTGCGCGCTGGTCCCGGCCGCCGAGGGCAGCTCCTTCTTGAGGGAGTCCATCGCGGTCTGGGCCGATGAGCCCGGGACGCTGAACTCGTCGTCGGTCGAGCCGCCGAACGCGACCACACAGGTGACCACCGCGGTCAGGATCAGCAGCCAGGCGGCCAGCACCGCCCGGCGGTGCCGGAAGGCACCGCGGCCGAGCCGGTAGAGGAGGGAAGCCATGGAAAACGTGCTCCTTGAGGGGGATTTACGGGATGAGCGGCACGTTCGGGGAGGAATCCGCGTACGGGGCCGGGTGGGTGCGGGGCAGGCGTGGAAGGCGGCGTGGCCGCCGCTCGGGATGGGCCGGAGGCCGTCGTCGGTGACCTCGAACCGGCGCGGTGCCGGCTTCAGCGAGAGGTCGGTCAGGGCGACGGTGCGGGTGACCCTGGCCGTGCCCTGCGGCGCCGCAGCATCGGGGAGAGGCTTGCCGGCGAACGCGGGCCGGGTGTGACGCGGATCGCCCGGCCGGCCAGGACGGGGGGTGAGGGGGACGGTCAGGGCACCGACGCGGCCGGAGCGGACGAGCAGCTGCCCATCTGCGGGATCGAGGACCACCACGCTGTTCAGGCGACTCGCGTCCGCGCCGGCCAGGGAGCCGGAGTCGAGACGGACACGGTGGACGAACCGATCACACCTGCCTCCCCGCTCCGGTGCACCTCACGGCAGGCGGGCCTCGACACCGAGGCCGGTCATGTGACGGGCGGGCACCCCGGGCGCCGTCAGCTCGACATCCGGGAAGGTGCCCCGTGCCAACTGCCCCAGCGCAGGTGTGGCGCCCAGCCCGACCACCGGCCTTCGCGCCGAGGCGTCTTCCGGCCAGGGCCGCGATCCGATCGGCGATGCGGTGCCGGACCACCGTCCCTGCCGCACGGGCGCACGTGGCCAGGCCGGAACGGCGGCCGCAGCGACTGCCGTGCGGCGACGCAAGCGGGGCCTGGGGACCCGCCCACCAAAAACTGTCATGACTGACACGATACACATATTGTCAGTGCTGACACTTTTCCTGGGTGGGGCTGCCGAGCCCGGCTGCCGGACGTGCCAGGATGAACGCGTGGAGGAGCAGAGCATGCAGGAGATGGGCAGGCGGGACCGGAAAAAGGCCGCCACGCGCGGCAGCTTGCTGCGTGCGGCCACCCAGATGTTCGCGGAGCGCGGCTACCAGGAGACGACGGTCAAGGACATCGCGGCGGCGGCCGGCGTGACCGAACGCACCTTCTTCCGTTACTTCCCCTCGAAAGAGGACCTGGTCTTCGCCGAGATCCTCGACTTCATTCCGCTGCTCGTGAAGGAGATCGCCGGCCGCCCGGCGAGCGAGCCGCCCTACACCGCCGTCCTCAACGGCCTGCTCGCCGCGGCCGAGGGCCTCGACGGCGGCTTGGGCATCCTCTTCGTCGGCGCACCGCCCCGCGCCCTGTCCACCGGCGCGCGGCGCACCAGCGTGCTCGCCGGCTTCGAGGACGGCATCGCCGAAGCACTCGCCGACCGTCTCGCACACCGGTCACCGGACGAACCGGCCCGCACCCCCGCCCTGCACATCTCCGTCCTGGCCCGCGCCTCGGTCGCCGCCGTACGCAGCGCCCTGATCGACTTCACCACCCGCGACAACGCACCGACCGGGCCGCCCCCCTCGGTCGAGGACTTCACCCACCTCCTGCACGAGGCATTCGCTGTTCTGTCCAGCGGCGGAGTCTGAGGGGACGCGCTGCTCTGCTGCCACGGGGTCGGGGCGAGTCGACGCGCGGCTGCCCGCTCGGGCTTCGGACGGCACGCAGGCCATCCTCGGAGTCACTTTGCCGACGGACACCGTTGGCGGTGGCCAGAGCCGGCTGGGGGGAACGGTGAGGCAGCCGCCCCGTGTTGCACGGCAACCACGTGAGGATCACGTCGGCGTCTCCTGAAGACGAAATGCTGGTTCTGGATCACTTTTTGGTGACAGAGCCACGGAGGGTCACCGTCCCCGCCGTCATGAACGGTCGCCGACCCCGCAACCGAGCGGGTAGCCGTCCAGATCGTCGCCCTTACCGGCCTGCTGGACAGTTTCGGCGACGGCCTCGACGACACCGCCCTGCTCGCCCTCGGCGCCCCCGCCCATCTCGCTTCCTCCCCCACGACGAGAAACGACGAATGAGCCCGCTGAAGCTCACCACGCGGGACGCCGGAACCGGTCCCGTCCACAGCAGGGGGTGCCGGGATCATGTGGTCGCGGGAGGGGCGTCCTCGACGGACTCAGGCGAGGACCGGGCGTGCTCGACGGGTTCGGTTCCGTGGTGGGCGGGCTCGCGCAACGCGGTGGAGAGCAGGACGGCGAGGACCGGCACGGTGGCCAGTACCATGAGCGCGCCGCGGGGGCCGTGGTGGGTGGCGACGCTGCCCAGCAGCGGCATGAACAGCCCGCCGGCACTCACGGCGAGGCCGAGCGTCACGCCGGCCGCCGTGCCGGGGCGGCTGGGCAGGTAGTCCTGGCCGAGCTTGATCAGTACCGCGAAGGGGATGTTCGAGATCAGGCCGACCAGCAGCGCCAGCGGCAGCGCGTAGTACCTGTCGTCGCAGATCAGCATGAGCCACAGGGCGGGCAACATGGCCGCGTTCCCGATCTGCACGGTGCGGACCATGCCCATGCGGTCGGCGAGCCGGCCCCCGAGCAGGGTGCCGAGCACGCCACCGCCGAGTTCGAGGGTCAAGGCGGTACCGCCGAGCCCGCTGCCGGCCTCCAGATGCCGGATCCAGTACAGCGAGATGAACGTGTTCAGCCCGGTCGAGACGGTGGAGCGCACCACCTCGACAGCCGTCAGTGCCGCGAAGAGGCCAGGCCGGTCCACGCCCTGGTGCTGCACCTTCCGCGCCACCGGGGCGGCGCTCCGGTGATGGTGGCGCAGCAGGATGAAACCCATGAGGACGGCCGGCGGGACGAACAGCGCCGTCGCGCCCATCCCGAAGTTGTCGAGCGCGGGTGTGACCAGCGCCGGGGCGACGAAGAAGCCGACGCTCCCGCCCGCGGCGAAGTAGCTCATCGCGGTGGCGCTCCCCCCGGCCGCACGGCGCGCATCGCGCCCCGCCGGCGGATGGAACATCGCCACACCCGCACCCGCCAGCAGCAGAAGCGCGAACACCACCGGGTAGGAGGACACGAGCCCGGACAGGCCCGCCCCGATCCCCGCCAGGCTGACGCCCAGCGGCGACATCCACCGCATCCGGTACCGGTCGGCCAGCAGCCCGATCGGCACCTGCGGCAACGCACTGCCCAGCGTCGCGGCCAGCGCGAGCCCGGACGCCTGCACGTAGCTGAAGTCACGTTCCAGCACGAAGTACGGAACCGCGGCGGGCACCAGGCCCTGGTAGAAGTCGTCGACGGCGTGGGCACTGGCCCAGACCCGCATCCGGCGCCAGTGCCCCGACGGGGTCTCGGCCTCACGGGGATCGCTTGTCTCCTGGATCGATGTCACCGGTCCACCATGGCGGCGAGCACCCCGTGCGTGCTTCCCGTATTCTGCCGAGGTATGTCGCAGATCCGCCACCAGCCGATCGCACCGACCAGCACACAGTGCCGTGGTGGGGGCGACACCATCGACCGGCACCGACATGACGACCACCAGCTCATCTACGTCAGCTCCGGCGTCCTCGCGATCACCACCGAACACGGATCGTGGATCGCCTCCGACGACCGCGCCCTGTGGATCCCCGCGAACACCTGGCACGAACACCGCTTCTACGGACGAAGCCGCTTCCACACCGTCGGCTTCCCCGCCCGCGGTAGGGCACCCCTGCTCGACAGCGAGCGCCCGACGGTGATCGCCGTGGACCCCCTGGTCCGGGAACTTCTCATCGCGCTGACCGGCACCCCGCTGGCAGCGACGGAGACCCGGCACATCGAAGCGGTGCTCCGCGACCGGCTGCGACGCATCACCGCTCAGCCCGTGGCCCTGCCCGCCGCCCACGACCGCCGCCTCGCCGATGCCTGCCGCGTCGTCGAGAACGACCTGCGCCGGCCCTACACCCTCGCTCAGCTCGCCACCCGCATCCACACCAGCGAACGCACGCTCTCACGCTTGTTCCGCGACGAGTTCGGCCTGAGCTACCCGCAGTGGCGCACCCGCGTGCGCCTCTTCAACGCGCTCGTCATGCTCGCCGAAGGCGCTGCCGTCACCGACACCGCCCACGCCTGCGGCTGGGCGACCACCAGCGCCTTTGTCCACACCTTCGCCCAGAGCATCGGCACCACCCCGGGCGCCTACCGAGCGGAAGCCTCACGGGCCCGGTGACCGCCGTCGGGCTGCGCGTCGAGCGGAGTGACGGGGAAGTCGACCGCTGCGGCGGGCCGGGCCCGCCCCTGCCGCTCGGAGGCTGGGGCAACCGAACGCTCCGCCTGGTCGCCGAGCACGCCGGCCTTCGGTCACCCGTGCCACCCCAGCGCCTCCCGTCCGGTGACACCGGTGGCCGGCACCGGTTGTCGTCCATCGCCGCGATGCTCGCGGCGACCGCACAACGGCATCGAGGACCTCCTACTGCACGTGGTGGTACCAGCGTCGGTGCACCGCGGGTTCGGCGCACAGCACGGCCGCCCCCGCGGTCGTTCCGACCAGCAGGCCCGGCCCACCGCCGCCGTTGAGGACCGAGCCGAGGCAGGCGGCGACGACGGCGAGCGGGCGCAGCAGGGTCAAGGGGCCGAGGCCGACAACCATCGCGAGGGTGCTGCCGCGGAACGGCAGGGCGAAGTAGGCGGCGAGCGACAGCAGTACGGCGGCGGCGTAGACGGCGAGCGGGAGCAGGTAGCCGCGCCCGCCGGCGCTCAGCGTGTCGTAGGTCCGTGCCCGGTCGCATGTGGTCAGCAGCAGAAGGACGGCGGTCAGCGTGGGGGTGAGGAGCAGGACGGCTCCGGCGGCCAGCCCGCGCAGGGCGGCTCGGGCGGCGGCCCGCTGTTTGCGGATCCGGGCGTCGGTGCCGGCATAGGCGCGGAAGCCGCTGAACGCCGCGTCGGTGAGGCCGAGGAGCGCCAACGGTATGGCGGGCGTCACCGGGTGGCCCCGGCGAGGTGCTCCGGGCCGACCATGCGGCGTTCTTCCCGGCCGAGGGCTCGGCGAAGCGGCGCCTCCAGGTGCGGGCGGACCCCGATGATCGGGCGCAGTGTGGTGCAGAACGGGTTCACCGCACCGCGCGGCTCGTAGAGCAGCGCGCGGATGCCGGGTACCGCGGCGGCGCGCAGCAGTGTCTCGTCGCTCTGCGCGCGCCGTGCCGAGACGACGCCGTCGTGGCGGCCGAGCCGGTTGCGCATCCGGGCACGGTGGAACACCCAGGCGCCGATGGGTGCGAGAGGGGTCGCGACGATGTCGAAGTGGCAGAAGGCGTATGCCGGTGAGGCGGCCTGGGCGTGGAAGAACTCGGCCAGGGCGGGACCACGGAAATGGTGCAGCACGCCGGTGGAGACGTAGACGGTCGCGGCCTCCGGCAGGTCGAAGGCGTTTCCGTGGATGAAACGGCAGTCGAGCCCCTCGGCCCGGGCAAGGCGGTTCGCCTCGCCGACCAGCGTGGCGTCGAGATCGACCCCGACCAGTTCCACGTCCGCGCCGAGGGCGTGGGTGGACACCAAATGGCGGATCAGGTAGCCCAGGCCGCAACCGACGTCGACCAGGCGGCACGGCCCGGACTGCCTGGTGGTCTCCCGGATCGCGGTGAGGAGCGGGCCGAGCAGGTGGACCAGCCGTTCACCGACCCTCAGTTCCTCGCTCAGACGCTGGAGTTCGGTGTGCACGCCGATGAGCAGGCGGTCCACGGCGTGCGGGTCGAGGACGCCGTCCTGGTCCACGGGCAGCCCGGCGACGATGCGGGCCGCGCGCTTGTCCCCGCTCTCGCGAAGCTGGCGGATCACGTCGGCACGCCGGACCGGGAGCCGGTGACCGCCGCGTGGATCCACGGCGGTGATCAGGTCGGAAATCTCAAGCTGGTCCACGAGCCAGAACCCTACGGCCTCCCCCAGCCGAGCGGCCGGTTCCGCCCCTGCCGTGAGGTGTCCACGGCCTCCCGGAACGTGCGTCCTCCGCCCCAAGTCATGAGTCACCCGAGATCAGGCCGTTGGCTGCCCGTCAACGTGGTACTCCTCGGAGGGCATCGAGTCGAAAGCACACGTCCCTTGCCTCGGCGTGGGCGATCGCGTCGCTCTCCAGATCGCGTGGTGCCGGGCACACTCGCTGACCTCCGACTGGCCGATCATCTCGGCCGCCTCGACCACAATCATCCCGTTCGGTGACTTCGGTCCCGAGCGCCATAGTCGCTCCTCTGGAGACACCTGAGACTCGCCGGCGAGCTGCGGCCACCATGGCGGCGGCAGGGCTGTTGGCGTCAAGACTCCTGATGGTGTCGCCTGAGTCGGCGTCAGCCGCCGACGTGGAATCCGAAGGCGACGTTGGCGCTGGTGACGACCGGCAGGAGGGCGTCGTCGTCGTTGAGGGCCCAGCGTCCGAAGCCTTCACCGAAGGGTCCGCGTCGAGATCGATCACGCCTCGAAAGTAGGTGGTTGTTGAATGATCCGACAAGGGGCCCCGTGAAGTCCGGGGGCGGCGACCTGAATTCACCCCTTGTTCAATCGTTCAACGATCACCTAGGGTCCCTGCATCCCCCTGGAACCGGAAGCCCGGCTCCGCTCCCGCGGGGCGCCCTGTCCCCAACGCCTGAAGAAGGCCGCGCATGATCGTTCTCCTCGGTGTGGTCGTGGTGATCCTCGGCTTCGTCACACGCCGCAATCCCGTCCTGGTCGTGGGCGTCGCCGGGATCGTCACCGGACTGCTCGGCAGGTTGAACCCGCAGGAGGTCCTCGCGGCCTTCGGCCGGTCCTTCGCCGACAGCCGCTCGGTCACCGTCTTCGCCATCGTGCTCCCCGTGATCGGCCTCTTGGAGCGCTACGGCCTGCGTGAGCAGGCCCGCAACCTCATAGGCCGTCTCGGCAGCCTCAGCGCCGGCCGCTTCCTCACCGTCTACCTGATGGTCCGGCAGGTCACGGCGGCCTTCGGCCTCAACAGCATCGGCGGTCCCGCGCAGACCGTGCGGCCGCTCGTCGCGCCCATGGCCGAGGCGGCGGCCGAACGGACCACGGGCGCGGCGCTGCCCGAGCGTCTGCGTGAGAAGGTGCGCTCCTACGCGGCCTCGGCGGACACCGTCGGTGTCTTCTTCGGTGAGGACTGCTTCATCGCGATCGGCTCGATCCTCCTGATCACCGGTTTCGTCAACTCGACGTACCACCAGGAACTCGAACCGACCCAGCTGGCGCTGTGGGCGATTCCGCTCGCCGTCTGCGCCTTCCTCATCCACGGCGCACGTCTGCTGCTCCTGGACCGGAAACTGGAGCGCGAGATGGCGCTCGCCGCCGCGGAGCACGACCTGCCGCTGCCGAAGGGAACCGCCAAGTGATCAAGGTCGAATGGCTCTACTGGCTGGTGGGCCTCGTCTTCGTGGTCATGGCCGTGCAGATGGCGGCCGACCGCAGCAATCCGAAGCGGTGGACGTCCGCGGCGTTCTGGGGGCTGCTCGGCCTCACCTTCCCCTACGGTACCGGCGTCGCCAACGGTGAGGCGCACAACGGCGGCTGGACCCTGCCCGCCGAACCGCTCGGTGTGGCGGTCCTCGTGCTGATCGTGCTCGCCGGGTTCAACTTCCTCGGCAAGGGCGTCCCGGTGACCACCACCGCCGAGCAGCGCGAGGCCTCCGCGGCCCGGCTGGGCAGCCGGATATTCATCCCGGCCCTGACGATCCCGCTGGTCGCGATCGTGTGCGCCTCCGTGCTCGACGACTCCGGGCTGTTCGAGACGGGCAAGGCCACGCTGATCGGCCTCGGCGTCGGATGCGTCGTCGCCCTCGTCGTCGGCATGCTCGTCACGGGTGAGAAGAAGCTCTCCGTGCCGCTGCACTCCGGCCGCTCCATGCTGGAGGCGATGGGCTCCGCGCTGCTGCTGCCCCAACTCCTCGCCGTCCTCGGGTCGATCTTCGCGCTGGCCGGGGTCGGCACCCAGGTCGGCAAGATCGTCGACGAGGTGCTGCCGGACAACTCGAAGTACCTCGCGGTCATCGCGTACTGCGTCGGCATGTTCCTGTTCACAGTGATCATGGGCAACGCGTTCGCCGCCTTCCCCGTGATGACCGCGGCGATCGGCTGGCCCGTCCTGATCGAGCAGATGCACGGCAACGAGGCCGCCGTCCTCGCCATCGGCATGCTGGCCGGTTTCGCCGGCACGCTGTGCACGCCGATGGCCGCCAACTTCAACATCGTCCCGGCCACCCTGCTCGAACTGAAGGACCAGTACGGGCCGATCAAGGCGCAGATCCCGACGGCACTGCCGCTCCTGGCCTGCTGCACCGTGATCATGGCGGTCTTCGCCTTCTGAGCCGCCCGGCCGACCCCGCGCGCCGCCCGTGCCCAGCCCGTTCCACCGTCGATTCCCGTGAAGGAAGTCCCATGACCCGTGTGCTCGTCACCGGCTTCGCCCCCTTCGGCGGCGAGACAGTGAACCCCTCCTGGCAGGCGGCCTCCCTCCTGGCCGGCGAGCCGCCCGCCGGGCTCACGGTCACCGCCGCCGAACTCCCCTGCGTCTTCGCCACTTCCCTCGGCGCGCTGCGGGACGCCGTCCGCGCCTGCGCCCCCGACCTGGTCCTCTGCCTGGGCCAGGCGGGCGGCCGGCCGGCCGTCACCGTCGAACGCGTCGGCATCAACCTCGACGACGCCCGCATCCCCGACAACGACGGCGCCCAGCCGGTGGACGAACCGGTCGTGCCCGGCGGCCCCGCCGCCTACTTCTCCTCGCTGCCCGTCAAGGCCTGCGTCGCCGCCGTGCGCGCGGCCGGGGTCCCAGCCGCCGTATCCCACACCGCCGGGACCTTCGTCTGCAACCACGTGGCCTACGGCCTCGGCCACCTGATCGCCACCGAGTTCCCGCACGTCCGCGGCGGTTTTGTACACGTTCCCTGGGCACCGGAGCAGGTCACCGACGGCACCGCCCCGGCCCTGGAGCCCGCCACCGTCGCCCGCGGCCTGCGCGCCCTGCTCGTCGCCGCCGCCACCACTCCGGCGGGCCAGGACCTCAAGACCACCGAGGGGGCCACCCACTGATGCCGCTCGCCTCCTACGCGACACCCTTCGCCCGGCTCGCCCTCGCCAACATCACCCGCGAGTACCCCAACTTCCCCGCCCACCTGGTCACCTCGGCCGGAGAGGACGTGCGGCCGAGCACCCTGCACCCGGCCTTCTACGGTGCCTACGACTGGCACTCCTCGGTCCACATGCACTGGCTGCTCGTGCGCATGCTGCGCCGCCACGGGGCGACGCCCGCGCTCGCCGGGACGGCGGCGTTCACCGAGGTGCTCGACCGGCACCTCACCCCGGACGCCCTCGCCGTCGAAGCCGCCTACCTCCTGGAGCGGCCCTCCTTCGAGCGGCCGTACGGCTGGGCGTGGCTGGTCGCACTCGCCGCCGAGTGCCGGGCGTACGGGGGCGCCGCCGGCGCACGCTGGAGCGAGGCGCTGGCACCTGCCGTCGCCGCCGTCGACCGGCTGCTGGCCGTCTGGCTGCCGAAGGCCACCTATCCGGTGCGCCACGGAAACCACCCCAACAGCGCCTTCGCGCTCGGTCTCCTCCTGGACGCCGGGGAACTGTCCGCCACGACGACCGAGGCCGTGCGGGAGCGCCTGATGGCCTGGTTCGCCGACGACCACGACGCTCCCGTGCACTGGGAGCCGTCGGGCCAGGACTTCCTGTCGCCCGCGCTGAGCGAGGCCGACGCGATGCGCCGGGTGCTCGACGGGGAGCGGTTCGCGCAGTGGCTCGACCGTTTCCTGCCCGCGCTGCGTTCCGGCGCGCCCTGCCCGCTCCTGGACGTGCCTGTCGTCTCCGACCACGCCGATCCGCAGATCGGTCACCTGCTGGGTCTCACCCTGAGCAGGGCCGCCGCGCTGCGGTCGATCGCCGGGGCGCTGCCGGCCGGCCCGGTCCGCAGCCGCCTGGCCGAGGCGGCGAGCGCGCACCTCGCCGCGGGACTGCCCGCCGTGGAACGCGGCGACTTCACCACCGACCACTGGCTGGCGACCTTCGCCGTGCTGGCGCTCGACGTGCCGGACCCCAGTTGGGGGCTCAGTCCTGTCTCACGGCCACGCGCCCTCGACGGCCGGCGGGAACGTTGATCGCGTAGCACAACGAGGCATCAGCCGTGGGGGCGGACCCGTGGCTGCAACGGCCTGGTGGCGGGGGTGCGCGGCTGCCCGGTCATGTTGCGGGCGACGGACGTACGGACTCGGCCCGGCCCCGAACCCCCACCTTTACTGACGTCGGGTCAGGTCAGCGTGAACCGCTGTGCTGCCGAGCCGTTGCAGTCCCAGATGCGCAGCCGGGTGCCGTTGGCGGTCGCGCCGTCGGGCGAGTCCAGGCACCGGCCCGACTGGGGGTTGAACAGGGAACCGTCCGAGCGTTGCTGCCAGTTCTGGCCGCCGACGCCGTTGCAGTCCCACAGCTCGACCTCGGTGCCGTTGGCGGTGCCGTTGCCGTTGACGTCCAGGCAGCGGCCGAGCGAGCGCAGCGAGCCGTTCGCGTTGTGGTACCAGTGCTGGTCGACGGCGTAGGACTGGCAGTCCCACAGCTGTACGGCGCTGCCGTTGGAGCCGCTGTCGTCGGCGGCCACGTCGAGGCACTTGCCGCCGGGCGCGGCGACCGGGGCGCCGCCGTTGACGGAGAACTTCTGTGCCGTCGAGCCGTTGCAGTCCCAGATCTGCAGCCGGGTGCCGTTGGCGGTCGCGCCGCTCGGCGAGTCCAGGCAGCGGCCCGACTGGGGGTTGCGCAGCGAGCCGTCGGCCTGCTGCACCCACTTCTGACCGCCGACGCCGTTGCAGTCCCACAGCTCGACCTTGGCGCCGTTGGCGGTGCCGTTGCCCTCGATGTCCAGGCAGCGGCCGATGGTGCTCAGGGAGCCGTCGGCGTTGTGCTGCCAGTGCTGGTCCTCGGCCCAGGTCTGGCAGTCCCACAGCTGCACGGCGGTGCCGTTGACGCCGGTGTCGTCGGCGGCGGCGTCCACGCACTTGCCGCCCGGTCCGGTGACGGTGCCCTGGGGGCCGTTGGGCACGTCGGTTTCGCCCGCGTAGCCGACGGAGACGATGTCGGCCTGGACGGCGTTCTCGGCGGCGTCGCTCGGGTAGCCGGAGACCATGACGCCCTCGAAGAAGGTGCCCCGGTTCCAGTTGCTGTTGTCACCGCCGGTGCCCAGGATGATGCCGCCCTCCTGGTGCATGGGCTTGTAGCCGCCGCGGGTGGGCAGTCCGCCGTCCCACCAGGTTGTCAGTGCGCCGGTCTGGGAGTTGCCGCCCTTGAGGGCGTACTTCGTCTGTCCGTCGTTCTTCAGCACGGCCGTGACGAACGGGCTGTTGTTGCCTCGGTTGGCGGTGTTGGAGCCGTTGTCGCCCTGGAACATGCCGTTCTCCAGGTCGGCCTCGACCCATGGTCCGGAGCCGGTGCACGGTGCGAAGTAGCACGTGGTGGCGATGGAGACGGCGTCCATGTGGCCGTTTCCGGTGTCGGCCGGGGTGCTCTCGGCGTTGCCGTAGTCGAAGCAGCAGTCGGAGCCGACGTGGGTGCCGGAGGCCACCATGTAGGCGCCCTCGGGCTGGCCGTTGACGGCGACACCGGAGGCCACGCCGGTGTAGCGGTAGCCGACGCCCGGCGAGATCCAGATGCCGTAGACCTTGTGGCCGCCGGCGGTCACCGCGATCTCGCCGGCGTCGGCGCCGCGGTCGGCGCCCATGCCGGAGGTGCCGGCCGGGCCGGGGGTGAGGTCGTTGTGGCGGGAGGTCTGGTCGTAGACCTTGGTGATGCGGCAGGTGGTGTTCTGACAGAACACGTCCTGCTGGGCGGCGTTGGCGTAGCCGCCGGGGGCCAGCAGTCCGATGTCGGCGCGGGCTCCGTCGGAGGCACGTGTGACCTGGTAGAGGGGGCCGTTGTAGGAGGACAGCAGGGCGCGTGTGGTGCTGTGCGCGGCGACGCAGGGGGTGCCGGCCGCGCCGTAGATGTCGCACGGCAGCGATCCGGCCGCCTGGGAGACGGCGGGGAAGGCGATCAGCACGCCGAGGACGAGGCCGAGGGCGGCCACGGCGGACAGCACGTGCCGGAGAGGAAGGACCGCTGATCTCGTGACGAGGCGCGGGATTCCCCGCGCGGCGGTGGTGTGTGCTCTGCGCATGGTGTGCTCCCGTGGCTGTGGGGAGGGGAATGGAGCTCAACCTGCCGATGCGAGGGCCGAATTCGCGCCGCTCGGCACCTTCGCGGGAAGTTACGCGCACCGATCGAACGCGTCAATATTTGTTGCTTCACTTTCCTCAACTGCCGGTAACGCGTCCGAAACTGTTGTGTTCTGTTGGCCCGGGGCTCGATTCGGCGACTTGTCGGGCTTGGTGCGGACCATTCCCGGGCATCCCTCACAGCCCTCCAGGGCCCGGCGGGTACCAGGCCCTGGGGGGAGCTGTTCGCTCGGTTTCGGCCCTGCGGCGACGGGCCGCCCTCGGTGAATTCCGCCTCGAGCCCGGCAGCTACGACGCCACCGGACGCGTCGGGATGAGGATGCCGAGGGCGTCGTGGGAGGGGCTGCCGGGTTCGGCGGTCAGGATCATCAGGCGCTGTCCGGAGCCGTCGGGGCTGGTCCAGGTGTCGCAGTCGAGGGTGAGGTCGCCCACCAGGTGGTGGCGGTAGTGCTTGGTGCCGTAACTGGCGCTGCTGACACGGTGTTCGGCCCACCAGGCGCGGAAGTCGGGGTCCTGGACGGACAGTTCGCCGACGAGCTGGGCGAGGTCGGGATCGTCGGGGTCGGCCGCGGCCTCCATGCGCAGCGCGGCGACGGCTTCCCGGGCGTCATGGGCCCATTCCCGGTGCAGTTGCCTGACCACCGGGTTCGTGAACAGCAGCCGCATGTAGTTGCGCCGGTTCGCGGGGAGGGCGGCGAAGTCGGTGTAGAGGGCTACGGCCGCGGGGTTCCAGGCCAGGATGTCCAGGCGTTTGCCGAGGACGAGCGCAGGGGTCTCGGTGAGCTGGTCGAGCAGACGGCGCATGGCCGGACGCAGGCGTTGGGCGGGCCGGCGGCGACGCGGGTGGGCGTCGCTCCGGCCGGCGAGTTCGTAGAGGTATCGCTGCTGGTCCTCGTCGAGGCGCAGGGCGCGGGCCAGAGTGGTCAGCACCGGTACCGATGCCCGGACGCGGCCCTGTTCCAGTCGTGTGTAGTAGTCGACGCTGATCGCGGCGATCCGGGCTGCCTCCTCCCGGCGCAGTCCGGCGACCTTGCGGGCGGAGTCCGTCTCGGGAAGGCCGCACTCCCCCGGTGTCAACTGGGCCCTTCGGGCCTTGAGGAAGGCGCCCAGCGCCCGGGAGTCGGAGTCTGCAGTCATGCCCCTCAGTGTCATCGCACCGCGACGGCCACCGCACCTGTGCGAGGGGGGCAAGTTCTTTCCCGGGCAGAAACCTGGCTCTCCCGCTCGTGCGGAGGCCGGCGCACCGTGGATGTGTGCCCGGCAGGGTGCGGGCCCCGAGGCCGCCGCGCCGGTGCGTCACGAGACGTCGTCACCTCTCAGGGAGAGTGCCCCATGGCCCGGACCACCGTCAGCTTCGACAGCGCCGGCATCCCGCTCGCCGGCCACCTCTACACCCCCGACGCGCCGGCGTCGGGCCCGCGGCCGGCGCTCGTGGTCGGTCACCCCGGCACCGGCGTGAAGGAACAGGCCGCCGGTACGTACGCGCGGCGGATGGCCGAGCGTGGCTTCGTCACTCTCGCCTTCGACGCCGCGTACCAGGGCGAGTCCGGCGGCCTGCCCCGTGGTCTGGAGGACCCCGCGCAGCGGGTGGAGGACTTCAAAGCCGCCGTCTCCCACCTCACCACCCGCACCGACGTCGACGCCGACCGCATCGGGCTGCTGGGCATCTGTGCCTCCGGAGGGTACTCGCTGGCCGCCACCGGCGGCGACCGCCGCGTCAAGGCCGTGGCCACCGTGTCCACCGCCGAACCCGCCCGCCAGTTCCGTCTCGGCGCCGACGGCACCCAGGACCCGGCGGTCTTCCAGGCCCTGCTGGACGCTGCCGCCGCGGCCCGAAGCTCCGCCGCACGCGGCGAGGACCCCGGCGCGATGACCGTGTTCCCGGAGACCGCCGAGCAGGCCCGCGCGCTCGGCGGCCGGCACGGCGTCGAAGGCTTCGAGTACTACTGCACCCCGCGCGGCCGGCACGAACGCTCCGCGAAGACCCTCGCCTGGGAGAGCATCGACAAGATGGCCTGCCACGACGCGTTCTTCGCCATCCCGCTGATCGGCCCCCGCCCGATCCTCCAGATCATCGGCGAGCGCGCCGTCACCGCCTGGATGGCCGTCGAGGCCCACCAGCGCGCCACCGGTCCCAAGGAGATCCACTGGATCAAGGGCGCCAGCCACGTCGACCTCTACGACAGGAAGGAATACGTCGACCCCGCCATCGACAAGCTCACCGACTTCTACACCACCCACCTCACCACCGGCTGACGAGCGCTCCGCGGCGGGTAAGGACCTCAAGGACGTACGGTCCGCGCACCCCTCCGCGGGCCATGGAGCAAACGGCCGCGGTCCGCCTGCCGTCCGGGCCGGGCGGCGGGCCGGTGGAGATCGTGCCGAAGCGTGGGCAGGCGGGGCGCGTGTCCCGGCCGGGCACCGACACCACCTACGGCCGGCAGACCGTCCCGGTACGACCGGGCGGCTGACGTACCGACGGGTCCGGTGGGGTGGCCGGGCGCTCCGGCGGGTCGTCCTCCGTCATGCCGATGTCGGACGCGAGCCGGCGGCGCAGCCACGCGCCGAGTCTGCGGTCCACCAGGTGGTTGAGCGCGGCCGACAGGGCGAGCGAGAAGCACAGTCCGAGGGCGATGGCCGGGACCAGGCCCAGGGCGGGCACCGCCTTGAGCAGACCGCGCACGACCGGTATGCCCAGGCTCTGGTGGACCAGGTAGAAGGGGTAGGTCAGGGCGCCCGCGTAGACCAGCGCGCGCCAGCGCAGCCGGCCGAGCGGGCCGGGCCCGGACAGGGCGAGCAGCAGCAGGAACCCCGTGAGGATGGCGGCGCAGATCCCCCAGCCGGGCGTCCCGCCCCGGGCCGCCGGTTCCGTGTGCTCGGCGACCCGGTCGCCCAGCAGGGTCAGCGTGTAGCACCAGGCGAATCCGGTGAGCAGCCACAGCAGCAGGTTCGGTCCGAAGCGGTGCATCAGGTAGAGCGCCATGCCCGCGACGAAGAGCCCGGCGTACTGGGTGAGCAGGAACTCGTCCATCACGCTGGAGTGCAGCTCGCGGCCGATGGCGGCGAAGGTCAGCCAGAGCAGGCAGAACGCGATCGTGCGGCGGTAGGTGAGACCGATCAGCAGCAGCACGGCCACCAGCAGATAGAACCGGGCCTCGACCCACAGCGTCCAGGCGACCCCGTCGGTGGTCCGCAGCCCGAGCGGCCCGGGCAGCATGGTCAGGTTGCCCAGGGTGGTGCGCAGGTCGACGGGTGCTCCGGGCCGCTGTCCGGCGAGCCGGGCGATCCAGGCGACGACGACGATGGCGAGGACGACCGTCCAGTAGAGCGGGAAGAGCCGGGCGATCCGCGACACGGCGAACTGCGCCGGGGTGCGCCCCCAGCAGCTCATGCAGATGGCGAACCCGCTGATCAGGAAGAACGCCTCCACCCCGAGCCATCCGTAGCGGCTCAGCAGGTGCAGTACGGGGGCGGTGCGCGTCAGGTCGTACGTGCCCCAGAAGTGCGGGGTGGGGGTGCCGAGGTAGTGGTAGGCGGCCACCCCGGCCGCCGCGAGCAGCCGCAGCGCGTCCACGGCGGCGAGCCGGCCGCCGCCCGCCCTGCTCGTTCTGGGTGCGGCCGTCGGCGGGGCCGGTACGGCGGAGACGGACATGGTGGAGGCGTCCTTCGTCGGAGGGTCTGCTGCACGGGGAAGAGGGACTGCCGGATCACGGCCGGCGACGCCGGATGGACCGGTACACGAGCAGGAGGGCCAGGGCGGTCAACGGCACCGTCAGCGCCGCCTGGGTCCACTGCATGGGCCACAGCTGGCTCGCGCTGTGGTAGACGTCGAAGACCCGTGAGCCGTCGGGGCAGCCCGTGGACCCGCACTGGGCGTACGACAGCCGACGGCCGTCGGCGGTGACCACTCCGTCCCGCAGCAGCCAGTCGTCGGGGGCAAGGTCGTAGCCGTGCGGCGGGAACCGGGTGAGGGTCGGCTGGAGGAAGCGGCGCAGCCAGGTCAGCAGGGACAGCACGACCGCGTGGCCGAGCAGGGCGCAGACCACGGCCGGGACCGTGCGCCGGGTCAGCTCCCCGGCCAGCACCCCGATCGCGAAGGCCAGTACGGTCGCCGTCGCGAGAACGGGTCCGAAGGAGTTGTACGGCAGAGCCGCGAACGCCGAGGAGTCGTGTGTGAGCGCCGGCGAGGTGACCGTTCGCAGACGGGTGCCGAGGGCGGCTGCGACGAGGCCCACCGCGGCGGACGCGCCGCCCAGCACGAGGAGTTCGCCGGTGAGCCAGCGCTGCCGGGGCACCGACTGTGTCCACAGGAGCCGGTGCGTGCGGCGCTCGTACTCCTGGGCCAGCAGCGGCGCACCGAGCAGTGCCGCGGCGAGCGCGGGTACGACCACGAGGGCGAACTGCGCGTGCTGGACGGCCTGGAGCGTGTCGGAGACGTGCTGGACCGTAAGGTCGCACCGCTGGAGATAGGGGGCTTCGGCGCACGAGTTCGCGGCGCGCTCGGCTCGGACCCGCACCACGTCCTGCGCTGTGCGCAGCACCCACACCGCCAGCAGCGCCGACGACACGGTCAGGGCGGCGAGGGCGCCGCGATGGCGCCGCAGGCTCAGCCGGACCAGGGCCCGGTACCGCACGGGCTTCGGGCGCAGGGCCGGCCGGTGCAACCGGACCGGGACGACCTGCGGGAAGGACGACACGGTCATGCCGCCACCGTCCCGCTGTCGCCCCCGTCGCCGTAGCGCCCGGGCCGCATGCCGGGGGCCAGCCAGCCCGTCACGGAGGGGGAGCGCAGGTAGGAGACCACCAGCTCCTCCAGACCGGGGAGCTCGGCGTCGGCCGCCGCGGTGTGCGTCCGCTGGTCCACGCGTACGAGCGTGAGGTGCCGCGGCTCGGCGTCCACCGGGTCCACGGGGTGCACCCGCCACGGCGCCGGCCCCGCCTGGCACTCCAGCAGGCCGAGCCGGTCGAGGAGCCGGTGCGCGGCGAGCAGCTCTGACAGCTCGCCGGCCAGCCGGATCCGGCCGCCGTCGATCAGGAGCAGGTGGTCGATGGCCTCTTCGAGGTCACCCAGCACATGGGAGGAGAGCAGGACCGTGCCGCCGCCCTCCGCTACGTCGCCGAGCAACAGGCCCAGGGCGGCTCGGCGCGCGAGCGGGTCCAGATCGCTCAGCGGCTCGTCGAGCAGCAGCAGCCGGGGCCGCTTGCCGCGCGCGAGGGCGAGCGCCAGCAGGGAGCGCTGGCCGCCGGAGAGCGACCCGGCCCTGCTGCCGAGCGCGATCCGCCCCAACTCCAATAGATCCTCGGCTCGTTCGGGGTCCCAGCGGGGGTTGAGGTCGCGGCCCATGGCCAGCAGGTCGGCGACCCGCATCCGCGGGTACAGGGGGCGGTGCTGGTCGACGAAGGCGACCTCGCCGAGCAACGCGTCCTCACCGGCGCGCTGTCCGAGCACGGTGAGCCGGCCCGCGTCCGGCCGGATGAGCCCGGCCGCGGCCGACAGCAGCAGGCTCTTGCCCGCGCCGTTCGGGCCGACGATTCCGCACACGGCGCCGCGCGGGACGCGGAAGGTGCAGTCGGTGAGGAGCTGCGCGCGCCGCCCGCCGCGCCCTGCGCGCAGCCCGACCCCCTCCGCCTGAACGGCGGTCGCAGCGAGCGTCGTCACCGCGCCCGCCCCTCGGGCGCCCGGTCCGCGAAGCAGGTGTCCCCGACGGAGATGACCAGGGCCATGACGTCCTCCCGCTCCAGGCCGTGCTCCCTGGCGCGGGTCATCCACTGCTCCAGCTCCTGCCGCAGACCGGAGCCGTCGACCCGGTCGGCGCTGCCGAGCGTGCCCACCACGAACGTGCCCAGCCCGGTCCTGGACTCCACCAGCCCCCGTCGCTGGAGCTCCTGATACGCCCTCAGCACGGTGTTGCCGTTCACCACGGCGCTCTCCACCACCTCGCGGGCGGTGGGCAGCTTGTCCCCGGGCTTCAGGATGCCCAGCCGCAAGGCCTGTTCGGTCTGCTCGACGATCTGCTGATAGGCGGGGGTGCCGCTGGATCTGCGCAGCTGGTACTTCATCAGGTAACCCTTTCCCTAATTGATTAGGGAAAGTAGTGACTGCCTCGGGAGGTGTCAAACCGCGGGACCGGGGTCATCGCGCCTTCGCCCCACCCCCGGCCGGGTCGACGACCACTGCCGGGACGCCCGCCCGCGGCGCGAGCGCCCTGCCGCAGCCGACACCAGCCAGGCCGAGGGCGCGCCGGCCCGCACCGCCCCCCATACCGGCGTCCGGCAGGCACCACGTGTGAGACTCAGGGCATGATTCGTGCCGCGACCCCCGCCGACATTCCCGTCATCCACACCTTGATTCGCGAACTGGCCGAGTACGAAAAGGCACTCGACGAGGCCAGGGCGACGAAGGAACAGCTCACCGAGGCGCTGTTCGGCGAGCGCCCGGCCGCGTACGCACACGTGGCCGAGGACGTCGGCGGCGAGGTCGTGGGCTTCGCGCTGTGGTTCCTCAACTTCTCCACCTGGCGGGGCGTGCACGGCATCTATCTGGAGGACCTGTACGTCCGTCCCGAGGCCCGCGGCGGCGGCCACGGCAAGGCCCTGCTGACGGAGCTCGCCCGCATCTGCGTCGCACGCGGCTACGAGCGCCTGGAATGGTCGGTCCTGAACTGGAACCGCCCCGCGATCGACTTCTACGAGGCACTGGGCGCCCGCCCCCAGGACGAGTGGTCGGTGTACCGGCTCACGGGCGAAGCGCTGAACGCCCTGGGAGACCAGGGCGGCCGGCCGTAGCCGAGTTCCTTCGGCCGGGGGTGCCCACGCCCGCTTCAGCGCGTCCGGCTTGTCCCCGCGGTTCCCCTCCGGCTCGGCCAATTCGGTGCCGCAGCCGGCGGCGAGCAGCTCGGCTTCGGCGCGGCGGCCGCGGGTGAGCAGGTTGGTGGGTGACTCGGGCAGCGGGGCTTGACCCCGACGTGCGGGATCCACTCCGCAGGCGGCCTGGGGCGGTCGGCGAGCCGCTTGCACAGACCGTTCGACGTCAGCTGCGCCACCGCCAGGGCACCGAGCCCGGCGGCCGCCGCCTTGCGGCCCCGCCACCCGCCCCACCACGCGATCGCGGCCGCCGTACCGCACCACAGTTTTGAGCTCTCCGCGGACTCCTCCAGCGCCGACAGCACGAAGACGACGGCCCGGCGCCGCGTGCCGCGGCGCCGGGCCCCTGCTCCGCAGAGCGGCCGGTCGTCAGCTCTGGCGGGCCTTGAACCGGGGGTGCTTCTTGTTGATCACGAAGGTCACGCCTCTGCGACGCACTACCTGAGCGCCAGGCTTGGCCTTCAACGAACGCAATGACCTGCGTACCTTCATGACAGTCCCCTTACGGCGGATCGGCGGGTGTCCGGGCGTCAGCGCCGAACGGCGTCGGGGCCGTAGCGCCGCCGGAAGCGTTCCACGCGGCCCGCGGTGTCCATGACCCGCGAGGTGCCGGTGTAGAACGGGTGGCTCGCCGACGAGACGTCCACGTCGACGACCGGGTAGGTGTTCCCGTCCTCCCACTCGACCGTCTCGCGGGCGTCGAGGGTGGAACGGGTGAGCAGGCTGAAGCCGGCCGCGCGGTCTCGGAAGACGACGGGACGGGTGACGGGGTGGATGTCGGACCTCATGAGTGGTGCCTCCTTGCGGGGTCCTCGCCGGGATCGACGGAGGTGAGGGGTCAGCGTTCTTCGCGGAACAGGACGTGTGCGCCGACCACCGGGTCGTACGTGCGCAGGACCAGCCGACCTCTCCCGCTTCTCTTGATGCGGTCATGTCACGCAGCCAGGTCAACACCACCGGGCTGCGGTCCATTCCCGCCGGAACGAGGCGGTCGGCGGTCGCGTTCCGCTCGGCCGCGGCGAGGGGGCGCAGAAACGGATCCCCGGGATCGAAGGGTACGGACCTCGCTGACGGCGCACCGGCGAGACGTCTCGCACCGACCCGGCCGCTGCCCGGCGTGGCCGCGACCCTCGCACGACGGCGGCCGAGGAAGCCTCAGTCGTCCTCAAGGGCGATGAGCAGCTCGGCGAGGGCAGGCAGGGCGCGTTCGATGGCTTCCCGGCTGTTCGGGTTGAGATTGGCCAGCGCGCTGTGCAGGGCGGCCGTACTGGTGCGGTCGTAGGTGTCGAGCATCTCCAGTGCGGTGGGTGAGGCGGTGAGGTGGACGGCGCGCAGGTCGGTCACGGAGGGTTCACGCTCGACCAGACCGGCGGCGGTCATGGTCCGCACGAGGTTGCTGATCGTGGAGGGGGCCAGACGCAGCCGGTCGGCGGCCTGGCGCGGTGACAGCGGTCCCGCTTCGGCGAGTGCCCGCAGCAGCTCGATCTGAGCTTCGGGCAGGTCGGGGAGGTCGGCGACGCGTCGGGTGCGCAGTATGGCCCGGCGCAGCGGGCCGATCAGGCGGCCGAACTCGGTGGCAGTGTCCATGAAGCCGATTCTCTCGCACAGGTGATTTTGTCGCAAAATAGTTTTGTGACAAACTGAAGTGGTCGGACGCGTCGAGCCGGCAAGCACCACCCAAGGAGGTCACCCATGACAAGCACCGTCACCACCAGCGACGGGGCCTTCCAGACCACCGTCGAGCAGCCCGAGCCCCCACAGGACTTGTCCAAGATCGTCGGCCACCGCTTCATATACACCTACGCCAATGGCTGGCAGTACGAGATGTACGTGAAGAACGACCACACGATCGACTACCGGATCCACTCCGGAATGGTCGGTGGCCGCTGGGTCAAGGACCAGCAGGTCGATCTCGTCCAGCTGGACGACGACCATTTCAAGGTCTCCTGGAACGAGCCCACCGGCACTTCCGTCGCGGTCAACGTCATGCCCCGCAAGCGGCGCCTGCACGGTGTGATCTTCTTCCCGCACTGGGTCGAGGAGCACGGTGAGCGCACCGTGTGCTTCCAGAACGATCACCTGGACGACATGCGCCGCTATCGCGACCAGGGCCCCACGTACCCGATCTACGTCGTCCCCGAGTTCGCGAAGATCACCCTCTTCGAGTACGTCGGCGCCGACGACGATTCCGTCATCGCCGTCGCTCCCGGCGACCTCCCGGCCGGCTGGTCCGACCGCACGAACTGACCGTCGCGGAATTCGTGTCACCGGCTGCGCCGAGCCGGATCATCATGGCCACCCGCCGAGGAGACGAGCACACGTTGACGTGCTGAGCGCATCTCCAAGCGCAAGGCCGCTTGACGGCGCTCCGCGCGCAGCCGCACGGCACACGCGGCGACTCAGCTCGACTCGCGGACGACGAGGCGGCAGGGGACGGTGCACACGCCTGGCTCCGGCTTGCCGCCGATGGCGTCGAGCAGCCGCAGGGCGGCCTGCCGGCCGATCTCCGCGAGATTCGTGTCGATCGTGGTCAGGGGCGGGCGGCAGGCCAGGGCCATGACGTCCCAGTTGTCATAGCCCACGACCGCCACCCTTTCGGGGACGTCCATGCCGTTCTCGCGCAGCCTGTCGGCGACGCCCCTGGCGATCTGGTCGTTGCCGCAGAAGAAGGCGTCCGTGTCCGGCGCGGCACGCAGGACCGCCTCGGCGGCGCGGCGGCCCCACGCCTCGCTCCACTCGCCGAAGTGGACCCGGCCGGTGGAGAGCGCCAGCGAGGAGTGCTCGAGCAGCTCGACGGTGTGCTGGGCACGGTCACGAGCGGCAGCATGATGTGCCGGGCCGGTCACGTGCGCGATGCGAGTGCGGCCCGTCGCCATCAGGTGCTCGACCGCCAGCCGCGCTCCGCTGCGGTCGTCGGACACGACGGACATGTCGTTCGGGTCGGTGGACGGCGAGAGGGCGTAGACCGTGGGGATCGGCTCGATGCCCGTCAGAGGAGGACGCGGGTCGGTGCGCCGGCCGGTCACGATGATGCCGTCCACCCGGCGGTCCACCAGGTTGCGCAGATGATGCTGCTCGCGGATGGCGTCGCCCCGGGTGTCGCACAGCAGCACGGAGATCTTCCCCGCGCCGAGCGCGTCCTCGGCGCCCAGCAGTACCGGGGTGCTGAAGCGGCCGATGCCGTCGGTCGTCATCAGCCCGACAGTCCAGCTGCGCCCCGTGTGCAGGCTCTGCGCATGCTGGTTGGGCCGGAAGTCGAGCGCTTCGACGGCGGCCAGGACCCGCTGCCGCGTCTCGGGCCGCATCCTGCCGTTGCCGTTCAGCGCTTTCGAGGCCGTCCCCACACTGACGCCGGCCAGCTTGGCGACATCGGCGAGCTTCGCCCGCCCGCCTTGGGGAGGCCCTGACACAGCGGTCACGCGCAATCCTTTTCCTAGACGACGTCAGTCATGCTCATCCTGGCACCCATCCCGCGCCCTGGCCAGTTTCCGGCAGCGGCCGGAGAAACTTGCCGCACCCCCTCTTGACTCACCCTCTCGGGCTCCCTACGTTTCCGGCAGAAAATCGTTTTCCCAAACGGGTTCGAGGAGCGGAGCACCGCCGGGCCGTTCCCAGGGCGCACGACATCCCACGTGCGCCGGACTCACCCCGTTCCCCCGCCTACCTTCTCGGAGAGCCATGCCCCGTCCACGCTTCGCCGTGCCCTCCCCCACGTGCCCGGCTCCACCCTCAGCGGGGCGCTCCCCCACGGGCCCGGTTCGCCTCGGTCCGGGTGCCAGGGCCGCGCTGGTCCCCGCCACCGTCGAGGTGGGCGCCGGCTTCTGGGGCACCCGGAGGGAGGTGAACTCCCACACCTCCATCCCGCTGGGCCCCGATCTGCTGGAGTCGGCGGGGAACTTGAACAATCTGCGGGTGGCGGCGGGCACCGCCAAGGGCGAGTTCCAGGGCGCGTACCCGTTCGTGGACTCGGACGTCTACAAGTGGCTGGAGGCCGCGGCCTGGCAACTCGCCCAGGGGACGCCCGGGGGTGACGGCTCACTCGCGGCGGACGTGGAGCGGATCGTCTCCCTCGTCGCGGACGCGCAGCAGCCCGACGGTTACCTGAACACGTGGTTCCAGCTGCTCAAAGGCGGCGAGCGGTACAGGGACCTGCGCTGGGGCCACGAGCTGTACTGCGCCGGCCATCTGATCCAGGCCGCGGTGGCCCACCACCGGGCCACCGGACGCCGTCGGCTGCTCGATGTCGCCGTGAGGTTCGCCGACCACATCGACAGCGTCTTCGGCCCCGCGGACAGCGGGAAGCCCCTCGACGGCGTCGACGGTCACCCCGAGGTGGAGACCGCCCTGGTGGAGCTGTACCGGGAGACCGGTGAGCGCCGCTACCTGGAGCTGGCCGGCTACTTCGTCGACCGCTTCGGCCACGGCCTGCTCGGCGGCGAGGCGTACTGCCAGGACCGCGTCCCGCTGCGCGAGGCGACCGACGTGGAAGGGCACGCCGTACGTCAGCTGTACCTGCTGGCCGCCGCCACCGACCTGGCGACCGAGACCGGGGACGCGGAACTGCGCGCCGCCACCGAACGGCTGTGGTCGGCGATGACCGCCACCAAGACGTACGTGACCGGCGGACTGGGCGCCCATCACGACGAGGAGGACTTCGGCGACCCGTTCGAGCTGCCCAACGAGCGCGCCTACTGCGAGACCTGCGCCGCCGTCGCCTCCGTCCAGTGGAGCTGGCGCATGGCCCTGCTCACCGGCGAGGCCCGCTACTCCGACCTGGTCGAGCGCACCCTCTACAACGCGTTCCTCGCCGGCGTCTCACTGGACGGCGAGCGGTGGCTGTACGTCAACCCGCTCCAGGTCCGCGACGGGCACACCGACACCGGCGGGGACCAGTCGGCCCGCCGCACCCGCTGGTTCCGCTGTGCCTGCTGTCCGCCGAACGTGATGCGCCTGCTGGCCTCCCTGGAGCACTACCTCGCCAGCGAAGACGCGGACGGCCTCCAGATCCACCAGTACGTCACCGGCCGTTACACCGCCCACGGTGTCACCGTCCGCTGCGAGACCGACTACCCCTGGCAGGGCGTGATCGGGCTGACCGTGGAGGAGGCGCCCGCGGACCGGCCCCGCGTCCTCTCACTGCGCGTCCCGCAGTGGTGCGGCGAGTTCCGTGTCCGGTTCGGGGAGGCGGTGTACGACCAGAACGACGCGCCGGTCGACGACGGCTGGCTGCGGCTGGAGCGCGCCTGGGCTCCCGGCGACGTGGTCGTCCTCGAACTGGGCCTGGAACCCCGGCTCACGGCCGCCGATCCGCGGGTGGACGCCGTACGCGGCTGCGTGGCGATCGAACGCGGGCCGCTCGTGTACTGCCTGGAGCAGGTCGACCAACCCGGCGGCGGCCTCGACGACATCGTCCTCGACACCACACGCGCACTCAAGGTGCGGCACCGTCCGGACCTGCTCGGCGGAGTCACCACGGTCGTGGCCGCGGGGCGCCGTCGGCACGTCCCCGATGCCGGCTGGTGGCCGTACCGGAGCGCGCGGGCCGCCGACGGGCCGCGGGCAGCCGAGCCCCTCGAACTGACCGCGATCCCCTACTACGCGTGGGCGAACCGTCAGGACGGCGGCATGCGCGTCTGGCTCCCCACCTCCTGAACCCGACGACGGTCCCCGGCTCCACCCCGCCCTGCTCCCCCGTCAGACACGCCGAGACAACGAGGTCACCGTGAGAAACAGCCGCCGTAGCCTGATCGCCGCCGTCGCCGCCCTCGGCGCACTCACCTCCGTGGCCGCCTGCGGTGGTGGTGCCCACTCCTCCGCGTCCGGGGCCGGCGGGACGTACACCTTCTGGGACCCGTACCCGCAGTTCGACGCCTCCTCCGCCTGGGGCAAGCTCGTCGCCAAGTGCGGCGGCGACGCCGGGGTCGAGGTCAAGCGCACCGGCATGGACACCACGGACCTGGGCAACAAGGCGCTGCTCGCCGCCCAGCAGGGCAACGCCCCCGACGTCATGCTCGTCGACAATCCGGTCGTGTCCACGCTGGTGGAGGCGGGAATCCTCAACAAGACCAGCGACCTCGGCCTGGACACGAAGCCGATCCAGAAGAACATCCTCGGCGCGGGAGAGATCGACGGCGCGTCCTACGGTGTGCCGATCGGCGCGAACACGCTGGCCCTCTACTACAACAAGAAGGTCCTGTCCGCCGCGCACGTCGACCCCGCCTCCGTCAAGGACTGGGCCTCGCTGACGGCAGCCCTGAAGAAGGTCACGGCGGCCGGGAAGAAGGGCATCACCTTCTCCGCGATCAACACCGAAGAGGGCAGCTTCCAGTTCCTGCCCTGGTTCTGGGGCGCCGGCGGCGACCTCACCGAGCTGAACTCGGACGCGGGCGTGGCCGCGCTGTCCCTGTGGAAGCAGTGGATCGGGTCCGGGTACGCGCCCAAGGACGTCCTCCAGAACACGCAGACCACCAGCTGGCAGCAGTTCGCCACCGGGGACTACGCCTTCGGCGAGAACGGCACCTGGCAGCTCGGCAACGCGGACAAGGCCGGTTTCGGCTACGGCGTCATCGGCATCCCCGGCCGGAACGGCGGCTCGGCGCCCGTGCCGACCGGCGGTGAGTTCGTCACGGTCCCCGTGCAGAAGGACACCTCGCGCTACGGCGTCAGCACGAAGATCGTCACCTGCCTGACCAACTCCGCCAACCTGCTGACCACGGACAACACCCTGATGTACGTCGCCCCCACCGCGGCGGTCCAGGCCGAGCAGGTCAAGTCGGACGCCAGGCTCGAGCCGTGGGTCAGGGCGGTGGCCGCGGCACGCGGTCGCACCAGTGGCGGTCTGGGCACCAAGTACCCGTCCATCTCGCAGCCGATGTGGACCGCCGTCCAGGCCACGCTGTCCGGCGGCAAGAGCCCCAAGGCCGCTCTCGACGCGGCGCAGACGGCCGCCGGCAAGGGCAACTGACGCTCGGTGCCCCGTGGCACGGCCCCGGGGCCCTTCCTCCGAGCCGCACGGCACCCGCAACCGCCCCGACGCCACCACGGCTCCGGGCAGGCCACCCGCATCCAGGAGTTCGCATGACCACCGCCCGCGTCGACCACCGCTCACCGCGGTCACCGGTCAGGTTCGCGGTGACCGGCACCGATGACCGAACGGACGCCTCCGCGTTCCGGCGCCGGCAGCGCCGCAGGAGCCGGCTCACCGCGCTGGCCTTCCTCGCCCCGCTGGCCCTCTACCTCGCCGCCTTCTACGTCTATCCCCTCTACCGCAATCTCGATCTGAGCCTGCGTGACTACACGGTCCGCTCGTTCGTGGCGGGCGACGCGCCCTTCTCGGGGCTGGACAACTTCAGGCGCGTCCTCGACGACCCCACGTTCGGTCCGGCGATGCGCCACACCATGATCTTCACCTTCGTGTCGATCGTGTTCCAGTACGTGGCCGGGCTCGCCCTCGCGGTCTTCTTCAACCGGCACTTCCGGCTGGCAGGCACGCTCCGGGCCCTCTTCCTGGTCCCGTGGCTGCTCCCGCTGATCGTGTCGGCGTCGACCTGGTCGTGGATGCTCAACAGCGAGTCCGGCGTCGTGAACTACGCCCTCCATCTGGTGGGCGTCTCCCCGGTCGACTGGCTCGACTCCCCGGGCTGGGCGCTCACCTCAGTGATCATCGCCAACGTCTGGATCGGCATCCCGTTCAATCTGGTCATCCTCTACAGCGGCCTGCAGAACATCCCCGGCGAGCTGTACGAGGCGGCGGCCCTGGACGGGGCGAGCACCTGGCAGCAGTTCCGCTGCATCACCTTCCCGTTGCTGCGGCCGGTGTCGGCCATCACCCTGCTGCTCGGCCTCGTCTACACCCTCAAGGTGTTCGACCTGATCTGGATCATGACCAAGGGCGGTCCGGGTGACGCCTCCTCCACCCTGGCGACCTGGTCCTACCAGCTCGGATTCGGCACTCTGCTGCCGAAGTTCGGCCTCGGGGCCGCCGTCGGAAACATGCTCATCCTCATCGCCCTCGTCTTCGGGCTGCTGTACATCCGTGTCCAGAAGAGGCAGGAATCGTGAACGCACGAACCAGGTCGGCCCGTTACACCGTCACAGGGCTCGCTCTCACCGCCCTGATGCTGTTCCCGGTGTACTGGATGCTCAACGTGTCCCTCACCCCGCAGCAGGACATGCGCAAGAGCCCGCCCGACCTGCTGCCCCTGCACCCCACGTTCGAGGGCTACCGAGCCGTGCTGAACGACCAGCTGCCCTATCTCGGCACCAGCCTGCTCATCGGCCTGGGCACGGTCGTCCTCACCCTGCTCCTCGCCGCCCCGGCCGGCTTCGCACTGGCGCGGCTCAGGCCCTACGGTGGGGGGCTCCTCGGCCTCGTCCTGCTGATCGCCCAGATGATCCCCGGCATCGTCATGGCGATGGGCTTCTACGGCATCTTCCTCGATTTCGGGCTGCTGAACTCCTGGTGGGGTCTGATCATCGCCGACTCGACCATCGCCGTGCCCTTCGGCGTCATGATCTTCACAGCCTTCATGTCCGGGATTCCCGGCGAACTCATCGCCGCGGCCCGCATCGACGGTGCCGGAACCCTGCGCACCTTCCTGTCCGTCGTTCTGCCGGTGAGCCGCAACGCGATCGTCACGGTCTCGCTCTTCGGCTTCCTGTGGGCCTGGTCCGACTTCGTCTTCGCCAACACGCTCGACAGCGGCGGCGACTGGCGTCCGATCACCCTCGGCATCTACCACTACATCGGCAACAACAACCAGGAGTGGAACGCGATCATGGCGACGGCCGTCGTCGCCTCTCTGCCCGCGGCGATCCTCCTCGTCCTCGCCCAGCGCTACGTGGCCGCCGGGGTCACCGCGGGCGCCGTCAAGGACTGATCCCACGACGCCCGCCGCCCGCGGCCCACCGGCCGGGTGGGGCCGCGCTCAGCCCCGAATCCTCCAGAGCCGTCACCGGACCGAGGGCCCACGTCCCAGGTGACCAGCCGGTCCCCGAGCCGTCGCGTCCCCCGCCGCACCGCGCCACCGGCACGTTCCTTCCACCCCAGGAGAGCCGCTGATGTCAGACCTGAGTCCTCGTCACCGCCGCAGAGGAAAGCTCGGCCGCATGTTCGCCGCCGCCCTCGCCACCGCGCTGGCCGCCACCACCGTCGTCCTGTCGGGCACGTCCGCCCAAGCCGCCGCCTCCTCCACCACCCTGGTCGTCGACGCCGGCCAGGTCCTGCGCCCGGTCACCCACGTGGCGACGGGCAGTTTGTACGGCCTGGCGAACGCCACGACGCCGGCTGACAACCTGGTGCAGGCGATCAAGCCGAACACCTTCGTACAGAAACCGCAGGGCGGTCGTCAGCAGCCGACCGGCGACATCCTGACGGTGGCGCCGAAGGCGGCCAGAGCCGGGGCGAAGGTGGTCAACCGGCTGTCGGACTACTACGCGGGCTGGCCGTACCAGTTCAGCTGGAGCGACTGGCTGGGCGTGGTCGACGACCAGATCGCGAAGACCAAGGCGTCGGGCATCACCAACCTGGCCGCGTACGCGCCCTGGAACGAGTCCGACAACACCTGGCTGTCCGCGAACGGCACGTTCGAGGACTTCTGGACCAGGACCTACCGCGAGATCAGGTCCAAGGACGCCACGACGCCGATCCAGGGCCCGAGCTTCTCGGACAACATCGGCGACATGGACAACTTCTTGAGGAACGCGGTCGCCACCAACACGGTGCCGGACATCATCGCCTGGCACGAGCTGTCCAGTTCGTCGAAGATCGCGGGTGACGTGGCGACGGTGACCGCTCTGGAGAAGAAGTACGGCATCAGTCCGCGGCCGATCGCGATCGAGGAGTACGCCGCCCCCTCCGAAGTGGGTGTTCCCGGTGCCCTGGTCGGCTACATCGCCAAGTTCGAGCGTCTGGGCGTCCACGACGCCGAACTCGCCTTCTGGAACCAGTCCGGGGCGCTGGGTGACCTGCTCACCGGCCAGGGCGGCAGCCCCAACGGCGCCTACTGGCTGTACAAGTGGTACGCCGACATGAGCGGCAGCATGCTCGTCACCACCCCGCCCGCCCAGACCGGCATCGACGGAGCCGCTTCCCGCAGCAGTGCGGGCAACGAGGTCGACGTCGTCTTCGGCGGCAGTTCCGGCGACTCGGCCGTGACCGTCAACGGGTTGGGCTCACTGCCGGCCTTCGGGGCGACCGTCCACGTCAAGGTCGAGTACACACCTTCCCCGGGACGCACGGTGGCCGTGTCCGGGCCGACCACCCTCTCCGAGTCCGACTACGCCGTGAGCAACGGCTCCATCACGGTTCCGGTATCCGCGAACAGCACCTACGGCTACCACATCGTGATCACGCCCGGGAGCGGCAGCGGCTCCACCCTGGACGGCAGTTACCAGATCACCAACAAGAACAGCGGCCTGGCGCTCGACACCCAGAACGGGGCCACCAGTCAGGGCACTCCGGTCGACCAGGCCGCTTCGGGCGGTTCGGCCACCCAGACCTGGACGCTGGTGTCGACGGGTTCGGGCCTGTACAAGATCCGCAACCAGGCCAGTGGCCTGCTGCTGGGGATCACCAACGAGAGCACCTCGGCCGGCGGCACCGCGCTGATCTGGGGTGACAACGGCACCCCGGACCATCTGTGGCGGGTGATGTCCGACGGCACCGGCTACTACAAGATCGTCAACTACAACAGCAACCTGCTCCTGGGCGTCCAGAACATGAGCACCGCCAGCGGCGCCCAAGTCCTCCAATGGAACGACAACGGCACCGCCGACCACCTGTGGAAGCTCAACCCGCGCTGACCCCCGGTCGCACCTGACACCGTCCCCGGTCGGGGCACCTTGGAGAAGGAGGTCTTAGCCAGGCTCCGGGCTCGTGGTCAAGAGCCGGTTCGCGTCACGCGACCGGCTCTTTTCACGCTCTCTTGGGCGGGTGACGGGCGGTTGACCCTGCAAAGCACTCCGCAGGGTTAAGGTGTTTCTTGACCATTAATTGACCAATACTTGGTACGTTCAGTGAGTGCGAAGTGACTGAAGGGGGGCGCATGTTCCCAGGTACGACGGTGCGCGCCGTGCTCACCCTCCTCACCGCGGCCCTGCTCGCGCTCCAGCTCTTCGCACCGACGGCAGGCTTCGCACCCGCGCACACGCTGCGCCATGCAGAGGCCAGAGCCGAGCCCGGGACCACCTCCCCCGCCCCGCCAGTGCGGGACGGTGAGGGCTCGCTGCGCGTCCCGGGGTGCGCGGGTGACCCCGTAGGCGTCCCGCTCCTGCGCGAGCGGCAGCGCCGCTCGTTCGCCGGCGGCCCGCGACAGCACCCCCTCACAGCCGTCCGGATCGCCGACGGCAACGCACCGGCGGCCCCTGGCGCCGTGCTCCCGAGCGCCCCCGTCACCGGCAGAGCCCACGCTCCGGCAGTGCTCCAGGTCTGCCGTTGCTGAGGGGCTCGCGCTCCCCCACACGTACGCCGTTCACGTCCGACGCGCCCGTCGAGGCGCGCCAGGAGGAACCCACACCCATGCAGACCCTCATCGACAACGCCCGCGACTTCGGACGGCGCCCCGAGGAGTTCGCCCGGCTCGCCGCCGGTCAGTCCCCCGAAGTCCTGTTCATCACCTGCTCCGACTCCCGGGGGCGCGCCCCGGCGCGGGGCCGGCTCACGCTGCACGGCTGGTACTACGAGGTGCACACCGGCGCCGTTCGGACGCACCGCCCGCTGACAGACACCTTCGAGTCACTGCGAGCACGCCGATGACCCGTCAGAACATCACAGACCGTTTCCCGCATGTGCGGCAGGACTTCGCCGCCTCTCTCGTCGTCTTCCTGGTCGCCCTGCCGCTGTGCGTGGGCGTGGCCGTCGCCTCCGGGGTCCCGGCCGAACTCGGTCTGGTCACCGGCGTCGTGGGCGGTCTCGTCACCGGCCTGATGCGTGGCAGCAGCCTCCAGGTCTCGGGCCCGGCGGCCGGCATGTCCGTCCTCGTCTACGAGGCGGTCAAGGAGTTCGGACTGCCCGTGCTCGGCTTGATCGTGCTCGCCGCCGGCCTGGCCCAAGTGGGTATGGGCCTGCTCAGGCTGGGCCGCTACTTCCGCGCGATCTCCGTCTCCGTCGTCGAGGGCATGCTGGCCGGGATCGGACTGGTGCTGATCGCCGGTCAGCTCTATCCGGCGCTGGCCGCCAAGGCCCCCGACTCCGGTCTCGGCAAGATCGCCGGGCTGCCCGGGGCGTTCTGGGACGCCCTCGGCGACACCAGGGCGCTGGTCTCGCTCGCGTTGTGCGCGGGCACGATCGCGGTGCTGTTGCTGTGGAAGCACGTTCCGGCCAAGGTGCGGACGGTGCCCGGGCCGGTGGCCGCGGTCGGCCTCGCCACGGTGGCCGCGTTCGTGCTCGGTCTGCCCGTGGCCACGGTGGAGGTGCGGGGCCTGCTGGGTTCGGTCCAGCCGCCGCCGCTCGACACGTTCGGCGAGCTGGCGGACGCCGGGGTGCTCGGCACGGTCGTCGCGTTCACGCTGATCGCCTCGGCCGAGTCGCTGTTCAGCGCGGCCGCCGTGGACCGGCTGCATTCGGGACCACGCACGCGGTACGATCAGGAGCTGCTCGCTCAGGGGGTCGGCAACACCGTGTGCGGACTGTTGGGCGCACTGCCGATGACCGCGGTGATCGTGCGCAGCGCGGCCAACGTCCAGGCCGGCGCCCGCACGAAGGCTTCGCGTGTGCTGCACGGGGTGTGGCTGCTGCTGTTCGCGGCGCTGCTGCCCGGCGTACTCGCCCACCTGCCGATCCCGGCGCTCGCGGGCGTCCTGATCCATTCGGGTGCCAAGCTCGTCCCGGTCCGGCCGCTGGCCGTGCTGTGGCGCGAGCACCGGGGCGAGGCGCTCGTCCTCTCCGTGACGGCCGTCTCCATCGTCGCGGTCAGCATGTTCGAGGGTGTGCTGATCGGCCTCGCCCTGTCCGTGGTCAAGGCGGCCTGGGAGGCATCGTGCGTCGAGCTGAAGGTCGTCGACAACGGCGCGGGTCCGGTGGACGCACGGCTTTCGGGCAACGCGACCTTCCTGCGGCTGCCGAAGCTGCTGGACAGCCTGGAGTCGCTGCCTCAGGACCGCCCGGTCCGCCTGGACCTGTCCGGCCTCCACCACCTCGACCACGCCTGCCGTACGTCCCTGGAGAACTGGGCGGAGCGGCACAGCGCGGTGGGGACGGAGCCGGTGCGGATGACGAAGGCCGCGTGACGCTCCGGCGGTGACACCCGGATTCGCGCGCACCCATGCGAACCAGATCACCGCCCTTCGCGCCGCCGACCCCGGCAGGCCGCCCCGAGCGGCGGCCTGCCCAGCCGGACCGGCCGCTCCGGCCGACATGCCTCGCACGCAGCGGTCGTACCCGAGCGACCTGACCGATGCCCGATGGGAGCTGCCGGAACCGACTCCGTGCGGCTCGTGGGACGAGCGCACGCGAAACGGCTGGTATTACTGGGGCATGCAGGAAGAGACCGCACGCTCCGCGATCGACACGTTCATCTCCGCGTTCAACGCCTCGGACGACAGCTATGTGACTGCCCTGCTCTCCCAGGCCCTGACCTCGGACGTGGTGTTCTGGGGACCGTTGGGCCGCGTCGAAGGGATCGCGGCGGTCGAGCGGTTCGTGCTGGACATCCGGCGCCACCCGGCGGGGACGGGCACGATGGTGCGCTGCTCGGCGGTGGACATGCCTGACGAATGGGCCCGGTACCAGTGGGTGTTCACCACGCCGGACGGCGGCCCCCGGCTGGCGGGAACGGACGTCGTCCATCTGCGACGGAGCCTCATCGACCAGGTCATCGTCTTCGCGGGGGAGATCGAGCCGTCCACCTCCTGAGTCGTCCTTCCGTCGCTGCCCCTGCCTCGGGCCGAAAGTACGTCGGGGAGGCGGGCGTTGGTGTGGCGCCGGCACAGTCGGCGTGGCAGTGCCTGGGTTTGCGCGGAGTGACTGCGGTGGTGGGAGTCGGCCAGTCCGGGCCTGTCCGCCGCCGGCCCTTGGCCGAATTGCGCGTTATCGCGTGGCGTCGCCGTTGATAGGGTCGGCTGGCTCCGCAGTCGTTGTCGTCACGGAGGCCCAGTGAAGGTCACTCTCTTCTCGGCTGGTCCGGACGGCGGGCGGGTCGCGGCCACGAGCGAGCTGCACAGGTGGTTGCAGCGCCAACCGGAGCTGCGCGGGCGCCTCGTACGGCAGTCGGCGGCCGCGCCGACGCCCGGGACCATGGGCGCGTCCGGAGAACTGCTGACGCTGCTGCTGGCACCCGGCGGCCTCACCGCCGCCCTGGCGGCGGCCGTCGTGGCCTGGCTGCAGAACCGGCACGGCGACCAGACCGTCACCATCACCCTGCCCGACCAGACGCAGATCACCGTCTCCTCCACCAAGGTGCGCGGACTGACCGCGGAGGCCACCGGTGACCTGGCCCAGCGCGTCGCGGCGGCGATCGACGGGTCCGGACGGACCGCGGACGGCGGCGCCGAGCGCGGTGCGCCGGGAGCCGGCGCCGCTCCCGTGGAGGTGAACACGCACAGGCCGGTGCAGCCGGCGGGAGACGGCGGGGAAAGAGCCTGACCGGTGGCGACGGCGAACCGAGGAGACGCACGCGGCCTGTTGGGCGACGACTGCCGGGCCCTGGTGGTCGGCACCGGTCGGCACGTCGAGCAGGCGCTGCTCGCCGACCTGCCGAGCGCGCCGCGGACGGCCCAGGCACTGGCGGACACCCTCACCTCGGCCTGCGGGATGGCCGTCGACCAGGTGTGTCTGATCACCGACCCGCCGTCTGCCGCCGACATCCTCGGCCCGCTGGAACAGGCCATCTCCGAGGCACAGGGCGGAGTCCTCGTCTTCTGCTTCGTCGGCCACGGGCTCCTGGGCCCGGGGGGCAAGCTGTACCTGGCCACGACCTCGACGCCCTCCCACGACAACACCGTGCACGCCGTCCCCTACGCCGAGATCGAGAACCGCCTCGCCGACGCCCCGGTGCGCCCGGTCGTGATCCTCGACTGCTGCTTCTCGGGACTCGCCGAAGCCGCCGGCGGCGGACGACGCGAGGACCCCTACCTGTGCGTACGGCCGCACGGCAGCTTCCTGCTCGCCTCAGCCACCCACTACGCGGCCTCCTTCGCCCCCGAAGGGGAGGAGTACACCCTCTTCGGAGGCGAACTGCTGCGGCTGTTACGGGAGGGCGAGAGCGGCGGGCCGCGCTGGTTCACCCTGGCCGACGTCCACCGCCACCTCGACCGCCGGTTCGAGGACTCGCCCGCCCGGCCGCACGCCGGCAGCGTCGGACGACTCGGCGACCTGGTCCTGGCCGCCAACCCGCGCTACACCCTGCCCCTCCCTCCGGACCAGGGACTGTCCCCGCCGCTGCACGACGGTCCCTGCCCCTACCCCGGCATGCGGCCGTTCCTGCCCGAGCAGCATCACCTCTTCCACGGCCGGGAGGAACTGACCCGGCGCCTGCTCGAGCGGGTCACCACGACGAGCCCAGGAGAACCCGTCGTGCTCGTCGGCCCCTCGGGTGTGGGCAAGTCGTCGCTGCTGCGGGCCGGCCTCGGTGCCGCGCTCGACAGCACGGACCTCAAACCGGTGCTCCTCGTGCCCGGCCCGGGAGCGCTGCCCTTCCGTACCCTCACGGCGGCCTGGGCGCGAGCCGTCGGCCGGCCTTCCGGCGAGGTGGAAGGCGACCTGGGCGCCGGACGGTTCACCGCACCGGCCGACCACCGTTCGGCACCGCGCGTGCTGGTGATCGACCAGTTGGAGGAGATCTTCACCCACTGCCGGGACACCGAGGAACGCCGGTTGTTCACCCGCGCCCTCACCGGCCCGGGGGACGGCACGGGCCCGCGGGTGGTCCTGGGACTGCGCGCCGACTACCTCGGCCAGTGCCTACGCGACCCCGGGCTCGCCCGGATAGTCGGCAGCGGCCAGTTCGCCGTACCGGTGATGAACGACGACGAGCTGCGCGCCGCCATCGAACAACCCGCCCGGAGCGCGGGTCTGTGCTGGGAGGACGGCCTGCCGGAACTGCTGCTGCGGGAACTGGCACAGGAACGCGTGGGCACCGGTGACGCCATCGCCCTGCCCTTCCTCGCCCACGCCCTCCAGGAGACCTGGCACCGCCGGCGCGGCGCCGAACTCACCTTCTCCGGCTACCAGGCGTCCGGCGGCATCCGCAGCTCCGTGGCGAAGACCGCGGAGGACATCCACAACGCCCTGGACGACGACGGCCGCGAGCGCCTGCGCGAACTCCTGCTCCGGATGGTGCACCTGGTCGACACCGAGGGCCGAGCGGTACGGCGCCGCGTGCCCCTGGAGGAACTGCGGGGCGCCGACGACCTCCTCGGACGGCTGGCCGACGCCCGCCTCGTCATCGTGGGCGACGGAGCGGCCCAGCTCTGCCACGACTCCCTCCTCCACGGCTGGCCGCGGCTGCGGAACTGGATCAACGCCGACCTCGACGCCCTCCTGGTGCGCCGCAGGCTCGCTCAGGCCGCCGACGCCTGGGCCGAAGCCGGCAGGCCGGCAAGCGGCCTGTACGCGGGAAGCCACCTCGCCGGCGCGAGGTCCGTGCTGGAGGACGAGGGGCACACGCTCGGGCTGCGCTCGGTGGAGCGGGACTTCATCGCGGCCGGCGAGCACGCCGAGCGCCGCCGCAAAAAGGTGATCCGCACAGGCATCGCCATCGTCGTCACCCTGGCCCTGCTGGCAACGACCCTGGCCGTGCTCGCGCGCCGGGCCCAGGGCAGCGCCGAAGCGCGGGAGACCAGGCTGATCGCGGAGCAGGTGGCGAGGCAGGCGGACGAGATGAGGAAGCAGGACCCGCAGACGGCCCTGCGGCTGAGCCTGGCCGCCTACCGCACCGCACGGACCCCCGTCACCAGGTCCGCCCTCTACTCCTCGTACATCGCCATCGTGCCCATCGACCTCAAGAACGGCGTCGAGCAGCCCGTACTCGACGTCGCCTACCGGTCCGACGGTGACGTCCTGGCCACCAGCCAACGCGGCGGGCAGGTCCAGCTCTGGGACATCACACGCCCCACCGTCCCTCTCCAGGGTGCCGGCCTCACGCCGGGCACCACCGCCGTTCTCGCCTTCCAGCCGGGCAGCCGCCTGCTCGCCGTGCAGACACAGGACCGTCTCCTGGTGTGGGACACCACCGACCCCCGAAGTCCCCGGAAGGTCGCGGAGCGCCGCACGGCCGGAGGAACGGCGCGCTCCCTCGCCTTCAGCCCCGACGGCAGGACCCTGGCAAGCGGCTCCGCAGACGACCGGCTGCGACTGTGGGACATGACCGGAGCCGGCGGCCCCCGGCTGCGCCACGAGATGTCGGCCGGAAGGGACCTCCTCTCGGTGGCGTTCACCCGCGACGGGCGGCACCTGCTCACCGGCCACGGCAACGACTCGGGCCACGCCGCGGTCAAACTGTGGGACGTGCACGATCCCGCCGTCCCGGCGCTGCGCGACACCGCCGCGGCGGACACCGTCATGGCCGTCGCGGCGCATCCGCGCAGGGACCTGGCCGTGGCCACGGGAGCGGGTGGCAGGATCGTCTGGTGGCGGATCGAGGACGGCGGACGGCTGCGTCGGCTCGAACCGAAGGAGTCGTCTCCCCCTTCGGGCGAATGGGGCGTGGTCGGCTCGGACCACGGCATTCCCTCGCTCGCTTTCCGTAAGGACGGCGACGTCCTCGTCGGGGCCGACAACGACGACAACAACCCGAGGATGCTGGTACGCAAGGTGGGGGCGGAGTCCTCGCTCTACGACGACAGCTTGGGGGAACGCATCGAGCGACCCGCGGGCGAGCCCGTCCAGGCTGTCGCCTACAGTCCCGACGGCGCGTACATCGCGGCAGGGGACATCGGGGGCTCGGTGCGGATGTGGCCGGAGCGACCCCCGGCGCCGGCGCTCCCCGGTGAACTCTCCGACGCCGACATCGCCATGGACTTCCGTACCGAGGCGGTCAGCCCCGACGGCCGCTACCTTCTCGGCAGGGAGGACAAGGACGGGGAGGAGTACACGTTCACGAATCGGGTGTGGGACGTCGACGCGGCCACGCGGCCCCGACCGGTCCTCACGGTTCCCGAACCGTGGCGGGCGCAGTACTTCCTGCCCGACAGGAAGAAGCCTTCCGTGCTGATGGCCCACTCGTTCGACAGCAGGACCAAGAAGCACGCGTTCCGGTTCTGGAGCATCGACAGTGCCGGCGCTCGCTCCGGCCACGGTACGGACATCGAGCTCACCGCGGACGACGTGGTGACGGCCGTGAGTTCTGACGGGAAGCTGTTCGCCATCGGCACGGCGGGCACCCACCGCCTCGAGCTGTGGGATCTGAGCGACGTGCAGAGGCCGGTCCGGCGTTCCGTGGTCAACGCCTCAACCGATGCGGGGCGCTTCCAGCCATGGTTCCTCGACGACCGGATCCTCGTCACGACGGAGGCCAAGGGGTCCTCCCGCGATTTCCGTCTGTGGAACCTCGCCGATCCCGCGAACCCACGCCAGGCCGCCACGGTGCCGGGCGGCGCCGACGGAGCGGGATTCGCCTACCTGCCCGAGTCGCACACACTGATCGTGAAAAGCCATGCGAAGACCCTGCGACTGTGGGACTTGAGCAATCCCGACCGGCCCGTGAAGGGGGGCGCACTGCACGGCTCTACGCAGGGGTACTACCCCGTCACCGGCGGTCGGCTGGCCACCCTCCTAGCGGACGGATCGGTGCGCTTCTGGGACATCAGCGACGTTGGACACCCCGAACGCCAGGAGACCCTCCGGCTCGACCACACCGTCGTTTCCATCAAGGTGACCCCGGACGAACGGCACGTCGTGACCGGCATGACGCGCGACGGCCTGGGGCCGCTCGATGAGTACCGCATCTGGGACACCGAACCGGACGGACGATGGCGCAGTCCCGCTCAGACCAGCCTGGCGGGCGTGTCCGACATGCGGGTTCTTCCGGGGCGGAACTCCCAGATGGCGGTCGTGGCCGAACTCGACGGCGACCCATGGACGTTCCTGCTGGACCTCGACAGCGACCACGTCTACAAAGCGCTGTGCCGCGCCAATCCACTGAGCGTTCCCGAGAGCCAGTGGAACACCTTGTTCCCGCATCTGGCACACCGCGCCTCCTGCGGCTAAGCCCGAACGTGATCCGACCCCGGCCGTTATTCGCACGATGCCCGGTTGCTCCGTGTTCTGGCTGCTTGCCGATCTCAAGGACACCGGCCGCAACGGACACCTTTCACGTGCCTGAAACGTGATCGCCGCGTTCCCACCGGAAACGCCTTCTACCGTGGGCGCGTAGCGCACCCGGCCACTGTCGTCCGAAGGCAACGCGCAACCCGCCCGCGTACGACAGGAGCTCCGTGTCCCGGCCCGCCGCACCCCTCTGGCTCGTCCATGCCCTGCGCGCCCAGCGCGGTCCCGTGCCCTGGAGTGCGGTGACCCGAGGAGCGCTCGCCGCCGGGCCGCTGCTGCTCGCCGGCGTCGGCACGGGGCACACCGCCCGCGGTGTGCTCGCCGCCATCGCCGCGATGCTCGCCGGCACCAACGACCGGCCCGGCAGCCGCCGGGCCTCCGTCAAGCGGCTCGGGGTGCCCGCGCTCGCGGGGGCGCTCGGGCTGCTCGCGGGGACGTATGCGGGGCGGGGACTGGCCGCCGTACCGCTGACGCTGGTGCTCACCCTGCTCGGGCTGGTCGCCGGAGGCATCAGCGCGGTCGGGGCCATCGCGTCGGCCGCGGGCACGCAGTTGCTCGTCGGCGCCGCCATCGGCGCCGGGATGCCGGCGGCCGAGAGCGGCTGGCAGCGGGCGCTCGCCTTCCTCGCCGGGGCCGGCTGGCTGCTCGTACTGCGGCTCGCCCTGCCCACACCCGGTTCGTTCACGGGGGACTTCCGGTTCGACGGGGAGCGGGCGGCGGTCGCCGAGGTGTACGACGCCGTCGCCGCGCTCCTCGACGCCGTGGGCGGTGAACGGGCCGCCGCGCGGCGGGCCTCGCTCACCGCCGCCCTCGACCATGCCCAGGACGCCCTCGCCGGGCCCCGGCTGCGCCGGTACGCCGGCTCCGCCACCGAACGCCGGCTGCACGCGCAGTTCGCGGCCGCGCTGCCCCTCGCCGAGGCCGCCACCGCCCTGTTCTGGTCGGGCAAGCCGGTCTCGGCGCGGGCCGCGGAAGGGCCCCGGCGGCTCGCCGCCGCCGTCCGCGGCAACACCGGCCCCGGCCCGCTGCCGGCCCCGAACCGGTCGGACGCCGCCCTGCGCGCCCTCGACGAGGCCCTGTTGCGCGCGGCCGAGGCCTTCGACCGGGGTGACGGCGCCGACCGGGCCCTGGTGGGGCGCCGGCGGAGTGCGAGGAAGGCATGGGGCGCCGCGATCGGCGCCGGTGGCCGCGAGTACGGATTGCGGGTCTGCGTCTGCTTCGGGGCCGGCACCGCCATCGCCCAGGCGCTGCACCACACCCACTGGGACGGCCGGCACTGGTACTGGCTGCCCGCCACCGTCGCCTTCCTCGTCAAGCCGGACCTCGGGCCGCTGGCTTCCCGAGTGCTGTGCCGGGCCGCCGGGACCGTGCTGGGCGCCCTGGTGTTCGCGGCGCCGGCCGCGCTGCTGCCCCGGCCCGCCGGGTTGATCGCACTGGTCGCGGTGTGCGGCGCGCTCGTTCCCGTCGCCGCCCGGCACTTCGCCGCGCAGACCACCGTCGTCACCGTCCTCGTTCTCGCCCTGGTCATGGCCGGCGGCGAGCCGCAGGCCTGTGTCAGCCGGATCGCCGAGACCTTGCTGGCCTGCGCGCTCGTGCTCGTCGTCGGACATCTGCCGATGCCGGGGAAGCGCGGCGGCAGGGTACGGGCACGGCTCGCGGCGGCCGGGAGCGCCGCGCATGCCTATCTGGTGCACGTCCTCGGCGAGTACGACGACCGCGCCGAACGGTGGGCGCTGCGCCGGGAGGCCTACCGCACCCTCGCCGAGGCCCGTACCGCCATCGCGCTCGCCGCCGCCGAACTGCCCGCCCTCGCCCGGCACACCTCGGGCACGGACGCGGTCGCGGATCTCCTGGAACGACTCGTCGACACCACCACGGCCTGCGCCGTCCACCTCGACGACATGGGCCGACTCACCCCCCGGCATGTCGGACAACTGCAACATGCCCTGGACGAGCTGGGGTTCCAGGAGGGCGAGGTACCGTTGCCGACCGCCGCGGGCTGACCGGACCGCCGACCGCTCCCGGACATTGCACAGCCAGGGCCGGAGCACGACTGCCTACGCGACCGGCTGGCCCGGCTTGCCGCGCGGGCAAGGTGTGAGCCGGTAGTCGCGGGGACACCGTACGTCCGCCCGGACGGGCAGCGGCCTCGATCCGTCCGGCTCTCGGAGGAGCCCGAGGAGCGGGTCACCCGGCGCGCCCGGCCCGAGCAGCGCCACGGCCTTTCGGGCGACCGCCGCGGGGCACCGCCGACCGATGCGCAACCGCAAAAATGTGGGAACACGGTGGGGATGGAGAACACCGCACTGCTGGTCATCGACATGATCAACACGTATGACCACAAGGACGCCGACCTGCTGCTGCCATCGGCCCGGACCGTCGTACCGGTCGTGGCGGACCTTCTGGAGCACGCCCGGGATCGCTCGGCGCCGGTGATCTACGTGAACGACAACTTCGGGCAGTGGCGGTCACATCACGGAGAGTTGCTCGATCAGGCCTTGAGCGGGCCGCACAGCGATCTGGTGAAGCCCTTGAAGCCCGACAGAGACTCCCTCTTCGTCGTGAAGGCCCGCCACTCCGTCTTCTTCGAGACCCCGCTGGAGTACCTCCTGCGACAGCAGGACATCCACCGGCTGGTACTCACCGGGCAGGTGACCGAGCAGTGCGTGCTCTACTCGGCTCTCGACGCCCATATCCGTCACTTCGACGTGATCGTCCCCGAGGATGCCGTGGCGCACATCCACGAGGACCTCGCTCGCGCCGCACTGCGGATGATGGAGCGGAACATGGGCGCGCGCGTGTGCACGAGCCAGGACCTGTGGAGGTGAGCACGGCAATGGCGGCGGACGGGGCTTCACGCGTGCGTACGCCGCGGCGGCACGGGCCGGGTGGCCGGCCCCCGCGGCTCGTGCCGCCGGGGCCGGCCCGCCGTCGTCAGTGCCCTCCGGGTCTCACCGGCCGAAGCCGTAGGCGAACAGGTGGTCGGTGCCCGACGAGCCCGTCACCGGCAGGGTGATCGAGGCCACCTGCTTGGCCGCGTCGAGCGGGATCTTCGTGGCGAAGACATAGGTCTTCACGCTGTCCCGGCCGCCCTTGCCGGTGTTCCGGTAACCGGTCGTGACGGCCGTGGTGTCGCCCGCCATCGGCTTCGTGGAACCGCCGTTGAGCGTCCAGTCCGAGAAGCCGACCACCGTCTTGGCGGTGGTGCCGTCGGTGTAGGTGACGGTCAGCGTGCCCGAGACCCCGCGGCCGTCGGTCGGCGCGTCGGTCGCCGTACCCAGCAGACCCAGTGACGCTCCCGACGTACCGGCCGGCATCGGGATGGTCTGGCCGGCCATCTCCACGTTGTCCAGCTGTCCGGACGCCACCGCCGGCCAGGTGTAGGAGACGCCGTCGACCGTGAGGGTGGAGCCGCTCGTGACACCGGCCGCCGACAGCGCGTTCTGCGAGAACGCCCAGCCGCCGTTGTCGAAGCCGCCCGAGAAGGTCGCGCCGTCGGGGTAGATGCCCTCGTTGGTGTCGTACGGCCACAGTTTCCCGGGCTTGGCCACGGCGACCCGGAGGGCCGCGCCGTTCAGTGCCGTACCGGTGCCGTGGTCCCTCAGCGCGAAGGCGACGGGGAACGTCCCCTCGTCCGTGCCCGCCGTGACGTGGATCTTCGCCTCGGCGCTGCCCGAGGCGGGCACCTTCAGCGAGCCGGACGCCGGGGCGAGCGTGACACCCGATGGTGCCGTCGCCTGCCAGTCGACGGTGACGTCCTTGCCGCCGAGGTTGGTGAGGCCGAGCGTGCCGTCACCGGACGCGCCCGGCTGGAGCACCAGGCCGTCGCCGGCCGGACCGGCCGCGGCCAGGACGCGGTCCCCGCCCGTGGTGTCGGACGGCGGCACCGCCGACGGGTCGGAGGCCCAGGACTTGTCCGGCTGGGTGCCGAGGGTGAAGTCCAGGGTGCCCGCGCCCTTGAACTGCCCGTACGTCAGCCAGGAGGTGTTCCACTCCTTGCCCTTGACGTCGAGGGACTGCACGTACGGCGCGTCGGGCGCCGCCTGCGGCGCGTTGATCCGCACCGTCCGGCCGCCGGCGGGCCTCACCTGCGCCACCGGGAAGGCCGGGCTGCCGAGTACGAGGGTGTCCGTGCCCGGGGTCTCCGGGTACATGCCCAGCTCGGACCAGACGTACCAGGAGCTCATCGCGCCGAGGTCGTCGTTGCCGAACGAGCCGACGGGGGCGTTGAAGTACAGGCTGCGCTGGGCGGCGCGGACGGCCTGCTGGGTCTTCCACGGCTGACGCGTGTAGTCGTACTCCCAGGGGATCTCCACACTGGGTTCGTTGCTCAGGTTGGCGTCGGTGTTGCCGGGGTCGGTGATGTTGTCGAGCAGGCTGTCCAGGTAGGACGAGTACGCCCGGTCACCGCCGCGCGCCTGGATGAGCTGCTTCAGGTTGAACGGGACCATCGGCGTGTACTGGGCCGACGTGCCCTCGACGAAGCCGTTGGAGGTGCCCGGGGTGAACCCGCCCGCGAACCGGCCGTCCTTGTCCTTCGCCTGCATGTACCCGGTCTGCGGGTTGAAGACGTTCATCCAGTCCTGGGCGCGGGTGGCGAACTTCTGGTAAACGGCGTTCTTCCCCAGCGACTTGGCGAAGGCGGCGAGGGCGTAGTCGGCGGAGTCGTACTCCAGCTGGGTGGAGACCGGGCCGTAGAAGTTGCAGCACCCGTAGTCGTTCTCGTCCAGCGGGAGGTAGCCCTTGGCGTCCCGCACCGACTCGCCGGGGCGGTCGTTGTTCGGGACGGTGGCCTCGTGCTGGAGGGCGGCGAGCGCCTTGTCCGTGTCGAAGCCCCGGGCGCCGAAGGCGTACGCGTCGGCGATGATGCCGGCCGCCGGGTCGCCGACCATGACGTAGCTCTCGCCGTTGTTGGAGGCCCACTTGGGGAGCAGGCCCGTCTGGTCGTAACCGTTGAGCATCGAGGTGACGACGTCGCTGGTGACCTTGGGCTCGGTCATCGCCATCAGCTGGGTCTGGGAGCGGTAGGTGTCCCAGCCCGAGTAGTTGGCGTACTGGGCCTTCTGTCCCTTCGCCAGCTTGTGGACCTGGTTGTCCATGCCCATGTACTGGCCGTTGTCGTCGGAGAAGACGTTGGGGTGCAGGAGCGCGTGGTAGAGCGCCGTGTAGAACTGCACCTGCTGGTCCTTGGTGCCGCCGCCGATCCGGATCTTGTTCAGCACCGCGTTCCAGGCGTCGTGGTTCGCTCGCTCCACCGCGTCGAGGTTCCAGTTCCTGATCTCGGTGGTGAGGTTGTCCGCCGCGCCCGCGTCACTGGTGTACGAGATGCCGACCTTCGCCTTCACCGTGGGGTTCGAGGAGGTGTCGAAGGTCAGGTACATCCCGTTCGCACCCGTGGTGGGCGGCTGGGCGGCCTTGCCCGTGGCCGACGGCGAGGACGTGGCGCCGGTACTCGGGGCCGGGGTCGGCGTGCCGGAGGACGTGCCGGCGCTGCCGTGCACGGTCGGGGAGGGGGCCGCGGGCACGGTGAAGTGCGGTTCCTTCAGCCGCTTCGACGGGTGCGGCTGCGCGTTCTGCCTGACCTCGCCCGCCTTCAGCGAAGTGGCGTCGGGGTTGATGGTGCCGCCGACCCAGGTACCGCTGCCGGTGAACGGCTGGTCGAACTTGATGTCGAAGTGCAGGGTGTACCGGTTCTTCGCGCCGCAGAAGTGGCCGCTGTCGACGGAGCCCCTGATCTCCTTCTTGTTCACCACCTGCACGCGGGTCCCGTCCACCTGGGTGGCGCCACCGCTGAGCTTGAACAGCAGGTTCGCCCGACCGGTCCCCGCCGGAAAGGTGAAGGAGCCCAGGCCGGCGCGGGTGGTGTCGGTCAGCCGGGTCGTGACGCCGTTCGCGTCGGTGACCTCGTACGACCCGATGCCGGTCCGCTCGTCGGCGTGGCTGAAGCCCACGGACGTGCTGCCGAGGTTGCCGGAGAGCGTGCCGGTCACCGGAAGGACGGGCAGGTCACCCGCGACGCCGCAGCCGGGCCCCGAGACATGGGTGAGGCTGAAGCCCGAGATCTTCTTGTCGTCGTACTCGTAGCCACCGCCCGAGGGCCGGTCGGGCGTCGTGTCCGGACCCCACTGCACCATGCCGGCCGGCATGTCGGGGCCCGGGAAGGTGTCCACCTCTCCGGAGGTGCCGATCAGCGGGTTGACGAGGGACGCGGGATCTTTCACCAGGGCCGGCGGCGCGGCACTCGCGGCGTACGCGCCCCCGATCGCCGGGAGCGGCAATGCCGCGAGTCCCAGGACGGAGATCACGGCCAGGCGTTGGCGGAATCTCTTTCGGTTACGTGGCGCAGCTGAACGTCGGGGTCGGACCATCGGTTGCCTCCGCAGCGTTTCGTGCTTCGCACAGGTGCTGATGTGCCGAAGGGCAGGGCGTAGGTGAGGGCCTCGGTGCCGGACGCTTCGACCGGCGACCTGACAACGTTGCCATTCACAGGTGTCGAGTGAAACGCCTGGGCTCACGGCGTGTCAACGAGGCCAACAGCAGTTTCTGCAAGCGAAGTTCGCGGTGGGGGCGGTCGGCGTGGTGGTGCCGGGACCTGGGGCGAGGCTCAGGTGCCCCCGCCACCGGGCCCGTCCTTCCCGCTGACGTGGGGTGTTTCGCCGCCCGGCTGCTCCTGATCCCGGCGGCCACCAAGGTGTGAACATCCCCGTACCGGAGCGGGACTTGACGTGCCGGTCGGTGACTTCGACGACGTCCTGGCCGATCCGCGCGGTGACCGGCCGGCGCTACGGGCCGAAGCACTCCCTGCCGGGCTGGTCCGCGGACGGGTAGTAACAGGCGCGCAGGCGGGAGGGGTGCGGCGCGGCGATCATAGGCGTGGTGACCAGGGACTCGGCGGAGGAGCTGCGATTTGCCGTGGTGCTGCGGGGGCGCTCCCCCGGAGCGCTGATCTCGATGCGGAAGCCCGTGTGAGTGGGCCGGGTACGGAGCCAGCCCGCCTGGCACCCCGGGCTGAGGCGCAGGTCGAGGCGGGTTCCGTCGGCCGCCGTGTGCGAGGCCAGGGTCTCCGGGTCCTCGCACGCGGTGGTCCTGGGGTCACGACCGGCACAGGACTTCAGCCGGCAGATCGGTGGCAAGGCGTGGGGCTCCGGAACGGTTTGGTGGGAGACGTGGTAGAGCGCGGCTGGAACGATCATCGCGGCCGATGCGAGTGACACCCCCAGCGCCGTCACGAAGGGCCGCTTGGCGATCCGTTCCGAGGCGGTCAGCAAGAACCCGCGTACGGGCCGGACCCACCGTCGCGGTGCCGGGCCGGGGGCCTGGGGCTCGTCCGGTGTGTGCCCGGTGGAGGCGGGCAAGACGCCTCTCGGCAGGGCGACGTCCTGCTCACGTTCGCTCCAGACGGCCTCCGCACGCGTCCACCGGTCCACAAGGCCGGCGTCGGGCGAGCGCACCACCAGGCAGAGGGCTTCGACGGCGTGCCGGGGCGGGAACTGCTTGCCGTTGAGATAGCGCTCCCAGGACGATTTACTGAGGGCCGTCAGATCGGCCAGCTCCGCCAGCGTCAGACCGCTGCGGTCCTTCAGCTCGCGCAACCCGACGACGAGGCTCGCGCAGGCTTCCGGCAGGGCAGGGGGCAGCGCCCGCCAGCGCGTCGCCTTCGGCTCCTTCACCATGTCAGCTCGCACCTCTCTCGGTGTTGTGGTCGACGGTCACTGCACATGCCGCAGCAGGCGCCACGTCTCCTCTCCGACGACGCCGTCCGCGGGTACGTGGTCCCGCTCTTGCAGCCGCTTGACCTGGGCCTCGGTGTGTGGCCCGAAGTACCCGTCGATGTCGCCCGGGGACAACTTGTGGCGCAGCAGCAGGCACTGCACCTCGGCTGTGTCGGGCCCGGTGCTGTTGAGCATCACCCGACGCGTCGACGTGGTGCTGTTTCCGCTGAACAGCAGATCGCCGCGCCGCGTGTAGACGCAGTCGTACTTCCCGACGGCGGAGCCGGATCCGCGCGCGGAACCCGGCGCCGGCTGGTGGGTGTCGACGACCAGGGCCACGGACAGCACGGCGGAGAACAGAACGGTCCCCGCGGTCAGGGACAACGCCGCGACGCGAATCTGCGGGCCGTCGGTTCCCGGACCCTTGGCCTCTTCCGGTTCATTTCCGTCGGGAGGATTTTGCTCCGCAGCCGTGTTCCAGGTTTTTTCCGCGGCCTCTCGCAGGGCCAGCACGGTTCCGGTGTCCGCGTCGGCGATCCGGGCCAGGGCCTCGACCGCAGCCGCGGGCGGGAGGACCGTGCCGTTGAGATACCGGTCCCATGACGAAGCGCTGAAACACGTCTTTGCCTGGAGGGCTTTCAGTGTCAGTCCGCTGTGATCCTTCAACTGCCGCAGCGTGCTCACGAACCGCCGCCCGTTCATGTCCAGTGACGGGGGCAGTGCTTTCCATCTCACCGTGCTCCTCTCCGCGGTGCCGCCCCGGCTGAGTATCGCCAGCGCCGACGCCGGAGCAGGAAGTTCCGTGGCAACCCCTCTATCGGGGGACCAGAACCGGTCAGCGGCCGAGCCGGTGCGGCCAGGTGATCGCCCGGCCGCCTCGCGGGCCCGAGCGAGAGAGAAGGCCGTCCCGGGAGCTCCCGCAAACAGACGAGTTCGCAGGTCACCGGGCTGGGAAATCCCGAGACGTCTCCGAACGCATCATGTGCTGGCGGTTCGGACCTCGCCGACGGCATGCTCGTTTTCGGTGCACAACACCACAGATGCCGCACCGTCACCGCCTTGAAGGGACCTGATCCATGCGGGAACCGACGCCCTGCGCGAAGCTGCCGTGATCTCCGCGGTGACGGCCGCGCCCAGTGGCGCCGCGGTCGCAGCCGCCGGGACGGCGAACGCCGCCTGCGCTCCGGCCACGTCAAGAGTCGACGCGAACCTCGGGAACACGGCTTCCAGCACGGTGCTGGACTGCCGAAGAAAGAGGTAGGGCCGCACGGCCAAGAAGCGGTCAGCGGTGAATTCCCGCCAAGACGCCCACGAAGTGGGGCCCGGGCGAATTCCCTGGGACGGCGGCAGGGCGGGGTTGTCATACCGCTGGGGCGCCAAGGCCGAACACCCTCCTTTCGACATGTTCTTCCGAGGCGCCCGGACCCGCTGCGAGAGCCGGCCAGAAGCCAAGCACCGAACGATTCATCAACGGAAGGAATAACTCAAATGCGCACTCCGACCCAGAAGTCCCGCCGGAGCCGAGCGGCGTCCGTGGTCCTGCTCGCCACGACCCTCGCGGCCGGCGTCACGGCGGCCGGCGCCACGGCCGCCGCTGCGATCCCCGCTCCTGCCGCCGTGCAGGCGGGCACCGCCGCCACCGTGCAGGTGTCCTGGCCGACGGTCAAGTCCGGCCAGCGGGGCGTGGACGTGGCGACCGTCCAGCTGTTGCTGACTGCCCGGGGCTACAAGGTCACCGCCGACGGGATCTTCGGCTCGGGCACCGCGGCGAAGGTCAAGGCCTTCCAGAAGGCGAAGCACCTCACCGCCGACGGGATCGTCGGCGCCAACACCTGGAACAAGCTGGTCATGACGCTCAAGTCCGGCTCCAAGGGCGCGGGCGTCAAGGCCCTGCAGCGCCAGCTCACCGACAACGGCTACACCGTCACGGTGGACGGGGTCTTCGGCTCGGGCACCGCGGCCAAGGTCAAGGCCTTCCAGAAGGCGAAGCACCTCACCGCCAACGGCACGGTGGACGCGCCGACTTGGGCCGCTCTGGTCCGGGGCGGCGGCAAGCCCAGCAGCGGGAAGCTCAGCGACTCCCAGGCCGCGGCCAAGCTGAAGGCGGCGGGCATCACCCGCACCTCCTCCGGCAACTGCACCAACCGCAACAACAAGAAGTGCACCAGCCTCCAGGACATCCGGACCCGCACCATCGACGGCGTCATCGCCCTGAAGAAGAACAGCCACTGCTCCATCGTCATCACCGGCGGCACGGAAGTCGGCCACGCAGGGGGCACGTACAGCCACTGGAACGGCTACAAGGTCGACGTGGCACGCAACTCGTGCGTCACCAACTACATCCACAAGCACTCCAAGAAGCACCACAAGCGCGGTGACGGGGCCTGGGTCTGGCGCGTCACCTCCGGTGGCAAGACCGTCATCGACTACGCCGACGAGTACTGGGCCAACCACTGGGACATCACGTACTACTGACCCCTCCGCGTGACGGTGCCCGGTCGGCTGCAAGACGCCGGCCGGGCACTTCCCGCACCACGAGTCCGGCACCCGGCTCAGCTACGTCGAACCGCCATGGCCCTACGCCCTGGACCACCCGCCCGGGCATCGCGGACCTGCTCGGCGCCGCCCCGGCAAACAGCTGAACGTCCCGTAGGAGCGCGAGTCGCTTATACGATCCACGCCCCCAGCCCTGCACGGCAACGGGCCGGGGGTCCAGGGCACGGAACACGGGTATGCACGGTCCATGGCATCGAAATTCCGCACGAAAGACGGCGGCGAAGTCCGCGTCGGAGACCAGGTGTGGGCCCGAGTCTGGCAGGAGAGCGACAACAACCCCTGGCTCATCACCCGCCACCCGCTCGACAAGACCCACGTCATCCTCAAGGAGATCGGCGGCACCGAGGAGCGCGTCCACCACCCGGACGACCTCGCCCTCTACTACTACGCCAACCGGCAACCACCCAGTGGCGGATGACGTGGGCCTCCCCTCGACCGAGCCGTCTACGGGGCGTGCACTGTCGATGTGTCCCCGTGGGGGCGCCACCGTGCGCGTGCTGCGCCCCCAGCTGCCCCTTCCACGACCGCGCCTCATGCAGCTCGCTCCGGGCCGCCTCCGGTAACGGCCCGCCGGCTGGAGTGTCAGCCGCCTGTCATCCGGCGTTCTGTCCGCCACCAGCCGCGCAGGGTGAGCGCACCCGGGAGTGCGGGCGGGATCATCAGCAACCACATCACCCGGAGGTGCTTCTGGGCGCGGTACAGGTCATCGGGATGTGCCGGGCCAACGCGCATCTGCTCGGTAGCCGGGCGAGGACAGCCAGGCGGACGCAGAAGACACCCCGCGCCAGATCGGCGACTACGAAGGTGGCCTGTTTCCGACGGGGAAGAGCCTCGCCTACAAGGGCGTCGGCTCGCACAGGGCGGCACCGGCCTCGGCCGCGAGGACGAAGACGGCTCGCGGCGGGGTGCGGTAGCGGGGCAGCGTGGCAAACCGGGCCCGCCGTAGCCGGCCCGTGCGGCTCGGCATCCTCCGGATGGGCGACCTCGTTCCCCGTCAATGCCAGCACGTAGGAGAGCTCTCGCTCCCGGAGCCCGGTCCGGAAGAGGGGAAACCGGGGCGATCGGCGAGCGCGTCGCACACCGGACGATCCGGCTTGTCGCCGCTGCGACGAGTGCTTGTGGCGAGGGCTACTACCGAGCGGTAGTAGCCCTGTATCGCCCGCCTTCAGGCGACCGCGAATTCGGAAGGTACGGAGACTCCGGCGTCGTTGGCCGCCACGACGACGTCGTGCACCACTGCCGAGTTCTGGTCTGCGCCCGTCTGCGCCAGCACGGCGGCACCGCCCTGCTGCAGCCACCACCGGCAGGTGGAACGTACAGCGCACGGCGGGAGCGGCACGCCCAGGCCGTCCGCGCTCACCTCGCGCCCGGCCGCCCCGACGCAGGGCCCGCAGAAGCGGAAACGGGCCTCCAGAGGGCAGGCCAGGGGCGGAGGCCCCGGCTGCGAACTCGGCGTCGAACCGTCAGCGGGGGGCACAGCGCGGCGACGGTCCCGGCCGGCCGGACGATGCCCAGCAACAGGTGGCCCGGCGCGCAGAAGCTGCTCGGGCATGTCGTCTCGGCGCGGGCCGCACCGGGCGCGCCTCAGGCGACAGGTCGCATGGTCCTTCCTCTCCTCAGGACAGCCGACCGGCCGCGCGGCCGATCACCGCCGATGCTGCCACCGGTGTGGCGGACGAGCGAGCGCTGCCGGCCGATCGGAGTGATCGCGGCCCGCACCGGGAGGGGCCGCTGGTCGTTTCGGGCGTACTTCGGCGCGCCGCTCGCCGGAGGTTCGCGCAAGCTGAGCCTGGGCCGGGCAGCCGCCGGCTCCTCCGTCCGGACCGGTCCGGACCCCGACCGACCGCCGCATTGACCGCCGCACCGACGGGAGCACAGCATGACCGGCACCCCCCGCCCCTCCGACGACACCGCGGGGCTGCCACCCCTGCCGGGCTGCGCCGAGGACGCAGCCGCCGCGCTGAAGCGGATGTTCGTGGACCTCACCCAGGGCGCCCGGATGGCACGTGGCCAGGACCCCGTCAAACGGCCGGTGTTCCTCAAACCGCACGGCGTCGCCCGCGGCACGCTCACGGTCGCCGACGACCTGCCGGCGGAGTTGCGCGTCGGCTTCCTGGAAGCCGCCCGCACGCGGCCCGGCGGCCTGACCGCCTGGGTGCGGTTCTCCAGCGACACCGTGCCCGGCAGCTCCGACCTGAAGACCACGCTCGGCGTCGGCATCAAGCTGTTCGGCGTCCCCGGCCCGAAGCTTCTGGAGGCCGACACCGAGGCCGACACCCAGGACCTGCTGCTGCAGAACCACGACGTCTTCTTCGTGGACACCGCCCAGGACATGTGCGAGTTCACCAAGGCCGGTGTCGTGGACGGCAGTTACGATCCGTACCTGGAGGCCCACCCGGTCGCCCGGGAGATCCTCGACGCGATGGCGAAGTTCGAGGAGAGCACGCTCACCGCCGACTACTGGGGCGTGCTCCCCTACGCCTTCGGACCGGACCGCTACGTCAAGTACAAGCTGGTGCCCGCCGGTTGTGAGCCCGGCGATCCGAAGGCGACGCCGCCCGACGAGGACCCGGCCTACCTCGGCACCGACCTGTCCTACCGGCTGGCGGCCGGTCCGGCGGCCTTCGACCTGCTGCTCCAGTTCCGCACCGATGACGAGCGGATGCCGCTGGACCGGGCGACCGTGCGCTGGGAGGAGTCCGAGAGCTCCCCCGTGAAGGTGGCCCGGCTGACCCTCCAGCAGCAGGACGTCACCGCCCGGGGCCAGGCCGCGTACGGCGAGAACCTCGCCCTCAACCCTTGGCACAGCCTCGCCGAGCACCGCCCGGTGGGCAGCATCGCCGAGGTGCGCCGGACGGTGTATCAAGCCTCCGCCGAGCAGCGCCGCGATGTGAACGGCGTCCCGGCGGCAGAGCCCGGCCCGGCCCGGCCGTACCTCACCCCGCCGCCCGCTCGCGACACCCGGATCGTCCGGGCCGCCGTACACCCGGCCATCGGCGTGGCCCGGGTCGGCGACAGCACGATGGACGACTTCGTCCTCGCCCCCGAGGTCGACGACCCGGCCCCGCTGCCCGCAGGGAGCTACAAGGACGTCACCGGCGCCCTGAAGCGCCAAGGCGTCCGGTTCCGGGTCTACGGCTACAACGCCGCCGGCGAACCGGTCGCCGAACTGACCGCCGACAACGCCGACTTGCGCTGGACCGTGCACGTCGCCAACTCGAAGGCGGCCTGGTACCAGTTCCAGATCGCCCTCGACATCCCCGAAGCGGAGAAGGCCGACGCCAGCAACCTGCGCAATCCCAAGATTCCGGCCGACCAGCGCAGCCTCCTGGTCATCGATCCCGGCCGCCGCTCGATCCGCGGCCGCAACCGCTCCGGCGGGCCCGAGTACCGCTTCGACACCGGCACCTTCATGGACAAGCCCGTCTACCTCGGGGAGCTGCGCACCGACGACAGCGGCCGGCTGATCTTCCTCGGCGGCCACGGAGTCTCCGCCTCGGCGACCGGCGACCCTGCCGGCACCTTCGCCAACAACGACGGCTGGTACGACGACACCTCCGACGGCCCGGTCACCGCCGAGGTGAGCATCGACGGGCGGCCGATCCCGGTCGACCCGGGCTGGGTGGTCACCGCGCCGCCCAATTACGCGCCCGAACTCAGCTCGGTACGCACGATGTACGACCTGGTGCGCGGCTCCTTCTTCAGCGCCGGGCTGCTCGAAGAACCACGGCACGTCTCCTTCACCCGCGACGTGCTGCCCGTACTGCGCCGGCTGTCCGGCCTCCAGTGGGTCAACAAAGGCCTGGCCACCCAGTTCGGGTTCGGCGGACGCGAGTACCTCCTCGACCCCGACCGGCTCACCGCACTCGCCGACCCCTCGCCCGTCCACCGGGAACTGCGCAGGCAGGTCTGGCTTTCCGTCCGTGACTACGACCGCGACGGCATGTCGCCGGTGCCTTGGCCGGCCGTCTACGGCGACGCGATGAACCTGCCGCCGCAGTCCGTACGGCAGCACATGACGCTCTCCCCACTGCAGTCCCGCCTCCTCCAGCGCTGGGCCAATGGGGACTTCGACGCGGACTACGACCCGCACGCCGTACCGCCCGCCACCCTCCACGACGTCCCGTTCGCCGAGCGGCCCGCGACCCTCGACCGGGCTGCTCTGTCCTTCTGCCTCGCCGACGCCTTCCACCCCGGCTGCGAGCTGACCTGGCCCATGCGCCACACCACGCTGTACAGCAGCCCGTTCCGGATCCGGCACCGCGCCGAAGACGCGCCTCCCCCGCCGTACTACGGCCAGACGCTGACCCCGCAAACCGCGCTGTCCCCCGACGGGCCGCTGCACGCCCAAGGCCCGGGCGACCTGACCCGGTGGATGGCCGTGCCCTGGCAGACCGACACGGCGAGCTGCCGATCGGGCTACGAGTACAGCTTCTCCCTCGGCCTCGGCCCGTACGACCCGTACCTGCCGACCTTCTGGCCGGCCCGGGTACCCAACCACGTGCTCGCCGAGGAGGACTACGCCGTCGTGGTCGACACCGACCGGCCGATCGCCGACCGCCTGGCCGCGTTCGAGAACCGGCGGACCTGGTTGCGCTGGCTGCCCCGCGACTACATCGCCGCCATCAACGCGATGGTGCAGGACTTCGGCAAGCTCGGCGTGGTGGAGCGCCGCCCCGGTCCCCCCGACGATCCCCGTTTCCCGAGGGAACTGCTGGTGGAGTCCGAGGTCGGTTTTCCGCCTGCGCCCGCCCCTCCGGCCGGGCGCAACCTGGTCACCGTGCACGTGGACCGCGGCGCCGACCCGGTTCTGGGCGCGGCTGCCCTGGCCACCGCGGTCACCATGGCGAACGCTCCGGACGAGGAGGTCTCGGCTGGGTTCATCGACAAGGTCAAGCGCTTCCGGTCGGGCCGGTGACGGCTCACCGCCCGGTGTCCGAGGGCCCGTCCGGACCCGTCGATGTCCTCGTGGCGGGAGGCGGTCCGGCGGGCGCCGTGGCCGCGCTCGTCGTGGCCCGGGCCGGTCGCCGCGTCGAGCTCCTGGACGACGGCGGTCGGGGCCGGGGGCACCGTGGCGCGGCCGCGAGCGGGCTCGCGGCCGGGACCGGGACCGGGGAGGTCAAGATCGGGGAGTTCCTGCCGCCCGCCGCCCGGCCACTGCTCGGCGAACTCGGACTGCTGGACGGTTTCCTGGCCGCCGGCCACCCGATCTCCACCGGCACCTACGCCGCTTGGGGATCGACGGCGCTGTTCGGCCGCAGCCACCTGTTCGACCCGTACGGGCACGGCTGGCACCTCGACCGGCTGCGCTTCGACGCCTTCCTGCGCGAGGCCGCCATCGCGGCGGGCGCCCGTCTGCGGCGGGCCACCGTACTGGACCAGCGCGGCGACCGCCTGATCGTCCGTGAGCAAACCACCGGCGCCGTGACCGAACTGTCCGCCCGCTGGACGGTCGACGCGACGGGCCGGAGCTGCATGATCGGCCGCCGCCACGGCCACCGCCGGCGGCAGGACCGGCTAGTCGCCGCGTACGTCGTATTTCCCTCCCGTCCCACGGGCGATCCGGCGGACGCCGAGGCCCGCACCGTCGTGGAGGCCGCGGCGCACGGCTGGTGGTACACCACCCGGATCCCGGCCGGGCGCCTGGTCGCCCACCTGACCGACGCCGACATCGCCGACCCGTCCCTGCGCACCCCGCACGGTTTCTGGCACGCACTCAGCCGAACCGTCCACGTCCGCCGGCGCCTGGCCGGGCACGGTCCGGCCGCGACGCCCGTACCCCGCTGGGCCCCCGCCCACGGCCTGCGGCTCGCCCCGGCAGCCGGGCCCGGCTGGGTGGCGGCCGGCGACGCCGCCCTCGCCTTCGACCCGCTCTCCTCGCAGGGCATCCTCATGGCGCTGCACACCGGCGCCCGCGCCGGGCAGGCGGTGACCAGCTGCCTCGCCGACGAGGGGTGCACCACCGCCGCGCTCGCCGACTACACAGGGTTCCTGGACGGGATCGCGGCGGCGTACCAGCGGAATCACGCGAACGCGTACGACCAGGAGCGACGTTGGCCCCGGAGCCCCTTCTGGCGCCGTCGCCGGCCAGGCGGAACACCTCTGTCCGGCATAGCCTGAAGAGGGCCGGAACGCTCGCCCAAGGGGTCAGCCATGACTGCTCAAGCGCTCGCCGCACTGGACGCCATGGAGGTAACCCAGGCCATACAGGACCTCCAGCAAAGCGTCACCCTGATCGCCGGCAAGACGACCGTGATCCGCGTCTATGTGAACGGCGCGAGCGGCCCCGTCACCGGCGTGAGCGGCACCCTGACAGTGCTCCGCACACTCAACGGCCCCCGGGTCACCGTCACCTCGCTCGTTCCAGCGCCTTGCGGGCAGCGAGGTAGCCTGCGATCTTGAACGCCCGTTCGTGGGAGCCGAACGCATCGGCGCGGGCGCGCCGCAGCACCACCCGAGTGGCGATCACAATTCCGTGCTCGGGCAGGCTCAGTTGCTCCTCGATCCCCGCGGCGGCAGCCGCGAAGAAGCGTGGCAGGGCCTCGGTGGGTTCGTAGTCCACCGTCAGTTCTCGCGCCACGTCGAAGGCGAAGCCCTCAGCTGCGGGCTCTTCGTGGCGCGGTTGAAGACCTTCTCCGAGAAGACCCGCGTCAGCTCCGGCCTCGGCGAGGGAGTCGAGTCGAGGCGCGGGCGTACCCGAGGAAGACATGCCCGACCGATTCGGCGCCGGCCCTCACGGGCCGGCACCTATGAAACACCGACAGCGGCTCTGCTCGCGGTCCGCCGCGTTCCAATCCCCGGAGCATCACGCTCGATGGCACCCCGCCCTCGGGCGGCCAGGTGGGCCACCCGAGGCGTTCATCTGGCCACCAGGGCTGCGCCCAGCGGCGTGTGCTCGTAGCAGACCGTCCGGCCGGTGCGAGTGCGGGTGACGAGGCCGGCGTCGCGCAGCACCGCCAGGTGGCTGCCGACGGTACCGAGGCTGAGGCCGAGTTGGGCGACCAGCTGCGTCGTCGTTGCGGGCACGTCCAGCGCGCGCAGCACGTCCGCGCGCCGCGGGCCGACCAGTCGGTCCAGGGACTCGCCGCCCGGTGTACGCGGCACTGGGCCGAGCAGGTCCGCGATGCCCCGGGCGGGATAGACCAGGGCGTAGGGCCACGGCGGCTCGACGTAGCTGATCAGAGTGCCGAACACCGTCGGCATCAGCAGCAGGCCCTTGCCGGCCAGCCGGTGCCGGTCCCCTTGGGTACGCGAGCCCGTGCGCACCTCGATGGTCCCGGCCTGCCCCTCGGAGCGCCAGCTCACCCGGGGGTCGAGATCGGACAGCGCTGCTGCCCAGCCGTACATCGCGAGGTGCCCGGCGCGGCGGACGAGGTCGCGCTCCAGTACAGCCCGCAGCCGCGGCCAGTCCGGCTCGACCAGCGCCTGCCAGCTCGCTTCGAGTGCGTCGGCGAGCCGGGTGACCACGTCCGGCCCGTCGAGGATGCGCTGCACGTAGCGTGGCGGGGTCCGCATTCCCGCCAGGTTGCGAGCCAGTTCGAGGCGGGCACGGCGCAGCGGCGTGGCGCGCACGGCGGCCAGCTCGGCGGCGAAATCGCCACCGGGGCCCGACGGCGGCGGATGGATGAAGTCGGCGTTGTAGGCGCCGCGGCGGAACAGCGTCGTCAGCGCCCTGACTGCGGGCACCTGCCGGCGCAGCCGCTCGTACCGGGGTGCGATGCGCTCGGCCCACGGCCGGAGCGGGCCTGCGGCCTGCGCGCCGGCTGCGACGCGGAGCGCCTGCATCGCCTCGCCCAGCGGCGAGATCGCGTAGCGGGTACGCGCCACGTCGACGGGTCCCACCTCGATGGCCAGCATGTTTTGCCTCCACACGAAAGCATAGTCACCGTGGCCGGGCTGCCGTGATGCTGTCGGCCATGACCACCACGCCCGTCGCGGCACGCCCGGCCACCTACCGCGAGGTATTCGCTGTGGGCCAGTTCCGCGTGCTGTTCGGCAGCTACACGCTCTACCTGATCGGCGAGACGGTGCGGATGCTCGCACTGTCAGTGATCGTCTACGCGGCAACCGGGTCGCCGCTGATGTCGGCGCTGGCGTATGCGGCAGGCTTCCTGCCCTATGCCCTGGGCGGCACGCTGCTGCTGGCTTTCGCCGACCGCTGGCCCCCGCGCACCGTCATGATCGGCTACGAGGTGCTGCGCACCGCGGTCAGCGTCGTGCTCGCCGCCGGTCTGCTTCCGGTACCGGCCATGCTGGTCCTCGTGTTCGTCACCGGCTTGCCCAGCGCCGTCGCCTCCGCTTCGCGCACCGCCCTTCTGCCCGACCTGCTGGACGGCGACCGCTACGTGCTCGGCCGTGCCGTCTTCTCCATGGCGGCCGGCGGCACGCAGGTGCTCGGCTTCGCCGCCGGCGGCATGCTGATCGCCGCTGTCGGCGCGCCAGGTGCGCTCTGGATCACCGCCGCAACCTGCCTCACCTCGGCAGGCCTGCTGCGACTGCGCCTGGCCGACCACCCACGCCGCCGCACCGGCGCCTCGGTCGGCATCAGGGAGACCTGGCAGGTGAACCGGGCGCTGCTGGGCCGGCCTGCGGTCCGGGTGCTGCTGCTGGCGCACTGGCTGGCACCGGCGCTGATGGTCGGCGCCGAGGGCGTGCTGGTCCCGTACGCGGCGCAGGTCGGCGCGCCTGACGCGGCCGGTCTGCTGTTCGCAGCGGTTGCCGCAGGGATGTTCGCCGGCAACCTGGTCGTCGGCCGCCTGGTGCGCCCTGCGGGCCGGGAGCGGCTGGCCCGCCCCCTGGCGCTTGCGCTCGGGTTGCCGCTGCTGGGGTTCGTGCTGCGCCCCGCACCGGGATACGCCTCCGTCCTGCTGACGGTGTCCGGTTTCGGCGTCGCCTACCAGCTCGCCCTGGCCCGCAGGTTCCTCGACGCGGTGCCCGAGACGCAGCGTGGTCAGGCGTTCGGCCTGCTGCTGACCGGAACGATGACGCTGCAGGGCCTGGCCGCTGCAACCGGGGGCGCGCTGGGCGAAGTCGCGGCCCCGGCGCTGGTCGTCACGCTGGCCGGCGCGGCCTCGGCCATCGCCGCCCTGATGTCCTGGCGAACGCTGTCGCCCACGTTCTGAAATGCAGGCCCACCGCGCCGGGGTCGCACTTGAGCGCGGTCAGTCGGGAGGTGCCTGCCTCGTTGTCTTCGGCCACCACGGACCGCCGGGCCGGGCCCGGGCCGAGAAGGGGGAACCAGCCTTCCAGCTCGATGAACTTCAGCAACAGGCTGAAACCGAGCCGGGTCGCCCCGCTCTTGTTCGCTACCAGGTTCCAGTCGCCGTCCACCGGCGTCCAGTTCGCCAACAGCAACTCCGCGACCCTCTTGCCGCACGCCCGCCCCTGCGGCCTCGATCACTCGATCAGACCAACGACGGCGCCCCAGACCGGGAAACCGGACTCGTCCCGCTACCCACGACCGACTTTGCGGCTGGTGTCCGAGCCAGGACATCAGGGCCCTCACCGTCCGCCAGACGGCCGCGTCCCTGGCGAAGTGGGCTACTTCTGCCGGTAGTTCTGCATGGTCCACGCCCCCGCGCCCGTGATCCACTCTCCAGTGGCAGGGGGACGCCGGTTCTTCCCCCACCCCGCCCAGGCCCCCGACGCATTGACCGGTGCGCACCAACAGGAGTCCGAGCCATGACGTCGCATCGACGCCCCAAGCAGCCGAACCGCACACGTGTGACCGTGTTGACCACGGCAGCCGCCGCTGCCGTCGCCCTGAGCGCGAACGCCGCCGACGCCACGCCCCGTCAGAGGCTCGGCAAGGACGAGGTCGAAGCGAAGGTCGCCAAGCTCTACGAGCAGGCGGAGCAGGCCACGGAGAAGTACAACGGGGCCAACGAGAAACAGCAGAAGCTGCAGAAGGAGATCTCCGCCGTCCAGGACAGCGTCGCCCGCGGCCAGCAGGAACTGAACACGCTGCGCGACGCCCTGGGCGCACTGGCCACCACCCAGTACCGCTCAGGAGGCATCGACCCCTCGGTACAGCTCCTCCTCTCGTCGGACCCGGACCATTTCCTCGCCAGGGCGTCCACACTCGACCAGTTGGGCAGCCGGCAGGCCGACGCCCTGAGGAAGATCCAGGGCAGACAGCGGCAACTCGCCCAGGAGCGCGCCGAGGCCACCGAGAAGCTCAAGGCCCTCGCCACCACCCGCACCGAACTGGGCAACAGGAAGAGGGAGGTCCAGGGCAAGCTCGCCGAGGCACAGAAGCTGCTCAACACCCTGACCGCGAAGGAGAGGTCGGCCCTCGCCGCCGAGCAGCGGCGCGCCGACCGCTCTTCCGCCGAACGGGTTGGCATCGGCCGCCAGACCCCCGCGTCCGGCCGGGCCGCCGCCGCCTTCTCCGCCGCCCGGAGCCAGATCGGGAAGCCCTACGTCCGTGGCGCCACCGGCCCCTCCTCGTACGACTGCTCGGGCCTGACCTCCTGGGCCTACGCCCAGGCCGACGTCTCCATACCGCGCACCTCCGAGGCCCAGTCGGGCATCGGGACCCGCCTGACACGAAGCCAACTCCAGGTCGGCGACCTGGTCTTCTTCTTCAACGACCTGCACCACGTGGGCCTGTACGCGGGCAACGGTCAGATCCTGCACGCACCGCGCACCGGCACGGTCGTGCGGTACGAGTCGATGGACACCATCGGCGGCCCGTTCATGTTCGGCGTCCGCGTCTGACCCGACGGGCCACCGGCCGAGTTGGCGAGCACTCGGCGAGAAGCGGTGTTCCAGTCCCAGACCGTGGCCCACAGACGTTCGTGCCCAGACGACGGCCTCGGCTACCCGTCAAGGTCTGAGCAGCAGGCGACTCGTCTCGAGTACAACCTCGCTGTCCGGGGCGCCAACTGTCATGACAGCAACCATTTCACGGGCGAACGCGCTGTCGTGCCACGAGGCGCCGTCGGTCCTCTATGCCGACATCCCGCTTCGCGGACACGGCAGTGCCGTCATTGCTCACTGCCGACGGAGCCTCCGACCCGATCGGGAGACGGAACCGAGCGGGCGGACGCGGACGTCGAGGCCACCATGAAGAGTCACCCGGGCGGCATCGACCTCGTGAGCGATCCGTGGATCACCGCGGTTCCGTTCAAGGACCGCGCAGACAGTTGTGGCCGCGGTCCACACAGTGACTGGGCCCGCGCGGCAGTGGGCGTGGCGGAGCGTCTTCGCGTCGCCGGGGCCTCCGCCGTCCACGGGCGCGCGGAGCGGGAAGGGGCGGCATGACGGGCAGCAGTCCGGTGATCGGTTCGGACAATCGCCGGGCCGGCACTTCCGTCGTGGCCGAGGGCCTGCGGATCACAAGCCGCCACCGGCGTCCCGTGTTCGGCTCCGCTTTCCTGGCCGGCGCGGCGGCGCTGCTCGTCGGCGGCGGAATCGTGGCAGGCGCCTTCGCCGCGTCGTGGGGCCTTTTCCTGGAAGCCGGAAGAGCCGCAGAGGGCTCCATCGACTACGAGGAGTCCTACGTCGCGTACAGCGACCAATGGGACGGCCTCGTCAAGGTCGCGTTCTGCGTGTACCCGCTCCTGCTCCTTCTCGCGATGGTCTTGACCGCCTGGCTGCTCACCGCCCAGGCCGTGATCGTCGGCCACGCGCGGGAACGCACGGCGGCGGGCACGGACTCGCGCGGTGCGCCCGGCGCGCTCACCCTCCGCGCCCTGTGGCGCCGCTGCCGTCCGCACTTGGGCGCCGCCTTCCGCGTCCAGTTGCTCACCCTGGTGTGCGCCCTCCTTCCGGGGCTGACGGGCCTGCTCGTCCTGGCCGTCGTCGACATGGGGATGGTGCCCGGGGTCGTGTGGCCCACCTACCACGATCCCGCGACCTTGCAGTTCATCCTGGTGGGCCGGATGCTGCCCGTCGTGATCTGGGCGCTCGGGCTCGTCCTCCTCTCCCGTTTCGCACCGGCCACCGCGATACGGGTGACGGACAACTCGTCGGCGACGGCCGCGATGCGCCGTTCCTGGACGCTGACCCGCACGGCGCGTCTCCACACCGCCGCGATCCATCTGCTGAGCACGGCCGCGGTCGCCGGCGCCTTCACGGTGCTGAGATGGCTCGGGACGTACGTGGCGCACTGGGCGGGGCTGCTCATGCTGGCCACCACCGGGGGCAACGTGTGGGTCACCGGCGTCCTCGTCATCATCACCCCGACCGCGGTGGCGCTCGTGCTGCTGCCCCTGGTGCTCGCGCCGATGGGCGTCGTATTCGCGTGCCTGCGCGAGTGGCTCGGCGGCCGCGCGGGAAGAGCTCTGGTGGTCGGCGTCAACGCCGACTAGCTGTCACCGGAAGGCCGCAGAAGCGGCCGTCACCGACTCGTGACGAGAAGCGTGTCACCGGGGCCTGCGGCGCGGGCCACGGACGAGAAGCGGAACGGCCAGGAGGAACAACGCTCCTTCCACGGCCAGACTGACCAGTCCAAGCGGCTCGGTCCAGTTGCCGACGTCGTCCCTGTAGTGGGGCAGGCCCGGTCCCCGGGAAAGGACGTAGCCCAGCAGGGGTCCGGCGGCGACCCCCGCTGCCAGCAGCCATCCCGCACGGACACGTCCGGCCAGGAGCAGCACCGCAGCGACCACACCGGCGATCTCGAGGACGTGGTAGGCGATGCCGATGTAGTAGGGGTCCCTGGTGACGGTGAAGCCGCCTTGGTCGATGACATGGATACCGGCCACCACCAGGCACAGCAGCGCTCCCGCCCACCTGGCCGGCCAGCCGGCCCCTGCTTCCTGTCGCACAGGGTCGGCCGAGGACGGAACCGCGCTTTCGCTCATGGACCCACCTCTACGCCTCGGGCCGTCACGCCGCCCGTCGAACTGCTGCGGACGGGTGACCTGGGGCCAGGCCGACCGAGACGGACGGCAACGGTGGAACGGGGCGGGTGCGAGGTGGCGAGTGTGTCCGGCGCACCGGGGACGAGCACCGGACACACTGCTCGGATCGTGCCGGTCAGCGGCGGAGGAACTCGATCAAATCCTTGTTGAAGCGGTCCTTGTCGCCGGGGACCATGGCGATGCCGTGGGAGCCGCCCTCGTACACCTTGAGTTCGGCGTCGGTGATGATCTCGGCGGACTTGCGGCCGGTGGCGTCGATGGGGACGACCTGGTCGTCGTCGCCGTGGACGACGAGGGTGGGGATGTCGAACTTCTTCAGGTCGTCGGTGAAGTCGGTGTAGGCGAAGGCGTCCACGCAGCGCACGCCGCCCTCGATGGTCTGCGCCATGGCCATGTACCAGAAGGCGTCCTTGTTGCCCTGCGTGGCCTTGCTGCCGGGACGGTTGGCGGAGAAGAAGCCCTCCGCGGTGTCCTTCCAGAACTGTGAGCGCTCGTTGAGGATGCCGTTCTTGATCGAGTCGAACACCTCGGCCGGTACGCCTTCGGGGTTGTTCTTGGACTTCGCCATGATGGGCGGGACCGCGGACAGCAGCACGGCCGAGTGCAGGCGCCTGGTGCCGTGACGGCCGATGTAGCGGGCGAGTTCGCCGCCGCCCATGGAGTGGGCGACAAGGGTGACGTCGGTGAGATCGAGGTCGTTGATCAGGTCGTTGAGGTCGTCGGCGAAGGTGTCGAAGTCGTAGCCGTCCCAGACGGGGGTGGAGCGTCCGTGGCCGCGACGGTCGTGGGCGATACCCCTAAAGCCGGCGTCGGTGACCGCTTTGAGCTGGTCCTGCCAGGCGTCGCCGTTGAGCGGCCAGCCGTGGATGAACACGACCGGGCGTCCGCTGCCCCAGTCCTTGTAGAAGATCTCGACTCCGTCGCGGGTGGCGCACACCGGCATGATCAGGTCCTCTCGGCGATGGATTCGGGGACGCCCCCGAAGGAGGCGCGGGCCGGCCAGTGCCACGCGTCGCCGGCCGGCGAGGGCACACGACGGCGTCCGCGAGCGCCTGCGACTTCGGCCTCCCTGCCACTATCCGAGCCTGGCACACGGGCGGCAAACCGGGCATTGCGGGCGCGCCGGTCGAAACACGTTGATCAACCGGTGCTGAGAGTGCGGTTGCGGGGTATGCGGGCGGGGCAAGGACGGCGCTTCGGAAGTGAGGCGAACCCCATGGATCCGCATGGGCAGAATGACGGGCCCCAGCCGCTGGCGGAACGGGCGATATCGGTGTCTGCCGAGTTCGAGGGCGACGAGGGCATCGCGGCGGCTCGTGCTCTGGCTCGGTCGTTTCTGGCAGACCTCCGGACCCGGCACGGAATGACTGTGTCCGCCAGTGCGGAGGGCATGGTGCAGCTGGTCGTGAGCGAGCTGGTGACCAACGCCCGCAAGTACGCGCCGGGCCCGTGCCTGCTGTCCCTGGAGATCCGGGATGGGGCGGTCCAGGTGTCCGTATGGGACAGCGAGCCGAGTCTGCCCGTCGCCCGGACGACCGACCCGGGCCGGGTGGGCCAGCACGGACTGGAGATCGTCGTGGCGGTCTGCCGCAGTTTCGAGATGCACCGGGAGCCGGTGGGCAAGCGGATCACGGCGACCGTGATGCCGGCCGACGACGCGGTCGGCGACGAGGGCAGCGATGACATCCGCCGTTGATCAGGCCGCCGGGCCCAGGGAGCAGTCGGGCAGCCCCGACCGGGCACCGGACAAGAAGGGGCTTTCCCCGCGAGGCGGGGAGCAGCGACGGCCCGCAACGCCGACGCCCGCCCGTCCACTTCCACGCGGGCGGGGGCTAGCCCTCCAGCAGACCCATGGGGCGTGGATCGAGGAACGGGCCGCTCTCGTCAGGCCCCGGCACCGCCGTCGACCGGCAGGATCGCGCCGGTCACGTAGGAGGCGCGGTCACTGAGCAGCCACGCGGCCGCCTCGGCGATCTGCCGGGGCTCGGCCATGTGACCGAGCGGAATCGTCGCGGTCATCTGCTCGATGATCCCGGGAGTCGCCGCCTCCCAGGAGTCGATCATGTCCGTGGAAGTGCCACCCGGGGTGATGCCGTTGACCCGGATACGGTCACCGGCCCAGTTCACCGCGGCGGTCTCGGTGAGGCTGTTGAGCGCGCGCTTCATGGCGCCATAGGCGGGCAGCGCGGGGTTCGCGCGCCGGCTGCCGATGCTCGAGGTGTTGACGATCGCCCCGCCGCCGCCCTGCCGCATGAGCGCGGCCTCGGCGGTCATCGCGGTCCAGTGAGCACGGAAGTTGACGGCGAACTGCTCGTCGATGTCCTCGTCGCTGGTGGTCTCGACCGGGCCGAACCGTCGCTGTGGAACAGCACCGTTGTTGAAGGCACCGTCCAGCCGTCCATGCAGCTTTTCGACGTGGTCGACCGCCGCGTGGATGCTCACCCGCTCGGCGAGGTCCATGGCGACGGCGTCGGCGACGCCGCCGTCGACTCGGATCTCGCGCACGATCGCCTCCAGGGCGTCGACACTGCGGGCGGCGAGCACGACGGCGGCACCCTCGGAGGCGAAGAGCCGAGCCGCGGCGGCCCCGATGCCCCGGCTGGCGCCGGTGATGAACACGACCTTTCCGGTCAGCAGGCCGACGGGTGCGTTGTCAGTGGTGTTCGTGTGGTTCGTCATGGCACACAGCATCCTGTCGGCCGCCTGCCGGATACAGGCACAACCTGTACCAGGATCCACCGCCGGCGGCACGTACACCGTGACGGGGGCGACTTGTGAGCCGTCGACGCCGAACGAGGATCCTGAGAGACCTGAGGTCCGGCGCACGTCGATCGGCGCACTGCTCGCCCCGCCGGGCCCGGACGGATTGCCGCCCGGGCCCGGCCGTTGGGCCGCGGTGGTGGTGCGCCGCGGTCAGTACAGGTGGATGTAGCCGTGGCAGGTGTCGAAGGGGGTGTGGATGGTGACCTTCACGTAGGGGTGCCGGCGCTTGGCGACGGCGACGTCCTTGGTCTGCGAGTCGTGAACCGTGGGGAAGCCGCGCTCCTCCATCCAGAGCTTCTGGATGGTGGTCCGGCCGCCGTCGGCCCGCCAGATAGCGGAGGCGGTCATGAACTTCAGGCCGATCTCGTCCTTGAGGTACGTCTCACGGAGCATGGTGCGGTTGTTGTCGTAGTCGCGGTACCACACCTTCACACGTCCGCCGCCGCAGCTGAACGACTTGTACTTGTTGACGGTCTTGACGGACTTGACGGCCTTGGCGGACTTGAAGGTCTCGGCGGTCTTCGGGGCGGTTGAGGCGTGCGCGGGTGCCGGGTTGTCGAGGGCCTGGGCGGCCGGTCCGCTGATGGCCGCGATTGCGCACAGCGCGGAGCCGAGGGCGAGCGCGGCGCGCTTGGTGGTGTTCATGGTGACGGTTTCCTTCCGTACGGGTGGCGGATGTCCGGCCGGGTCCCCCGCGGTGCCGCCGGGGTACGGCCTCGGCACCGAGTCCACCCCCGGCGGCATTGAATGGCAGGCCCGTTTCACCAGCCGGATCAATGCCCTCGCGCGGCGGAACCGGGGACCCGCGGTTGCCGTCCCATACCTGGGGCCGCCGCACGGGGGCAGCCGAGTTCACGGGACGTCAACGGGAGGCGGGGCACGTGGCGGGACGACCCGAAAGGCCGCTGGATCCCGCCGAGGGCCCGTTACAGCGCCTTGCGTTCGACCTGCGCAAGCTCCGTACGGACGCGGGGAGCCCGACGTACCGGCGGATGGCCGCCCGTACCGGAGCCGGGGCCAGCACCCTGTCGCAGGCGGCCGCCGGCGAGCGGCTGCCCACGCTTGCCACGGTGCTGGCCTACGCGCAGGCGTGCGGCGGGGACCCGGCCGAGTGGGAGCGGCGCTGGCGGCAGGCGGCCCGTGAGGTGGTGGAGGAACCCCGTCCGAGCCAGGACGACATCGACGCGCCCTACCGGGGGTTGCGTCGGTTCGAGCCCGAGGACGCCGCCGTGTTCTTCGGCAGGGGTGCGCTGACCGCGCAGCTCGCGGCGAAGGTCCGCGAGCACCGGCTGGTCGCCGTGGTGGGCGCGTCGGGCAGCGGCAAGTCCTCGCTGTTGCGCGCCGGCCTCGTCCCCGCCCTCCGGGATGCGGGGCCGTCCGGGCCGCGCCCCGCGGCGATCCGTATCCTCACTCCGGGCCACCGCCCTGCCGAGCGCGCCGACTTGCTCGAACCGGCCGCCGGAGACGGCGAAACCCTGGTCGTGGTCGACCAGTTCGAGGAGTTGTTCACCCTCGGCGCCGAGCACGGTGAGCGGAGCGCGTTCCTGGACCGGTTGGTGGGGGCCTGCGCGCCCGGCGGCCGGCTGCGGGCGGTGATCGCGGTGCGGGCGGACTTCTTCGGCCGCTGCGCCGAACATCCCGCGCTGGCGCACGCACTGCGTGAAGCCACACTGCTGGTGGGCCCGATGTCACCCGCGGAGCTGCGCGAGGCCGTCGTCAGGCCCGCGTCGGCGGCCGGGCTGGTGGTCGAGCGGGAGCTGACCGCCAGGATCGTCGCCGAGGCCGAGGGCCGGCCCGGCAGCCTCCCGCTGGTCTCGCACGCCCTGCTGGAGACCTGGCGGCGCCGCCGCAGCCGCACGCTGACCCTGGAGATGTACGAGGCCGCGGGCGGCGTCGAGCAGGCCGTCACCCGGAGCGCCGAGGAGCTGTACCGCCGTCTCACACCGGACGAGGCCGCGGCCGCCCGACGCGTCCTGCTGCGCCTGGTGGCCCCCGGCGACGGCACGCCCGACACCCGCCGCCCGGTACCCCGGGCCGAACTCGACACCGGCCGGCCGGCGGACCGCCGGGTACGCGAACTCCTGGCCGGGGCCCGTCTGCTCACCTTGGACGGCGACGTCGTCGACCTCGCGCACGAGGTACTCGTCACCGCGTGGCCCCGCTACCGCGCCTGGATCGACGAGAGCCGTGAACGGCTGCGCACGCACCGCCGGCTGACCGAGGCCGCCCGCGGCTGGCACGACCTGGGCCGTGACCCCGGTGCCCTCTACCGCGGCATCCGCCTGGCCACGGCCGAGGAAGCCTTCGCCGGCCCCGAGCGGCAGGCCGACCTCAGCCCCGTGGAACGGTCGTTCCTCGACGCCTCCCTCGCCGTACGCGACGAGGAGCTTCGTGCCGCGGCGCGCACCGCCCGCCGGCAGCGGCTGCTGACCGCGACGCTGGCCGTGCTCCTGGTTCTGGCCACCACGGCCGGCCTGATCGCCTGGCAGCAGAGCCGAACCAGCCGGGAGCAGCAGCGCGCGGCCGAAGCGGCCCGGCGGACCGCGCTGTCCCGCCAGCTCGCTGCGCAGTCGGCCGCCCTGTCCGCCACGGATCCGGACCTGGCGGCGCTGCTCGCCGTGCACGCCTACCGCACCAGCCCCACGGCCGAGGCGACAGCCGGTCTCTACGCGGCGGCCTCCTCCCCGCTCGCGCTGCGACTGGCCGGCCACACGGGTGTGGTCGAGGCGCTGGCCTTCAGTCCCGACGGACGCACCCTGGCCACCGCGAGCGACGACCGGACCGTACGCTTGTGGGACACCGCCACCGGCCGCACCCGCGCGACGCTGACCGGACACCACGGTGCCGTGCTCTCGGTGGCCTTCAGTCCCGACGGGCGGCTGCTGGCCACCGGCGGAGCCGACCGCACGGTCCGCCTGTGGAACGCCGCCACCGGCCGCGGCCTGCGGACCTGGGCCATCGGCGAAGTGCTCACGGGCAACGGCGTCAACGACCACGAGGAAAGCTCGGTGCCGGTCGTCTTCAGCCCCGACCACCGCACCCTGGTCACCGCCGACGCCGACGGCACCGTACAGCTGCGGGACACCGCCACCGGCCGCACCCGCGCCACCTTCAACCTGCCCGCCGCTTCCTTGGCGCCGTCCGACGGCGGCCCGGCGGCATCCGGCGGTGTGAAAGTGGTGTTCAGCGCCGACGGCCGCACCGCCGATGTCCTGGACCGGCTGAACGGCACACTACGGCGATGGGACATCGCCGCCGGGCGCCCCGTCCCCGGGCCCGTCCTGTCCGGTGGCGGCATCGATGCCATCGCGCTCAGCGCGGACGGCGGCACTCTCGCCACCGGGCACGCCGACGGAGCCGTGGACCTGCGGAACAACGCCGCCGGGCGCCCGAGGGCCGCGCTCCCGGCCGCGCCCGGCCCGGACACGACGGTCACGGCCCTGGCCATCAGCCCGGACCGGCGCACCATGGCCGTCGTGCGGGACGACCACACCGCCCGCGTGGTGGACACGCCGACCGGGTGGAGCACCGCCCTTCCCGGCCGCATCGACTGGACCACGTCCGCCACCTTCGGTCCGGACGGGCGTCTGCTGGCCACCGGAAGCAACGACGGCACCGTACGCCTGTGGGACATGACTGCCGTACGGCCCCGGCTGGCGCTGCCCGACCCCGGCGGGACCTGCCCCCCGGCCTTCAGCCCGGACGGGAGTCTGCTGGCCACCGGCGGCGAGGACGGCACCGTACGCGTGAGGGACACCGTCACCGGCCGCCTGCGCGCCACCCCTGCTCGTTTCCACGGGGCCGTGACGGCACTGGCGTTCGTCGACCACGGACGCACACTGCTCATGGGCGATGAGAAAGGAACCGTACGCCGATGGGACACCACCACCGGCCGGCCACGCGCCGCCTTCACCGTGCCCGGCAACTGGGCCACGGCCTTCAGCCGCGACGGGCGCCTGATGGTCACGGTCGGTGAACCCGAGGACATCGACGACCTGACGCAGCCCCTGACGCAGCCGGTCCGGCTGTGGGACATCGCCACCGGCACACCCCGCAGGCTGTGGGAAGACCGGACAGCCCTCGACGGCATGACGGTCCTCAGCGCCGACGCGCGCCTGCTGGCCACGGACCACGGCGGCGTACGCGTGTGGGACACGGCCACCGGCCGCTTGGCCGCCGCCGTCACCGCGCCACCCGGCACCGAGTCGATGAGCTTCAGCCCGGACGGACACACCCTGGCCGGCGGCGGCGACGACGGCGCCGTGCATCTGTGGGACACGGCCACCGGCGCACCGCGGACCACGCTGAGCGGTACCAGGAAAATCGTGTCCCTCGCCTTCCGCCCCCGCGGCAGCCTCGTCGCCGCCGCCGACGACGACGGCACCGTACGCCTGTGGGACACCGCCACCGGCCAGGTACAGCGGAGCTTCACCGGTCCCGGCCGGTCCCCGTTGGTCTTCTTCAGTACCGACGGGCACACACTGGCCACCGACGACGGGAGCACGGTGTGGCTCTGGCCCGTCGCCTCCCCCGACCGGGCTGCGGCCGTCACCAAGATCTGCCACTCCCTGCACCGGGACCTCACGCCCCGGGAACGCGCCCGCTACCTCCCCCTCGCCACGTCCCGCCCCGTCTGCACCGTCTGACCTGACCGGCCCAGGGAGCGGTCCACAGCGTGGACCGTTCGCGCGTCTGCCATGCCAATCCCTCCCCATTGGCCCTGCTCCACCGGCCACTGAGCCTGAAGAATCCGCGTCAAAGGGCACTGGCCTGGGAGGTATCCCCGGGAGAGGCGGAGGGATTGGCATGGCTCAAGGTATGACCGATCGCGAGGAGCGCGAGATACAGCGACGCCACGAACAACGCATCGTGGATCCCCTGCCCGTAGGCGCGTGGCTCCGGAGCCCGCTCGCGGCCACATGGCGGCACCTCCGCCGACGGCATCCGCAAAGGGCGCGGCACCACGCGCCGCGGCGGGGCGGCAGGCCCGCATGACGGCGGGGACCGGACGAGTCGTCGTCGGGGTCAGCGGCTCGCTGGCCAGCCTCGCCGCGCTGCGGCGCGGGGTCCGGGAGGCTCGCCGCGATGGCAGGACGCTCGTGGCGGTGGTGGCGTGGGAGCCGCCGGAGGGCGAGACCCTCCACGCCAGATGGCCCGACCGCGCCTGGACCGGGATGTGGGAGGACCAGGCCCGGCTGCGGCTGTACCGCGCCTTCGACGAGGCCCTCGGCGGGCTCCCGGCGGATCTTCCTGTCACCTGTCTGGTCATCAGGAACTCCCCCGGCCCGGCCCTGTGCGCCGTCGCGTGCCGCTCCGACGACCTCCTGCTCGTCGGAGCGGCGCGCCCCAACGGCATTCGGGCACGGATCCACCGCGCCCCGGTGCGCCGGTACGTCCTGGCCACGGCGGGCTGCGCCGTGCTGACCGTGCCCGGGCCACGCCTGCTGCCGGGTGAGGCCCGGGCACTGCGTCGGGTCCCGTCCGCGGGCTTCGCGCCGGACACGGCCGGCCGCCACGAAACGGCGCCATGAGCGGGCCGGTTCGGCATGTCCGGCCGCGGGCGGACCAGGCCCACGGTGTCCGTTGGCCGTGTCCCTGGGCCGCCGCCGTACGGCGGTGTCAGGTCGCCAGGCCGTGGCGGTAGGCGTAGACGACGGCCTGGACGCGGTCGCGGAGCTGGAGTTTGCCGAGGATGCGGGAGACGAAGGTCTTGACGGTCTCCTGGCTGATGACGAGGACCGCGGCGATCTCGCTGTTGGAGAGGCCGTCCGCGATGAGGCGGAGGACTTCCAGCTCCCGGGGGGTGAGCGGAATGTCGCGGGAGGCGTTCTCCATGGGGCGGATACGGGCGGCATAGCGGCCGACGAGCCGGCGTGTCACGTCGGGGTCCAGCAGGGCCGCGCCGGTGGCCACGGTCCGGATGCCGTGGAGCAGCCGGTCCGGGGGCGCGTCCTTGAGGAGGAAGCCGCTCGCGCCGGCGCGCAGTGCCTCGTAGACGTATTCGTCCAGGTTGAACGTGGTCACCACGAGGACCTTCACGGGGTGGGGCACTCCGGCGCCGGCCAGCAGACGGGTGGCCTCCAGGCCGTCGAGGACCGGCATGCGGATGTCCATCAGGACGACGTCCGGCCGTACCTTGCGGGCGAGTTCGACTCCGGTTCGCCCGTCTCCGCACTCGCCCGCCACCTCCATGTCGGGCTGGGCGTCGATGATGGTGACCAGGCCGGTGCGGATCAGCATCTGGTCGTCGCAGACCAGGACCCGGATCGGTGCGCTCACGAGGTGCCGCCGGCGGGGATGCGTGCCCGTACGGTGAAGCCGCCGTCCGTGCTGCTGCCGGCATGGAAGTCGCCGCCCAGGACGTCGACGCGTTCGCGCAGACCGGCCAGGCCCCGTCCGCCGCCGACGGCCGCCGCGCTGGTCGAACCGGCTCCGTCCGTGCTGACCTCCACGCTGATCTCCCTGTCGCTGTGCCGCACCTGTACGGAAGTCCGGCTGCCGTGCGCGTACTTGAGGGCATTGGTCAGTGCTTCCTGCACCACCCGGTAGGCGACGAGGTCGGCGCTGCCGGTCGATGCCGGTGGTGTGCCCTGCTCGGTGAAATCCACCGGCTGTCCGGCCCGGCGGGTCTGCTCGACAAGGGTGAGGACCCTGCCGACGGCCGGTGTCCTGGGCTCCTTGGGCTCCGTCGTACCGGTGCCGGTGCCGTGGTCGGGGTTGAGCAGTTCGAGCAGGTGGCGCAGGTCGGTGATGGCGCGACGGCCGGTGTCGCTGACAGCGGTCAGGGACTGCTCCAGCCGCTCGGGTGCGGCGGTCAGGTAGCGGGCGGCCTCGGCCTGGACGACCATCGCGGTCACGTGATGGGTCACCACGTCGTGCAGCTCGCGGGCGATCCTGGTGCGTTCGGCGGTACGGGCCTGTGCCGCTGCCCGCTCGCGGCGTTCGGCCTCCGCGGCCCGAGTGGACCGCAGCCATGCCCCGGCGCCCCAGGCCAGGGCGAGCACCAGGTAGAACGTCACGAACTCCGTCGGCGTCTCGCCGCCCGAACCGAGCCGGGAAAGCGCTATGGCGAGCGGCACGTACGCCGCGGAGAGAAGGAGGGCGGTGGCGCGCCGACGGCGTTCCAGACGGGATCCCGCGCTGATCAGCACGACGGGCAGGGTGGTGCCGGCGGTCGAGTGATAGCCGCGCAGCTGGTCGAGTGCGAAGCCGCACGTCACCAGGGCGAGACAGACGGCGGGCCACCGTCGGCGCACCATCAGCGGAAGGCATTCGAGCCCCAGGGCGACGACGGCGAGCACGTCGAACGGGCGGGTCGGCAGATCCCCGACCTCCGTCCCGTGGCCGCGCAGTCCCGGCAGGAACGAAGCGACCAGGAACAGCACCGCGAGCGGAAGGTCGCGGACGGTGACGTCGAGCCGACGCCACATCCGTCCGGCCCCCTGAAGGCTCATCACCGGGCGAGTGTAGCGAGGGCGTTCACCCGCTCGGCGCGCTGCCGGGGCACGATGTGGCCGCGCCGGTGGGCCAGCCACAGGAAGGCGACCGTCAGCAACGCACCGAACAGCACCGAGTACACACTGGCCTCCGGGCCGAACTCGCCGCCCGTGATCAGCTTGGTGCCGGACGTCGAGGCGTCCAGGAGCCCGTGCGTGTCGCCGTTGCCCGAGACCTCGGTGCCGAAGATGCCGGACTCGGCGAAGTTCCAGCCGAAGTGCAGGCCGATCGGGAGCCACAGGGAGCGGGTGGCGGCATACGCGGCGGCGAGCATGCCGCCGGCCTCGATCGCGATGGCGACGCCGCCCACCAGGGTGGCGTCCTGGTTGAGCAGATGGACCGCGCCGAACACCGCACCGGAGAGCGCCAGCGCGATGTAGGTGCCGAGACCTCGCTCCACGAGCCGGAAGAGCAGGCCGCGGAACATCAGTTCCTCCGTGACGGCGGCGCCGGCCATGAAGCCGAACAGCGCGACCGCTCCGGTCAGTGAGCCGAAGCCGTGGACCTTGTAGTCCCCGAGGAGGTAGATGTTCGCGATGACGCACCCGAACATCGCGACGCCGATGGCCAGGCCCCGCAGGAGTGCCCCCCGCGCTCCCTCCCGGGCCAGCTCCGTGACCGGTCGCCGCTCGGTGCGCCCCACGACCCACCGGTAGACGAGCACAGAGAGCACGACCGTCAGGGCGGCCAGGAGGAGCGACAGCCACGGATTGCCCTGCACCGCGGTGACGCTCTGACCGCCGACCGCACCGACCGCGACCACGGCCAGGATCTGCCACACCAGCTTCACGTCGAGCTCCTTCTTCGGTTCCGCTTCCGGTTCCCTGTCCGGTCCACGGCCGGGGCGCCGCGGCTGAACCGAACGCTAGGCAAACGGCGATCGGGAATCGTCACCTCACGGTGGACACCTGCGCGTAGCTCTCACGGGGGACAGGCCGCGCGCCCAGCCCCGCAACCGGAGCGCACGGACTTCGCGCCCCGCGTCCAGTCGCACCAACAGGGCTGCGGACACAGCGAGTTGATCGACGTCCTCTACACTCGCTCCGGTCACGCACTGGCACAGACGCATGGTGATCGGGGGCTTCATGGCGTGCGCCGCAAGGCAACGACGTACGAGGCGGGGGCACGCGGTGCTGGCCGTGTGCGGCCTGCTGCTCGCGGGCTGTTCCGGCGTGGGCGACGGCGGGCACCGGGCCGGTCCGAGCGCCTCCTCCGCCGCCGCGTCCTCACCGGCCGCACAGCGCGAGACGGGTGCCGCCACCGCGCGCCTGACGGTCGACCCCGCGCGCGTCCCCACCACACCGGCCGCCGCCCTCGACCTGGTCCGCGCCGTCACCGCGGGCCCGGACGGCTACGGCCCGGGCTACGTCAAGCGTCCCCCGTACCAGAGCGACCCGGCCGACTGGCCCGTCCTGGGCGCCGACTGCGTCTGGCGGCAGGAGTCGCTGCCCGACGACGTCCTCGCCACCTTCACCCGCTACAGCCGGCTGCCCGCGGCCGGCGCGAAGGGTGAGGTCCGCACCGCCGCCACGGTCACCCTGCACCGCACCGTCGCGCAGGCGGACTGGGAGATGGCCGAGACGCTGGAGGAGGCGCTGCGCTGCCCCGACCAGCAACTGCGTACCACCGAGCGGATCATCGGCCTGAACTCGATGGGTTCCGGCTACGGCACGAACGGCAACACCTCCGCCGACGACTACCTCATCGAAATGGGCACGTACGACAACCCGGCCCTCGGCAAAGGGTCGACGTACTACATCTGGAACCAGGTCCGGCTCGGCCCGGTGACGATCGCCGTCGTCGTCGAGGGCGGCAAGGGCTTCGACCAGAGCGACCTGCTGACCGTCCAGGCACGGGCGGTGGCCGGGATGGAGACCAAGGTGCGCAGCGAACTGGGGGCTCAGAAGTGACCGACCGCTCCCTCGGCCCCTGTGACCCGTCGTTCATCGGCGGCCACCGCTTGCTCGCCCGGCTCGGCGAGGGCGGCATGGGCGTCGTCTACCTCGGCCGTACAGAGTCGGGTGCGCTGGCCGCCGTCAAGGTGATCCAGGCCGAATTCGCGCACGACGACGCCTTCCGGGCCCGTTTCCGCCGCGAGGCGGACGCGGCGCGACGCGTGGACAGCCCGTGGGTGGTCAAGGTCACCGGCGCCGACCCGGACGCCGAACAGCCGTGGCTGGCCACGGCGTTCGAGCCCGGCCCGTCCCTCGCCGACGCGGTCGGCCGGCACGGCCCGCTGCCCCTGCGGACGGTACGGCTGCTCGGCAAGATGCTGGCCCGCGCGCTCGCGGCCGTGCACGAGGCCGGTCTGGTGCACCGGGACGTCAAGCCGGGCAACATCCTGCTCGCCGCCGACGGCCCCCGCCTCATCGACTTCGGGATCGCCCGCTCCCTGGACGACACCGCGATCACTTCCGCGGACCTCGTCGTCGGCAGCCCCGGCTTCCTCTCCCCGGAGCAGGCCACGGCCGGCGGCGAGCGCCTCGGTCCTGCGAGCGACGTGTTCTCGCTGGGCTGCGTGCTGGCCTACGCGGCGACCGGCCGGCCGCCCTTCGGCAGCGGCGCCGTCGACGCCCTGCTCTACCGCGCCGTCCACGACAGCCCCGACCTCGACGGCGTGGCCGAGGAGACGGCCGCCGTCCTGCTGCGCTGTCTGGCCAAGGACCCCGCCGACCGGCCCTCCGCGGCCGAGTTGGACGCCGCGCTGGTGGAGGACGTGTCCCCGGGCACCGCCGAGTGGCTGCCCGCCGACGTCGTCCGCATGGTCGCCGAACGGTCGGCCGCGATGCTGGCCCTGCCCGAGATCCAGGCCACGCTCGCCGAGGCGCCGCCCGAGCCGGCACCGTCGCGCCGCAGGTTCCTCGCCGTCGCCTCGGGCGGTGCCGCCGTGCTCGCCGCGGGCGGCGGCGTGGCCGCCTGGGCGGCGCGGCGCCACAACGGCGGCAGCGGCAAGAAGCAGGCGGCCGCGCCCGGTTGGGCGCTCGGTGTGCAGGCCGACCTCAGCGGCGCCGGCCGGGAGGCCGGGCAGGCCCAGGAGCAGGGGGCACGGCTCGCGGTGGAGGAGTTCAACGCCCGCCGCGACAAGCCGTTCACGCTGGAGCTGAAGACCTCCGACGACGCGGGCCGGGCCGACCGTGCCGCCGCCGCGGCCCAGCGGCTCGCCGACGACCCGGACGTGCTGGCCGTGCTCGGTTCGAGTACCGACGAGACGACCCAGGCCGCGCTGCCCGTCTACGACGCGGCCCTGCTGCCCGTGATCAGCATGTCCGCCGGGCAGAACCTGTACCAGAACATCCGCTCCTTCGTACGCGGCCGCCCCCTGCACGGCACGGTCGCCATGAAACTGGCCTTCCACCTGGAGGCGACCAGCGCGGCCACCCCGGTCGGCGTCCTGCTGGACCGCACCGCGGGCGACGTGTCCTGGCAGACCGTCCAGATGGTCAACTTCATCGTCCGCAAGTACGGCGACGCCACCCACCCCCGCGTCGTCCCGGCCGGCACGACCGACTTCGGGCCCGTCCTGAAGGACATGCGCGGCGCCGGCATCAAGGCGTTCGTCTACGCCGGACCGCTGGAGGGGGCGATCCGGGCGGCCAGGGGGCTGGCCGGCTTCGAGGGGCCGAAGTACGCGGCCGAACCCGCGCTCGATCCCCGGTTCGCCGCCGAGGAGAGCGCGGCGGGCTGGACGGTCGTGGCCACGGCGATCGGGCCCGACGCGGCCCCGGTCCGCTCCTTCGCCCAGGCGTTCCGCGGGCGGTACGGCCACGCGCCCGGGTTCTGGGCCGCCGAGGGCTACGATGCGGCGAACCTGCTGATAAGCCGGCTCACCGCCACCCGGGGGGTGCGTCCGGCGCGCAAGGCACTGGTCGCCCCGCTACGGGCGGCCACGTACCGGGGTATCACCCGGGACTTCGCCTTCGACCCGAAGATGCTCCAGCTCAGCACCCCCGCGAGCTTCGTCCACCAGGTGCGCGACGGGGCCTTCCGGTACCTCGGGCCCGCCCCGGACAAGGCACCGCAGCCGAAGGGGTCGTGACGGTGCGTCCGCTCACCGCTCAGGACCCGGAGTCGGTCGGCGGGCACCGCCTGCTCGCGCGGATCGGCGCGGGCGGCATGGGCGTCGTCTATCTCGCCCGGTCCGAGGGCGGCGCGCTGGCCGCCCTGAAGGTGATCCGCGCCGAGCACGCCGCCGATCCGGGGTTCCGGGCCCGTTTCCGCCGTGAGGCGCGGGCCGCCGCGCGGGTCGACGGCCGCTGGACCGCGCCCGTCACCGCCGCCGACCCGGAGGCGGCCGAACCCTGGATCGCCACCGCCTTCGTCCCCGGGCCCTCGCTCGCCGAGACCGTCGCCGGGCACGGGCCGCTGCCCCCGGACACCGTACGGGCGCTGGGGGCGCGGCTCGCCGAGGCGCTCGCCGCCGTCCACGCGGCCGGGCTGGTGCACCGCGACATCAAGCCGGGCAATGTGCTGCTCGCTCTCGACGGGCCCCGCCTCATCGACTTCGGCATCGCCCGCGTCGGCGGTGCCACCGCCCTGACCGCGACCGACGTGGTGATCGGCACGCCCGGTTACCTCTCGCCGGAACAGGCCCGCGCCCGCGAGGAGGAAGTCGGCCCGCCCAGCGACGTCTTCTCCCTGGGCTGCGTCCTCGCCTACGCGGCGACCGGCCGGCCGCCCTTCGGTGGTGGCACGGTGCCGGCCGTCATCTTCCGGACGGTGCACGAGGAGCCCCGCCTCGACGGCATCACGGAGGACGGGCTGCGGATCCTGGTCGCCCGCTGTCTCGCCAAGGACCCGGCCGCCCGCCCGACCGTGCCGGAACTGCGTGCCGCACTCGGCGACTTCGGCACCGACGACTGGCTGCCGCCCGGCCTGCCCGCGGTGATCGCCGAACGCTCGGCCCAGGTGCTGAACCTGCCCGAGCCGGAGCGGCCCACGGCACCCGGGACGCCGGTGGACGAGCCGCCCGCGCCGAGCCGGCGGCGGCTGCTGCTGGGCGGTACAGCGGCCGTCGTGCTGGCCGCCGGCGGCTCCGCGGCCGCCTGGCTGACCGGCCGCGGCGATCCGCCGTCCACCTCCGTCTCCCGCCTACGCCGTACCGTCGCGGTGCAGGCCGACCTCTCCGGTCCCGGCAAGGCGCTCGGCACCTCGGTCGAGCACGGCGTCCGGCTGGCGGTGGAACAGCACAACGCGCGCGCGGACCGTCCCTTCGACCTGGCCCTCACGGTCCTCGACGACGCGGGAGACGCGGACCGGGCCGAGGAGGCGGCCCGACGCCTCGCCGGCGACGGCCGGGTGTGCGCGGTGATCGGGCCGACGTCCGACGCCACGGCCCTCGCGGCCGCGGACCGGTACAAGAAGGCGTTCCTGCCGATGGTGACGGCGTGGGCGGGCTCGGACTCCCTGTACGCCGCGGTGGACATGAAGAACCCCACGTCGTCCGTGTTCCAGCTGCGGCCCTCCGACACCGCGATCGACGCGCCGCTGGTCCGCTATCTCACCAGCGTGCGCCCGGCCCGCCGCACCTTCCTCGTCGAGGACCTGGCGGCCCGGGACTACAGCTGGCGGATCGCCCAGAACCTGGTCGGGAACCCTCCGTCCAACGGCACGGTCGTCCGCCACCAGGTCGCCGCCGACGCCGGTGACTTCGGCCCCGCGGTCGCCGCCGCCCTCGCGGGGCGCGCACAGGCCGTCGTCTACTGCGGTGACTCCTCGCCACGCGCCGCCTCCTGCGCCAGGGCGCTACGGGCGGCGGGGTTCACCGGCACCCCCGCGGCGACCGAAGCCGTCCTCACTCCCGAGTTCCTGCGCGCGGCCGGACCGGCGGCCGAGGGGTGGGTCTTCTCGGCGACGTTCGTGGACCCGTCCCGGCTGACGTCCGCCGCCGCTTTCGTACGGTCGTTCAAGAAGCGGTACGGCGTCCGGAGCGTCGGCCGGGGCGCGGCCGAGGCCTACGACGCCCTCGGTCTCGTCGCGCACGTCCTCGCCGCCATGGGAACGGGCCCCGTGGACCGTGGCGACCTCGCCCACCGGCTGCGGGCCGTGTCGTACCGGGGCATCACCCGGACCTTCGCCTTCCGGGACGGCACTGCGGAGGTGGACCAGGAACCCGGGCTGTTCCTGTGGCGGGTGGAGCACGGGACGCCGCTCTTCCTGGGCCAGTACCAGGAGGTCAGGGGCTAGGTCGCGCAGCCCTGCCGACGTGGGAATGAGCTGTGGCGACAGAACCTAGGCCACCCAGTACGGCCGCCCCGGTTCCTCGTCCGCGCCGTCGAGGCCCGCGTCGAGGGCCGCGGCGATCCGGCGTACCGCCTCGTCGGCGACCTCGGTGGTCTGCGTGTAGGGCCAGCGCAGCCGGTGCTCGAACGTGCCGGGGTCCGCGCCGAACCGGGACCCGCCCTCGATCCGCACCCCGTGCCGCAGCGCGGCCCGCGTCAGCGGACCGGCGATCGGGCGGCCCAGGTCGATCCACAGGCACATGCCGCCCTGCGGCGTCTGCCAGCGCCAGTCGGGGAACTCGCGGCGCAGCTGCGCGGCCAGGTGGTCGCGCTGCGCGCGCAGGAGCGGCAGCCGCCGCCGCAGGATCTGTGGCTCCCGGGCGATCAGCCGCAGCGCCACCAGCTGGTCGAGGACCGATCCCGACATGTCCGCCGTGACCCGCTGCGCCGTCAGCTCCGTGATCAGCCGTGTGCCCGCCCGCACCCAGCCCACCCGCAGACCCGACCAGTGCCCCTTGCTGAGCGAGCCGACGGTGACGATCTGTTCGGCGCCGCGCCCCGCGACCAGCGACGCGAACGGCGGGGGCGTGGCCACGTCGAGCGCGATGTCCGCGATCGTCTCGTCGACGACCAGCCATGTGCCGGTCGCCCGCGCGTCCGCGATGATCCGCTGCCGCTGCTCGCGCGGCATGAGCCGGCCCGTCGGGTTCTGGAAGTCCGGGATCAGATACGCGAGCCGGGGCGCCGACTGCCGCAGCGTCGCCCCGAACAGCTCCGCGTCCCAGCCGTCCTCCGTCACCGGCACCGGCGCCGCGCGAAGCCCCAACTGCCTTATGACTGCGAGGGCGTTGGCGTACGACGGGTTCTCCACGGCGATGCGGTCGCCGGGCCGCCCGAGCAGGGTGAGCGTGAGCGCCATCGCCTGCTGCGCGCCCGATGTGACGAGGATCTGCTCGGGCAGCGTCGGCAGCCCGCGCCCCGTGTACCGCTCGGCGATCGCCGCGCGCAGCTCCGGCAGACCGTAAGGGTGGTAGCCCGGCGTCGTCGCGTGCCGGGCCAGGTCGTCGGCGGCCGCCGCGTACGCGGCGGACAGCTCGTCGGCCAGGGCGCCGGGCGCCGCGATGGCCAGGTCGATCACGTCCTCCCCGGCGAGCGGGGTGCGCACACTGGTCGGCCGCGCGCCCTCCGGCAGTTCCGTCCACGTTCCCGCACCGCGCCGGCTGACCGCGTAACCGCTCTCCCTGAGCAGGTCGTACGCGGCGGTCACGGTGGCTCTGCTGATGCCGAGCGCCACCGCGAACTCGCGCTCGGCGGGCAGCCGGGCGTGCAGCGCGATCCGGCCGTCGAGCAGCAGGGTGCGTACGCCCTGCGCGAGCGCCCGGTAGCCGGGCCGCTCCCCGGCGACCTGGGTCACCAGCGCGGCGAGCCGCCTGCCGCCCAGAGTGTGGACTCCGCCCCTCGCCGCCATGCCATATCCCCGTCCCCCGGCCCTGCGTTCCAGGCCGGTCAATCTACAGATGAGCAGAGGCCCGCCGGACAGTGGCCTGGGCGGCAGTGAGGAGACACGTCATCACGGCGGGCGCTCGCCTGGACCTGACACGGCGGGCGAGGCAGGGGTGTGGCCCCCGGCCTCCGCCGGGGGCCGGGTCGTGCGTCCTGCGTAGAATCGGCGCCGTGAGTGCGGGTGGGGCAAGCGTCATAGGGACACCGTTCGGCCGACTGTTGCGAGCACTGCGGCTGGGCCGCAGCTGGACGATCGAGGAACTCGCCGAGGCGTCCGGTGTTTCGGTGCGCGCGATCGGTGACATGGAACGGGGCCGGAGCCTTCGTCCTCAGCGCGGCACGGTCACCGCGCTGGCCCAGGGTCTGGAACTGGACGAGACGGCGCACTCCGAACTGCTGGCGACCCTGCGCGCCGGACGTCCCGCGGCGAAGCCTTCCGCCCCTCCGGCGTCGCCCTACACGCTGCCCAGAGGCGTTCGGGACTTCGTGGGCCGGCATGCGGAGCTGACCGCGTTGCGCGCCCTCGTACAGGAGACCGTCACAAAGTCCCGGACGGAGAGCGGGGCGGTGCGCTCACCGGCGCCGGTGGCGGTGGTGAGCGGGCCGCCCGGCAGCGGCAAGACCACCTTGGCGGTCCGGCTGGCCGAGGAGTCCGCTCCCTCCTTTCCGGATGGCACGTTCCTGATCGACATGCGGGGCCTCGACGTACAGCCGCTCTCGGCGGACCAGGCCGTGCTGCGCCTGCTGGGCGCCTGGGGCGTGGCCGACGCCGAGCTGGGCCGGCAGACCGCCGAGGAGCGCCTCGCCCGGTACCACGCGACCGCAGCCACTCTCCGCGCGGTCGTCGTCCTCGACAACGTCGGCAGCGAGGCACAGGTCAGACCGTTGCTGCCGCACGCGGACGGGCTCTTCCTCGTGATGACAGGCCGGCGCACGCTCGCCGGCCTGGAGGGAGTGCACCGTGTGGAACTCGGCGCACTGACCCGGGAGGACTCCGCCTCGCTGCTCCGGGCCGTGGTCGGCGCCGACCGCACGGACGCGGAACCCGCGGCGGTCCTCGCGGTGACCGAGTTGTGCGGGCACCTTCCCCTGGCCCTGCGGGTGGCCGCGAACTGGGCGGCCACCCGCACCAACTGGAGCCTGCAACGGCTCGCCGACCGGCTCACCGACGAGGAGCGCAGGCTCGACGCCCTGAGCGCCGGGGACCTCCGTGTCAACACCGCCTTCGCCCTCTCCTACTCGCGTCTGACCTCTGACACCGCCCGCATGTTCCGGTCGCTGTCACTGCTGCCCGGGGTGGAATTCGGCGCTCCGTCGGCGGCCGTGCTCACGGACACGTCCCTGCCTGCGGCCGAGGACCTGCTGGAGGAACTCCTCGACGCGGGCCTGCTGACGGCCTCCCGCGGGGACCGCTACCGCTTTCACGATCTGCTGCGGCTGTACGCGGGGACCCGGCGGCGTGCCGAGGACGGCGAGGAGGCGTCGGTCGCCGCGAAGGCCCGCCTGCGGGCCTGGCTGCTGGACACGGCCGTCCTCGCGGGCCGCTGGTACGAGCCGGACCACGGTGCGCCGCCGCCGGCCCCCGGCAGGCTGGTCGACCTCGACGACCGCGAGCAGGCGATGCGGTGGATGAAGACGGAAGGCGACAACTGGCTCGCCGCCTTCCGCGAGGCCGCGGAGGCCGGTGAACACGCCAAGGTCGTCGCGGTCGCGGACGCGACGATCTGGTTCTCCGACCACTGGGTGTCCTGGGGGCACTGGATCGAGGTGTACAAACGCGCCGCCGAGGCCGCGGCGGCCCTGGGCGACCCGGTACGGGAGGCCAGCCACCGCAACAGCCTGGCGGGGGCCTACTGGGTCGGCGAACGCAGTCACGACAAGGCGGTCGGCGAAGCCAGGCACGCGCTCGCCATCGCCGAGAAGTGCGGGGACGTGACTCAGCAGGCGTGGGCCCACCACCATCTCGGCGGGCTGCACGCCCTGGTCGACGACCTGCCGCCCGCCGCCGACCACTATCAGTGCGCCAAGGAGCTGTTCGCGCAGGCCGACGAGGTCAACGGGTACCTGGCGGCGTCGAACATGTCCATCAGGGTGGCGGAGAAGGCCGGTCGCCCGCAGCAAGCCGTCGCCGCCTACGACGAGGTGATGGGCCTCCTCGCCGCTTCCGAGGACCGCGACCGCATTCCGCCCAACGTGCGGGACACCACGATCACGTTCGCCACGTTCTACGTGTCGTTTGCCCATCTCAACCAGGGGCGCTGGCAGGAGGCCGTCGACGCCCTGCGTATGGCGCGGGGGCGGCTCGAGGCCCACGGCTGGCACGAACGGGCGGGCACCGCCCGTCTGCACACGGCTCACGCACTCGCCCACCTCGGTCGGCTCGCCGAGGCGGAGACGGAGTACCGCGCCGTGCTCGCCATGGCGGACCTACTCCCCTCCCCCATGCTGGACGATGCCCGCGCGGCCCTCGACGCCCTCGCCGCCGGTACGCCGTCACCTCCCACCCACTTCGCCTGATCCGGGTCGGCGGCCGCGGAGCCGGGGCCACGATCACCCACCCTCTTCACAGGAGCCCGGCGCGTTCCCGGCAGGTACGTCGGCGACGTTCTCCCCGACCGGGCCCGCGCCGATCACGACGACGCCGTACGGGAGTTGTCCGTTTCAGTGCTTCCGGGCGGTGCGGCCGAGGCGCAGGGCGGAGATGAGGAAGAAGATCCCGCCGGGGATGGCGTAGCCGATGGCGTTGGTGAGTGCGGGGTCGTCTGCGCCCGCGGTCGCGACGAACGAGGCTCCGGCCAGGACGGAGATGCCGCCGCTGAGGATCATCGGCCATTGTCCGCCCATCGTGCGGCGGGGAACGGCGACGATCAGCTGGACCAGGCCGGACACGACGGCCCAGGCGCCCCAGACGCGCAGGACGGAGGGGATACCGGACGTGGAGGCGATGCCCACGCCGACGGCCGCGGCCAGACTGACAGCCATGTTGACGTACAGGAGCGTCGGAGGCTGGGTGCCGCGTGACGCCTTCGCGTCGACGACGGCCGCTCCCACGTCGAACAGCGGATACAGCACCAGCAGCGTGGCCGCGACCGGGGTGATCGCCTTGGCCGTCGTGAACATCACGAGGGCCCAGACGATGGCGAACGCGAACCGGACGAAGTACAGCCGCCGCAGGGCAAAGGCCGTCCCGGTGGTCCGGGACGGTTCGGCGATGGTGGTCACGGCGATCCTTTCGGTTGGGCATACGAAGACGAAGGCAGGTCAGGGCTTCCTGCGCCGACCTTCCCGCAAGACCGAACGTTCTATCTCGTGAGCCTGGCAGTGGCCGTCGCAACCTGTCAAGACCGAACGTTCTACCTGTTAGCCTGACGTCATGGTGCGCACCGAAACCGAAGGACGGCCGTCCGAAGCCCGGTCCCGGCTGCTCAGGACGGCCGGCCAGGTGTTCTACGCGGAAGGGATCCACTCCGTCGGCGTCGACCGCCTCGTCGCGGAGGCTCAGGTGACACGAGCCACCTTCTACCGCCACTTCCCGAGCAAGGAAAGCCTCGTCCTCGCCTACCTGAACGAGGCCGACCTCGCCATACGCGGCCAGGCCGACGCGGCCGTCGCCGCCGGGCTCCCGGCCGCCGACACCATCCGGGCCGTCAGCACCTCCATCGCCCAGCACATCCGGTCCGCCGGCTTCCGCGGGTGCGCCTTCCTCAACGCCGTCGCCGAGTATCCCGACCCCGAACACCCGGTGCACCAGGCCGTCCTGGCGCACCGCCAGTGGTTCCTCGACACCGTCACCGAACTCCTGGCCGAGGTCCGGGAGCAGTCCGCGGAATCCGCCGCCCGCCACTTCGTGATGTTGCGCGACGGCGCCATGGCCGAGGGCTGCCTCTCCGACCCGGAACTCGTGTGCGAGACCTTCCTGCATGGCGTCGAAGGACTCCTCCGAGCCCACGCCGGGCCGGTCCACGCATAGCCCCCCGGCCCCCCTCCGCTGCTCCTGCGCAGGTACTCACGCCGTGGTCACCGCGAATGAGTACGCGAGCCGATATACACGCCGCCTGCCCGCGCCGAGGCTTGAACCGCTGACGACTGATCGCGTTCAAGGAGAAACATGGCCACGCGCCACACCCGGCGGGCTCCCGGAACCGCCGTGTCCCTCATAGCCTGTTCCACCGCCACCCTCGCCGCACTGCTGACCGGCTGCACGACCGCCGACGCGATCTGCCAAAGCGGCCAGTACCCCGTGCAGTACGTCGGCGCGACCGGCGGCGATTGCGTCGACAACGGCCACGAAGTCCCGAAGGGCACCTTCCGCTACCCGAAGGACAAGACCCCGAAGCACGTGGACGACAAATGGGACCGCTACTGGCAGACGCACACCCTCGACGAACACCGCGCCATCATCAAGGCACCTCCGGCCTCGTGACCACGGCCCGTCGAGTTGGTGCACCGCGCCTCTGAAAACCACTCTGCGTTCCATCCCGATCCGAGCGGGGTACCCCACCGGTCGAAGGCCGCGGCCGGACCAACGGGCGCCGATGGATCGCCGTCGGCCAGTTCACTGGCGAGCGAGCCGATCTCGCAGCCGCCCTCACGCCCCCGTCGCGTCCTGCCGGTCCCCCCTCCGCATGCCCGCACAACACCCGGACCCCTGACCTCGAACAGGCATACGTCACAGCGGCAACGTCTTAGGGCTAAGATTTCTCCGGGGCGCGCGACGGTGGAGCGCGCGTCTCGCGAGAGGACGAGCCGCGAGGGGTGTGGCATGGCTCAGCGCAGAACGGCGAGACGACCGGACGCCGTGGCGGGGATCGTCGAGGACTGGGCGCGCGAACGCCCCGGCCTGGACACGTCGCCGCTGGAGGTGCTGGCCCGGCTGCACCGCGCCTACCTCCAGTACCACGCGCGGCTCACCTCCCAGATCGAGCGGCACGGCCTGTCCGTCGCCGGCTTCGACGTGCTCACGGCGCTGCGCCGCTCCGGCGCCCCGTACCGGCTCACCGCCGGGCAGTTGGCGGCCTCCGGGCTGATCTCCTCGGCGGGGGTCACGCTCCGCCTCGACCGGCTCGAGAAGGACGGCCTGCTGGTCCGGGAGCGGGACGCCGACGACCGGCGTGTCGTCTACTCACGGCTCACCGACTCCGGACTGCGCAAGGTGGACGAGGTGTTCGCCGAGCACCTGGAGAACGAACGGAGGATGCTCGGCGGCGTCTCCCCCGCCGAGCGGCGTCAGCTGGCCCGCCTGCTCTCCAAGCTGGAATGCTCCATCGTCGACTCGGACGGGGCCGGACCGGAGGAGGAGCCGGCGAACTGACCGTCCGCCGGCACCGGAGGGAGCGCGTGCCGCGCGAGCCCGGGGGCTGCCCCGCCTCCCCCGTCCGCACGCCGGGCCCCGGAGCCCGGCGGCCTCCCGGTCATCGGGCCGGAGCCGCCGCGGGCGCCTTCGACTGCTGTTCGGCCTGCGTCCGGTAGATGCGGCGCAGCCGGACCACCCCGAGATCGTGCTGGTAGAGGTTCTCCCGCTGGTCCGCGTCGGCGGGCATGGCCTCCAGCATGACGCGGTCCTGCTCCAGCACCTGCCAGTGGCGTTCCTCGATGAGGGTCCGGTAGAGGAAGCGCCAGGTGTCGCGCTGCCAGCCGGAGACCTCGCGGTAGCGCCAGAAGAAGACGCCGGTGCGCCCCGCGTCCACCGGGCACGCCATGCCGACGATGCCGAAGGGGCCGCCGGGGCCGGCGGACGGCGGGTAAGGGATGGACAGGTCGACCCAGTCGACGCCGGTGCGGCACAGCTCCACCCAGTCGAAGTTGACGCCGCGCTGGTCGGTCTTCTCGAAGAAGTAGCCCCGCTCGGTCTCGCGGATGCGGAACTTGGCCGTGGTGTCGCCGTCGTACATGGTGTGCGACTCGTGGTGCAGGAACGCGCCGTGCATCGGGTCGAGGAGGTTCTCCATGGCGAAGCGCCACGGGACGTTCCACTCGGCGTAGCAGAGGAAGGAGGAGACACCGGGGTTGGTGAGCGGTTCGGGGAGGGTGAGGTCCACCGGCTCGGGGTGCTCCTCGTCGCCGAAGTAGGCGAGGATGGCGCCGCCGACCTCGCGCACGGGCAGGGAGGTGACGAGCGTCTTGCCCTCCAGGTTGCAGCCGGGCAGTCCGGGCACGGAGGTGACCGTGCCGGAGCCGTCGACTTCGACGCCGTGGTACCAGCAGGCGACGCGGTCGCCCAGGTGTTTGCCGAGGGAGAGCGGGGCGCCGCGGTGCGGGCAGCGGTCGGCGAGCATCGACAGGGTGCCGTCGGCCTTGCGGAACAGCAGCCAGTTCTCGCCGAGCGCGGTGACCTTGCGCAGTCCGCCGGGCCGCACGAAGTGGGAGGGGACCACCGGGTGCCACTGGTTGCGCAGGCCGTGGGCGTGGATGTGCGTCGCGGTGTCGTGCGTGGAGAGGGTCATGTCAGGCTCCCAGGCGGTGCATCTCGGTGCGGAAGGTCTCCTCGGTCCACGGTTCACCGGCGGGGGTGTGGACCTGGCGGGCGTTGAGCCCGGCCACGACGTCGGCCAGATCGTGGCCGTCGCGGGTGAAGATCTCCTCCAGGGTGCGGGCGAGCTTCAGCTCGTACGGGGTGGGCTCGTGGTGTCGGCTCTGGTGCGGGTCCAGGTACGGCCAGGTGTCGGTGGTCATGGATGTCTCGCTCTCCGTACGGGTCACAGGTCCAGGACGAGGCGGTCGGAGGCGCAGCGGGAGACGCAGATCATCATCGTCTCGCCGGCGGCGCGTTCGGCCTCGCTGAGCAGGTGGTCGCGGTGGTCGGGGGTGCCTGCGAGGACGCGGGTCTCGCAGGAGCCGCAGATGCCGTCGCGGCAGGAGGAGGTGACGGTCAGGCCCGCGTTCTCGGCGGCTTCGAGGACGGAGGTGGTGGCGTCGACGGTCAGGGTCACCCCCGAGGTGCGGCATTCGACCTCGAAGGCGGTGTCGTCGCCGTCGGGTGCCGCGGTGGCGGGCGCGGCGAACCGTTCGATGCGCAGCCGGCCCGCGGGGCAGGTCTCTTCGGCCGCCTTCAGCAGCGGTTCGGGTCCGCAGCAGTACACGAGGGCGTCGTCCGGCAGGTCCCGCAGGGCGGCCGCGAGGTCGATGTGGCCCTGCTCGTCCTGCGGTACGAGGGTCACCTCGCCGCCGGTCAGCGCGGTCAGTTCGGCGCTGAAGGCCATGGTGGCGCGGGTCCTGCCGCCGTGCACGAGCCGGTAGGGCACCCCGTTCCGCCCGGCCTGGCGGGCCATCGCCAGGATCGGGGTGATGCCGATGCCGCCGGCGAGGAAGACGTAGAACGCGGCGGGTTCCAGGGCGAAGTGGTTGCGCGGGCCGGCCACCCGCACGCTCTGGCCCGGGCGCAGCTTGCTGTGCACGTGCCGTGAACCGCCGCGCGAGGACGGTTCGTCGAGGACGCCCAGGCGGTAGGCCGTGAGGTCGGCGGGGTCGCCGCACAGGCTGTACTGGCGGACGTGGCCGCCGACGTGCAGGTCGAGGTGGGCGCCCGGGGTCCAGGCGGGCAGCGGTTTGCCGTCGGGGTGGACCAGGTCGACGGAGAGGACGCCTTCCGCCTCCCAGGTCATCCGGCGGACGAGGAGGTCGAGTTCGTACTCGCGGTCAGCGGTCATGGCGGTGGCCTCCCTACGCGGCGGGGATCGTGACGGGTGGGGTGAACGGGTTCTTCATCGGGCCGAGCGCGTCGAGGTCGACCTCGACGAGGGTCGGGCCGTCGGAGGCGAGGGCCGCCCGCAGGACGGGTGCGGCGTCCGTCTGCGACGCGATGCGTGCGTAGGGAAGGGCGCAGGCGGCGGCGAGCGCGGCGAAGTCCGGGGTGAACAGGTCGACGCCGGAGCGGCGTTCGCCGTACGTGTCCTGCATGTTGCGCAGCACCCCGTATCCGCCGTCGTTGAAGATGATCAGGGTCAGGCGGGGGCGTTCCTGTGCGACGGTGAGGAGTTCGCCGAGATGGACGGCGAGGCCGCCGTCGCCGGCGATGACGACGGTCGGCTGCTCCGGCCGGGCGAGCGCGGCGCCGATGCCCATGCCGAGGCCCTGGCCGATGCCACCGCCGCGGGGGAAGACGTTGGCGCGCGGATCGTGGATCGGCAGCAGCCGGTTGCCCCAGGAGGACGAGGGGATGGTGACGTCCCGGGCGACGACGGCGCCGCGCGGCAGGGCGGCGGCGAGGGCGTCGCAGACGGCGGCCTGGGGGCCGATGTTGTCGTGCAGGGTGGCGCGTACGTCCTCGCGGACGGTTTTCACGCGGGCCGTCCAGTCGGCGTCCGCGCGGCGGGCGGCCGCGGTGAGCGCGGGCAGGACGGCGGCGGTGCCGTGCAGGGCGTGGGGCGCCGGATACACCCGGCCGAGGGCGGCCCGGTCGACGTCGATCTGGAGGTGTGCGGCGGGCAGCTCCAGTCCGTAGTCGGCGGTCTCGTTGGAGCGGAAGTGGGTGCCGATGGTGAGGAGTACGTCGGCTTCGGCGAGGAGGGCCCGGCAGGGCGGGGTGGTGGCGAAGTTGCCGATGACCAGCGGATGGTCCTCGGGGACGCTGCCGCGGCCGGAGTTGGAGGTGAGCAGGCCGGCGCCGGTGGCCTCCAGCAGGGCGAGCAGTTCGTCGCGCGCGGTGGTGGCGCCGCCGCCCGCCCAGATCAGCGGGCGGCGGGCGGCGGCCAGCAGTTCCCGCGCGGCGGCGAGGGCGGCGGGGGTGGGCACCGGGTCAGGGGCGGCGGTGGCCGTCTCGCCCGTGTCCTGCTGGGGCGCGTACTGCAGGTCGATGGGCCACTCGATGCTGGCGGGTCCGCCGGGCGTGCTGAGGGCGGCGGCGGATGCCTCGCGCAGCAGCCGTCCGGCGTCGCGTGCGGAGCCGACGGTGGCCGCGTACGCGGACACGGCCGTCAGCATGCCGAGCTGGTCCTTCGTCTCGTGGATGAATCCGCGCCCGCCGCCCAGGTGGGCGGACTCGATCTGCCCGGTGACGTGCAGGACCGACGTGCCGGCCGCCAGGGCCTCGATCAACGAGCCGGCCGCGTTGCCCGCCCCGGTTCCGGTGGAGGTCAGCGCGCAGCCGATGGAGCCGCGGGCCCGCCCGTATCCGTCGGCGGCGTTGACGGCGGTGGCCTCGTGGCGCACCGGTACGAAGCGCAGCTCACGGTCGACCGCTTCGACGAGCGGCAGGTTGTGCACGGACACGATGCCGAAGACGGTGTCGATGCCGAGGGACTTCAGATGGGCGACGAGGAGGTCGCCTCCGTTGTCGTACTGCATGGAGAGGCTCCTCACAGGATGCCGCGGCCGACTCCGCCGCAGACGTCGATGCTGGTTCCGGTGATGTAGGAGGCGCGCGGGGCGAGCAGCGCGACGACGGCGTACGCCACTTCGTCGGCGCGGCCGAGCCGGCCGAGCGCGATGCCGCGGTCGGCGGCCAGTTCGGCCTGCCAGTCGTCGTAGGTGAGGCCGCTGTCGGCAGCCGCGTGCCGGCGGGTCCACTGCCCGGTGTCGATCAGGCCGAGGCAGACGGAGTTGACCCGGATGCCCTCGGCGGCGAGTTCGTGCGCGAGAGACTTGGAGAGGTTGAGGATGCCGGCGCGGGCGGCGCTGGTGGTGATCAGGCGGGTCTCGGGCTGCTTCGCCAGCACGGCGTTGACGTTCACCACCGAAGCCGCGTCCGAGGCGCGCAGGTATTGGCGCGCGGCGGCAAGGGGGTTGAGGACGCCCGCGAACTTCAGCTCCAGTTCGTCGCGCCAGTCCTCGGCCGTGGTGTCGTCCAGGCGTTTCATGCGGGACTGGCCGGCGTTGTTGACCAGGCCGTCGATGTGTCCGCCGAAGTGGGCGGCGGCGGCGTCGGTGAAGCGGCGTACGGCGTCGCCGTCGCGGACGTCGCAGGTGGCGGTGAACAGGCGGTCGGGGCCGGCGCCGACCCGGGCGGCGGCCTTGGCGAGGCGTTCACCGTCCCGCCCGCAGATGGCGACGCGGGCACCTTCGTCGAGCAGGGCGCGGACCGTGGCCAGGCCGACGCCGGAGCTGCCTCCGGTGACGAGTACCGTGCGGTCGGCGAGGCCGAGATCCATGACGTACTCCTTGCAGGGGGTCGAGTGGTGGATGTCAGTGCATGGTGAAGCCGCCGTTGACGGCGATCACCTGTCCGGTGACGTAGCGGGACTCCTCGCCGAGCAGATAGGCGACGAGGCCGGTGAGGTCCTCGGGCCGCTGCGGGCGGGTGATCGCGCGGTGGGTGGCGTAGAGCGCGTGGCGCTCGGGCGGGACGGTCTCGGTGGCTTCGACCTCGGTGAGGCCCGGGGCGACCGCGTTGACGGTGATGCCCTGCTCGCCCAACTCGCGGGCCATGCCCCGGGTGAGGGAGATGACCGCGCCCTTGGAGGCGAGGTAGTGGGCGAGCCGGGGCGAGCCGTACAGGGCGGCGTCGGAGGCGACGTTGACGATGCGGCCGGGCCGGCTCATCAGGGGCAGCAGGTGCTTGGCCACCAGCCAGGGGCCGCGCGCGTTGACCGCCATCAGCCGGTCCCAGACCTCGATGTCGATGTCCTGGAACTCCTTGCCGCCGACGCCGTTGGCCAGCGCGGCGTTGTTGACCAGCCCGTAGACGGGACCGGAGCCGGCCAGGCGGTCGGCGAGCGCGGCGACCGACGCGGGGTCCGCGACGTCCAGCGGCACGGATTCCGCCTCGCCGCCCGCCGAGCGGATCGCCTGGGCGGTCCGCTCGCCCCAGGCGGTGTTCAGCTCGGCGACCACCACCCGGAACCCGTCCGCCGCCGCGCGGCGGGCCATGGCCTCGCCGAGGCCACGGCCCGCGCCCGTCACGACGACGGTGCGCCGGGCGGCCGGCTCAGTCACGGGTGATGCCGTACAGCGGGGAGTACTCGGGGTACGTCGGCACCTGGGGCTTCCGCGTGCCGATGATGACGCAGAACAGCGCTTCGGTGTCGCCCTCGTTCTTCAGCGAGCGGGTGACGCCGGCCGGCACCACGATCATGTCGCGGTAACCGAGGGTCCGGTACTCGACCTCGTCGGGACCGCGGTGGATGCCGACGCGGACCTTGCCCTCCAGGACGAAGAAGGCCTCCTCGACGTCGTGGTGGGTGTGGGCCGGGCCCTCCGCGCCGGGCGGCAGCAGCATGTTCGAGAAGGTGAAGCCGCCGGAGGGGATGATCCGGTTGTCGTCCTCGTGGTTGCCGGTGGCTCCGGAGCCGACGTAGCGGATCTGTGCGCGCTTGTACTGCGGGCCCGCCTTCTCCTGGAAGGACAGGGTGCCCCAGTCGGGCTCGCGGGAGTCCTTGGTGGCGATCAGGGAGTCGGTGTACTTGGCGAGGTCGCCGCCGTTGTCGTACTCGGTGGTGGTCAAAGGCATGGTGATCAGCCCTTCGTGGCGTGAGCGTGGTGGTCGGTGACGATGTGCAGGTGGGAGGCGAGCCAGGCGTTGACGCGCTCGGGCTGCTCCTGGTTGGCCAGGTGACCGGCGTCCTTGACGATCACGTAGGCGGTCTTGTGCAGACCGCCGGCCAGGACCTGTGAGCCGTCGGGACCGGTGATCCGGTCCTTGTCGCCGCACAGGACGAGGGTGGGCGCGGTGATGCGGTGCAGTTCGCCGCGCAGGTCGGTGGAGGCCATGGCCTCGGCCGCGTGTGCGTAGCCCGGCAGGCGGACGGCGGCGGCCATGGTGGCGGTCACGCGCCGCACCAGGTCGGTGGGAGCGTCGGGGGACACCAGGCGCGGGGCGCGGGCGGCGGCGAAGGCCTCCGGGCCGGTCCGGGCGAGTTCTTCGGCGCGGGCCCGCATCCCGGCAGCCTTCTCGGGGTCGGTGCCGGAGCCGGGTGAGGAGTCGCAGATCATCAGCGACTCGACCAGGCCGGGGTGGCGCACGGCCAGCCGCAGTGCGATCACGCCGCCCCAGGAGACGCCGAGGACGTGGGCGGCGCCGCCCCGGGCGCGGATCACCTCGGCGGCGGTGTCGGCGAAGTCGTCCATGGTGAGCGGGTGTTCGGGGTCGGCCGACCGCGCGTATCCGGGCGCGTCCCAGGCGACGACCCGGAAGCCGTCCGCCAGTGCCGCGAGTTGGGGGGCGAAGGCCGCCGAGGAGGAGCCGATGCCGTGCAGGCACAGCAGCAGCGGTCCGCCGTCGCCGGCCTCTTCCAGGTGCAGGCCCCGGATGTCGTAGGCGGTCACAGGATCTGCCCCGTCCGTCCGGCGAGCGCGGCGAGCGAACGGAGCACCGCGTACGGGACGACCTGGCTGGTGGCCGGGTTGGTGGCGTCCGGCAGGTGCCGTACCTCGAAGCGGTAGTCCCCGTGGGCGCCGGACGCCTCGATCACATGGGAGGTGTGCCGGGCCGCCGGGTCGGCGACGACGCTGACGCGCACCGTCTCCGGGTCTCCGACGGCGAGGGCGACGGAGGCCGCGACGTTGGTCGACTTGGGGAACTTCACCGGAACGTCCCGCGCGGTCCCCGTCATGACCTCGACCGGCCCGGTGGCCGACCGCATGCGGGCGAGCAACTCCTCGTCCATCCAGGGCTGTTCGAGGGTGGACGGCAGTTTGGTGGTGGTCAGCCGGACCTCGTCGAGGGGGCCCATGGCGCGGACGGCCTGCAACAGGTCGAGTCCGCCGACCGCGCCGCCGGTGAAGTACACGCGGCCGGGCCCGGTGTGCAGCAGCCGCTTGGCCAGTTCGTCGTCGGTGAGGGCGCCGGTCGAGGCGACGAGCAGGTCGGTGCCGGAGGCGAGGATCGCCTCGCCCCACTCGCGCACCACGGCCTGTCCGGCGGCCTCGACGATCAGGTCGCAGTGGTCGAGGGCCTGTTCGACGGTGTACTGCGGGACCGGGGCGGAGTCCCCGACGGGCCGGTTGTCGGCCACGCACACGAGTTCGGCGCCCGGGATGTCGCCCGCGGCGAGCGCGCCGCCGACGACTCGGCCGATGGCGCCCCAGCCGATCAGGCCGACGCGGCGCGGGGTGGGGGTGCTCATGCGGGGACTCCTTCGGCGTCGACGGGCGGGACGACGGGGCTGCCGTCGGGCGTGCCCGCCATGTGGGCGCGGATCAGCCGGGACGGCGGTCCGGCGGTGCCCCACACGTCGGACAGTTCGGGGGTGCGCCGCCACACCTTGCAGATCCAGGCGTCCTCGACGACCTGGGCGACCTCCGAGGTGTACTCGCAGACGAGGCCGGTGGGGTCGGTGAAGTAGGAGAAGGTGTTGTTTCCGGGCCCGTGCCGGCCCGGCCCCCACTCGGGGGTGACGCCCTGGTGCCGCAGCCGCCCGAGGCCGCGCATGAAGTGGTCGACCGAGTTCATCTCGTACGCCACGTGGTTCAGGGACACCCAGGCCGCCTGGTTGAAGGCGACGCAGTGGTGGTCGCTGTTGCAGCGCAGGAACGCCATCTGGTGCTCGGACCAGTCCGACACGCGCATGCCCAGGACGTCCTGGTAGAAGGCCACCGACGCGTCGATGTCGGGGGTGTTGAGCACCGCGTGCGTGACGCCGACCGGCACCGCGGCGTCCCGTCCGCGGGCCGCCACCGCCCAGGTGTCGGCGGACAGTTCGATCAGCCGTCCGTCGTTGTCCCGGAACCGCAGGCCGTAGCCGCCGCCCACCTGGTCGAGCGGTCCAGGACCGCTGACCGGGGTGATGCCGCGTGCCTCGAGTCCGCGTGCCGCCTCGTCGATCTCGGCGGGGGTGCCCACGGCGAAGGCGAGCTTCCCCAGGCCGATCCGGTCGGCACGGGTGAGCTGGAGGGCGTGGTGTTCCTCGCCGGTGCCGCGCAGCCAGCTCGTGCTGTGCTCGGCCTCGACGACCTCCAGTCCCCAGGCCTGCTCGTAGAAGTCGGTGGCCTCGGCGAAGTGCGGGGTGAGCAGTTCCACGGAGCGCAGGGCGCGCAGCCGGGCGATCGGGGGGTGCGTCATGGTGAGGGTCTCCGGGGTGTGGGTCAGCCGGCCCAGGGCAGGGGGGTGGCGTCGGTGCCCCAGTACAGGGACTTCTGCCGCTGGTAGGCGCGGATGAGGTCGCGGCCCTTCTCCGTGCCGAGGCCGCTGTCCTTCATCCCGCCGAAAGGGGTGGAGATGGAGAACTGTTTGTAGGTGTTGATCCAGACGGTTCCCGCCTCGATGCGCCGGGCCAGCCGCCAGGCCGCACGGGCGTCGCGGGTCCAGATGCCGCAGGCGAGGCCGTACACGCTGGCGTTGGCCTGCCGGACGAGGTCGTCCTCGTCCTCGTAGGGCAGTGCGACGAGGACCGGACCGAAGATCTCCTCCTGGCACACCCGGGCGGAGTTGGGCAGCCCGTCGATGACGGTCGGCAGGTAGTAGGCGCCGTCCGCGTGGGCCGCGCCGTCCGGGGCGGCTCCGCCGCACAGGATGCGCCCGCCCTCGGCGCGCGCGAGGTCCACGTACGCGGCGACGGCGTCGCGATGGCGGTGGTGGACGAGCGGGGCGACCTGGGTGCCGGGATCGGTGCCCGGTCCGACCCGCAGTTTCCGTACCCGCTCGACGAGTTCGCCGAGGAAGGAGTCGTAGAGCGAGCGGTGCACGAAGAGCCGCGACCCGGCGATGCAGGACTGCCCGCTGGAGGAGAAGATCCCGAACAGCACACCGGCGAGGGCCTGTTCGACGTCGGCGTCCTCGCGGACGATCGTCGGTGACTTGCCGCCCAGTTCCAGGGAGGCCGGGACGAGTTTGTCGGCGGCGGCGCGCGCGACGGTGCGGCCGGTAGCGGTGCCGCCGGTGAAGCCGATCCGGCGCACGAGCGGATGGGTGACGATCGCGTTCCCCACGACGCTGCCCTTGCCCGGCAGGACGGAGAGCAGCGCGGTCGGCATCCCGGCCTCGGTGAGCGCCCGGTGGACCAGACGGCCGAAGGCGAGTGAGACGAGCGGCGTCCACTCGGCGGGCTTGAGCAGGACGGCGTTCCCGCCGGCGAGGGCCGGGGCCACCTTCTGCGCGTCGGAGGCGATCGGCGAGTTCCACGGGTTGACGGCGCCGACCACTCCGATCGGCTCGTACACGCTCATCGTGACGTAGGGGCCGCGGGCGGGAGTGAGCGAGTCCTCGGCGGTCTCGAGCGCGGCGGCGGTGTAGCGGAAGGTGCCTGCGGCGCTCATGGCCAGGGCGAGGGTCTCGGTGAGGGTCTTGCCGGTGTCGGCGGTCTGGAGCGCGGACAGTTCGGCGGCGTGCTCCTCGATCAGGTCGCCGATCCGGTACAGGAGGCGGGCGCGCCGGTGCGGCAGCAGGTCGCGCCAGGCGGGCGTGGCGGCCGCCGCCGCGGCGGCGCCGGCCGCCTCGTCGACGTCGGCGGGCGAGGCGGCGTGGATCGTGGTGATCAGGGTCCCGTCGGCCGGGTCCGCCGTCTCGATCGGTGCGCCCGCGCCGCGCCGGAACACTCCCGCGATGAGGATCTCGTCGGGTGGGATGCGCGGCATGGCAGAACCTCCGGACAGGAGTGGCAGGGGGAGCTTCGTGGGCGGCCCACTCACGGAGCCGAAGCCGATCGGCAAAGCGCTTGAAATCTAAGGGCTTAAATATTCCGACCGCAAGGGGGGCGGCCCGATGTTTTTTACCCGGCGGCGAACCCTTGACGGCCCCCGTCGCACAAGGGGTACAACCTAAGCGCTGAAACATTCAGCCCTTATGCAACTGGTCGGCGGGGAGATCCGCCGGCGCACCCTCAGGCACTGCCCCCCGACCCGCCGAGCCCTCCCGTCTCTCACCGCCGCGCGTACGCGGGGCCGCTCAGGCCCGTCCCGCCCGGCCCTACCACTGCCGCGCGTCCCGACATCCCGCGCGGAAGCCGGAGGCCCCCTCCATGACCATCGACGCTCCCAGCGCGGGCCGCCACCCCGACGCCGCCGCCCTCGCCGCCGCCATCGGCGCCCGCTTCGAACGCCTGCCTCTGTGCCGTTGGCACGTCACCGTCCGCCTCGTCATCGGCGCGGTGACCTTCTTCGAGGCCTTCGACCAGTTGCTCATCGCCTACGCGCTGCCCCAGCTACGGGCCGAATGGCAGCTGGGCACCGGGCAGACCACCGCGCTGATGACCGTCGGCTCGGTGGGCATGCTCGCCGGGGCGCTGCTGTCGGGCCGCCTGGCCGACCGCCTCGGCCGGGTGAAGGTCATCGCGGCCTGCATCGCGCTGTCCAGTCTGTGCAACCTGGCGCTCACCCTGTGCACTTCACCCGCGCCGTTCATGGCCGCCCGCTTCGTCCAGGGCCTGGCCATCGGCGGCGAGGTGCCGGTCGCGGCCACCTTCATCGCCGAGATCACCCGCACCCACCAGCGGGGCCGCTTCGTCCTCCTGTACGAGCTGGTCTTCCCGGCGGGCCTGACCGCCGGCGCCCTGCTCGCCTCGTGGCTGGTGCCGCTGCTCGGCTGGCGCTGGATGTTCGCCCTCGCGGCGGTCCCCGGAGCGCTGTGCCTGCTCATCACCCGCTGCGTACCCGAGTCGCCGCGCTGGCTCGCCGACCGCGGACGCCACGAGCAGGCCCTGGAGACGATGGCGGCGATCGAGCGGAAGGTCGAGAAGGCCACCGGCGCACCCCTGCCCGAGCCCGCACCCGCGGCGCCCGCGACACGGGTGCCCGAGGGCCGAAGCGGCCTGCGGGAACTGCTCCGCGGCCGTTACCGCAGGCGCACGCTGGTCGTCGGTGTCCTGTGGTTCACCGGCTACTTCGTCAACTACGGCATCACGTCCTGGCTGCCCACCATCTACGGCACCCGCTTCGGCCTGAGCCTCTCGGAAGCGCTCGGGTACTCGACGGTGACCTCCTGCGCGGGACTCGTCGGCTGCCTGCTCGTGGCCCTGACCGTGGACCGCGCCGGGCGCCGCCGCACGGTCACCCGGTGCCTGGGCGCCGCCGCCGTCGCCCTGCTGCTGCTCGGCGTCTTCTCCGGCGGTTCGGCCATGGGCGTACTGGTGTGGACCTCGCTGGCGAGCGTCTTCCTCTTCGGCTCCAACATCTGCCTGTACCTGTACACCCCCGAACTCTTCCCCACCCGCATACGCGCCCTGGGCTCCAGCATCGGCGGCGCCATGAACCGCCTCGGCGTCATCCTCGGCCCGATCGTGGTCGGCGCGGTCTACGCGGACGGCGCGCTCGGCACCGTGTTCGTGACCCTCGCGGTGGTGGCCCTGATCGGCTCGCTCACGGCGGGGGCGGCCGCGGAGGAAACGAGCGGACGGCAACTGGAGGACGTGGCGCCGTAGTACGCGCCGCGAGAACGCGAAGCGGCGCGGAGGCCCGGAAGCCGCCGCGCCGCGACGTGGTACTCGGCGAGTGGTGCTCAGAGAACGCGGATCAGGAGGTGACCGCGCAGGACACGGTGGGCCATGTCCAGGTGCCGTTCGTCATGATCGTCATACCCCAGTTGTTGCCGCTCCCGTTGGGTGTGGCCTCCAGGACCTGACTGCTCGGATAGCTGGCGTTGGCGTTCCAGGTGGAGCTGATCTTCTCCGGCGTCGGGACGTTGACCGTCACCTTCCAGTTGTTGGAGCCGGTGACCGAGACGTTCAGGTTGTAGCGGTCGCTCCACTGCTGGCCGGCCGACAGCGTCGCGGTGCAGCCGCCGCTGCCGCCGCCACCGCCGCTGGGAGGCGGGGTGGTGCCGCCGCCACCGCTGCTGCCGCCGCCGCTGGTGACGGTGATGTTGGAGCTGCCGCTGCTCTGGTAGCCCTCGGTGGCCAGGATCTCGTAGTTCGGGGTGCCGAGGTTCAGGCCGAGGTTCTTCCAGGCGTTGAAGATGTTCGACACGGTGATGGTGCCGCCGGTGCGCTTGGCCTGGCGGACCGCCCAGTACTGGTCGAACGTCGCGGTGCCCTCGATGGACGGCGCGTTGACGCGGGTCGTCTTGTACAGGTCGTACGTGCTGCCGTCACTGCTGACCGAGCCCAGCTTGGTGGCACCCGAACTCGGGTTGTAGTTGCCGTAGTTGTCGACGATGTACCACTCGATCAGCGGGTTGGTGGTCCAGCCGTACAGCGACAGGTAGCAGTTGCCGTTGCAGTTCCACGTGCCCGAGTACGAGACGGTGTTGTTGTTGCCCGGGTTCCAGCCGGTGCCGGCGACGACGTTCTGCGCGGCCGAGTTCCAGGTCAGGCTGTAGTTGCTGCCCGATCCCAGGGTCATCGTGGCCCCGCTGGACTGCTCCCAGAACGAGTAGAAGTAGCCGTTGTTGGTGCCGGTGCTGTTCGAGGTGATCGTCGTGCCGGCCTGCGCGGCGCCGGGCAGCGCGAAGGCGAGCACGGCCGCCGCCGCGGCGGCGACGAGCCCTCGGACGACAGCCACGAGGCCGCGTCTGCGGCGCATCCCGTGGATCAGCGTACTCATGGGGGTGTTTCCTCCCTGTGCGGGTGTGGAGGGCCTGCTGTGCGCCAGGCCCCGGGCCGTCACCGGCCGGGGACGACCGAATGGGGCATGGGCATGACACATTTGGCCGCGATGGGAGCCGCGACCGAATGCCGGGTCGACGTGCGGCCCGGACCGCCGGTGACGAGCACCGGCCTGGCGAACAGTCTGGACGGCGACCGACGGGTGTCAACAGTTTCGGTAGAAGTTTCGAAAGCTTTCTGCTCGGCACAATTCGCCCGCGAGGACAGATCCCCTGGTCATGGACCGGTTACAAGGAGTCGCCCGAGGTGTTCTCGCTACCCTGGCCCAGGAGTTGCGCACCCCGCAGACCGCCGAGGGCCACCATCCTCGAAACTTTCGAACCGCAACCTGCACGCACCGGGCCCCGCTCCCTCATCCGGCCTGATCCAAACGGAATCCCCTAGCCGATGGAGAAGGTGGCGCCGGGGGCGGCGTAGTCCACCGGACCATCGAACCGCGTCGAAGCGCGTGCCACCGCTTGCCGCGGCGTGAGGAAGCGGCCGACGTGGGTGACGATCAGTCGGCCTGCCCCGGCCGCGCCGGCTGTGTCGCCGGTCTCCTCGGGGGTGTGGTGCACCTGTTCGCCCTCGACTGGTGCCTGTGCGCTCTCGGCTTCGCACAACAGCACGTCGCATCCTGCGGCCAGCTCCGTGAGGCTCGGGCACGGCGCCGTGTCCCCGGAGTACACCAGCGACTTGCCCGCCGCCTCGATGCGCACGGCGAAGGCCGGAATGCCGTGCGCCACCGCCCGGCTGGTCAGCCGGAGCGAGCCAACGACCGCCTGATGCCCGTCGTGCAACTCGGTGATCGCGAAGGCGGATTCGATCGGACTGCGCGCCGGGGTGTTGGTGAGGAAATCGGCCAGCCGGTCGGCGATACCAGGCGGACCGTAGAGAGGGATCGGCGCTGCGAGGCGAATGTCCGCGTACAGGGCGCCGTAGTACGCGGTGAGCAGGTCCGCACTGTGATCGGCGTGCAGGTGCGAGATCCAGATCGCATCGAGGTCGTCCAGCCGCACATGACGCTGGAGCGGGCCGAGCGTCCCGCTGCCCGCGTCCACCCAGATCCGGGTGTCCCCGCTCGACACCAGGTAGCCGGAGCACGGGTTGTCCACGCTCGGGTAGGGCGTCGCGCAGCCCAGGACCGTGAGGTGAAGAAGCTCGTCGCTCATCCCGAGATCCTAGAACACGTGATCCACCACGGCTTGACGATCAGTCACTGCTCCCGGCGGGGCGGCAAGGTTCCGAGAAGGCGCGAAGGCCGCGGTTCGCCCTCGCGTTGCGAGCCGGTATGGACGGCTCCTCTTGGCAGAATGCACAGGTGCAGCCACTACCGGTTCCCTGCCCCGCTCACCTCGTCCCGGATGCCACCGGTACCAACGCCTTCCACGACGCCTACCGCAATGCCATGGCGCACAACGCCGTATTCGTCGCCATCGAGGCCGAGGGTCCGCGCTGGACCGTGAAGGCGGACACCCTCACCGCCGGCTCCGGCCGCGGGGTCTCCGACGCCGTCAACGAAGCCATCCGGGCCGCGATCCTCCGCCTGGTCGACAACCACGAGGTCGATTTCGGCGCCTACACGGGACCCGTCTACTTCATGATGCACGGCGTGCGGGACGAAGAACGAGCTCGCGAACTCGCCGCCGCACTCCACGCTGCCCTCTACGACGACCTGGAACCCCTGAACCGCGCCGTCCCCCCTGGATCCTGACCCTCGGCGGTCAGCCGCCCTGGCCGGCGCTGCCCACCGGGCCGACCGTCACCTGGGAGGTGGTTTCGTCCGTGACGGGCAGCGTGGCGGCGCCGGGCCACTTGAGGGCAACCGTGTTGGTCTCGTTCGGCGGCGTCACCAGCAGCCCGGTGATGCGGACGCCGGAGCCGCCCGTGTCGTTGGACGGGTAGTGGATGCCGAAGGCGATCGACTGCCCGTTCTTCAGGATGGACGAGACGGCCTTCTCACCCGTGCGCTTCGCGGACAGCGTTCCTTCCCTGAGCTTGAGGTCGACGCCGGCGTAGCCCGAGATCGTGCAGTCCCGGCCACCGTGGTTCTTCATCGTCACCGCGACGGTGCGATCGGGGTCGCCGTCGATGGTGTTGTCCACCGCCGTGATCTCCAGCTCGTCGGTACGGCACCAGGCTGCCTTGCCGGTCCCGCCTGCCGCGCCGGATCCGCTGCCCGCGGCCGTGCCCTGCGCGGAGGACCCCTTGCCCGCCGAACCGTTCCCGGCCGAGCCCGCGCCGTCGGAGGCCTGCGCGCCGCCGCCTTGACCGGAGCCGTTGCCTCCTCCCGTGCCGCCGTCCTGGGAGGAGGCGGTGGACGCGGCCGACGGGTCACCCTGTCCCGTCGTACCGCCGTCGTCGTTCTGACAGGCGGTGAGCGAGAGGCTCGCGGCGACGGCCAGAGCGGCGAAGGTGAGCTTGTGAACGCGCATCGTTTTCCTCGGATCGGTTGCGGGCATCGGCCGCTCGGTACCGTCCTGCACGCGTCCACGTGAGTCGGTGGGAATCGGTACCGGCTGCGTTTCTGATCAACAGGACTGCTCGGCCCCGGCGCGCCGTTCCCCCGAACTCCCGCTGGGGACAGGCCTGTTACACACGCCGTGGCAGAACACGTACCGGCACTGGCCGCGCCGCCCCTCACCGCCTGTCCGAGGCCGACGCCGCTGGGACAGACTCGTGACCCGATGGATCTTGACCAAGCGCGTCGGGCACGGCAGCGGTGCCGGCGCGGAACAGGGCCGAGGCGCCGTGGGTGGTGTCGCTGGGAGACAGCTTCATCTCGGGCGAGGCGGGCCGGTGGGCGGGCAACAGCGACAGCAGCGCCGACGGCCACGCGCACACTGATCGTGCCTTCGACGCCGCGACGTACACGAGCGATCCGCATCGGGTGTACGGCACTTCCTACGACGACCGCTGCAACCGGTCCGACAGCGCCGAAGTCGACTCCGCACCCGTCCAGAACCATCGCCTCAACCTGGCCTGCTCAGGCGCCACGTCCACCGCGATCCTGCTGCCCGAGCACGGCGGGAGCCCCTTCAAGACGGAGCCGTCCCAGGCGAAGCAGCTCCAGGACGCCGTCACCGGCCACGCCGTGCGCGCGGTCGTCGTTTCCGTCGGGGGCAACGACCTCGGCTTCGAGAGCGTCATCACCTCCTGCGCGAAGAGCTTCCTCGCCCCGATCGGCGCGAGCCCCTGTGCTCCGTCCGAAGGGCCGCGGGTGCGGGACCGGCTGCCCGCGATGCGTGCCGCGGCCGTCAACGCGCTGGGCGACATCACCACCGCCATGGACCGGGCGGGCCACCCGAAGGGCAGCTATCGCCTGATCCTCCAGTCCTACCCCTCCCCGCTGCCCGACGGCGGCCGGGTCCGCTACCCGGGAGAGAAGTACGACCGCCTGGCACAAGGCGGCTGCCCCTTCTTCGACAAGGACCTCACCTGGGCCCACGACGAACTCGTCCCCGAGATCAGCACCGCCCTCGCCTCGGCCGCCCGGACGGCCGGTGCTGAATTCCTCGACCTGTCCCGTGCCTTCGACGGCCGGGAGGTCTGCTCCACCACCACCGTTCAGGCCGGCCCCGGCCGGCAGCCCTCCGGCCGCACCAGTGAATGGGTCCGCTTCGTGACCAGCGGCCTCGGGCAAGGCCAGCGCCAGGAATCGCTGCACCCCGACTACTACGGCCAGCGTGCCCTGGGCGTCTGCCTCGGCCTCCAGCTCGACCAGGCCCCCGGCCGTTACTCCTGCACCAACACCCCGGGAACCGGCCCCGCCGACATGCGCCTGCAGCCCGCACCCTCCCTCTGACCGGCGCACGATGCCCGCCCTGTGGTCGCCGCGCCTGGAGGTCACGACTGGTCAGGCGTCATCCAGCCGGCGTACGTCCTCCTCGTCCCACGTCCTGGTGTCGCGCGGCTGGGTGTAGGGCTCGGCCTCGGGCGGGTGTCCGCCGGCGACGGCGCGCTGGCGCACGGTCTCGGCGTCGAACTCCAGGCCCAGCAGTACGGCGAGGTTGGTGATCCACAGCCAGACGAGGAAGACGATGACGCCGGCCATCGTGCCGTACGTCTTGCTGTAGGAGGCGAAGTCGGCGACGTAGACGGCGAACCCGGCGGAGGCGGCCATCCAGATCATCAGCGCGAGGAAACTGCCCGGTGTCACCCAGCGGAACCCTTTCACCTTCGCGTTGGGGCTCGCCCAGTACAAGAGGGCGATCATCGCCGTGACCAGCAGGAGGAGGACCGGCCATTTCGCGACCGACCACACGGTCAGCGCCGTGTCGCCGATCCCGAGCGCCTGCCCGGCTTTGCCGGCCAGGGTGCCGGTGAAGACGACGATCAACGCGCTGGCCACGGCGAGCACCATCAGCACGACCGTGACGCCGAGGCGTACCGGCAGGATCTTCCACACCGGACGGCCCTCGGGTATGTCGTAGACGGCGTTCGCGGCGCGGATGAAGGCGGCCACATACCCCGATGCCGACCACACCGCCACCACGATGCCCACCAGCGCCATCACCGATCCGGTGCCGGCGTTGCCCTGCAACTGCTCCACGGCCCGGGTGATGACGTCCCGTGCGGAGCCGGGTGCCAGCCGGTTGAGGTTGGCCAGCACCTTGTCGGTCGTCGACCTGCCGGTGATGCCCAGCAAGGAGACCAGCACCAGCAGGGCCGGGAACAAGGACAGCACGCCGTAGTAGGTGAGCGCCGCCGCCCGGTCGGTCAGCTCATCGTCCTTGAACTCCTTCAGGGTGCCCTTGAGCACGGCGCGCCAAGCCCGTTTCGGCAGTTCCGTGGGCGCGTCCGGTGCCGACTGCTCGACGTGCGGACCGGGCCCCGCCTCCTGCGGCGACGGCGCCCGGAAGGCCGGCGCCCCCTCACCGCTGTGCTGGTCCCCTCGCCCTGGAAGATGCAGATTCGCCATACCGGGCGGGTAACCGCACGGCACCCGCTCAAGCCGGCATGACGGCCGACACCTCGCTGCGACCTCCGCTAGCCCTCGCCCGACCGCGTTGAGACTCCGCGGGGTGGGCACCCGGACGGTACTGCCACGGAGGAAGGGACGCGACGTGCTGATCGTGATAGCGATGCTGCTCCTGCCGGCTCTGGCGCTGTTGTTGGTGGTGATGGACCGTGTCGAGGATTGGCTGCCCGCGGCGTCCTCCGGCCCCCGGCACACACGTGGACGCCGCCATCTGAGGCTGGTCCCCGGCGAAGTGAGCGACTCCCCCTCCCGGCCGGCGACCGTGGAGGCGCCCGAGCGGCGCGCGCACGCCGCGTGACGGTCAGTCCGGTGTCAGTTGCGTGTCAGGACCCCGTGCCATTCTCTTTCACGTGAACGACCCCGGAGACACGGAGACAAAAAGGGGTCGGGAGCAGGGAGAGGTGCCCGGAGTGGCTGATCGGGGACCAGCGAGCACGCCTCGAGGTCGGATCCCTTCAGGGATCCACGCAGGTTCGAATCCTGCCCTCTCCGCACCATGCGGCACGTCGCTCACCGAGTGAGCCGGGTTCCCGGCACGGCGTTCCCGTTCCCCATCGCTCCTCCAACGAGCTGGCCACGAAGGGGACTTGGCTACGACCAGGCCATCTCCCAGGTGCTCTGAATCCCGCAGCTGACGACCGGGAAAATGGGGTGCGGGAGGCTGAGCCGGAGTGTTGGGTGGCGCCGTGACAGAGAGTCTTGAGTTTTCCGCCCTGCTGCACCTGCTCGATGAGCGGTCGGCCGCTTTCCGCAGTGCGGTTGCCGCCGCGCCCGGCCTCGACGCGCCGGTGCCGTCCTGCCCCGAGTGGACGCTGTTCGACCTGGTGCGGCACCTGGGTACGGGCCAGCGCTGGTGGGCCGCGATCGTCGCCGCGGGCCCGGCCGAGGCTCCGCCGGCCAAGGATGCCGCGGAGCCGCCGCGCGAACTCGAGGCGCTGCTGGCCTGGTACGCCGAGTCGAACGAGCTGCTGCTGAGTACGCTGCGCGAGGCCGGACCGGACCGCGCGTGCTGGACCTGGTGGAGCGCCGGCGTGTCGCCGGCGAATGCCTGGGGCGTTGCCCGGCGCCGGGTGCACGAGGTGCTGGTGCACACGTACGACGCCCAGCTCGCCGCAGGCGCCGTGCAGCCGATGCCGGCGGACGTCGCGATCGACGGCGTGGCCGAGTTCCTCGACACCTGCAACTCGACCCCGGCGGCCTGGCCGCACGAGGCCGCCACCATCCACTACCACGCCACCGAGGGCCGCTCCTGGCTCCTCACGCTGGACGACACCGGCGCCTGGCCCGCGCCCCTCACGGACGACGCCGCGCCCGCCTCCGCTTCGGCCACGGGCACGGCCGAGCAACTGCTCCTCTTCGTCTGGGGCCGCCTCACGCTGAGCGACCTGAAGGCGGAGGGCGACCAGCGGGTGTTCGAGCAGCTGATCGCCTGGGAGCCCGAGGAGTAGCCAGTCGGCGGTCCCCCTGGCGCCTTGGCGCGTTCGGGGCCGACGGCCTGGTCAACGGGTCGGTTCTGTTTGCCAGTTCCGCAAGTTCGATTGCTGGTTAACAGCAAGTGCGCGCAGGCTGGGTTCAGACGGTGCCGGCTCACCCCGTGGAGCCGGCACCCGGAGCACATGACCGACCGGGTCGTGACTCCCGGGGCGTCGGGAGTCGCGGTCCCCTTACAGGCAATGGAGGCGGCAGATGGAAGATCGCCATGTCGTGATCATTCCGATCGAGATCGACGCGGAGAAGGAAAGCTCCTATCTCGACGCTTGGCAGGGCGCCGCGGAGCTGATGGCGGCGCAGCCCGGTTTCATCCGGACGTACATGTTCCGCACGACCGTTCCGGGGAGCAGGTTCCCTCTCGTCAACGTGGCGGAATGGGAGTCCGCCGCTCACTGGGAAGCGGCGATGAACGTCTGCCCGATGCTGGGGCAGCAGATGGCCGTCGCCCATGCCTCCAACTACAGGGCGATCCGGACGGTCCTGCCGCCGCACGGCAGCGGATGAACTCCGGCGGCGGACAGACGCCCGCCGACCCGTCTCCCACCGCGGCACGTCGCCGTGCCGCGGACGGCGGTGCGGTACCTGAGGGGTGACGGAGGCGGAGCCGGTCGATGGCCGTCGCGCGCGCTCGTCGGCGACAGCGTCCGGGCGCTGCGCGGGAACCGGCGGCCGTAGCGGTCCAGGATGTGCGACGAGACCCGGCCGGGTTTCCGTGCCGAACGACCGTGGTGGGCGGGCTTACCGCGACGGCGTGTCCGGGCCCGCGCAGGCCGCGTGTTCCAGCAGCTCGCGGGCCCGGTCGAGGGCCTGTCCGAACGGGTCGGGGAAGACGCCCAGCCCGTGTGCGACCACCGCGCCCTCGTGCAGCAGCATCAGCGCTTGAGCCAGCCGGTCCGCGTCCGCCGGGTCGACGTCCCCCGCGAGCCGGGTGAACAGCGCGAGCATCCACTGCTTCTGCCCCGTGATGACCGGGTACGCCGGATGCGTCGGGTCCCCGATCTCCACATGCGCGTTGATCATGCCGCACCCTCTGGAGCCGTACTCCCCCGCCCATGCGCGCGCGGCCTGGAAGACGGCCAGGACCAGGGCCACCGGCGTCTGCCCCGCGGCCGCCTCCAGGTGCGAGCCGAGCAGTTCCCGCCAGCGTTCGTCACGTCGGGCCAAGTACTCCACGACGAGCTGCTCCTTCGAGCCGAACCGGTCGTACAGCGTCTTCTTGGTCACTCCCGCCTCGGCGGCGATGAGGTCCACGCCCACGGCGTGGATGCCGCGCTCGTAGAACAACCGCTCGGCCGCGTCCACCACGCGTCGCGCGCCGGGCGTCATGCGGATGCGGTGCGGTACCGCCTCGGACTCCATGAACCCCGAGTATACCGATCTGTATAGTGGGCACCCGCCGGAGGTCCGTCGTCCGTGCCATCGCGAGTGTCCGCGGGATGTGGTCGAGTGAACGCCCTGCTGTCGGTCGTCTTCGTCCTGTGCTGGAGCTCCGGCTTCATCGGAGCGAAGCTCGGCGCGGGCACATCGACCGTGACCACGCTCCTGATGTGGCGGTTCCTGCCGCTCGCGCTGGTTCTCGTCGCCGCAGCGCCCTTCTCCCGGGCAGCGTGGCGCGGGCTGGGACCGCGCGACCTCGGCCGGCAGATCGCCGTCGGCGCGTTGTCGCAGAGCGGATACCTGCTCAGCGTCTACGCCGCCATCCAACTCGGCGTCTCCACCGGCACCACCGCCCTGATCGACGGCGTCCAGCCGCTTGTCGCCGGTGCGTTGGCCGGGCCCCTGCTGCGCCAGTACGTCTCACGCCGGCAATGGGCCGGACTGTGGCTGGGGCTCGCCGGGGTCGCCACGGTCACCTCCGCCGACGCGGCGGCGTCAGGCTCCGCGGTCGCCTGGTGGGCGTACCTCGTGCCCTTCCTGGGCATGCTGTCGCTGGTGGCGGCCACCCTTCTGGAGGGCCGCTCGCGCGTACCGGTCGCACCCCGGGCGGCGCTGACGATCCACTGCGCGACCAGCGCGGTCCTCTTCTCCGGGCTGGCGGTCGGCACGGGTGCGGCCGTCCCGCCGGCCAACTTCTCGTTCTGGGCGGCGACCGCCTGGCTCGTCGTGCTCCCCACCTTCGGCGGGTACGGACTGTACTGGCTGATCCTGCGCCGCAGCGGCATCACTCAGGTCAACACCCTCATGTTCCTCATGGCCCCGGTCACAGCCCTGTGGGGCGCCCTGGCGTTCGGCGAGCCCTTCGGCGTACAGACCGCCCTCGGGCTGGCCGCCGGTCTCGCGGCTGTGGCCATCGTCAGCCACGGGACCGGCGCGCCCTCCGCTCCGCCCACCCGGCCCGCCGCCGACGGAGACGACCGGCTCCCCCGTGGTGTCGACGAGCGCGGCCACTCATGAGACCGCGGATGCCGGAGCGGTCGGTCAGGAGGAGGCGGAGACGTGATCGCGATCTGCTGTCCGGCCGGCCCCGGACCATCGGCGGACGACCTCGATCAGCGAAGGTCCTCCGCGCAGGCACCACAGGGCGATGACGGGGTCGCAGATGGCGCAGCCCATGGACGAGTCGTGTGCGAAGTGCAGGATCGGCTGGCCCTTGAGCCAGTGGGCCACGTCCCAGGCGGTGTGCAGCAGCCAGCCGATGCCGATGAAGGTCCAGGACTCCAGCCCTCGGTAGGCGACGTAGGCCATGAGCGCGGTGAACGGCACCTCCCACGGGCCGAAGCCGCCCCCGCTCAGATAGGCGGCTCCGGCCCCCGCCAGCATGATCGCGTTGAAGCGGCGCCGGTGCGGCTCCTTGATCAGGGACATCAGCAGGCAGTAGGCGATGCCGACGAGGATCGGCGAGACGTAGATCATGACGGAATGACTTCCTTCGGCTGGGCCCGGCCCGGATCGGCGGTGCCGAGCAGTCGCAGTGCGAGCAGCCCACCGGCCCCCGGCACGACGGCCAGGAACCTGGCGGCGGTCGTCGCCGCCTCCAGTCGCCAGGTCGCGATCACGACGAACAGGTAGGCACAGCCGTGGGTGGGGCCCATCAGCGACGAGACGGGCTTGAGATGGACGGTGAACAGGTTGGCCAGCATGACGATCAGCGAGATCAGCTCGGCGTGAGCGGCGACGCGCACGTGGCGCGGAGGACGGAGGTACATGGTCACAGCCCCGTGGTGGAGCCGGGACGGATGACCGGCAGTGCGGTCACCGCGGCCCACGGCAGGTCGAAGAGGCCAGTGAGCGTGGCGAGTCGACCCGCTGCCATTCGAACAGGGCGGTCTGGGTGTGCATCGATGTTCCTTCGGGACCGATTTCCATGAACGCCCCGAAGTCAACCGGCTGCGACGGTGATCGCCCAGTGGCACCAATGACAGGTTTCAACGGGATACCGCCAACGGCCTTCTGCGGGCCCGGCCGCGATGACGTGGGACTGCCCCGGCTTCGGCCCCGCCGGCCGCCGGCACATCCTGGGTGGGTGTGACAGGACCACCAACCCGACCTTGCCCGCCGATACGTTGGCGGCATGGACAACAACCGGCTGAGTGAGTTCCTGCGGGCCCGCCGCGCACTGGTGCGCCCCGAGGACCACGGAATGCCCGCCGGGGCCCGCCGTACTCCTGGCCTGCGCCGGGAGGAGGTCGCCGTCCTCGCCGGGGTGAGCACCGACTACTACGTACGGTTGGAACAGGGACGGGAACGCAACCCCTCCCCCCAGGTCCTGCGGGCCCTGGCGGCCGCACTCCTGCTGACGGACGAGGAAGCCGCCTACCTGCGCGCGGCGGTCGATCCGCCTCAGCGCTCGCGGTCCCGGCCCGCCCGGGAGTACGCCGGCCCGCAACTGGTGTCCTTGCTGGACGCCTGGGCGGACACCCCGGCTCTGGTCTACGGCCGGTACCTCGACCTGCTGGCCGTCAACTCCCTCGGCGAGGCCCTGTTCTCCTGGCTCGGCAGCCGGAGCAGTCTCATCACGGCCATGTTCCTCGACCCGGCGGCCCGGGACTTCTACCGCGACTGGGCCGTCGTGGCGCAGGGGTGCGTGGCCGCGCTGCGGGCCGCCAACCCCGCCCCCGACGACCAGCGGCTCCAGGAACTCGTCGGCGAACTGTCGGTGCGCAGCACCGATTTCGCACGCATGTGGGCGCGCCACGAGGTACGGGCCAAGACGGCCTCGGCCAAGCGGTTCCGGCATCCACTGGTCGGTGACCTCACCCTGGACTTCGAGACCTTCTCCGTCCACAGCGCCCCCGGCCAGCACCTGGTGGTCTACCGGGCCGAACCCGGCAGCTCCGCGGCCCAGTCACTGAGCCTGCTGGACAGCCTCGCCCTCACCGAGATCCACGACGTTCAAGACGAAGGACACATCCCGCATGAACTCCCCTGACTCCCCCGTGTGGTTCATCACCGGCTGCTCCTCCGGCCTGGGCCGGGCACTCGCCCGCACCGTGCTGGAACAGGGGTGGCGGGCGGTGGTCACCGCCCGGGACGCCAACCAGGTCGCCGACGTGGTCGCCGGGCACGAGGAACGCGCCCTCGCCCTGGCGCTGGACGTCACCGACGCCGAGCAGATCACGAGGGCGGTCGCCCGGGCACAGACGGCGTTCGGACGGATCGACGTCCTGGTCAACAATGCCGGTTACGGGTACCTCGCCGCCATCGAAGAGGGTGAGGACGACGAGGTCCGTGCCCTGTTCGACACCAATGTCTTCGGTCTGGTCGACACCACCAAGGCCGTCTTGCCCGGCATGCGAGCCCGTCGCCGCGGCCACATCGTGAACATGTCCTCCCTCGGCGGACTCGTCGGCTTCGGTGCCACCGGTTACTACCACGCCACCAAATTCGCCGTCGAAGGACTCTCCGAATCCCTGGCCGCCGAGGTCGCCCCCCTGGGCATCAACGTGACGATCGTCGAGCCCGCCGCGTTCCGCACCAACTGGTCCGGCCCTTCCATGCGCCAGTCCGCCGCGACCATCGACGACTACGCCCTCACCGCGGGCACCCGACGCGCCCACACCCTGGCCACCTACGGCCACCAGCCCGGAGACCCCGCACGCGCGGCCCGGGCCGTCATCGACGCCGTCACAGCCGAGAAGCCCCCGCTGCGCCTGCTCCTGGGCAGGGCCGCGTACGACATCGCCACCGCCAAACTCGACTCCCTCAAGGCCGCCTTCGACGACTGGCGGGAGGTGACTGCCGGCGCCGACTTCCCGCCGCAGCAGACGGCAGACTGAGGAGCCGTACCCCGACCGGTCACGGAATGTGCGGTTCGAACGGCTTCCTCCTTCTCCCTGGGCGCGGTACGAGGAGACCAGGCGGTGCGACGGCGGCCGCCGCCTCGTAGGCTGCCGCCATGAACGAGACCAAGACCCCGACGCCCCGCGACGCCTTCGAGCTGCTGATGGCCGGCAACCAGCGCTTCGTCGCGGGCACCCCGGAGCACCCGAACCAGGACGCCGCCCGCCGCGCCGAGACCGCACCGTCCCAGCAGCCCTTCGCCGTGCTGTTCGGCTGTTCCGACTCCCGGCTGGCCGCCGAGATCATCTTCGACCGAGGTCTGGGCGACCTGTTCGTGGTGCGCACCGCCGGCCACGTCATGGGCCCGGAGGTGCTGGGCAGCATCGAGTTCGGCGTGGAGGTGCTGGGCTGCCCGCTGGTCGTGGTCCTCGGGCACGACTCGTGCGGCGCGGTCGGCGCGGCGTGCGCCGCGCTGGAGGACGGCGTGACGCCGGGCGGGTACGTCCGGGACGTCGTCGAACGGGTGACCCCCAGCGTGCTGGCCGCCCGGGCCGCCGGACGGGTCGAGCCGGAGGAGATCCTCGCCGAGCACATAAAGCACAGCGCCGACCTGCTGCTGGACCGCTCCCGGGTCCTCGCCGACAAGGTCGCCGCCGGCCAGACCGCCGTGGTGGGCCTGCGCTACCGCCTGGCCGACGGCAGTGCCCACCTCGTCGCCGCTCACGGCCTCGACGCGGGTGTGCCCACGGCGTCCTGACCGCCGCGGCGCGGCCCTCGGCGTGAGCCGCCGCACACGGCTCTCAGGAGACGGGAGGACCCGAGGGGTCCCCCGTACCGGTCACGCGAGGGTACGGGGCCCCGCGGCGCGGCGCAGCCGGTTGGCGATCGCCAGTCCCAGCCCCTCCTCCGCCGGCAAGGAGGCGACAATGAGGTCGCACCCCTGCTGGTCGAGTTCGCGCAGGAACCCGTACAGCTCGCGCGCGTAGTCGGCCGGGGACGCCGGGACGTCCACCACGGCGTGCGCCTTCACCGGGGTGCCGACGAGGGAGGGGGGAAGGAGGACGCCGACCTGGTGCCCCTGCTCCTGCGCGAGCCTCGCCTCGACGGCGACCTTCTCCGGCTCGACCAGGACGACCCGTGCGGACGGCGCGTAGTGCGACGGGTGCTGACCCGGCACCCGGACCTGGCTCGTGGACGGGACCTCGACCGGATGCCCCAGCACCGCTTCGAGGTCCTCGCGGGTCACTCCCCCGGGCCGGAGGATGGCCGGGGCCTCACCGGTGACGTCCACGATGGTCGACTCGACGCCGACCCCGCAGGGACCGCCGTCCAGCACGAAGTCGACGGCCTCCCCCAGCTCCGCCCGGACGTGACCGGCCGTGGTGGGGCTCACCGAGCCGAAGCGATTGGCGGACGGGGCGGTGACACCGCCGCCGAAGGCCGACAGCAGCGCGAGGGCGACCGGGTGGTCGGGGACCCGCACGGCCACCGTCTCCAGGCCGCCCGTGGCTTCCAGGGGCACCCGCCGACCGCGCCGCAGGACCAGCGTGAGCGGCCCGGGCCAGAAGTGCTCGGCCAGCAGGCGCGCCGTCGCGGGCACGTCCTGTACCCAGTCGTCCAGGTGCTGCGCGCCACCGATGTGGACGATCAGCGGATGGGAGGGCGGACGTCCCTTGACCTGGAAGATGCGTGAGACGGCGGCGGGGTCCTCGGCGTTGGCGCCCAGTCCGTAGACGGTTTCCGTCGGGAGGGCCACCAGACCGCCGGCGCGCAGCACACCGGCCGCCTTCTCGATGTCACTGGTACTTGTCATCACACTCCGAATTCTCTCACCGGCCCGCTCCCCTCCTCGACGACGCCCGCACCCCGGGCACCGCCCCGGCCCGGTGGCTGCGGCCGCCGGGCCGGGCCGGCTGCCGAGGACCCGCCCTAGCCGCCGTGGCGGAAGCCGTTCGCACCGCGGCCGGCGGGGCGGCCGGTCACGCGTGCGTCGCCTCCGGGGCCGCGTGATCGGCGATCCAGCGGTCCACACGGGCCCACTGCGCGAGCAGCCACTTGCTGCGGGCGTCCTCGCCCTCGGGAATCCGGCCCGCGGGTACGCGCCACCAGCGTGCCCGCACCGCGTCGCGCAGCGGCAGCCGGCTCCAGACGGTGCGTGCCGAGTGGAGGACGTCGAGCCCCGTGTGTGCGACGAAGACCACGTCGGCCGTTGGCGCGGCGGCGATCGCGGCGAGGGCACCGCCGTCCCGGGGCGGCAGGACATGGTGCATGCGTTCCGCGCGGGAGGCCCGGCGCGGCAGCCCCCGGCGGCGCAGGGAGGCGATGGCGCGCCGGTGGCGGCGCGGTGTGAAGTTGCCGCCCTCCGGGAACAGCACGAGCGCGTCGCCCGGGCCGAGCCCGGCCGCCAGCCGCCCTATCTGGTCCTCGGCCCGTCCGTCGAGGGGTGGAAGGAAGCAGTGGGGGACCCGTCCGATGAGGACGTCGAGCGCGGGGTCGGCGCGCAGAGCCCGCTTCAGAACGGTGTGCGGCCGCAGCCCGGCCTGGCTCAGCAGGGTCTGCAGCAGGAGGAAGGAGTCGCCGACGCCCGCGTGCCGCACGAAGACCAGGACGGGCGCGGGGTGCCGCACGGCGCCCGGCAGCGGGGGCGTCACCTCCAACCGGAGCCCGAAGATCCGTGTGCCCGCGCGCCGCAGCAGTCGCAGCAGCCGCTCCAGGGTGGCGTACGCGTCCTCGGCGGCCACGAGGCGCCGCTCCGCGCGCTCCCGTCTGGGCAGCCGTCTCACCCACAGACCGGCGGCGGCCACCAGCGCCGCCACGTCCACCAGGAGGTACAGCAGGGCGAAGGCGGTGATCCGCACGGGCCGCCAGGCGCCGCGCGCGGGGAGGGAGAACGGCACGCACAGCACGCTCGCGGCGACGAGGATCGCGGCCACCACGGGCACCAGGGCGAGCAGCAGCACGACGGTGGTCGTGCGGCGCAGTCCGGTGACCACCGCACCCGCCGGCCGCGCCGGGAGACGACGGCGCGGCCGGATGCCGGTCATGACGCGCCGTCGGGCGCGCCGAGCACTGTCTCCAGGTACCGGGAGGAGGCCGCGTAGGCACGCTCGATGCGCTCGGCGGTCCGGCCGAAGGTGCGGTACCGCAGTTGCCGCAGGCCGGCGGTGCCCTCGTCGGGACCCGAGCCCGACGGCAGCACACGTACCGTGACGCCGGGCGGCAGGTCCGCCATGTCGCGGGCGAACCGGTGCCTGCGAGCGATCTCGAACGCCACCAGTGCCACCTGCCAGGGAGCCCGCGGCGGAGAGAGGGCCCGCTCGACGCGGCCGACCTGAAGGACGTAGACCTCGGTCGCGCCGAGGGCCACCGCGCGCCCGACGGGGATGCTGTTGACCAGGCCGCCGTCGACGAAGTGCTCGCCGTCGAGCCGGACGGGCGGCAGCAGACCGGGCACCGCGCACGAGGCGAGCACGGCGTCCACCAGCGGGCCGGCGGTGAACCAGTGCTCGGCGGCCCGTTCGATGCTCGCCGCCGCGCACTGGTACGGCAGGGCCAGATCCTCGATCCGGCTCACCGGCAGGTGCGAGGCGAGCAGGTCGCGCAGCGGCGTGGGCTGGTAGAGGTGGGTGCCGCTGCGTACGGCCGTGCCCAGCCGCCCGAGCAGCGATCCGGAGAACACACCGGCCCGCCCCAGGCCGGTCCACAGGTCGGCGAGCCGGGCCACCGAATCCTGTGACGGATCGGCGGCGACGGCGGCACCGTTGATCGCGCCGACGGAGGTGCCGACGACGAGGTCGGGGTGCACGGCGGCGGCGAACAGTGCCTTCAGCATGCCGATCTCGTAGGCGCCGAGGGCACCGCCGCCGCCCAGTACGAAGGCGCGGGTCGGCGGGTGGGTCGGCCGGCTGTCCTCCATGGACGGAGGGTGCCCCGGCCCGGCGACGCCAATCACGCTCACAGTCTGAATCAGATTAGCTTGCTAGGATGCTAGCATCGCTGCTGTGGGTGACGAGGAAGTCAAACAGTTCAACGTGTACCTGCCGATCAGCTTGATCAAGCAGGTCAAGTACCGCGCGATCGACTCGGGCATGTCGTTGTCCGCGCTGGTCGCCGAGGCGCTGCGCGCCTACCTGGACGACGCCCATGAGGGCGCCGGGCAATCGAGCGAGGAGGAGAGCTGACATGGCGACCGAGGGAATCGAGGCCGTGTTCCTCACGACGCACAACTGGGGCAAGGCGGCGAAGTTCTTCCAGGGGCTCGGTTACGAGCTGGACTTCGCGACCGACCACGACTCCGGCCGGCTGAGCAACGGCGACGGACCCTACGTCTTCATCGCCGAGGTCCCCGCCGACCAGGAGCCCCGGACCCGGATCGTGATGAAGGTGCCGGACGCGGACGCGTTTCGCGCGGACCCCGCCGTCGAAGTGGTCACGCCGTTCGAGGAAACCCATTTCGGGACCAGGGAGATGACCGTCCGCGACCCCGACGGGCGGCTGTGGAGCCTTCAGGCTCCGGCCGGTGAGTAGCCACGGAGGAGCGGGCATGACGGACGACCGGACCGGCACACCGGACAGCACCGCGGTGCGCACCGCCCTCTGGCGGGCGATGCACCTCCAGGTCGACCCGCCGCCGCACGTGCTCGAGGACGAGATCGGCCTGCGACTCGCCGCGCCCGGCGATGCCTGGCGCGAGCGACCGGACATGGACCCCGACGGCACCAGGGCGTTCCGCGCGGCCATGGTCTGCCGGGCCCGTTTCATCGAGGACCTGGTCACCGAGCAGGCCGGACTGGGCGTCACCCAGTACGTGATCCTGGGCGCCGGCCTGGACACCTTCGCCCAGCGCAGGCCGGAACTCGCCTCCCGGTTGCAGATCTTCGAGATCGACCGGCCCGGCCCGCAGGCGTGGAAAGCCCGCCGCCTGGTGGAGCTCGGTTACGGCATCCCCGACTGGCTGCACCTCGTACCGGTCGACTTCGAGGCGGACGCGTCCTGGCGGGAGCGGTTGGTCGACGCCGGGTTCGACGCCGGCCGGCCGGCGGTCGTGGTCTCCACCGGCGTCAGCATGTACCTCACCAAGGACGCCACCGCGGCCACCCTGCGCCAGACCGCCGCGCTCGCGCCCGGCTCCACGCTCGCCATGAGCTTCCTGCTGCCGGCCGACCTGCTCGACGCCGCGGACCGCCCCGGCCTTCGCGCGAGCCAGAACGGCGCACGCACGTCCGGGACGCCGTTCATCAGCTTCTACACGCCCCAGGAGATGCTGGTCCTGGCCGGCGCATCCGGCCTCTCGGACGCCCGGCACGTCTCGGGGACCTCGCTCGGCGACCGCTACTTCGCCGGCCGCGCCGACGGACTGCGCCCGTCGAGCGGCGAGGACCTGCTGCTGGCCACGGTCACCTAGGGCCTCTCACTAGTGGTTGAAGGCCAGGAGCTTGGCGATGCCGTTGCGCTGGATCTCGGACGTGCCGGTGAGGACGCGGAACATGCGGATCTTGCGGAAGAGGTACTCGATCTCGTTGCCCTGGGTGAGCCCTTCCTTGCCGTGGATCTGCACGGCCTCGTCGAGGATGCGGAAGGCGGACTCGGCGACGAACAGTTTGCACATGAAGGCTTCCGTCTGCGCGTCGCGGCCCGCGTCCAGGGCCGCCAGCGCGGCATAGGTCATGGAGCGGGCGGCGTAGAACTCCGTGGCCATGTCGGCGAGCTTGTGCTGGATGGCCTGGAGCATCAAGAGGGGTTGGCCGCCCGCCACTTGGCGGGTCCGGGCGCGGTCGAGGGTCAGGGTGAGGGCGCGGCGGGTGGCGCCGAGGACGGTGGGGCAGTGCAGGAGGCGGTTGGTGGTGACCCGGCCGAGCGCGATGCGCATGCCTTTGCCTTCCTCACCGAGGAGGTTGGCGGCGGGGACGTGGCAGTCGTCCAGGACGATGTCGCTCTCGATGTGTTCGCCCGACATGGGGGTCGCCCCGTCCTCGACACGGCAGCCGGGGCTGTCCAGGTCGACGAGGAACGCGGAGAACCGTGGTTTGTCACCCTCCTGCTCGCCGGTGCCGGCCATGCGGGCGACGACGATCGCGAAGTCGGCGAAGGGGCCGGCGGAGGAGAAGACCTTGTGCCCGGTCAGCCGGTAGCCGCCGCCGTCGGCGTCGCGTACGGCGACCGTGCGCATGGAGCGGACGTCGGAGCCGGCGTCGGTCTCGGTGAGGGAGAAGCAGCAAGCCCGCTCGCCGCGGATCAGCGGCAGCAGGTAGGTGTCCAGCTGGTACTCGGTGGCGTGTTTGAGGATGTCGCCCGCGCGTAGGGGGCCGCCCATGTCACCGAGCACGCTGTGGGCGAGGACCCGCCCGCTGGCGCCGATCTCCTCCTTCAGGGCGGCCAGCTGGGTGTGGGTGAGGTCCTGGCCGCCGTACTCCGCGGGCAGGTGGATGCCGTAGAAGCCGAGTTCGCGGCTGCGGCGCCAGACGGGTTCGAGGTCGGCGCGGGTGAGGCGGCCGGCGTGGGTCAGGCCGCGGGCGCTTTCGTAGTCGGCGAGTTCGCCGTCGAGGTAGTCGCGCAGGCGGTCGACGAGTTCGGCGGTGCGCGGGTCGTCGTAGGAGGGGCGGAGGGAGAAGGTCACGGCAGGACTCCGAACAGGATGCGGTCAGTTGACGCGGCGGGTGGCGTGCGCCCAGAAGGGTTCGCGTACGGCTTTGCGGTCGAGCTTGCCGTTGCGGTTGTGGGGAAGTCCGGGCACGAAGTCGACCGAGCGCGGCTTCTTGAAGCGGTCCAGCCGGTCGGCGCAGAAGGCGATCAGCTCCTCGGCGGTGACCGTCGTACCGGGCTGGATGACGACGACGGCCTTGACGGCCTCACCCCACTGCTCGTCGGGCACGCCGACCACACAGGCTTCCCGCACGGCGGGGTGCTCGTACAGGGCGGCCTCCACCTCGGTGCAGTAGATGTTGAAGCCGCCCGAGATGATCATGTCCTTCTTGCGGTCCACCAGGAAGAGGTAGCCGTCCTCCCGCATCCACGCCAGGTCCCCGGTGTGCACCCAGCCGTCGCGGAAGGTCTGCGCCGACAGCTCCGGCTCCCGCCAGTACTCCCGCACGCAGTCCGGTCCGCGCACGATCACCTCGCCGATCTCCCGAGGGCCCAGTTCCCGGCCCGTCTCGTCGACGACCCGTATCTCGGTGTCGTAGGTCGCACGGCCGCACGACTGGAGCAGCTCCGGGTCCTCCTTCACGGCATGGGCGATCTCCGCGCTGCTCAGGCCCGCGACGACACTGGTGGTCTCGCCCAGCCCGTAGCCCTGGGCGACGACCGGGCCGAAGAACTCCACCGCGTCCCGCAGGCGCTGCGGGGAGATGGGCGCGCCGCCGATGCGCACACTCGTCAGCGAGCGCAGGTCGTGGTCGGCGGCGCCGGGATGGGCGAGCACCGTGTTCAGCATGGCCGGCACCAGGAAGGTGGCGGTGATGCGTTCCTTCTCGACCGTCTCCAGGAAGTTGCGCGGGCTCCAGCTCGGCAGGACGTAGGTGGTGGAACCGCCGAACACGCCGGCGAGCAGGCCCATGCCGGTGGCGTGGGTGATGGGCCCGCAGGCGAGGTAACGGGTACCGGGGCGGGGGCGGGACTCGTCGGCCATCAGCAGCTTGCGCATGTTGGCGAGACGGTTGCCGACCGTCTGTACCGCCGCCTTGAGCGCGCCGGTGGAGCCTGAGGTGAAGTTCAGGACGCAGGGGGCGTCCTCCTCGACCTCGACGCGCACCGGCGCCTCGTCGCCCTCGGCCAGCAGATCGCCGTAGGACACCTCGCCGGGGCGCACGTCGTCGAGGCAGACCGGCAGGCATCCGGTACCCGCCGAGGCGATGGCCGCGAGGGCATCCTCGCGGTGGGCGGCGTCGTAGACGAGGACGCGGACGGGGGCGTAGCGCAGGATGTGCTCGATCTCCCCGGCGCCGAGCCGGGCGTTGATCGGTGCGCGCGTCAACCCGGCCTTGTACAGCGCGAATTCCACCTCGACCAGCTCCCCGCGGTTCCAGGCGAGGGAGGCCACGGCGTCGCCGGGGCCCAGCCCCCGGGCGGTCAGGGCGGAGGCCAGGCGGTTGGCCGCCCGGTCCAGGTCGGTGAAGCTCCAGAGGCGGTCCTCGCAGACGAGGGCGGGGGCCTGGGGCCAGTAGCGGGCGCTGCGCGAGAGGTAGCTGCCGAGGTTCATGAGGGCCTACTCAGTAGTTGGCGTTCGCTGATTTACAAGCCAATCAGTAACAGACACTCTGTTTAGTAACCGACTGTCGTGTCAAGAGTCTCTAGACTGGCCCCGCATGCGTCACCGCGACCGTGCGTGGAGATCGAGGAGGAGAGGCGCATGGCGGAGGACAGGCGGACCAGACGCTCACGCCGGGCTCTGGGGACGGCCTTGGTGGAGCTGGTCCTGGAGCGGGGTTTCACCGCGCTGACCGTGGAGGACATCACCGAGCGCGCGGACGTGGCACGCGCGACCTTCTACGCCCACTTCCGCGACAAGGAGGATCTGTTCGCGCGCGTGACCGCCGATCTGCTGGCCGAGCTGTCCGAGCGCCTGGCGCCCGCGGTCGCCGAGAGCGCGGTCGGGTTCACCGGCAAGCCGGTCCTGGAGATGCTGCGGCACGCGCGCGAGGAGCGTGATCTGTACCGGATCGTGCTGCGCGGCGAGGGCGACGGCAAACCACTGCAGATGTTCGTGGACGCCTGCGCCCGCGCCACCACCGAGGAGTTCCGGGCCCGCGCGGAACGCAACGCCGTGAAACCGCGCATCGACCCCGAACTACTGGCCCGGGTGTGGGTCGGCGAGCAGATCGCGGTGCTGCGCTGGTGGGTCGAGCAGGACACGCCGTCGTTGCCGGCCGCCGAGGTGGTCCGGATGCTGCTCGACCTGGCGCTGCACGGCCGTTACTGGGCCAGCGGCTTCGAGCCGCAGGCCTGATCCGCGCGTTCCCCGGCGGTCCGGCCCGCCGGGAGCAACCTGCGCGCGTCGCGCTCGGGCCGGATCGCGGTCAGCGCGACCAGACCGCAGACCATCATCACCGCGGCCGACACCAGGAAGGCATGGTGGTATCCGGCGCCCTGCGAGGGCGCCGAGTCCAGCAGGCGTCCGGTCAGGTACGGCGCGACCAGCCCGGGCAGGGTTCCGGTGGCGGCGACGATGCCGAACACCGCGCCCCGTTGTGGCGGCGGCACGACGGCGGCCGTCGTCATGTAGTGCAGCGGAAAGGTGATGGCGTGCGCGCCGAACGCCACCGTGATCAGCGCCAGGAGCAGCGGCCGCGCCTCGGTGAAGGGCAGGGCCGCCATGGCCAGCGCGGCGACGGCGACGGCGACGCCCTGCGGCGCGCCGCACGACCAACGGCTGGGCACTCCTCGCCGGTTCAGTGCGTCGACCAGCGGTGACACGGCCAGCAGCAGGACGAAGCTGAACGCCGAGACGGCGCTGATGAGTGTGGCCGCGCCGCCCGGTGACATGCCGAGCTGCGTGCGCAGGTAGGCGGGCAGCCACGCCTGGCTCAGCGTCAGGGCCCAGGAGGCGCCGAAGGCCCCCGCGATGCTCCCCAGCACGGTGCCGTTCAGCAGCAGCCTGCGGTACGGCAGCCGGCATGCGGTCCCGGGCCCGGACGCGGCTGCGGGCGCGGGATGGTTGCCGTACGGCCCGTCGTGCCCCGTCCGCCACCACACCAGGCTCCACACGGCGCTCGTCACCGCGAGCGCGGCGAAGGCCGAGCGCCAGCCGAACGCGGTGATCAGCCAGGTGACGACCGGTGCGGCGATCAGCGTACCGAGCGCGGCGCCACTGATCTGCAACGCCGACGGCAGGCCCCGCCGGCCCTCCGGGAACCACTTGTACAGCGCGTGCATGGACATGGGTGCGGCCGGCCCCTCGGCCGCACCCAGCAGGATGCGGCCCGCCGCGAGCGCCGGTGCCGTCGCCACGAAGAGCACGGGCAGCTGCGCCACCGCCCACAGGGCCGCCATGGCGACCAGGAGGACCCGGCTCGACACCCGCGCGGACACGAACCCGACGACCAGGCCGGAGAGGCTGAACAGCAGGGCGAAGGAGCTGGAGACAAGACCGTAGGTGCTGTTGCCGATGTGCAGCTCGTCCATGATCGGCACGGCCGCGAGGCCCAGGACGCACTTGTCCGCGTAGTTGACCAGCATGAACGCCACGATCAGCGCGGTGATCAGCCAGGCGCGTCGGCTACCGGTCCGCGGATCCGGTGGAGGGCCGGCGGCGTCCGTGCGGGGGGCGGGTCGGGGTTGCTGCTTGGCCATGGGCACTCCTGCGGGCTCCGGCGCATTGAAAGAGAAGTACGTTCCCGAACAACTTGTCTTGTAACGAACGAAGCGATTTGGCAACCTAGGCGCCGGACAGCCGCGAGGTCAACGCCTCGAGAGCAGCGCCCTCGGAAAATCCGATCGACACAGGAGTGAGCCATGACCGAGACAGCCCCGCTGAGCGATCTGCGGTGGACCCGCGGCTACACGGACCCCGGCTGGATCCGCCGCTTCATGCTCCAGGGGCGCGAACTGTCACCCAGCCGACGGGTGTGGCGGGGCGAGGAGCCCGCGCGCCCCCTGCCGAGCGCCGAGGCCGATCTCGACGCGCTCGACGTGGTGAGCACCGACGCCGGGGCGCTCAAGCTCCCGGACCTGTTCGCCGCGGCCCAGACGGACGCGTTCCTCGTGCTGCACCGAGGCCGGGTCCGCTACGAGCGTTATCCGCACGGCGCCGACGCGCACACCCCTCACTTCAACGCCTCGGCGGCCAAGTCCTACCTCGGGCTGGTCGCGGCGACGCTGGCTCATCAGGGGGTCCTGGACCGTACGGCGACGGCCTCCGCCTACGTGCCGGAACTCGCCGGGACGGCGTTCGGGGACGCCCGGGTGCAGGACCTGCTGCACATGGGCACGCGGGTGAGCTATGCGGGCCGTCCCTTCGACAAGGCGACCGAGGCCCAGCGGTACCACGCGGTGATCGCCCCCCAGCTGCGGCCCTTCGGCTACAGCGGTCCCACGACCATCCGCGAGCATCTCCTGACGGCCCGCGCCACCGGGGCCCCGGGAGAGGAGTTCCGCTACGAGAACGGCAACGTGGAGACGCTGGCCGAAGTGCTCCGCCGGGTCACGGGCCTGACCACGTCCGCCCTGCTCAGCGATGTCCTGTGGGCCAGGATGGGGGCGCAGGAGGACGCCTACTACATCCTGGACGGCGATGGTGTCGAAGCCGCCTGCGGAGGCTTCAGCGCCACAGCGCGCGATGTGGCGCGACTCGGCGAGATGCTGCGCTGCGGCGGGGCGGTGGGGGGCAGGCAGGTGGTCCCGGAGGAAGTGGCCGGCACGATCGCCGGCGGCGTCCCCGACGGCTACCCCCGCCGCGTCCGCTTCCCGGCCGCGCCCCCCGGCTCACCGGCCACGCTCTCCTACCACGACCTGTGGTGGGTCCTGAACGACTCCTACGGTTCCTACATGGCCAGCGGCATCCACGGCCAGCGGCTGTTCGTGTCACCGGGCCTGGACCTCGTGGTCGTCCACTTCGGTTCTCAGGTCATGTCGCCCGCGGTGCCCCCGGTGCCGCTGGTGCAGGCGTTCGTCCGGATCGGGGTCCATCTCAACTCGTGAGCAGTGCCCGACCGGTGCGAGGACCCGGCCGGCGCCGGGCGGGTAGCGGCGGCGGCCCGCTCCGGGCCCGGCCCGGACACGTCCTCGCGCACCGCACCCCGCGGCCGGGCCCGGGCGTGATCAGGAACCGACGATGTCGCGCACGTTGTCGAGCGAGCCGCAGCCGGCCTTCAGCCGGCGCTCGCGCTCCTGCGTGAACGCCGCTCCCAGTTCCTCACGCCGCTCCATCGCCACGTTCTCGCGCGCGCCGTTGAGGATGGTGCGTTCCTCCTCGTCGGCGTGGTGGGTGACGGCTTCCACCAGCGCCTCCAGCTTGGAGTCCCACTCCTCGGAGCCGACCTCCTCCACCTCCAGGAGGTCCAGCAGTGCCTTGTTGCCCTCGTCGTGCTCGTGCTCGCCGTGTTCGACCTCTTCGTCGTCGATGTCCTTGTAGCGCTTCAGGGCGGGATAGACCTTGGCCTCCTCGGCCAGCGCGTGGGCGATCAGCAGGTCCGCGAACTCCCGCAGCGCGGCGGCCCGGTCGGCCTCGACGCTGCGCATCAGGCGGAACAGATCCTCCATGCGCCGGTGGTCTTGAAGGATGAGCTCGACGACGTCACGTGTCTCGGCCATGGCAGGGCACCACTTTCGTGCGAACGGTTGGGTCACTACCGCTTACCCTGGCCGTCCGCGTTGATGGCTTCCGCTTTCCCCGGCCACGACGCCCCGGCCGGTGCCCCGTCCGGCCGCACGACCTGCGCGGCCGGGGACCCCGCCCAGGGCGAGGCCGTCACCATCGGCCCCGGCCGCCCTTGCGAAATCCACGGGTATGGCGGCCGGGAACCGGGGCACAAGGGTCGCTGTAGTTACCAAGTGGTTCGTGGTGATGAGGGAGACCCCAGATGCTCATGGCACACCCCGCCGTACTGAAGAACCTGGTCGAGCAGTACGAGACGCTGCGGATTCTGCACGCCGAAGACGGCAGCCCCGAGGTGCGCCAGCGCATGGACGACGTCGCCTACACCCTGTGTGTGGCGACCGGAACCCGTGATGTCGACGCCGCGCTCATCGCCGCCCGCCACCGTCTGCCCGGCGCCCGCCCGCAGGACGACTCCCTGCTCAGCGCCTGACCGGTTCCACGGCCGCCCCGCTAGGGCGCGTATTGAGTCGTTATCAAGGGGTGGTCGGGCGTCTACGCGGGTAGGCGCGGTTGCCGAACGACGAGTAGGCCTTGTCCCCGGCGACCGCGTTCGGCCGCGTGCGAAGGCGGCCGACAGGCCCACGGACCCGTATCTTCTTCAGCATCGGGATGAAATGCCGGGCTGTCGGCTACCTGACCCGCAGTCAGGACTAAGCGATCGAGAGAGCGGCCGTCAGCCGCAGCCTGCGGCAACGCCGGATGTGTCGTCGCTCCTCCCCGGTTGGCATCGGTCGCGGTGTCGTGCCCGCCTTGTTTGTCGAAGCCGCCCCCTTTGACCTGGCCTTCTCGTCCTCGGTGGCGACCTTCTCCAGGACGGTGAGGAGGTCTTGGTCCAGGTGCATCCCGGCAGCGTCGTGGTGGGCGCGCATGGTGGTGGAGTCGACACTGACCAAGGTCAGGTCCACGATGCCCCGCCGTGCTGCTGCCGCGATCAGGCCCTCCAACAGGCCCTCGGAGACGCCGGCGTCGTGCCACTGCCGGAAGTCGCTGTGCACGGTCGCCCAAGCGCCCAACTCCTGCGGCATCTCCCGCCGCTGGCCGCCGGCCTTGAACCGTCAGGTCACGCCTTCGGACTGCTGCCGCAACCGCTTCGGTTACGGGCCGTACCTGCCGATGGGCAGGTACGGCCCGACGAACTCCCCCTCTTTGTCCGTCAGTTGCATGCGTGTCATGTAGGTTGATCTACCGGCCCTGGGCCCTGCCATGAGAGCGCATCCCGCAGATTGACTGTGACTCGATGCGCGCCTTAACTGGCCTGTCGGCCGAGACTGGACAGGCCCCATAGCTCGGCGATCAGGCCGTGCTGAACTCGGAAGATCTCCATCATGGTGGGTGCAGGCTCCGCACCGGTCGGCGCGGAGTTCGAAAGCCCGTGCAGCACGGAGCGGACGGCGACCCGGTCGCGGTCCACGAGCATGTCCTCGACGGAGACATGTATGTCGGGATGGGCTGCGAACATCTTGGACCAGGCATCGGCGACGGCCCCGATACCGGCCGTTCCCAACGGGTGGCTCACGAAGTCCGGTGCGAGGATCGTCTCCAGGGCAGCCAGGTTCCGGCCATTGAAGGCCTCGTACATGAGCATGCCGACGGCCCTTGCTTCGTGCGCTTCGTCTGTCATCGACCCGCTTCCAATTCGTAGTCGAACCAGATCCGATGCGTTCCATCGGCGTCGACGGCCGTTCCTCCACCACCGGAGACCCCGGTCAGCTCTCCCGTACCGCTCGCCGGCACGATGGTGAAGAACTCAGCTGTGCGATCGCTGCCGGACGTCGTCGCCGAGTGGGCGAAGTTGAAGGCGCCGGCCCGGCCGCACAGCGAGCCTTCGAACGACTCCATGGCCACGTAGGTGCCTACGCCGGTCGCCTGGTCGAACGCCGCGGTAAACAGGGTCGCCGAGCGACCGGCAACCTCACCCTCGAAGTGCTTCTCCATGGTTGCGGCGCCCACTGGAAGCCCGGTCGACACAGCCGGGTCCGGTTTCAACTCAGCCGGGACGAACGCTTCGACAGTGAACGTTCCTGTAGCTCTCATGGAACGACCGTATCGGTGCGGTCTGACACCGCTCTCCCTCTGGACGGCCGAAGCTGAAGCGACTGACCCGCAGCGCGGACAGCTGGGTCGGGATCTGCCGACTCATCTCCGCAGCCCACCGCACCCCGCAAGGTGATCACGACTCGATACGCGCCCCAGATCCATGCACCGGCGCGGACGCTGACCGCCCGAGGCGTCATGGCCGTGGGCTCTCCACCGCCGACAGCACAACGCTGATCGTCTAGCGGCCTCATCCGAACTGGTCGACGGCGAGCTTGACCACCAGAGCCATGACGACCACGAGCAGGACGCCGCGGATGAACCCGGAGCCCCGCTTGATGGCGGTGCGGGCTCCGAGGGCGGCGCCGGTGATGTTGCAGACGGCCATGGCCGCACCCAGTGCCCAAAGACCGCAGTCTTCGTGGCCGCCTCCGGCCAGGCCACCCTCTCGGTGGTGGCCGGAGACGGCGTGCCGCAGCGTCAACGCCCCACCGCGCTCGGACTCTTCACGCTCTGCTAACACCGAACGCCAGTTCGGCGGACGTCCAGGTGACCGCCGCGGCATGGTCGTCGTAGCTGCCCGCGAGTTTCCGGCGAGCGGACCGCGATCCGACGGCAACCGCTGACAGAACCGGCCGGTCCGCAGGGTCCGGCGTCCGCCCGGCAGACGAGCCGGTTGCCCCGTTCAGGCGCAGGGCGGCAACCGGCTCATCCCTCCACCGCCTCGGCCAGCCGTGCGGTGGCCTCCGGCCAGAGCGACGGCGTGGCGACCAGTGCGCGCAGGGACCTGGCCTGGCGTGGCGGCAGGCCGATGGCCAGGGCTCCGGTGGCGTGGTCGGGCGTGCCGTACAGCGCGGCCAGCCGCAGCGGGTCCTTGTCGAGACACAGCACCTGGATGCGCTCCGCGTCGGCCAGGACGCCGTACGCCTGGAGCTTCAGGCTGTACTGGTCGGACCAGAAGTAGGGCACCGGAGCGAACGGGCGGCGTTCGCCGAAGCGTTCCGGGTCCAGCTCGGCCAGCAGATTGCGGGCGGCGGCCAGACCCTGCTCGCTGGCGTTCATGCGGTGCTCGATCCGCAGGTGCCGTCGCAGCACGGGGTGGTACCAGCGGGCCACGTCGCCCGCGCCGTACAGCCCCGGGGCCGCGGCGCAGAACTCGTCGCAGCCGAGACCGTCGGACAGGTCCAGGCCCGCCGCGTCGGCGCCGGGCCCGCGCAGCCAGTCGACGGCGGGAACGGAGCCGATGGCGAGGAGGACGTCGTCGGCCTCCACGACGGTGCCGTCGGCGAGGACGACGCCGCTCGCCCGTCCGGACCGCTCGGTGACGCCGGTGACCGCCCGCCCTGTGTGCAGGGTGACACCGTGGGCGCGGTGGGCCTCGGCGAGGAGTTCTCCGACCTCCGCGCCCAGCACCCGCCGCATGGGGGTGTCCTGGGTGCCGACGAGGGCCACGTCGTGGCCGAGGGTGCGCGCCACGGCGGCGGCCTCGGCGCCGAGCACGCCACTGCCGACGACGGCGAGCCGCCGGCCGGGCGTGGCCAGGCGTTCGCGCAGGCGGAGCGCGTCGTCCAGGGTGCGCAGGACGTGCACACCGCGGACCCCCGCGGTGCCGGGCAGGGCGCGGGGTGTCACACCGGTGGCGGCGATGACACCGGCACACCGCAGGACCGCCTGCCCGTCGCCGTCCAGGGTGAGCGTGCGCTGTCCCGGGTCGTAGGCACGGGCACGGGTGCCCAGTCTCAGGTCGAGTTCCAGGTCGGTGATCTGCGTGGTGTCCCGCAGCGCGGTGCGCTCGGGCTCCCAGGCGCCGGAGAGGACCTGCTTGGACAGCGGCGGGCGGTCGTAGGGCAGGTGGGGCTCGTCGCCGACGAGGGTGATCTCCCCGTCCCAGCCCAGGCGTCGCAGCCCCTCCGCCGCGGCCAGTCCGGCCGCGGCGGCGCCGACGACGGCGATGCGGGGGCGGGCGGTGCTCATTCGCGCACCTGGATGGCCGCGGCCGGGCAGATGGTGGCGGCCTCGCGGACCGCGGCGTGCTGCGCGGCGTCCGGAGATGCGTTCAGCAGGACGACGATGCCGTCCTCGTCACGCTGGTCGAAGACCTCGGGGGCGACCAGCACGCACTGGCCGGCGCCGCAGCACTTCGCTTCGTCGACGGTGATCTTCATCGGTGATTCCTTCTGTGTGGGGGGAGTCGTGATCCCTGGGGGTTCGGGGATTTGGTCACCAGGTGACCGGCAGCGCGTGGCAGCCGTAGATGACCATGTCCGTGCGGAAGGGGATCTCCTCGACCGGCACGGCGGGGCGCATCCCGGGGAAGCGGCGCAGCAGGGTGGTGATGACCACCTGCAACTCGGCGCGGGCCAGGGCCTGGCCCAGGCACTGGTGGATGCCGTAGCCGAAGGCCACGTGGTGCTGGGCGTTGGGGCGGCGGATGTCGAGCCGACCGGCGTCGGGGAAGGTGTCCTCGTCGCGGTTGGCGGACGGCACGGCGACGATGACGCCCTCGCCCTTGCGGATGAGCTGCCCGCCGACCTCGACGTCCTCAAGGGCCGCGCGGCGCGGGCCGTTGCGGATGATGCTGTGGAAGCGCAGCAGCTCCTCCACGGCGCCGCGGATGAGGGAGGGGTCCTCGCGCAGCCGGTCGGCGGTCTCCTGGTCGAGCATCAGGGTCAGGGCGCTCAGGCCGATCATGTTGGCCGTCGTCTCGTGTCCGGCGACCAGCAGCAGCACGGCGAACGCGACGAGGTCGTCGTGGGTCAGCTCTCCCTTGTCGTACTGCTCGGTGACCAGGCGGCTGAGGATGTCGTCGCCCGGCTCGGCCTTCTTCGTCTCGACCAGGTCGTCGATGTAGGCGAGCAGCTCGGTGCGGGCCGCGCCGCGCTCCTCCTCGGGGATCTCCCGGGCGAGCAGGGCGCCGGTCAGCCGCTGGAAGGTGTCGTGGTCCTCGTAGGGCACGCCCAGCAGCAGGCTGATGGCGAGCGAGGGCAACGGCAGTGCCAGGGCCTTGACCAGGTCGACGGGGTGCTCGGAGCGGTCGGTGCGCTCCATGGCGTCGCACAGCTCGTCGGTGAGCTTCTGCAGGGTCGGGCGCAGGGCCTCGACCCGCTTGACCATGAAGTCGCGGGTGACCATGCGGCGCAGCCTGGTGTGCTCCGGCGGGTCCATGCGGATGAAGCCGCGGGTGGCGCCGGGGCGCGGCCTGCCGCCGGTCATGCCGCTGATCGGATAGCCGGGGGTGGAGGTGTCGGAGCTGAAGCGCGCGTCGCCGAGGATCGCCCGGACGTCCGCGTAACGCGTGGCCAGCCAGGCCCAGCCGCCGTCGTCCAGGGCGACCTTCGACAGGGGCTCCTCGATCCGCAGCCGGGCCAGTCCCTCCGGGGGGTCGAAGGGGCAACCGGAGGGCGGCTGAGTGGGAAGCGCGGGAAGTGCTGCGGTGGTCATGCCGCTCCTTGGGGGGAGAACACGTTGGATAACACTTGTTAGCTTACAGCTGTATCCCTAGGACATGACGCCGTCCGGACGTCAGAAAAAGTGAAGAAAATCCGGCGGACGGGTGGACGGCGCCGCCGGGACCGCCCCGCCTCGGATACACCGCCGGAGAAAGCACTGGTCAGGGAAGTGCGCTCAGCCTCAGAGGGGCGCCCGACAAGGGAGCGCCGGATGCGAGGGGCTCCGGCCAGGGGACGCGACCGCTCGGACAGGCGTCGGCCAGGAACGCGGCTGCTCGGACACACGCCCGTCAGGGGCGTGCGGGGCGGTGCCGGTCAGCGCTCCAGCAGAAGGTCGAGCAGTTCGTCGACGAAGCGGTCGAGCCGGGCGGGGTCCTTGCGGCGCGGCATCACCTGCCACAGGGTGATCCGGCCGTGCAGCGCGCACCACAGCAGGTACGGGGCGTCCGCGCGGGTGCCCCGCACCCGCCAGCCGGCCTCCTCGCACGCGGTGAGCGCCCGGCTCAGGCCGCGCAGGAGCAGCCCAGCGGGGTGGCCGTGCAGGCGCTCCTCGTCCACCGGGGTCTGCCAGGTCTCGCACATCAGGCGGTACTTCGCCGGATTCGCGATCGCGAATCGACAGTACGCGATCAGCTGGGAGCGCAGCCGTGCGAGCTGGTCGTCCGCGGGCGCCGAGCCGTCGGCCTCGGACATGATGCCGGCCAGCCGCTCGTAGTGCTCCGCCAGCACCGCCCACACCAGCTCCGTCTTGTCGGAGAAGTGGCGGTAGATGCTCGGGGTGGCGATGCCGACCTCCCGGGCCACGGCGCGCAGCGACAGGGCGTCCTCGCTGCCCACCTGCTCCAGCAGTCCCCCTGCGGCCCGCAGGATCTCCTCGCGCAGCCGTTCTCCCTGCCCGCGCGGGTTGCGTACGCGGATGGTTCGCTCGGCGGCGGCCCCGACGGTCCCGCCACCGTTCTGCTTCTGCTCGGCCACCGCCGCACCTCCCTCGCATCCGGACACCGGCACCGCAGCGGCCGGAGAGCACCGTGCGCGGATCAGCGCGGCACCGACCCGAACCTACATGACACCCTCTGCCGACCGGCGCGTCGTCTTCCGCCGCATCGCCCCGAACCGGGACGGGCGGTCCGCCGTCACCGCCGCCGCCCTGCCCCTCCCCCGCGCTGCGGGACATCCTCGGCAACGCACTCGCACAACGCGCACCACGCGCACACCGGCCCGGCCACCGCGGGTGAGGATGGATGCGGTGGCCGGGCCGGGACGCGGTGGTCAGCCGTTGGGGAGGATCACCGCACGACCGTTGATCGTGCCGGCGTGCAGCCGCTCGTAGGCGATCGGGGCGTCGTCGAGCGAGAACGTCTCGGTGTGCACCGACACGGCGCCGGAACGGGCCAGCGCGAGCACCTCGATGAGTTCGGCGCGGGTGCCCCAGTAGGGAGCGGTGACCGAGACCTCGAAGGGCAGCAGGCCGAAGCCGACGGGCAGCGCGGCACCGCCGATGCCGACGATGGTGACGTCGGCCTCGACACCGGCGACGGCGGCGGCGGTGCGGACGGTCGGCTCCACGCCGACGAAGTCGAAGACGGCCTGCGCGCCGGTGCCGGAGGTCAGGTCGCGGACCTTGCCTGCGGCCTCGGCGTCGGAGAGCACGGCCTCGTGGGCGCCGACGGAGCGGGCCAGTTCGAGCTTGTCCTCGGTGACGTCCAGGGCGATGACCCGGGCCGGGGTCATGGCGCGCAGCAGCTGGATGGCGACGTGGCCGAGCCCGCCGGTGCCGATGACGACGGCGGTGGAGCCGGCGACCAGCTTGGGCAGCGAACGCTTGATCGCGTGGTAGGGCGTGAGGCCCGCGTCGGTGAGCGGTACGGCCGCCACCGGGTCCAGGCCCTCCAGCGGCACCAGGTGCCGGGGATCGTCGACGATCATGTACTCGGCCATCGAGCCCGGGGAGCCGAGGCCGGGCGGCATGATGCCCAACTCGGCGGCGCGCAGGCAGTAGTTCTCCTTGCCCTCCGCGCACTTGGCGCAGTTGCCGCAGCCCCAGGGGCCGTAGACGGCAACGGCGTCGCCCTCGCCGAGCCCGGTGACGCCGGCGCCCAGTGCGGCGACGGTGCCCACGCCCTCGTGCCCGAGGGTCAGCGGCAGCGGGTAGGGGAAGTTCTCGGCGGGCCAGCTCATCACCGCGATGTCGGAGTGGCAGACGCCGGCCGCGGTGACCTTCAGGAGGACCTGGCCGGGTCCGGGCTCGGGGTCGGGGACGGTCACGACCTCGGGGGCGGCGCCGACGGTGCGGTACTGCAGTGCCTTCATGGCGTATGGCTCCTTTCCGGGGCTCAGAGGGCGGTGTAGGCGCCGTCGACGAGGTGGTAGCTGCCGGCCACGAACGAGGCGCGGTCGGACAGCAGGAAGGCGACGAGTTCCGCGACCTCCTCGGGGCGGCCGAGGCGGCCGGCGGGGTGCAGGGCGACCAGGCCGTCGTACGCCGTCCGGTCCATGCCCTGGAGCAGCGGGGTCTCTATGAAGCCGGGGCCCACGGCGTTGACGCGGATGTTCTTGGCCGCGTACTCGGCGGCGGCGGTCTTGGTCAGACCGACCACGCCGTGCTTGGCGGCGACGTAGGCGGCGGAGCCGGCGAAGCCGACCGAGCCGAGGATGGAGGCGACGTTGACGATCGCGCCGCCGTTGCCGGTGGCCTCGATGGCGGGCAGTTCGTGGCGCAGGGAGTAGAAGACGCCGTCGAGGTTGGTGCGTACGACGCGGTCGTAGGCCTCGATGTCGTACTCGCCGGTGGGCGCGCTCGGGCCGCCGATACCGGCGTTGTTCACGGCCAGGTCGAGGCCGCCGAAGGTGTCGACGGTGAAGGCGACGGCGGCGGCGACCGACTCGGGCGAGGTGACGTCCAGCCGGACGGCGGCGGCCTTGATGCCCTCGGCCTTCAGTTCGGCGGCGGCCTTCGCGGCGCCTTCCTCGTTGTGGTCGGCGATGACGACCGCGGCGCCGCCGGCGCCCAGCCGGCGGGCGGTGGCCAGGCCGATGCCGGAGGCGGAACCGGTCACCAGGGCGCGGCGCCCGGCGAACTCGGTCGGGTATTCGGTGTTCGAGACAGTGCTCATGGTGCCTTCACTCTTCGCTGTTGCGGTCGGCGGCCGCTTGGGCGGCCTCCGAGGTCAGGGCGTCGTAGGCCCGCTCCACCAGGGCGGCGAGGTCTGCGGCGGCGGAGTCGTCGCCCGGCGCGCCCCGCGCCCACAGGCGCAGCGCGGCGGTGAGGACTCCGGCGGCGGCGTCGACCACGACGGCGGGGCGTACGTCCCGTTCGTCATCGGTGTCGAGCCGTTCGGCGATGATGCGGATCGACTCCTCCTGGGCGTCGACCCGGATGCGTTCGTACGCGGCGAAAAGGGCGGGTTCGCTGTCCACGAGGGCCAGCAGCCGGCGCATCCGGGGCCGGACGTGCCAGGCCGGGTTCTCGCGGTCGGCGAGCCAGTCGCGTACGGCTGAGCGGTAGGCCAGCAGGGGAGGTTCGGCGGCGGGGCGCTTCCGCAGGAGGGCGTTGATGCGGTCGCCGTCACCGCGGACGAAGTCGAGGGCCGCGTCCTCCTTGCCGGCGAAGTACCGGCTGAAGGTCCGGCGGGTCACATCGGCCCGCTCGGCCACGGCCTCCACCGTGGTGGCGGCGAGACCGCGTTCGAGGATCAGATCGACCGCAGCGGTGGCCAGCGCCTCACGCGTCTTCCGGGCCTTGCGCTGTCGCCGGTCCTCGGTGGTGGCGGTGGGGGGCTCCGTTGCCTTCATGCCGTCACGATAACCCCTCGTGTCCCAGTGGGACACATTTCCCGGTGGGACACTTGTCTCACTGGGACATATCGCCAAGGGCAGCGTCCGTCGCCTGATGCCACGGCCGAGGAGGCCACCTCGAAGGCGACACGCCTTCTCGGCTCATCGTCCGTCCGCGCGCACACTGTTGACGGCGGCCCCGGCAGGCGGGCGCCGACGACGCCGGGAACACGCCGGTGGGTGACACTGCGCCAGGAGCGGGTGGTCGCTCCGTAGCATGAGCCGGTGATCACGTCCGGCGGTCAGTGCCCTCGACGGCGGCGCGAACGGCGGCGGCCGGGACGCCGCCGCCCGTTCACCCTCTTCCTGGCCGGGGCCGCCGCGGTGGTGGTCCTTGCGGCCCTGGTGTCCCGTGGCGGCGCCAAGCACCCGGCATCCGTCCGCTCTCCCCAGGCCCCCACGCGGGCGACCACGTCGCTCGGCGCACCGGCCCCGCCGCGCCCCGCGGGCGACGTGCGGATCGCCGCCGTGGGGGACGTCGTGATGGGTTCGCTGCCGGACGACCTGCCGCCGGACGACGGCGCCTCGTTCTTCGACCCCGTGGAGGAACTGCTCACCGGGGACGTGGTGCTCGGAAACCTGGAGGGCACGCTCACCACCGGCGGCTCCAGCAAGTGCGACTCCATCGAGGGCCCGAACTGCTTCGCGTTCCGTGTCCCGCCGTCCTACGGCCGCCTGCTCGAGAAGGCCGGGTTCACGGCCATGAACACGGCGAACAATCACATCGACGACTTCGGCGCGGAGGGTCGGCGCGAGACGTTCGCCGCGTTGCGCTCGGCGAACCTGCTGTACACCGGCCGCCTGGGCCAGATCACCGTGCAGCGGGTGCACGGGATCAGGGTCGCGCTCATCGGGTTCGCCCCCGACCACGGGGCGAACGACATCACGGACATCCCCGCCGCCCGGCAACTCACCGCGCGCGCCGCGAAGATGGCGGACATCGTGATCGTCACCATGCACGCCGGCGCGGAGGGCTCGGACCGCACCCACGTGGAACCCGGCACCGAGTACTTCCTCGGCGAGAACCGGGGCGACGGCTACCGCTTCAGCCACGCGGTGATCGACGCCGGGGCCGACCTCGTCGTGGGCAGCGGCCCGCACGTGATGCGGGGCATGGAGTTCTACAAGGGCAGGCTGATCGCCTACAGCCTCGGCAACTTCACCGGATACGGGGTGCTCGGGCTCGGCGGCACACTGTCGACCAGTGGCGTGCTCCAGGTGACCCTCCGCGCCGACGGCGGCTACGTATCCGGGCAGCTGCGCCCGACCCGGATCGTGGCACCCGGCACTCCTGAGCCGGGGGGCGAGGCGATCGACCTCGTCTCCGCCATGTCGGAAGAGGACTTCGGCCCGCACGCCGCGCGGATCTCGGCGCAGGGGACGATCCGGCACCCGTGAGGGCACCCGGGCCTCACCGCCGCCGACTGAATCCGGCAACCGGGGATATCCGCAGAGGCAGGCCATCCCACGGGAGGAAGCATGACTTTGGTGAAGGCGGGCTTCGTGGTCCTCGACTGCGCCGAGCCCGAGAAACTCGCGGTGTTCTACAAGGAGTTGCTGGAAGGCGAGCAGACGGGTGTCTCCGCCAACCTCGTGGAGATCCGTGGTGCCGACGGGGTACGGCTGGCCTTCCGCCGTGACATGAACGCCACTTCGCCCAGCTGGCCGCGCCCGGAGAACTCCCTCCAGGCCCATCTGGTCTTCCTGGTCGAGGACATGGACGAGGCCGAGCGGCGGGTGGTGGGACTCGGGGGCCGACCGATCGACACGAAGGACCCGGCGGGGCCGTACGAGGAACGCGGATACGCCGACCCGGCCGGTCACTCCTTCACCCTGCGTCTGACGCCCGTCACGGCCCCCAAGCAGGGCTGACCTGCCCGGGAACTCGCGCTGGAGTAAGGCGATGCCGGCCGGGCATCCGCTTGTCGGGCTCCGTCCGGCAGCCCGTGACGTCCTGTTCTACGGCCTGGTAGGGGATCCGGCGTGATGGTCGACGATGTAGCAGCACCCTCTGCTCGCTGTGCCCTACCCGACGCGGCGGCGCGCAAGCAGCGACTGCGCCGCCGGCTGGAACGGCTGATCGGCGTGGCCGCCACCGAAGGCAACGCCCTGACACCCCTGCGCAACGGAGACGAGATCTTCCCCGCGATGCTCGGGGCGATCCGCGCGGCCCGGCACACCATCGACATGATGACGTTCGTGTACTGGCGGGGTCAGATCGCCCACGACTTCGCCGCCGCTCTGGCCGACCGTGCCCGCGCGGGGGTGCGCGTGCGACTGCTGCTCGACGGCTTCGGCGCCAAGGAGATCGAGCGACGGCTGCTCGATCTCATGAGTAGCGCGGGCGTGCAGGTGGCCTGGTTCCGCAAGCCCCTGTGGCTGTCACCGTTCAAGCAGAACCACCGCTGCCACCGCAAGGCCCTCGTGGTCGACGAGCAGACCGCCTTCACCGGCGGGGTCGGCATCGCGGAGGAATGGTGCGGCGACGCCCGCAACCCCGCCGAATGGCGCGACACCCATGTCCAGGTGAGCGGTCCGGCCGTGGACGGCATCGCGGCGGCGTTCGCACAGAACTGGGCGGAGTGCCACGACGAACTCTTCGACGAGCGTGACCGTTTCACGGAACACCCGCAGACCGGCTCGTCGGTGGTGCAGGTCGTGCGCGGCTCCGCGAGCATCGGCTGGCAGGACATGCAGACCCTCATCCGCGTCATGCTCACTTCCGCCGAGGAACGCTTCCGGCTGGCCACCGCCTACTTCGCCCCCGACACCTATTTCGTCGACCTGCTGTGCGAAACCGCTCGGCGCGGGGTGCGGGTCGAGATCCTGCTGCCCGGGCCCCACACCGACCAGCGTGCCTGCCAGCTCGCGGGCCAACACCACTACACACGGCTGTTGCGGGCCGGTGTGCACATCCGCCAGTACCAGCCGACCATGATGCACGCCAAGATCATCACCGTGGACTCGGTCGCCTCGCTCGTCGGGTCCACCAACTTCAACCGCCGGTCCATGGACCACGACGAAGAGGTCATGCTCGCGGTCCTGGACGAGACGTTCACCGCCGCTCTCGACCGGGACTACGAGGCGGACGTGGAGCAGAGCGTGGAGATCGACGTGACGCGATGGAGACAGCGGGCAGTGCTGCAACGCGCGAAGGAAGCCGCGGTCACCCCGCTCCGACGGTTCCTTTGACGTGACCGGACGAGGGCGGAACAGGCGCTCCCCCCGCCGGGATTGGTGCCGAGACGGCCGCCGGTGGTGTTCGCCGGGGCGGCCGGCAGGCGCCGTCCCCGGTGAACCTCCCGCACCGGCCGCACGTCTTCCCTGGTGATCGTCACCATACGAGAAGGGGAGTGCGTACGTGACTGCCAGGGACGTCGAGCGGAGCGACGAACAGGGTCATGGTCCCGTGCCGTGGTGGGCGGACCTCGGGGCGTGGGGAGCCGTCGCGCTGATGGTCTTCGGCGCTCTCGCGGCGGTATGGGTCTGGTTGCGACTGCCCGGCACGCCGGAGGAGTTGGCGACCGGGTACTACGGGGCCGCCAAGGTCGTCGCCATCGGTCTGGTGATCGGGGGAAGCGCCCTGCTGAACCGCCGTCGCTCCCGGGCGACGGACGCCGGGGAGACGACCGGGGCGGAACGCGCCTGACCGTTCCGGCCGTCGCGGGCCCCGGCCGGGCCGGTACCGGCGTACCAGCGATCCGGCCAGGGGTTGGCCGGTTACGGCGCATGGTTCACATGAGGCTCACAGACCGTTCCCCATGGGGCTCACAGACAGCGTTCCTACCGTCATGCGCATGTCGAGATCCTCTGGTGAAGAGCCTGACAACGCCCTCGTCTCCCGGTTCGTGTCCCGTCGCCGCATGCTGGTCCTGGGCGGTGTGGCCGGCGCCGTCGCCCTCAGCGGGGTGGGGGCCGTCGCGAGCGCCGCCGACCGCGGCGCCGCCGGCGCCGACACCCTCGGCTCGGTGAAGGCGGCCGCTTCCGCGGCCGGCGCCTGCATGTCGCTGACCACGGAGCAGATCGAGGGCCCCTACTACATCGACTACGAACTCTTCCGGAAGAACGTGGTCGAGGACCGCACCGGAATCCCGCTCCTCCTCGTGCTGCGCGCCGTGGACAGCGCGACCTGCAAGCCCATCCGCAACTCGGCCGTCGAGATCTGGCACTGCGACGCGTCCGGCGTCTACTCCGGCTACACCCAGACCGGCAACGGCGGCGGCGGTACGCCTCCTGGTGTGCCGCCCTCCGGCACGCCGACGGCGCCTCCGGACGGCCCGGGCGGTCCCGGCGGTCCGGGCGGCGGCGGGGGCGGACACGCGACCCCGACCGACGACCTCACCTGGCTGCGCGGCATCCAGATGACCGACCACCAGGGTTTCGTCACCTTCCGGACCGTCTTCCCCGGCTGGTACACCGGCCGCGCCGTCCACATCCACACCAAGGTCCACACCGGCGGCTCCCGGACCTCCGACGGCTACACCGGCGGACGCACCTGCCACACCGGGCAGTTCTACTTCTCCGAGGACGCGGTGAAAGCCACCGCGGACACCGCCCCCTACTCGGCGAACACCGTCACGCGCGTCACCCTCGACCAGGACTCGATCTACCCGAGAACCGGCACGCGGGGCGGTCTGCTGGAACTCGTCTACGACAAGAAGCACATCGAGCGCGGCGTCATCGGCTACATCACCATGGCGGTCGACCCGAGCGCCACGAACGACGGCCAGGGCGCACCCGGCGGCGGCCCCGCCCCCACCGCATCACCGACCCCCTCCGCCTGACACGACGGCCTCGGCACGAGTGCCGCGCAGACAGAACGGCCCGGACACGCGCAGGTGTCCGGGCCGCCGTTCGTCCCGGCCCGCCGCCCCGGCGACCGCCCCTTGCCGGCGGCCACCTGACGACGTCACATCAGCACCGCGATGGTGCCCCGGCCTCCCCCCTTCCGACGGGTCTCCACCGCATCCGCCATCCGCGCGAAGGGCAGGGCGGTGGTGCGCAGGGCGAGCCGGCCGTCGGTCAGGTCCCCCAGCAGCCGGTCGAACACCTCGGCGGGCACGTGGCGGCGCACCATGTTCATCGGCAGCAGGGCGACGTCCCGGGACATCAGCGTGGGCAGGTCGACACGGAGCGTGGTACCGGCCACGTAGCCGATCAGAACCGCCCGCCCGCCGGGCCGCATGGCTCCCAGGAAGCTCGAGACGGTGTCCCCGCCGACGGTGTCGAGCAGGACGTCGGCCTCCCCTTCGACCGTGACCTCTGCCCCGGCCGGGCGGACCAGTACCTCGTGCGCCGTGTCGGGTACGGCGCCGGCCGCGTCCTCGTCCCGGACCACGGCTACGACGTACGCCCCGGCCCGGGCGGCCAACTGCACGCAGAGCGAACCGACGGCGCCGGCCGCGCCGGTGACCACGACCCGCTCTCCGCCACCGATCCGGCCCACCTCCTCCACGGCGGCCCACGCGGTGGTCATCGGCGAGTAACAGGTGGCGGCGAGCGCGGCGTCGGCCTCCCGGGGGACCTCGCGGAGCGCGCCGACCGGGACGCCGACACGCTCGGCCCAGGTACCGTCACGCTCCAGGCCGATGCCGCCGCCTCGCACGAGCACCCGCCGGCCGAGCAGCGCGGCGTCGCCCTCGACGACGGTTCCGACGCCCGCGGTGCCGGGGGTGAACGGCAGCGCGGGCCGGTGCGTGAAGGTGCCGGTCATGACGGTGAGGTCCAGGTGGGTGACGGCGGCGGCCTCGACTTCCACGATCACCTCGCCCTCCCCCGGCGGCCCCGGAAGTTCGGTCTCCTCCAGGTCGGGTGCGGCGTCCCAGGTGTGCAGACGAGCGGCGATCATGGCGTACTCCAGGGTCGATTCCTCAAGGGCGGTGCTTCGCGAGGAGAACACCGCGCCGAACCCCCGGTCCAATCCTTCCGCACACCGAAAATGCCCGCGTCCGCAAGCACCCACGCGAGTGGGTCGTCGGTCAGAGCCGGGCGGCCTCGACGGCGGGTCGCGGGACGTCGACGCGGGCAGGTGCCGTGCCGCCGTCGCCGGTGGCGGTCGGCGGCCCTCAGCCGATGCGGACGCTCGTGTCCGGGGCCAGACGGTGGTAGCGGGCCGGGACCCCGGGGCCCCGCTCACCGAGGAAGCCCTCGACCATGGTGGTGCCGATGTCGTTGAGGGCACCGTCGTGAACGGCGTAGGCGTCGCGGGGAGCGACCTCGCGCAGGTAGTCGATCAGATCGCCGACAGTGGACCAGGGGGCGTGCACCGGCAGCAGCAGCGTGTCGACCGGGGTTTCGGGGACGGTGAGGGCGTCGCCGGGGTGGAAGAGGGCCCCGTCCACGAGGAAGCCCACGTTCGGGATGCGCGGGACATCCGGGTGGATGACCGCGTGCCAGGCCCCGTGGACCGTGATGTCGAAGCCCGCCGCGCTGAAGGCGTCCCCCTCGCCGGTGGCGGTGACCCGCGCGCCCAGGCCGTCCAACCGCTTCGCGACGGACGAGTTGGTCCAGATGCGCAGACCCGGACGCGCCGCGGCGGCCCGGCGCAGCACCTCCTCCGAGAAGTGGTCGAAGTGCTCGTGCGTCACGAGCACGGCATCGGCACCTTCCAGCGCCCTCGGATCGGTCAGGCCTCCCGGGTCGACGACCAGGCGGCGGCCGTCCTTCTCGAGCCGCACACACGCGTGACCGAACTTGGTGAGCTCCATGACTGGCATCCCCTTCTCTCAGTATTGAACCTAGTTGTACAACTTAACTGTACAACTAGGTACGACATAGGCGGCTACGATGGCCCCATGGACGAAGACGCGCTGGCCGAGGAGCTTCGAAGGTCACTCGGCGATCTGGTCCGGGCAGTGCGGGCCGTGGACACCATGCCGCCCGGCGAGGCCGCCATTCTCGGATTCCTCGACCGCGGCGGCCCCTTGACCACGGCCGAACTCGCCCGCCTGCGCGGCGTCACGCACCAGTCGGCCGCCAAGTCGGTCAAGGACCTCACCGCCGACGGTCTGATCCACGGCGAACAGCACCCCGAGGACGGCCGGAAGCTCCTGCTGCACGTCACCGACGCCGGCCGCTCCCGCCTCCAGCGCGAACGCGCCGCCCGGGCGGGCGCCTTGGGCGCCGCCATCCGCGAGACCTTCGACGCCGACGAGAAGCAGCGGCTCGGCGAGGCCGTCGCGCTGCTGTCCCGCCTGACGGCCCGCCTCACCGGACACTGACCGCCCGCCGAGCGAGCGGCCACCAACGCCGCGGTTCCCGGGACTCACGGCGCGGTCGCCCCCTTCCCGGCCGCACCGCCCGCACAGACCGAACGCCCTCCGCTTGGCGAACCACGGACTTAAGCACCCAAGCCGTTCCCAGTCCGTTGCGCAGCCTTGACGGTGTTGGTCTGGGCCAATACCGTCTGCTTCGCACAGAACTCCACATGGCTCAACACCGTGAAAAGTCACCCGAGTTGGTGATGCATCCGCCGGTTGGAGACGACAGCCCGGCCGTCCGCTGTGGTTCTGCCTGTCGACGGCAGCCCAAGCACCGACCGTCGCCCCGTTCGCCGTCATCCGGATCCGCAAGGGCGCGTGCGCTGCTCACCGTTGATGGAGATCACCAGGGGTGACACAGCGAACAGAACGCGATCATGTGATTCCTCGGAGGCCAGACCTATGCAATCACCCCCTGGAAGGGCACCGCGCCGCAGGTGGAAGAGAGCGCTCTCTCTGCTTCCCGTCGTCGTGCTGACGGTGGCGGCCACCGTCAGCACGACACTGGACGCCCAGGCCGCCGTGCCCCCGGCACCGTCGGGCTTCACGCTCACCTGGAGCGACGACTTCAACGGTGCGTCCGGCACCGGCATCGACCAGAACCTGTGGAAGTACGACACCGGGCCGGGCAGCAACTTCGGCACCGGTGAGATCGAGACGATGACCAACAGCACCTCGAACGTCTACTACGACGGTCAGGGTCATCTGGTGCTCCAGGCCCTGCACTCGGGTTCCGACCCGCGCAGCGGATGGACCTCCGGGCGCGTGGAGACCCAGTCGGCTAGCTTCGGCGCCCCGGCGGGCGGTGTCGTACGCATGGAGTCCGTCCTCCAGCAGCCCAACGTCACCACCGCCAACGGCGCGGGTTACTGGCCGGCGTTCTGGATGCTCGGCGCGCCGCTGCGCTCCGGTGTGACCTGGCCGAAGTCCGGCGAGATCGACGTCATGGAGGACATCAACGGCCGCAGCTCCGTCTTCAGCACCCTGCACTGCGGGGTGAACCCGGGTGGGCCGTGCAACGAGTCGACCGGCATCGGCTCGGGTGAACGCGCCTGTTCGGGCTGCCAGACCGGCTTCCACGACTACGCGGTGGAGATCGACCGCTCGGTGTCGCCGGAGCAGATCAGGTTCTACCTCGACGGGAACAACTTCTACACGATCAACGCCAACCAGGTGGACGCCACGACCTGGTCCGACGCGGTCGACCACCCGTTCTTCATCATCTACGACCTGGCGATCGGCGGCGGCTTCCCGGACGCCTTCGGCGGGGGCCCGAACGCGTCCACGGTGTCCGGCGGCAAGCTGGTCATCGACTCGGTGGCCGTCTACAACAAGGCGCCCGGCTCCGGAGGCGGTGGCGGTGGCGGCGGTTCGGTGAGCGGTCAGACGATCACCGGACCCGGCGGCAAGTGCGTGGACGTGGCCGGCGACGACACCGGTGGCGACGGCACCGCGGTCCAGCTCTGGGACTGCCAGTCGGCGGCCAAGGACCAGCACTGGACCTGGAGCGGCCAGACCCTGCAGACCCTCGGCAAGTGCCTGGACATCGCGGGCGGCAACAGCGCCGCCGGTACGAAGCTCCAGCTCGCCAACTGCAACGGCGGCGGCTACCAGAACTGGGTGCGGCAACCGGACGGTTCGCTGCGGAACCCGACCAGCGGCCGGTGCGTCGACTCGCCGTCGGGTGCCACCGCCAACGGCACCCGCCTCCAGATCTGGGACTGCAACGGCTCCGCCGCCCAGCAGTTCGCCATCGGCACCCCGATCTACGGACCGGGCGGCAAGTGCGTGGACGTGGCGGGTGACGACACCGGCGGCGACGGCACCGCGGTCCAGCTCTGGGACTGCCAGCAGGCCACGTCGCTCGACCAGAAGTGGACCTGGAACGGCCAGACCCTGCGGACGCTGGGCAAGTGCCTGGACATCGCGGGCGGTGTGAACGCGGCCGGTACGAAGCTCCAGTTGGCCAACTGCAACGGCGGCGGCTACCAGAACTGGGTCGCCAACGCCGACGGCTCGATGTCCAATCCGACCACCGGCCGGTGCATCGACTCCCCGTCGGGTGCCACCGCCAACGGCACCCGCCTCCAGATCTGGGACTGCAACGGCTCCGCGGCCCAGAAGTTCTCACTGGCATGACGTGGGTGAGCCCTGTCTGAGCTGAGGCGGGGCACGTCGAAGGGCCGCGCCCCAACCGGTGCGGTCCTTCGGTGTATTCGCCGCCGCACAGGTGGCCCGCAGGTCGGCCGGGCCTCCGTGAAGGAGTGCGCCGGCGCCCGTGGCCCGCTCGCTGTCGTCCGGAAACAGGACCGAGCCGGCCGTTTCGCGAAGCCTCCCCACCGATGTCTGGTCTCATGGGTGTCGATACCCTCGGCTTCGGAAGGACGGCCCATGACAGCCGTGCACGTGACCGTGTGGGACGACCGCGAGCGGAGCGGAGGAGGCCGGGCCGCGACAGCTTCGGGCGCCGATGCCGCCCCCGCCCTCTTCGTCCACAACATCTTCACGTGGGGCAGCGACCCCGTGTACGGGTTCGCCGGGCAGCGGCCCCTCGCGGACCGCCGGCGGCTGCTCCTGGTGGACCGCCGGGGATACGGCGACAGCCCGGACACCGCGCGCAGCGACTTCGCCGTCGACGCCGAGGACATCGCGGAGGTCCTCGGCGACGAGGTCGGAGGCAGCGGGGTCGGCGGGGTCCACCTCGTGGGGCACGGGAACGGTGCCGTCTCCGCGCTCCTCGCCGCCGCGCGCCGGCCCGACCTCGTCCGCTCCCTCGCCCTCATCCAGCCTTCCGCCTTCACCGCCGCCGCGCACCACCCCGTCGTCGCCGACCTCCTCGCCCGGGTGCGCGACGGCGCTCCGGGCATCCCGGACGGCGTGACGCCGGAGCAGTATCTGCGTGCGTCCACCGAGGGGTTGGGGATGGCCATGCCCGAGCCCACGTCGCGCCGGCTCCGTGCCGTCGCCACGTCCATGAGGGAGCGGCCCGTCTGGGAGGCGGAGATCCCGCTGGAGGCGATCCGGGACGCCGCCCTGCCGATTCTGGTGGTCTGCGGAACCTGGGAGCGCGCGCCTGCCCTCTACCGCGAGCACGTGGGGCTGCCCCTCATGGCCGTGGCCGAGTCCCTCACGGACTCCCTCGGGGGCCGCATCCTGTGGGTGCCCGGGTACTATCCGCACACCCAGGAGCCCGCCGCCGTCAACGCCGCCCTGCGGGAGTTCTGGGGCTGACGCGGTTTTGGACCGGCCGGCCGTCCTGCGCGGCACGGCTTCGACGTCGGTGTGCCCCAGGCCGGGGCTCGCGGCCTTCGGAGAGGATCAGGGCGCGGTCGGCGCCGGTCCCGAGCTGGCCCGGACGGTCAGCTCGGGTGCGATGAGCACCGCGTCGTCCGTCTCGCGCCCGTCGAGTTTGCCCACCAGGAGCTCGACCGCGTGCCGGCCCATCTCCTGGGCGGGGACGGCGACCGAGGTGAGCCGTACCGAGGCCTGGACGGCGACCTGCTCGGGGCAGACGGCGACCACCGACACGTCCTCGGGCACGGCCCGCCCCTGGCGGCGCAGCACGGCGAGCAGGGGCTCCACCGCGGACTCGTTCTGCACGACGAAGCCCGTGGTGCGCGGGCGCTCGTCGAAGATCCGGGACAGGGTCACCGCCATGGCGTCGTAACCGCCTTCCCAGGGGCGGTGCAGTACTTTCAGGCCGAGTTCGCGTGCCCGCGAGCGGAGGCCGTCGAGGGTGCGTTCGGCGAAGCCGGTGTGCCGCTCGTAGACGGCGGGGGCCTCACCGATGACGGCGACGTCCCGGTGGCCGAGCGTCGCCAGGTGCTCCACGCAGAGCGCGCCCGTCGCACTCCAGTCGAGATCGACACAGGTCACACCGGCGGTGTCGGCGGGCAGGCCGATCAGCACGGAGGGCTGCTCGGTCGCCCGCAGCAAGGGCAGCCGGTCGTCGTCGAGTTCGACGTCCATGAGGATCATCGCGTCGGCGAGACCGCTGCCGGTGACCCGGCGCACCGCGTCGGCGCCCTCCTCGCCGGTGAGCAGCAGGATGTCGTAGCCATGGGTCCGGGCGGTGGTCGCCACGGCGGTGGCGATCTCCATCATCACCGGGACGTACATGTCCGTACGCAGGGGGATCATGAGGGCGATGATGTTCGACCGGTTGCTGGCCAACGCGCGGGCGCCCGCGTTCGGGTGGTAGCCCAGGGCCCGGATGCTCCGCTCGACCCTCTCCCGGGTCCCCGCGGAGATGGACCGCTTGCCGCTGAGGACATAGCTCACCGTGCTCGCCGAAACCCCGGCGTGCTGGGCGACCTCTGCGAGAGTGACCAACCGGCTCTCCAGGCTCTACGAAACGCTTCGACGGGACACGTGATCTGACGGGGAAACAGAGAGGATGGTTCCACTCTAATACCAGGTAGATGCGTGTGTCCATGACTGTCGAAGCGCTTCGACTACTCAGCAGCTGGTCACGTCAGGCCGGCGACACCGTGACCTGACCGGTTCCGGTGGCGCTCGGGCCGCCGACGACCTGGACGGTGAAGGGCTTGTCGGTGCCCTCCGCGGTGACGCGCAGGGCGTCCCCCTGCCACCGGAGGCGGAAGGTGGCGCTGGTGGCGCCGGCCTGGTCCGGGACGGTCACGGTTCGCTCGCCACCGTGCTCGGTCGTCGGGTGAACCAGCAGGGTGATGCCGTCCAGCCAGTCGCCGTCGGGTCGCCGGCCGTCGGCGGCCAGCGGCAGGACGGCTCCCTCGCGGACGTACAGCGGGAGGCTGTCGTAACCGTGGCGCTCGGTGCGCCAGGCCGGGCCGGTGACCGTCTCGCCGGTGAGCAGCTGTGTCCAGACGCCCTCGGGCAGGTAGACCTCGACCTCGCCGTCTTCGGTGAAGACCGGGGCGACCAGCAGGTCGGCGCCGAGCATGTACTGACGGTCCAGCGGGCGGCAGGCCGGGTCGCCGGGGAACTCCAGCACCATCGGGCGCATCGACGGCACGCCCGTGCGGTGGGCCTCGACGGCGGCACCGTACAGGTACGGCATCAGACGGTGCTTGAGCAGGGTGAAGCGGCGGGCGACGTCGACGGCCTCCTCGCCGAACTCCCACGGCACGCGGTAGGAGGAGGAGCCGTGCAGACGGCTGTGCGAGGAGAGCAGGCCGAAGGCCAGCCAGCGCTTGAACACCGAGGCGTCGGGGGTGCCTTCGAAGCCGCCGATGTCGTGGCTCCAGAAGCCGAAGCCGCTCAGCGACAGCGACAGTCCGCCGCGCAGTGACTCGGCCATGGCCTCGAAGGAGGACCAGCAGTCGCCGCCCCAGTGCACGGGGTACTGCTGGCCGCCCGCGGTCGCGGAGCGGGCGAACAGCACTGCCTCGCCCTGCCCGCGTTCCTTCTCCAGGAGGTCGAAGACGGTCTTGTTGTACAGCTCGGTGTAGTAGTTGTGCATCCGCTCGGTATCCGAGCCGTCGTGCCAGACGACATCGGTGGGGACGCGCTCGCCGAAGTCGGTCTTGAAGCAGTCGACGCCCTGGTCCAGCAGCGGCTTGAGCTTCGACTGGAACCAGGCGCGGGCCTCGGGACTGGTGAAGTCCACCAGAGCCATGCCCGCCTGCCACAGGTCCCACTGCCACACGTCGCCGTCGGCGCGGCGCACCAGGTGCCCCAGTTCGGCGGCCTCGTCGAACAGCGGGGACTTCTGGGCGATGTACGGGTTGATCCAGACGCTGATCCGCAGGCCCTTGGCCTTCAGCCGGGCCAGCATGCCCTCGGGGTCGGGGAAGACGTCCGGGTCCCACCGGAAGTCGCACCACTGGTACTCGCGCATCCAGAAGCAGTCGAAATGGAACACGGACAGGGGGATGCCGCGCTCGGCCATGCCGTCGACGAACGACATCACCGTCGCCTCGTCGTAGGAGGTGGTGAAGGAGGTGGTCAGCCACAGGCCGAAGGACCAGGCCGGTGGCAGGGCCGGGCGCCCGGTGAGCCCGGTGTAGCGGCTGAGGACCTCCTTGGGGGTGGGGCCGGCGACGACGTAGTACTCCAGGCTCTGGTCCTCGACGCTGAACTGGACCTGGCCGACGGATTCCGAGCCGACCTCGAAGGAGACCCTGCCGGGGTGGTTGACGAAGACGCCGTACCCGCGTGAGGAGAGGTAGAACGGGATGTTCTTGTACGCCTGCTCGCTGCTGGTGCCGCCGTCGGCCTGCCACATGTCGACGACCTGTCCGTTCTTGACGAACGGGGTGAAGCGCTCGCCGAGGCCGTAGACCTGCTCGCCGACGCCGAGCGCGAGCTTGGCCACCATGTGGTGCTCGCCCCGGTCGGTGGTGGCGAAGGCGGCACCCTTGGCGCCCGCCCGGGTCAGTTCGCGGCCGTCGGCGTCGCGAAAGCTCAGCGCGAACGGGGCGGAGCGGTCCAGGCGCAGGCTGAGCGGGCCGCTGACCAGCTCGGTGACATCGCCTTCGGCGCGCACCTCCCCCGCACCGCCCTCGTCGCCGCCGAGGGTGAAGTCGGGGCCGGTGCGCCGCTTGCCGGAGTGGTGGGTGAGGCGGACGCCGATGACGCCCTCGGCGGGCGAGAAGCAGTCGACGGAGATGAGCGGCGCGTTGAGCGTGTCACCCCGCCGCGTCACGCGTTGCACTGCGGCATGGGCGGTGATGCGCTTCGATTCCACGCGGACGTCACGCATGTCGATGGCGTAGTCGATGTGTACGCCATCGCGAACACGCCAGAAGCCGTCGGTGAACTTCATGATCTTCCTCAGGGGGTGCGGAGGCTGTCGAGCCGGGACACAGGCATCGCCACGAAGGCTCTGAAGAGGCTTGATTGTGCAGGCGACACCTTGCTGCACGGCGAGCCGCGAAGCAAGAGGCGACCGCAGAGGTCTAGCGCGCGGGCGACCTGGTGGCGTATTAGTCATCCCACCAAACAAACCGTCCGGCGACGTCTCCGGACTGCGCGAAAGCAAGAGCCGCACATGTCGAGTTTGTCGAAGCGCTTCAACACCATCCCGGAGGACCGGCCCCCATACGGCCTGTCGAGCGTCGGCCGGCAGGCCGTGGACGGCGTGCAGGCGCTGTTCGGGGACGCTTCCGCCTTCGAGGCACTCCCCCGTCGACGCCGCCACGCGCGGGACCACCTCTGAGCACCTCGACCGGTTCACCGCGGACCGCCTCCTCGGCGACTGCCGTCCGCACCGACCGTTCCGTGTTCCGCGCCACCCGCGCCGGGCACGGAGCCGAGCCACCCCCACGGACGCGCGCCCGCCGGAACCGCGTCCAGGGCCCCTGGCCCGCTCGCACTGCGCCGCCCCGAAGGGCACGGCGTGCACCGGATCCGGCACCCCTCCCACCCAAGGGCAGCATCGTGACAGCACACCCACCGAACGGACCGTGGCCCCGTCGCCGGCGGGTCCGCCGGCCCGTCCTCGTCGCGCTCACCGTCGTCTCGGCGGTCGTGGCCGGCGCCGCGCTGGCCGGCTGCGGCCAGTCCCGCGACCCCGGCGTGTACACCGTCCTGAACTCGTCGACGGACGACTCGTACCACAGCTGGGACGCGGCGGCCCTCGAACGCTGCGGCAAACGGCTCGGCGTCACCGTCCGGCAGCAGTCCGTCCCGGCCGACCAGGTCATGACCAAGTCGCTGCGGATGGCGTCCTCCAAGTCACTGCCGGACATCATCCAGTTCGACGGCTCCGAGATGCCGGCCTTCGCGGAGACCGGCGGTCTGATGGACCTGAGGAAACTGGGCGTCGACACCACCGACGTGCCGCAGGGCATCGTCGACTACGGCTCCTACAAGGGCACGTACTACGGCGCGGCACGCACGGTGAACACGCTGGCGCTCTTCTACAACAAGGACGTCCTCGAAAAGGCCGGTGCCAAGGTGCCGACCACGTGGGACGAGATGCGCGAGACGGCCAGGAAGCTCACCCGGGGCCACCGGTACGGCATCGCCCTGAGCGCGGGCGGGGCGGAGGACGGCGTCTACCAGTTCACGCCGTTCATGTGGTCCAACGGCGGTGACGAGACCCGCCTCGACAGCCCGCAGGTCGTCCAGGCGCTCGACTACTGGAAGTCGCTGCTCTCCGACGGCTCGCTGTCGAAGTCGACGATCAACTGGACCCAGGCCGACGTCAACGACCAGTTCATGGCCGGGAACGCCGCCATGATGATCAATGGCCCATGGCAGGTCGAGACCCTCAACACCAAGAAGAACCTGCACTGGGGCATCGCGCGGATTCCCGTCCCCCGGGCGGGGGACGACTCCGTCGGCCCGCTGGGCGGCGGTGAGCTGACCATCCCGGACATCGGTGACACCGCGCGCGAGAAGACATCCGCGAAGATCGTCAACTGCTTGACGAGCGAGCAGGAGGAAGTGACCTACGCGCTCAACAGCTGGATGATCCCGGCCAACCGGAAGGCCGCCGCCGTCTGGCGCAAGAAGGTCCCTTCCCTCAGCTCACTGGCCGACCAGGTCGCGGTGGCGCGCTCGCGCACCGCCAAGGCCGGCTCCGGCTGGACCACGATCTCCCTCGCCCTGCAGAGCGCGTTCCAGTCGGCGCTCACCGGCCAGTCCTCCGCGGCGGCACTGAAGCACGCGCAGGCGCGCGTCGAGAGCGGGAAGTGAGGCAACCACCGTGTCCACCACCACCGTCGCGGGCCCCGCGGCCGTCGGCAGCACCGCCGAAGCCGCCCCCGACCCGGCCCGCGCCCGCCGGCGGCGCACACTCGCGCAGTGGGGCTTCGTGGCCCCCGCCGTGCTGTTCATGCTGCTGTTCTTCGGCTACCCGCTCGTCCGCAACATCGTGATGAGCTTCCAGCACTACACGCCCTCGACCTTCTTCACCGGCAAGGCCCCCTTCAACGGCCTGGACAACTGGCGCACCGTCTTCGGCGACGACCTGTTCGGCAAGGCCCTGTGGCAGACGATCGTCTTCACGATCGGCTCGCTGGTCGGGCAGTTCTGCATCGGCCTGGGCCTGGCGGTGTTCTTCAACCGCAGGTTCCCGCTGGGCGGTGTGCTGCGCGCGCTGATGCTGCTGCCCTGGCTGGTGCCCATGGTCGTCTCCGGCATCGTCTGGCGGCGCATCCTGGACCAGGACACCGGTGTGCTGAACTCCTTCCTCGGGCTGTTCGGCATCGGCCACACGCCCTGGCTGACCAGTACGCACATGGCGCTGCTCGCCGTGATCCTGGTGAACATCTGGATCGGCATCCCGTTCAACACGGTGATCCTCTACGGCGGCCTCCAGGAACTTCCGCGTGAGGTCCACGAGGCCGCCGCCCTCGACGGCGCCTCGGCCTGGCGCACCTTCCGCTCGGTCACGCTGCCGCTGCTGAAACCCGTCATCACCGTCGTGCTCGTGCTGGGCTTCATGTCCACGGTCAAGATCCTCGACCTGGTACTGGCGCTCACCGACGGCGGTCCCGCCGACTCCACGCAGACCCTGGGCACGCTGACCTACCAGGACTCCTTCGTCCGACTGGACTTCGGGGCCGGCGCGGTGGTCGGCAACGTCCTGGTCCTGATCTCCGCCGTGTTCGCGGTGTTCTACCTGCGGGCCAACCGCAACGAAGGGAAGTGACGGGCATGGCGACCACCCCTCACGCCACCGGGGCCGTCGGCAGGCCGAAGCGCCGCTGGGGCACGACGGCCGTCGGCCTCCTCATCCTGTGCGTGATGCTGTTCCCGCTGTACTGGATGGTCAACACCGCGCTGCAACCCGACTCCGGGCTGCTGGAGGTGGACCCGGTTCCGCACGGTCTGGACCTGTCCGGCTTCTCCTCGGCGCTGACCGAGCAGGGCGGCCATCTGCTGACCTCGCTCGTCGTCGCGCTCGGCGCCGTCGTGATCTGTCTGGCGTTCTCCGCGCCGGCCGCCTACGGCCTCGCGCAGTTCAGGCTGCGCGGCGCGCGGACCGTGGTGTTCGGCACCCTGATCACACAGATGGTGCCGGGCATCGTCATCGCCAACGCGCTGTACAGCACGTACGTGGACCTCGGCCTGGTCAACTCCTACTTCGGTCTGATGCTGGCCGACGCCTCCCTGGGCATCCCCTTCGCGATCGTGCTGATGCGGTCCTTCATGATGGCCATCCCGCGCGAGGTCATCGAGGCGGCCGAGGTGGACGGAGCCGGCCGGATGCGCACCTTCGTCCGGGTCGTGCTGCCGATGAGCCGCAACTCGCTGATCACCGCCGGGCTGTTCTCGTTCCTGTACGCATGGAGCGACTTCATGTTCGCGCTCACCCTCAACACCACCGACCACGTCAAGCCGGTCACCCTCGGCATCTACCAGTACATCGGCGCGCACGTCGGCGACTGGGGCTCGGTCATGGCCGCCTCCGTCCTCGCCGCGATCCCCGCGGCGGTCCTGCTCGTCCTCGCCCAGAAGTACATCGCCGCCGGCATCACCGGTGGTTCCGTCAAGTGACGACGACGCCCGCCGCCCCGCACCGGCTCGCGCCGGCCTCCCCGCGTTCGCGGTCACCATCGGCGAGATACGGCAGTACGCGCCGGGTATCGCCCTGTCGGCGTTCGCCCTGCACGTGGGGCGCTACCGGCTCCTGGACTCCTAGGTCGTGTCCGCAAAGTCAGGGCAACCAGAGCAGTAGGCAGGCGATGGTGACCATGGCTTGGTAGTGGCGGGCGCGTTTGTCGTAACGCGTGGCCAGGGCCTTGTGGTGCTTGAGCTTGTTGAAGCAGCGCTCGGTGACCGGTGGTCGGCCCGGGCACTGGAGCCGTACCGGCGCGAAGCCGTGGACCGGATGGGCCTGCACACCGGGCCCGACGAGGAACTCTCCGCGTGGGCCTCGGCCGCTCTGACGGCGGCGGGCGAACTCGGTTACCCGGAAGTGGACATGGGCACCCCCGGTCCGCCCGGCCACGGGCGACCCCTGCTCAACACGGTGGAACGGGCTGCGTTTCAACGCCGCCTTCGCCTACCTGGACCCGGCGACCCGGGCACGGCCCAACCTGACGATCCTCGACCACGCCCTGGTGGACCGGCTGGTGGTGCGCCGGGGCCGGGTCCGCGGCGCGCAGGTCGTCGTGGAGGGCGAGCGGACCACCCTGGTGGCCCGCACCTACGTACTGGCCTGCGGCACCTACGGCTCCCCCGCCGTGCTCCTGCGCAGCGGCATCGGTCCGGCCGCGCACCTGAAGGAGATCGACGTCCGGTGCGAGACGGACCTGCCGGGCGTCGGCGCCAACCTGTCCGACCAGCCGGGTGTCTTCGTGCCGCTGTCCCCCACGCCCGAGCTGAACGCGCGCCTGGCGGCCAAGGAAGCGCGCGGGGAGCTGTACGTCAGCCGGATGCTGGTCCGGGCCGCCAGCGAGTACTGCCCGGACGGGGCGTGGGACCTGCACCTGCTGCCCACGGCCGGCCCGCCGCTGTTCGGCAAGCTGCCGCCGGGGCGGTACGAGGCCGGGACCTCCGCCTTCCTGATGAAGCCGGTCTCCCGTGGACAGGTCCGGCTGCGCTCGGCCGATCCGCTCGAATCCCCCGTCATCGATCCCAGGTTCCTGACGGACCCCGAAGGCCGCGACGTGGCGGTGCTGCGCTCGGGGCTCAGGAAGGTGGCGGACCTGGCGGCGGCGCTGCGGCCGCTTGCGGCTCCGACGGACGCGACACCGGCCCACACCCTGTCCGACGCGGACCTGCGCGGACGGGTGGGCACCTACTGGCACCCCGTCGGGACCTGCGCCGCGGGCCCGGCGGACGACCCGCGGGCGGTGGTCGACGGGCAGGGAGCGGTCCACGGCGTGCCGAACCTCCGGATCGCCGACGCCTCCGTCCTGCCGACCGTCCCCGCCGCCAACACCCAGCTGCCGGTCCTGGCCGTCGGGCCGGGATGCTGGCCGACGCCCTTCCCGCCTGACCGCCCCCACCCCACCTCCGCGGAGACTTCTGATGGCAGCACGGACCGACATACGCGCGCACCGGCTGGTGTACGGCTGCATGGGCCTGGGCGGCGGCTGGGACAGCCGGCCGTACACGTCCGAGGACATCCGGCACGCCGAAACCGCGATCGAGGCGGCCCTGGCCGCCGGGATCACGGCGTTCGACCACGCCGACATCTACCGGTACGGCAAGTCGGAGGCCGTCTTCGGCGAGGTCCTCGCCCGGACGCCCGGGCTGCGCCGGCGCATCGTCATCCAGGGAAAGTGCGGCATCCGGCTGCCCGACGGCGAGCGGCCCGGACACTACGACCTGCGGGGGGCGAGCATCCGGCGGCGGGTCGAGGAGAGTCTCGTCCGGCTGCGCACGGACGCCCTGGACGTCCTCCTGCTGCACCGGCCGGACCCTCTCGCCGACCCCGAGGACATCGCCGAGGCCCTGACGTCCCTGCACGCCCAGGGGCTGGTCCGGCAGTTCGGCGTCTCCAACATGAGCGGCCCGCAGATCGCGCTCCTCCAGGCCCACCTGGACGTTCCGCTGGTCGTCGACCAGCTGGAGATGAGCCTGGCCCGCCGGGACTGGGTGGAGGCGGGCGTCCTGTTCAACACGCCGGCCGGCGCCGGGCACGGCTTCGCGGCCGGCACGCTGGAACACTGCGCGGCCCAGGGCATCCGGCTCCAGGCCTGGGGACCGCTCGCCCGGGGCAGCCTCATCGCCGACCCGGACTCGGCGGTGTGCCGACTCGTCACCAATCTCGCCCGGCGCAAGGGGACCACACCGCAGACCGTCCTGCTGTGGTGGCCGCAACGCCACCCGGGCGGGCATCGCCCCGGTCATCGGCACGGCCCGACCCGAACGCATCGCGGCCTGCCGGGACGCGGCCCTGCGCGAGCCGGACCTCACCCACGAGGAGTGGTACGAGCTGTGGGTCGCCGCGCGCGGCGCGCCCCTCCCCTGAGACGGGGGATGGAACCTGGAACGGGCGCGCCCCCGCGTCAGATACGGCCGGCCTCGCGCGCCGGCGCGGGCCCGTTCACACCGCCGCGGTCACGGCGAAGCCGTCCGCTGCGCCGGCCGGCCGTACTCCCAGACGCCGTCGTTTCGCGGAGCAGATCGACGGCTGCTCCTGATGAGGTGTCATCGGCGGGGCGGCACGGTGGAATTCGGAGTATGAAAACCGGATACGGGCGGGAGTCGGACTTGCGCGTCGAGGCGGCCCGCACTGGCCGAGGCAGAAGAAAATCGCGACTGTGTGCCGGGGCTCCACGACATGATGAGCAGGGTGAATTGCGGGGACCCTCCCCGCCCTCCTCCTTGTGATCGGCGTGGCGAGTTCTGTGTCGGGTCCGTGAGGAAACCGCAGACCGGTTGTGAATATCCGGTCCCTTATCCGTGTCCTTCACCACAGCATTGCCGTAAAGCAACCAATCGAGGTGTGGCGATATGGCCGGCCGATGTACCGATATGTGGCCCCGCACCCGCCCCCAAGCAGCTTGAGCAGCTTCGACACGGACTCGAGTGGCCTGCTCGCGGAGGGCTTTATGATCGTCGGCGAACTACTGGCTTTGCGTCCGTCCTCCTGTCGTCGACGTTTCTCGGCGACCGCGAATGCAAGAACTCCGAGCGAGTCGCGTGACCGAGACGCAGAGGAAGAAGGGTGAACTCCATGGCTCTCGGGCTGCTCCGTCGTCGGCGTTCCCGTGGTGCCTCCGGTGCCGTGTCGAGCATCTCGGTCCCCCTGCCGCCCGGTGCCGGTGCGTTCGGCTTCGAGGTGCTCGATCCCATGGGACAGCCCATGGGCGGAGCCGAGGTCACCGTGACCGCGCTGGACAGCCACCGGGTCGCCACGCGTGGCACCACCGACCCCCACGGCTACTTCATAGCGACGCTGCCACCCGGCTCCTACAGCGTGATGATCGCGGCCGAGGGCCTCTCCCCCGCCCGCGAGAACCTCGACATCGCGGCCGGGGTGGCTCTGCCGACCGCGCGCATCACGCTCCAGCCCGCCCGCCAGATGGAACTCCCGACAGCCGGTACCTGGCTGTTCGACCCCCCGCACACCGCGATCCGGTTCATCGCCAAACACGTGGGCATGGCCCATGTCCACGGACGGTTCACCCGTTTCCAGGGCAGCATCCGCGTCGCCCCGAACATGGCCGACTCCCAGGTGGCGGTGCGCATCGACGCCTCCAGCGTCACCACGGGCAACAACACACGCGACAACCACCTGCGTTCCGCCGACTTCCTGGACGTCGAACGCTACCCGTACATCGACTTCACCAGCACCCGGTTCGCCCACCGCGGCGGCTCCAAGTGGACCCTGCACGGCACCCTCACCATGCACGGCACCAGCCGTTCCGTCGGCCTCGACACCACCTACCTCGGATCGATCAACGGAGGCTACGAGCAGGAACTGCGCTGCGCGGCCCTCGCGAAGGCCGAACTCCACCGGGAGGACTTCACCCTCAACTGGCGCTCCATGCTCGCCCGCGGTATCGCGGTCGTCGGACCGACCGTCCAACTGGAGCTGGACGTACAGGCGATGTACCGCACCCACGACACGCCCACGCCACCGCAGTAACCCCTCACCGGGGGTCGCCCGACGCGGGTGCGGAACGGCAGGCGCGTTCCGTTCGTACGCGGGTGCCGTCGAGCCCGTCCGGCAGCGCACCTCCGCCTCGCGTGGCGGCTCCACCGTCGACCCCGTTCACCTCAGGCCGGGTCACCGATCGGGGCAGCGCCCCGGCGGCATCTCGACAGCACAGAGCAATCAGATGGGAAAGGGCTCACGATCATGGGTATCTTCGGCCGACGCCAGACCGCCGTCAGCGAGCCGGCCCCGGCTGCCGGCACCGGGGCCTCCGTCGCGGAGGCCACGTCCCGGGATGTCGCGCTCGACCCTGCGCTTCGAGCCCTGACCGGGCGATGGACCATCGACCGCCCGCACAGCCGCATCGGGTTCTCCGTACGGCACGCCATGGTCACGACGGTCCGTGGCGCCTTCGCCGATTACGACAGCGCGTTGTACTTCGACGGAGCCCGGCCCTCCGAGTCCCGGGCCGAACTCGTCATCCGGGTGGCCAGCGTCGACACGGGCGTGGAGCAGAGGGACGCGCACATCGTCGGCGCCGACTTCTTCGACGCACGCCGGTACCCGGAGATGACCTTCCGCAGCACCTCCACCGTCCACGAGGGCGGAGAGACCTTCCGCATGACCGGGGACCTCACCATCCGCGACGTCACCCGGCCCGTCGACCTGCAACTCGACTACCTCGGCTCCGTCCTGGACCCGTTCGGCTTCGAGCGAGCCGGCTTCGACGGCACCACCACCATCGACCGCACCGAGTGGGGTCTGGTCTACAACCAGCGCCTCAAGGCAGGCGGCACCATGGTGAGCGAGAAGGTCCGGCTGCAGTTCGACATCTCCGCGATCCGGTCGACGTCGTAGGGCGCGTCGAGGCGCCCAGAGCCGCGGGAAAATCGTTGGGCCGCTCGGCTTGCTCCCGGCATGATCTGCTCGTGGACACCTATCTGGAGACCGAGCGTCTCACCCTGCGCCGCTTCACTGCCGATGACGCGGACCTGCTGATCGAGCTGGACAGCGACCCGGCGGTGATGCGCTATCTGAGCGGCGGCAGTCCCACCCCGCCGGAAACCGTCCGCGAGCTCCATCTGCCGAACATCCTCGCCGGCTACGACAAGTGGGGCGGCGACCTCGGACTGTTCGCCGCGCACGAGAAGGACGGGGGCGCGTTCATAGGCTGGTTCGTCCTGCGTCCCGAGCCGCAGGCCCCGCTGGACGAGGTCGAACTCGGCTACCGGCTGCGGCGGGCGGCTTGGGGCAGGGGCTATGCCACCGAGGGCTCACGGGCCTTGCTGGCCAAGGCGTTCACGGAACTGGGCGTGCGCATGGTCTGGGCCGAGACGATGTCCGTGAACCGCGGTTCGCGCAACGTCATGCAGAAGCTCGACATGTCCCTCGCGGGCACCATCCCCACTCCCTCCGACATGGAGATGGTCGAGGGCTCCGAGCACGGCGGCGTACGGTACGAGATCACCAGGGAGCAGTGGGAGGCGCAGCGGAGCTGACACGGCGTCCCGGTCCCGGCGGCAGCCCCTCGCCCGCACCGGGTGTCACCCGGTGTGACCGTGGCCGAGTTGGGCGAGGGCCAGGTCGAGCATGTCGGCGAAGAAATCCGCGGCGGCGGAGTCGATGCACAGCGGCGGCTTGATCTTCAGGATGTTGAGATGGTCGCCGGTGGGCTGGACGATGACGCCGAGTTCCAGCATGCGGTCGCAGAGTTCGGCGGTCTCCTCGGTGGCGGGCTCCAGGGTGGTGCGGTCCCGGACGAGTTCGAGGCCCAGGTAGAGGCCGGAGCCGTGGACGGCGCCGACGATGCCGTAGCGCTCGGCCAGCGCCTCCAGTCGTCGTTTCAGATGACTGCCCACCCGGACCGCGTTGCCCTGGAGGTCCTCGTCGCGCAGGGTGTCCAGGACCGTGAGGCCGACGATGCTGGAGACCGGGCTGCCGCCGGTGGAGGAGAAGAAATAGCCCTGCTCGCGGTAGCGGTCGGCGACCTCCTTGGAGGTGATGACGGCTCCGAGGGGGTGGCCGTTGCCCATGGCCTTGGCGACGCAGACGATGTCGGGCACGACACCCTGCTGCTCGAAGCCCCAGAACCAGTGCCCCAGGCGGCCGTAGCCGACCTGCACCTCGTCGGCGACGGCAAGGCCGCCGTGGCGGCGCACCGCCGCGTACACCTCGGCGAGGTATCCGTCGGGGAGGGCGACGCCGCCGGCGTTGCCGTAGAAGGTCTCGCCGATGAACGCCCCTGCCGGGCGGCCGGAAGCGGCCAGTTCGTCGATCACCGCGACGGCCTCGGGTGCGTAGCGCACGGCGTCCGTCCCGCGGTGCCGGCCCCGGTAGGAGTTGGGCGAGTCCACGGTGTGCACCCAACTCGGGCGGGTGGCCAGGGCGTTGGGGTTGTCCTGGAGCGACGTGGAGACGGCGTCGGAGGCGTACGTCCAGCCGTGGTACGCCTCGCGCAGTGCGACGACGTCGTGCAGGCCGGAGGCGCCGATGGCCAGCCGGAGGCCCAGGTCCACCGCCTCGGAGCCGGAGTTGACGAGGAACACCGTGTCCAGGGGATCGGGAAGCAGTCGGGCGAGGCGTTCGGTGAACTCCACCACGGAGGAGTAGTGGAAACGCGAGTTGGTGTTGAGCCGTCGCAACTGCCGGGAGACCGCCTGCTCGACGCGGGGGTGGGCGTGGCCCAGCGGGGTGACGTTGTTGACGATGTCGAGGTACGCGCGGCCCTCGGTGGACAGCAGATGGTGGCGCCAACCCCGCTCGATGCGGGGCGGGTCGGCGTAGTAGTGCCCCTGTACCGTGGCGAACGCGGCGGCGCGCCGGTCGAGCAGGTCCCCGTCGCGCGCACGGCCGGAGTCGGCCGGGAGGCCGAGGAGGGGCGCGGGGTCGGCGGTGAGGGCGAGCCAGCCGGCGGCGTACTCGGGCCGGACCAGGCGCGGGACGACGGGGCCGTCGGCCTCGCGCAGCGCGACGTGGACCATGGCGCCGGAGCCGAGGCGGGCGATGTCCTCGCCCGCCCCCACCGTCGCACCGGCGCCCACCAGGGGACGGCCCTGCCGGGCGAAGGACAGCGACAACACCCGTGTGCCGTAGGTGAGTTCCAACCGGTCCGGTGCCGCGGCGAGGACCCTGCCCGCGGCGGGCGCCTGGAGCACGGCGTCCCGGCCGAGCCAGAGATCGATCCCGGTGGGCACCGTGGCGGTCGACGCCACCGACAGCACCTGCGCCCGGGTGAGCCGCGCACGGGCGTACCGCGTGGCGACCGCGGCCGCGCCGTCCGCGAGCGCGGAGGCCGCCAGCCGGTCCTCGGGGCCGGCGTCCGTCCACGCTCCGTGGTCCATGCAATCGGCGTCGGTGGACAGGTCGAGGAGGAAGATGTCGGCGGCGGCGAGGCCGCGCAGGAGAGGGCGCACCGGGGTGTCGGCCTGCGTGGTCGCGGCGGGCGCGGCGGCCGTGCCGGTCGCGTCCCTGACGAGGCCGGTCATCACCGGCAGGGGCAGCCGGGTGGCCTGTTCGAATATGCGCCACTCGCGGTCGAGCGCGGCCTCGGCGTAGGCGTTGTCCTCGTCGACGGCGGCCTGCTGCCGCCCGCTGACCACCAGGACGGCGGCGCGCAGGATCACCAGCGGCCACAACGCCTCCGCCTCCTGAGGGGAGAGTGGCCGAACGGTGTGGAAGGCGCGGACGGCCGGCAGCACGTGGTGAGGCTCGATGCCGTCATGGTGCAGCAGCGAGGACAGTGTCACGGCGAGTTCGCCGACCGCCCAGCTCTCGGTCACGTCACCGAAGTCGATGACCCCGTCCGGCATGGGCGGGTGGGTGCCGGGACGGCGGATCAGATTGTCGTCGGTGAGGTCCAGGTGCACGGCCTGCGACGGCAGTGCGGCGGCGACCTCCTGGACGCGCCCCCAGGCCTCGGCGGTCGCGTCCTGGACGGCGGCACGCCGGTCGGGCTCGTCGATGTGCCCGGCGAGCTTGGCGACGACGCGGTCCGCGTGCTGCGGGTCCCACTGGAGCACGCGGTCGAGGCCCGGGTGCCGGAAGCCGCGCAGGGCGGTGCTGACCTCTGCGGCGATCGTGCCCATGGCCGCCACCGTGGTCGCTGACAGGTGCCGAGGTCCGGAGAGCGTGCCGCCGGGCAGGTAGCGCAGCAAGCGCGCGACGGCCGGACCGTTCCCGGTGTCCACGGTCGTACGGCGCGGGGAGCCGTCGGGGCGGCGCAGTACGGTGGCGACGCGCAGTTCCGGGCAGGCGGAGGCGACCAGGTCGGCCGCCGCGTCCTGGGCGTCGATCTCCGTGGCGCCGAAGGCGGGGTTGGCGATCTTCAGAACCGCCGTGGGCGTCCCGTCGTCGTGGAGCAGGAAGTTGGCGTCCTGCTGGCTGCCCAGCGCTTGTGCGCGCGCCGTGCTGCCGAGGTGTTCGGATGCGATGCGCTCCGCCTCGGCCGGTGTCACGCGGGGCACCGGAAGGGCGTCCTCGGTGAAGAAGTCCATCGTGCGGTACTCGTCGTGCAGCATGCGGGGTTCCTCGGCTGGTGCGGGCAGACAGGGCGGGGATGCTCGGACGTCTCAGTCGACGTGCCACAGGAAACGGTGCGTGTGGATCCCGAAGTAGGGGAAGTTCTCTACCGTCGTGACCCCCTCGACGGGCCGCACGACGTCGTTGATGAAGTCCAGCAGCTCCCGGGGCTGACCGCACACCACCTCCACGAACAGATCGAAGCCGCCGGCCGTCAGGACCGTGTACACGACTTCGTCGTGCCGGGACAGCTCGTCGGCGACCGCCCGGGGATCGCCGTCGACGCGCAGGCCGAGGAGCGCCATCGCCTGCTGGCCCATGGTCATCGGATCGGTCACTCCGACGACCTGGACCGCCTTGGCGTCGATCAGCCGCTGGAGCCGGAGCCTCGCGGCCGAGGGTGACAACCCGACCTTCGGCCCCAGGTCGGCGTACGGGATCCGGCCGTCGACCTGTAGCTCCCGCAGGATGGCCCGGTCGATCTCGTCCATGAAGCACCTCTCCCGCCTACGCGAACCGCAGGCATCGCACTTGTTTCAAGCACCATGCCGGATCAGCGCGCGCGATTCAAGCGTCAAGTCGATCGAATCGAGCGAGGGAGCGGGTACACGAGTCCTCGTGATCGCTCGGCGCCCGGCAGTCCCGGCCATGACGACATCCCGGGCCGACACCCGGACCGCGGTGTGAGGAGGAGCCGTGAGACGGGCAGGAGGCCCATGACGAGAAGGCGAGGCAACCGGGTCTGAACGGCTACCTGGCCGGCCGGCCGTACGAGCGGCGGTGCGCGGCCGCCGCACGTGTCGGTCCGCCCTACACTCAGGGTCCGAACCCCGGCAGCCAGGACACCTGGTCTCGGTAGAACAGCCAGCAATAGAGCAACCAGGCGCCGCACCAGACGGTGCAGGCGACGGCCCGCCGGCGAGCACCGGTCGCGGGCGGCGCGGAGGAGACCAGCCGGATGCCGGCCGCCAGACCACCGAGCGTCAAGGCCCACCAGAGTATGCCCAGGGCAGGGAGGTACTCCCACTGCCCGGCACGCGTTTCGATCACGTAGGCGCAGTAGCCGAGGGGAGCGGCGAGGTAGCCGACGTACAGCAGGCGGCGCTGCCGGCGTCGCAGTCCCGGCCGCGGTGGGAGGCCGGGTGGCCGGGGCGGCGCTGCCGGGAGGGGCGGAAAGGGCGGAGGTTTCGGCATCGTCACCGGCGGTCGGCCGTGTTCGGCCTCCCACGCTCGGCGCAGCCAGGCGGCACCCTCGCCGTACGCCTGCTCCCGTTGTCGTGGGTCGGTGACACAACGGTCCACCAGTGTTCGGACGAGCTCGTCGCCCTCGCTCGGTCCGGGCAGCAGCCGACCGCTGAGGTACTGCTCCCACACCACGTCACCGACACGGCAGGCGTCCTGCAACTCCCGACGCGGTCGTCCGTCCACCAGTCTCCGCAGCCACTGTGCGAACGCCGCCGTCTCCGGCGTCGGTAACCCCGCCACCTCGCCCCCCGGAAAGCACGTCGAGCCGTGAGAGCCGCAACGCCGCGCCCGCGTCTCAGTCGTCACCATCGCACGAACGAACCGCGCTCGCGAGGCCCCGCACAGAACTTCCCGAGGATGTTCGCCGTCGGGGGCTCATGCCGGCGGCGGGCGGCCGTGTGGACGACGGATGGCCCCCCAACCCCCGTTCGGCCCTTGGCTGATGGCTTCGGACCGGGCAGGACAAACCGTTGGCCAGGAGGGACGTTCCCGTGGCAGGGTCCCGCCGTGACTGAGATGGACAGCATCGTGATCACCCCGCTTGTCGAGCGTCCCTCGTTGATCTCCCGGATCTACGAGATCACCGAGACGTGGCCGGCCTTCATCCCCCACGATCCGGTTGCCGAAGCCCTGCTGAGCCGGGTGGCCGAGGACTTCCCCCACTACTGCGTGGTGGCGACGGACGGCGACCGCGTCGTCGCCCGTGGGCTGAGCGTGCCGTTCGACAAAGACCTCGACGGCCGTGAGGACATGCCGGACAAGGGCTGGGACCAGGTACTCGTCTGGGCGTTCCGCGACCAGCGCCATGGGCACTCGCCGACGACGGTCAGCGCTCTGGAGATCACGGTGGACACCGCATATCTCGACCGTGGCCTGTCCTACCGCATGCTGGCCGCGCTGCGGGACGCCGTCGGCCGGCAGGGCCACAACGTGCTGTTGGCCCCGGTGCGCCCCACGGCCAAGCACCGCGAACCGCGCGTCACCATGGCCGACTACGTCCGGCGGCGGCGCGACGACGGGCTTCCGACCGACCCCTGGCTCCGAGTGCACGTCAGGGCCGGTGGCAGCATCCAGAAGATCGCCCCGGCATCGATGACGATCAGCGGCTCGCTGTCCCAGTGGCGCCAGTGGACCGGCCTGCCCTTCGTCAGCGACGGCGAAATCGACGTACCAGGCGCCCTCGTCCCGGTGCACTGCGACACCGCACACGACCGAGCCGTGTACGTCGAGCCCAATGTATGGGTCCGGCACAAAGTGGAGACGCCCGTCACCTGACCACACCGGTCGGCCACCGCCGCGAACAAGAGGACCCATCGGTATCGTATTGCTACTAGTTTTGCATGCATACCAACGAGGAGTCCCTGTGACGGACAAGGCACGGCCGGTCGTCTTCCAGCACGGGCAAGCGTTCCTGGCGGCGATCTCCGAGCGCTGGAACTACCAGATCCTGCGCGAGGTCTTCTTCGGAGTCCACCGGTTCGGCGAACTCAAGCGCGAGCTGGGCATTTCGGCGACGATGCTCACGGCGCGGCTGAACCACCTCACCGAGCTGGGCCTGCTGGAGAAGCACGCCTATCGGGCGGACAAGCCCTGGTACGAGTACCGACTGACCGAGGGCGCGCGGGAGTTGGTCGTGCCGGCCGTCGTGGCGGTCACCCGCTGGGCCGAGACCCGCGCCGACGGCGAGGCGGCGCCGGCACGGGCCCTGCTGCACACCTCCTGCGGATACGAGACGGAGCCCTATCTCTCCTGCAGCCACTGTCACCAACCCATCGAAGCCGCCGATTTGCACCCACTCCCGGCAGAGGAGGCAGCGAGCACAGAGAGAGCGACCACGGAAGCCGATCTCAAGTAGTCAGCATTTGCTACTACTTGCAGTACGCTACGAGTAACGGCTCTACTCGAACCTCGGGGTGAGGAGTGACCATGTCACGAACGGACTGGCTCAACGACGTCACCGAGAAGCTGATACCGACATCCCTCGGCCTGCTGAACGTGCGGGTGGGCGGTCGGATCGACGGCCCGGCCATGGTTTTCTGGCCGAGCCTGATGATGGACGGCACCATGTGGCGGTTCCAGTACGAGCACTTCGCGCCCACGCACCGCGTGGTGCTCGTCGACAGTCCCGGACACGGCAGGTCCGACGCGCTGCGGCGGATCATCGACCTCAAGGAATGCGCCGACGCGCTGGTCGAGGTCCTGGACGCGCTCGGCATCGACACGTGCGTCCTGGTGGGCAACAGTTGGGGCGGCATGCTGGCAGGGGTCTTCCCGGCGTACCACCCCGGACGCACCGCCGCTGCCGTCGGCATCAACTGCACCGCGTCGCTGCCCACGACGTTCGAGAGCGTCTGGGCGACCGGACTGGCCGCCTACCTCGCGGTGCACGCCCGCATGCCGCAACTGGCCGCCAGGGCCGCGCGCTCGGCGTTCGCCGGCCCGACCGCCGAGGCCGAGAACCCCGAGTTCCTGGAGTACATCGACGTCGTGCTGGACAACGACCCCAAGTCCGTCGCGTGGGCGCTCCGCAGTGTCCTCATCGGGCGCAGGGACGAGCACCGGCTGCTGGCGACCATTCCGGTCGGCATCCCTGTCCTGATCGTCGCCGGGGAGGAAGACAGCCAGTTCCCCGTGCACGCGGTGCGGAGGATGGCCGACGCCATCGAAGGCAGCACCTTCCGCGTGCTGCCGCACACCGCCCACCTGGCCGCGCGGGAGAACCCCGAAGAGGTCAACGCGACCATCGACGCCTTCCTCGGAGCCCGTCTTGCCGCCTGACCCGACGACGAGGGCGGCAGCGGAACACAGGAACACAGGAACACAGGAACACAGCGAGGAGAACAACGATGACGCAGCATGCCGCTCCCGCTCCCGTGCCGACATGGGTCCGACAGCTCATGCGCGAGATCGACACCCTCGATTTCGGCGAGGGTTTCGCCCGGACGACCGACGACACCGAGATGTTCTTCGGCACCGCCCACGTGGTGGGTGCCGAGGCCATAAAAGCGTTCTTCGTGAAGATCGACGAGCCCCTGCACATCGAGCACACCGTCCTGGAGTGCTGGGAGGCCCCCGACGGGGTCCTGTTCCTGCGCGGGGAGGCCACCATGGCGAAGAAGACCGCCCCGGACACCACCGTACGGGCCCCGTTCATGCACCTGTACCGCCTCGACGACAGCGGGACGATCCGCACGATCCACATCACCGCCGGCCCACTGCGCACCGACGCCGTGATGTGACACCCACGGGCCGGCGAACCGGCGGCCGGGCCGCACCGGGCGTGACGGCCCTGGGTCGAGTACGCCCAACGCCTGTCGCGCGAGTGTAACGTCCGTCAGACCTGCCTGGGATGCTCCGAGCATGGAGATGACAGTGCAGCTGACGATCGACTGTTCCGATCCGCGGAGAATGGTGACTTTCTGGGCCGAGGCCCTGGGCTACGTGCCTGAGCCTCCGCCGGCCGGCTACGCCACGTGGCGTGCTTACTGGGCGGCGACGGGGGTGCCCGAGGCAGAGTTGCCGACCGGTGCCGGGGACGTCCCGGAGTCGATCATCGATCCCGCGGGACGTGGACCGAGGGTGTGGTTCCAGCAGGTTCCGGAGCCGAAGGTCGCCAAGAACCGGTGGCACTTCGACCTGAAGGTCGGCGGGAGCCGTGACATCCCACTGGACGTCCGCGCACGGCGGGTCGAGGCCACGGTGGAACGGCTGGTGAAAGCCGGTGCCACCGTGCTGCGGATCAACGACGACCCGGACACGGGGCTGTACGCCGCCACCATGCAGGACCCCGAGGGCAACGAATTCGACGTCGTCTGAGGACCGTTGCGACGGTGCTGGTCACGGCCACTCGTTCACGGCCGCGACCAGCACCGCCGCCACGCATCGCTGTCGGCGGACACGTCGCCGGTCGCGCCACTCATCGTTCGCCGGATCTCCCCCGTCGGATCGCCGGACGATCCGGCCGGCGGTGCGGGCGGATCTCCCGGGCGGCTGCGCAGTAGGCGCTGACCAGGATCAGGACACAGCCGGCCAGTTGCAGCGCGGTGGGCCGTTCGCCCAGTACGACCGCGCCCAGCGCGACCGCTCCCACCGGCGTCAGGAGCAACAGCACGGCCCCGACGTGGCTGCTCAGCATCGGTGAGGTCGAGGCGACCAGCAGCCACCCCACCACCTGGCTGGAGACCGCCACCGCCAGCAGCCAGCCCATGACCTTCCAGCCGGGTGTGAGATCCAGCCCGTAGGAGAACCGGCCGGCCACCAGCGACACCACCGCGGCGCAGGCGATCACCAGGACGTACCGCTGCCGGACGAACCCGCCGTGGCCACCGCGTCGCAGCAGGAACAGGAACACCGAATAGCACACGGCCGCCAGCACCGCGTGGAGCGTGCCCGCCCGCGGGTCGCTGCCGGACGCGCCGCCCTCTACCACCCCTCCGGTCAGCACGACACCCAAGAGGATCACCGGCACCCAGAGCAGAAAGGAACGCGGCACCGGCTCCCGGTCGATCGCCCGGGCCAGCAAGGGAACCAGCACCACCTGCACGTTGACCAGCACGGTGGACAGGCCCGCGCCGACCTCGGCGATCGCCTGGGTCCACAGCAGCATGTCCCAGGCGAACGCGGCGCCCGCGAGCAGCGCGAGGCCGTACTGTCCGCGGGACGGCGGCCCCTGCCGGCGACGCTCCGGCAGCGCCAGCACCACCAGCGCGGGCAGCGCCAGGACACAGCGGTAGAACGAGGCCGTCCCCGGGTCGGTCCGGGCGAGTCCCAGCAGCACCGCGGACGCGGACACGCACAGGGCACCGACCGCCATCCCCCAGGCAGGGTGACGCGGCAGCCCGGATCGCCGCCGAGCCGTCCGGGGCCGCACAGGGCTCCTACGCCGGTCGGCGCGGGCCGCCGCAGTGGCGCCACGTCTGGCCGGTCGGGGCATCGCAGACCTCCTCACCGCTCCCCAGCCCCGGCCTTGGCGGCACCTGAGGCGTGGTGTCACTCCGACAGCAACGCGCGAACGGCCTGTTCCAGTTCGGCGGGGGTCACCGCACCGACCGCCCGCACGATTCCCCGCGCGTCGACCAGGACGTTGGTGGGGACTCCGGTGATGCCGAGCGCGGCGGCGTAGTCGCCGGTCTCGTCCAACAGGATCGGTCCCGCGACGTTCCACACGTCGGCGAAGGCGAGCGCCTCGGCGCGCGCGTGGCGCGACTCCCACACGTTGATATGGATGAAGTCCAGCCCGGACCGGGCGGTACGCAGGCGCAGTTCCTCGATGACCGGCGCCTCCGCGTTGCAGGGGCCTCACCAGCTGGCGAAGAAGTTGATCAGGTATCTCTTCTCCGCCCATTCCCTCGTCGTACGCACCTCGCCGGTGCGGGCGTCCGGCAGAGCGAACTCGGGGAGCCTCCTGCCGACCGCGGCGTGGGTGGGCGGCCGCTCGGCACCGGGCAGCCACGGCCGGTCCACCACGGTGAGCGTGCCGCTTCCGGCGTTCGAGACCAGCAGCCGCCCGGAGGAGGCGTCGATCTGGCAGTCGCCTGGGCCGTTGCCGACGGTGATGCGGTGCGTCTCCGTCCCGCCGACGGCATCGATGACGCTGACGGTCCCCGCGCCCCGGTTGCAGACGTACAACCGGCTTCCGTCCGGTGCCACGCACATGCCGACGGGGGCCCGCTCCACCCTCACCTCGTCCAGGGGGCGTCCCGTCGCGAGGGACAGCCTCAGCACCGTGCCATGCAGGGAACCGGCCACGTAGAGCTGGTCGACCACGGGGTTGACGACGACCTTGCACGGCCCCTCGCCGACGGCGATCCGCTCCAGGGGGCGCAGGGTCTGCGTGTCGAACACGGTCACTGAGGCGGACATGAAGTTGGCGCAGTACCCGCGCCCCCGACGGCCGTCCACGGCGATGCTTCCCGCCCCCAGCTCGGCGGGAATCGTACCGATCACCTCCAGGCGGTCGGCGTCGATGGCCGTGATCGTGCCGGCCGCGGTGTTGCCGCAGAAGATCCGCCGGCGTTCCGGGTCGTGTCCCAGCCCCGCCGGGTAGGCGTCCTTCCCGACGGGGATACGTGCGACACGTACGGCGGTGTCGGCGTCGAGGACGGTGACGGTGTCGGAGCGGGCGTCGGCCGTGAACAGCCGCCGGCTCGGCAGATCCAGCACGACGGGGATCGGTTCTCGTCCCACGTCGGCCCGCCACACCGGAACGCAGCGGTCGAGGTCCACGGCGACGACCGCGTTGTCGCGGGAACAGGCCACATAGGCGCGGCGCGCCGCGGTGTCCACCGCCACGGCTTCCGGACCGGCGCCGAGCCGTGGCTCCGCCACCACCGTGTGCGCCCGCGCGACCCGGCAGGCCGGACCGCTCGGCCGGGGAGGCAGGTTGCCAGTCATGGCCAGTGTGTTGACGGAAGACCGCGAGACGAAACGCCCGGGCCCTCTCATTGGGGCCATCAGATGGATGCCCTTTCACGGGGCGCACGCCGATCCGCGACCGCGGGGCACGCTTGCGGCAGCCGTCCGACGCGGCGGGCACGCGTCCAGCGTCTACGGTCCGCGCGCGGTGGGCTGCCCGACGCGGCGACCGTGCCACCGGCGGGCCTGCGCCGACGGCGTCGTGGGGCGGTGCAGGTGGTGGCCGTCGTCGGTTCACCCGGGAAGGCCAGTGGTTCCACTCGATCGGACGGCGAGCGAGACGGAGTGGCGATCCTCGCACGGGCACGCCAGCGCTGTCCGGCCGCGGTCACCGAGTGCGTGACGGAACGGGGCGGATCACGGCATGACCCGGCACGGCCGCCTCCGTCGAGTCCCGTCGTGCACGCCCGTTCACCGGGTTCGTCCCGGTTCGCGCAAGCAGTTGTCACAGATCATCAACTCGCCTGTCACAGCGGCATCTTGATGCGACCGGCAACGCAACGGCCCGCCTCCAAGCAGGCATCTGCAGAGACGAACGACAGCGGCTCGCCAGTTCGAGTGGGCCGGACAAGACCACTTCGCAGGAGTGCACATGCGTGTCAAGAAGATCTCCGCCCTCGCCGTGATCGTCGCCGCGGCGGGCCTGTCGTTGACCGCGTGCGGCGGCAGCGACGGTTCGAGCACGGCGGCACAGGGCAGCACGTCGGCTTCCGCGAGCAGCTCCACGGGTGGCCAGGGCGCGGCCGGCGCGTCCTCCCCCGGCACCTCCGGCGGCACCAGCGGCGGCACCGGGACCGGCACCGGCGGCAGCACCGGCACGGGAGCCGGCACCAGCGGCGGCACCGGGAAGAAGGCCGCCGCCCGCACCGGGACCGCCACGTCGGGCGCCCCGTGCAAGACCGCGCACCTCGGCTTCAGCGCCGCCTCCGCGGGAGTCGAGAACGAGATCGTCGTCAACCTGAAGAACACCGGCTCCGCCACCTGCAGCATGCACGGCTTCCCCGGCGTCCAGCTCCTCGGTGCCGACGGCCTGGGCGACAAAGGCCCCGACGCCGCCCGCACCGACACCACCGGCCCCGCCGTCACCATCGCCCCGGGCGAGGAGACCCGCTTCCTCCTCCACTACATCCCCGACACCAGCGGCTCCGGCAAGACCTACACCAAGCTCGCCGTCACCCCGCCCAACGAGACCGTCTTCGACGTCATGGACCTCGACGGCCTGAACATCACCGTCCCCGCGACCGCCGGCAACGCCCCCGACGTCTACGTCGACCCCGTCGGCTACCACACCGGCACCGGCAAGTGACCGCACCGACGGTTCGGGCCGCCGGCGCCCTCGCCCCGGTCTTCGTCACGTCAGCCCCGTGTCAGGGATCCGTGTCACTCTCTTTCACGTGAACGGCCCCGGGAACCACCGGGGTCGGGAGCGAGGAGAGGTGCCCGGAGTGGCTGATCGGGGACCGGCGAGCACGCCTCGAGGTCGGATCCGCAAGGGTCCACGCAGGTTCAAATCCTGCCCTCTCCGCCTCATCCGGCACGCCGCTCGCCGCGTAACTCCCGGCGAGCGGCGTGCCGATGGCGTCGCGCTTCAGTTCGTGCAGGCGTCGAGCGCCGAAGACGGGCGCGGGAGCGCCGCCGCCTCGGCGACACGGCCGGCCAGGTCGTCCCACGGACGCGGAGCGACGACCGGCACGCCGGCCGCCCGTGCCTGCGCGGCGAGCCACCGGCCGTACAGCACGCTGACCCGTGCGCGATGGCGCTGCGGTCCGGCCTCCGGTTCCCGTCGCAGGTAGTTGGCCGTCACCTGCGCCTCGTCGTCCTCGTGCAGGAAGACGGCGCGGACCCGGTCTCCCGGCGTCGCCGGTGCGGGCAGGATGTAGTCGCCTTCCAGGATCACCGGGGTGTCGGTGTCCACGTGGTTGGCGACCACCGCGTCGATCGCCGGTGCCAGTGCCCGGGCGATCGCGATCTGCCGCTCGACCACCGACTCGGGCGCCTGGCGGGCGGCTTCGGGGTGAGTACGCCAGAAGTGGACCTCCGGCAGATGCTCGGGCAGGGTCACCGCGAGAAGGGCCTCCACGATGTCGTCGGCCTCCACGACGGGAACGCCGTACCGCCGCGCCAGTGCCCGGCCGACACCGGTCTTCCCCATCCCCGACGCGCCCCCGACGACGAGCACCCGCCAGTCGGGAAGATCCCGTTCCCCGAGAAGGTCCCGCTCCTCGTCCGCGCTGTCCATGCGGGCATGGTACTGAACAGCGGTTCGACCGCGTCTCCTCATCGGAACCCCGACCCGGGCCTGCGCCGTGCGTGCGGGCGGCGAGCAGTGCGTCGGCCACGGCAGGCATGTCTTCGTCCCGGACGTCGGCGAGGCCGGTGACCTCCCAGGCGGGTGCCTGGCGTGCGACGTGGCGGTTCTCATCTCCCGGGTGTTCGGGCCGCGACGGGATTGCCCGGTCGCTTGACCGCCTGCCCGATGATGACGGTCTCGACGGCGTCGACACCGAGGCTGCCCAGGTCGCGGGTGATGAACTGGTAGAGGTGCGCCAGGTCGCGCACCCAGACGGCGGCGTGCAGGTTGGCGACGCCTGTGGTGGCGAAGGCCCCGTGCACCGCCGGGTGTCTGCCCAGCGCCCGTCCGGCCGCATCCAGCCGGTCAGGCGCCACCCGCATCATCACGTTGGCGTCGATGGTCAGTCCCAGTCGCCCGGGATCGACCACGACGTGCGTGCGCAGCCGTCTCGTGGCGGCGAGGCGGGCGATGCGACGCCGCACGGTGGACTCGGGGTGCCCGGTGTGCGCGGCCACGGCGGCGGCCGGTGTTCTCGCGTCGGATTCCAGCACGGCCATGATGTCCCGGTCGATGTCGTCCGATGTTCCGTGACCGGCTGTCGTGACCGGCGTCAGGACGGTGCGTTCGGCCTCGGTGAGCACGCCGTGACGCCAGTCCGAGGCTTCGGCGAACGCGTGCAGGATGGTGTCGGCGGTGACCGAGGTGACGGCCCGGGTCGCCGGCAGTTCGCGGAAGACCAGGTGGTCCCGGGTGCCGGGCCGGGTCCAGGAGACGGCGAGGATCTCGTCGCCCGAGGCCGACAGGTCGACGAACGGGATGTCCGGTCGGGCCACCAGCGCGGCGGTGAGGGCGTCGAGCCTGCCGCCGAGGGCACGGATCCGCAGCAACAACGCGCCTACGGCGTCGGGACGTTCGGGCAGCGCGACGACCCGGCAGACGCCCTCGGCCGTCAGCGCCTGCCACCGCCGGTGCACCGTGCGCGGGCTCATGCCCAGCACCGCGCCGGCCCGGTGCGCGGACAGCCGCCCGTCACACTGCAGCGCCGCGACAAGCCGTTGGTCCCGCTCATCGAGGACCCGATCCGCCACTTCACCGGTCACGAGTGGCAGTATCGCTCACGTTCGCGGCACGGAGGGCGGGTGGCCGAGGGCCCGGGGCGAGGATCGAAGCGTTCCCGTTCGTTCCGCCCGTGGAGTTCGCCATGACGACGTACGACAAGCTGCTGACCGGTATGGAGGCCGCCGCGCGCGAGGCCGGCGAATTGCTCGGGGGGCTGCCGCGCCCCGTGACGGCGGCCACCTTCGACGGCTACGCCCGGGCCTGGCGGGAACTGGAGGCGCCGGTCGTGGCGGTGCTGCGCGACCGGCTGGCGGCCCTCCGCCCGCGCGTGGGCTGGACGGAGGAACTGGACAGCCTGGCCGCGCTGCCCGCCGACGGCGAGGTGTGGTGCGTCGACGTGGTCGACGGGGCGGTGCAGTTCATACAGGGGCTGCCGCAGTTCTGCGTCAGCCTGACGCTCGTCCGGGACGGGAGGCCGGTGGCGGCCGTACTGCACGCACCGCTGTTCGGCGAGACCTACCTGGCCGCCCACGGCCTCGGCGCCACGCGTGACGGCCGCCCCGTTAGCCCTTCGGTCAAGACCGACGCGGCCGCCGCGATCGTCGCCACCAGCCAGCCCCCGCTCATCGCCCGGCAGCCCGAAGCGGCACACGAGGCGGGCCGCTCCCTCACCGCCGTACTCCCCCACGTGGGCGCCGTGCGCAACCTGGGGCCCACCTCCTGGCAGATCGCCGACACCGCGGCCGGCCGCCTCGACGCGTTCTGGCAGTACGGCCGCGACGACACCAATCTGCTGGCGGGCGTCCTGATCGCCCGGGAGGCGGGCGCCGTCGTCACCGACCTGGACGGCGAGCCCTGGTCCCCCGGCGCGGACGGCATCCTCGTCGCGTCCGCGCACCTGCACGGCCGGCTGCTGGACATCCTCACCGAGGACGGCGCGCCACGGCGGTGACCCGGCCGTCCGTACCCTCTGCGGACCGGCGCCGTGGACGCCTTGCGCGGTCAAGACGGGCGCGGATCAGCCGATGTGCCAGGAGAAGCCGCCGCCGTTGCCGGCGGCGACGGCGAGCATCAGGATCATAAGGACGATGTCGAGCACTCCGAGGCCGATGGCCCACTTCGCCATCAGGGAACCGGTCTGACGCAGCGCCACGGCGCCGAAGACGATGGCCAGCGGCCCCAGGACGATCGGCAGGAGGAAGATGCCGACGATGCCGCAGACCAGTCCCGCGATCGCCAGTCCGCTCGTCCGGCTCGTCTTGTGCGTGCCTGTTCGGCTGTAGGACGCCATTGGTGTCTCCCAAACCGTCGTGTGGCTTTGTCTTTACCCTTCGGTTTCCTACTGGTTGCCCGTCACCGCCGGGTCATGCCTGCGAGGGGGCACGCACAAGTCCCCCTGCGGGTACGGCCGTCGGTGTCCTGTGGTGGTCAGGGCCGGTCGGTGGCCGGGCTGTCGGGCAGGACGGTGAAGATCTGGTCGAGGCCGACGATGCGCAGGATGCGCGTCGTGTGGTCCGGTACGGCGGCCAGGGCGATGTGCGCCTGGGCGGCGAGGGCGTGGTTGCGGGCGACGATCAGGGCGGTGATGCCGCTGGAGTCGCGGAACTCCATGCCGGCCAGGTCCAGGACGAGACGGCGGGCCGGCCGCAGGGTGATCGTGGCGATCCGCTCACGCGGCTCGTCGGCGTTGGTGTGGTCGAGTTCGCCCCAACACCTCGGCCAGACCCGCCAACTTGACGGGACCGCGCTCCCGCAACGCCGCCGGCGTCCGCAACTGCGGCGACGACAGCGAGTCGAGACGGCGTCCTCACAACCGCTCCCCCGCGCCTCGCCCGCTCCCGCCGTCCCACGCCCCTTCGCTTTAGCGGTGCCCGCCCGATCCACCCGGCCGCTGTCCATGCTCACACGTGCCACTGACAACGGGGTTCGCGGCGAGCGACCGCGCGGTTCACTTGGCGGAGCCGGGGCCGGGCGGGATGTGGACGGTCATGATCAAGTGGCAGGTCTCCGCGCCGGAGCCGCGGTAGGTGTGGGGGGCGTCGCCGTCGAAGGTGGCCGTCTGCCCGGCCCGGAGGGCATGCTCGATGCCGTCGACGACGAGCACCATCTCGCCGGCGGTGACGCTGACGGTCTCCACGACGCCGCTCTGGTGCGGGTGGCTGGGGTACTCCTCGCCCGGTTCCAGTTTCCAGCGCCAGACCTCGACCGGGGACGGTCCCGAGGTGGTCAGCATCAGCCGGGCCTCGCCGCCCTTCTCCCCGGCCCACAGGGGCATGACGGCATCGGCGGACACCACCCGCACACGGCCCTCGGCCGGCCCTTCCATCAGCGCGGACACCGAGATGCCCAGGGTGTCGGCGAGCCGGACCAGGGTCGCGAAGTTCGGGTTGCCCTGGGCCTTCTCCAGGCCCACCAGGGCGCCCTTGCTGACCTTGGCGCGGCGGCCGAGTTCGTCCAGGGACAGCCCCGCCCGGGTGCGGGCGGCCCTGACGTTGTGTGCGAGCGTCCGCAGCGCCGCTTCGGTCTCGGCCATCGCTGTCAGCCCCTCCAAGCAGGTGGTCATACCATTGCACCGGGCAGTCGTTCGGTTGACTACCTGCGGTCGGTGCGTTGTACGGTGTAGTCGTTCCATTGATAGTAAGGGATGACCGAGTGATCGCTCTGCTGCTGGCCCTGGGCAGTTCCCTGGCCTACGGATGCGCCGACTTCCTGGGCGGCCTGGGCGCCCGCAAGGCCCACGTGCTGCGCACCGTGATGATCGCCGCCCCGGCCTCGCTCACCGTCGAGCTGCTGCTGTGGCCCTTCCTCGGCGCGTCCTTCGACCCCGCCACGCTCGCCTGGGGCGCGGCGTCCGGTGTCGCGTCTGCGGCCGCGTTCGCCCTCCTCTACCGCACGCTCGCGATCGGCCCGATGAACGTCCTGTCGCCCGTCACCGCGGTGATCTCGGCCATGCTGCCCGTCGGTGTGGGCCTGTTGCAGGGCGAGCACCTGGGCCCGGCCAGGCTGATCGGCCTGCCGCTGGCGCTGGCGGCGGTCGTGCTGGTCAGCGCCGGACACGGAGCCGACGGCGCACGGCCTTTGCGCACCGCGCTGCTGCTGGCCATCGGCGCCGGAGCCGCCATCGCCCTGCAACTGGTCTTCCTGCACCAGGCACCCTCCGGCAGCGGCGTCGCACCGCTGATCACCGGCCGCGCCGTCTCCTCCGCCGTCACCCTGGCCGCGGCCGGCCTGATGTTCCGCAGGCTGGGGTCCGAGAAGCCCGCGTACGCGGCATCGGCGACGGCCGGCGTGCTGGACTCGCTCGCCAACCTGCTGTTCCTGCTCGCCGCCCGTAGCGGCGACCTCGCCGTCGTCGCCGTGATCACCGCGCTGTACCCGGCCGGCACCGTCCTGCTCGCCCGCAGCGTTCTCTCCGAGCACATCCACCGCGGCCGGCTCGTCGGCCTGGGCACCGCCGCCGTCGCCGTCAGCCTGCTGGCCCTCACCTGAGAGTCGCGGCACGCCCGCCGCGGCGGCGCCCCGGTGCGGCACCGGCCTCGACGCATCCGCATCGCCCGCTGCGAAGAAGACACGTCCCCAACCCACCCCTCTGGCCCTTTTCGAACGGACCCCTCCCGATGACCACCTTCCGCATCAGCCCCGCCGTCGCCGACTCCTTCCCCGACACCCTGATCGCCGTCGTCACCGCCACCGGGCTGCGCGGCCACGAGCCCTGGCCCGCCACCAGCGCCGTCCTAGACCAGCTGGAGCGGCAACTCGCCGACGGCGCCTGGCAGCCCGCCGACGAGAGCGACCCCCGCATCGAGGCGTGGCACACCGCCTACCGCTCCTTCGGCACCAATCCCCGCCGTGTCCGGCCCAGCGTCGACGCCCTCGGGCGCCGCCTCGCCAAGAAGGGCACGCTGCCCCGGATCAACCCGGCCGTCGACTCCTACAACGCCGTCTCCGTCCGCCACGGACTGCCCGCCGGCGCCTTCGACCTCGACCGCGTCGCCGGTGACGTCCACATCCGCCACGCCGACGGCACCGAGACCTTCACCCCGCTCGGCGAACCCGGTACCACCGAGCACCCGAGCGCCGGCGAGATCGTCTACACCGACGCCACCGACGTACTGACCCGCCACTGGAACCACCGCGACGCCCACCGCACCCGCGTCACCGAAGACTCCACCCGCGTCGCCTTCGTCCTCGAAACCCTCCGCGCCTCCCGCGACGGACATCTCGTCAACGCCGCCGCCGGTCAGCTCCAGGACCTCCTCGCCCCGCACAGCGATCAGACCCAGGTGCACTACCTCGGCCCCGAGGCGCCCGAGACCACCGTCTGATCCCCCGCCCGCAGGCCGCGAAGACTGCGGCGTCACCGGGGCGGCCGACGCCGCCCTACGCCCCGCCTGCCTGGTTCTTCGCGGCGCCAAAGACCGTCTCGGCCTCGCGGATGCGCCACTCCTCCAGTGTGTTCTGCTGGCGCCGGGCCCGCTCCAGCAGCGTGTCGAGCCGGGCCGGATCAAGACGCTGGTCGACGGCGGAGAGCCGGCGCAGGGTCTGCCACCCGGCCGCCTTGCCCTCCACGCCGAGGCGCAGCGCCTCCAGCTCCAGCACCGTGCTGAGCGGCGAGCGCCTGATCAGGCGGCCGTTGCCCTTCAGCCGTCCCAGTCTCTCGCCCGCCCAGCCCGCGCAGACCTTGTAGCGGCGGACGGGGACGCCCAGGTCCCGCATGATGCCCAGCAGCGCCGCCCGGTCCTCGGCGATCTCCATGGCCACGGGACCGACGGCCCGGCCGAGCGCGGAACCGCGGCTGGTCCGTGCCAGGTGACCGGCCCGCAGCGCGCCCGCGGTGGCACCGGCCAGATGGTCGTTGAGATAGATACCGAGCAGTTTGGAGTCCGCGGCACGGGAGCCCGAGCGGCGTGCGGCCGTGGCCGAGGGGGATGGAGCGGTCATGGGAGCCTCCTGCGCGTACCGAGTCCGGCGAGCGGTAGTGGGTCCGGCCAGGCTCGGGTACCCGTCCCGGCACGATGAAGCACGCGCTCCGCAAGCGCCTCCTCGGGGACGGAAGAGCAGCGCCTGACCGGCGGTGACGGAGAAGTCACGGGCCCGTGCGGCACAGCCACGATCCGTTCCCGGCGCGGCACGGGCGCCGCCCCGAGTGGGCGGCGCCCGTGCTGCGGACGTCGGATGTCAGGCGGTGCCGGTCAGGCCCACGGCGAGCCCACCAGCCAGCTGGTGTCGTCGTTCCAGGAGGTGGTGCTGTCCCAGGCGTTGGAGCCGCCGTTGCTCGCGAGGTAGACGGTGTAGTTGTAGTGGCGCAGGTACTTGTCGGTGTAGTTGACGGACTGGAACGAGTATCCCTGCCCGTTGTGCCCGGTCTGCGGGCAGAAGGTGGCGTCCTGCGCGAACTGCGAGGTGCCGTCGTTGGCGTTGAGCTGGAGTTTGAAGTTGGAGTGGCGCAGGTACTGGCCCGAGGCGTTGGCGGACTCGAAGGAGACGCAGGCGGAGTTGGACAGGCCGGCCCGCACCACCCAGGTCGCGTCTCCCCTGTCGGTGGCGGAGCTGGAGGAGGTGATCGGGGCGATCACCACGTTGCTGTCCGCCGCGTCGTGCTGGACGTAGTCGCTGGTGCAGCACGAGGTGGTGGCCCGCAGCGAGATCTTCGAGCCGGGGGTCAGCGAACCCGGACCGGTGGACGAGCCGTTGCCGTAGCCGACCGATGTGATGTTGGCCTGTACGGCGTTCTCCGTGGCGTCGGAGGGGTAGCCCGAGGTCATCACGCCCTCGTAGAACGTTCCCGCCGCGCCCTTGCTGTTGTCGCCGCCGATGCCCAGGATGATCGCCCCCTCCTTGTGCATCGGGTTGTAGCCCGAGACGTTGGGGCGTGCGCCGCTGTAGTAGGTCGACAGGCCTCCGGACACCGCGTTGCCGCCCCGGATGGCCCACTGGTTCGGCCCGCCCTTGACGATGGCGGTCTGGTACCTGTTGCTGACGCTGGGATCGTTGGCGTTGTAACCGGCGTTGACGCCGGAGAACAGGCCGTTCTCCAGGTCGGCCATCACCCACGGCCCGTTGCCCGAGCCGTAGCCCCAGACCTTGATGTTGCCGAAGTAGATGGCCTCCATGTGGCCGTTGCCGGTGTCGTTGTTGCTGGTCTCGGCGTTGCCGTAGTCGAAGCAGCAGCCGCCGTTGTAGTGGGTGCCGTCCAGGACGGCGTACATCCCCTCGGCCTGGTCACCGGTGGCGATCCCGGAGGTGTGGTCGTTGCGGTAGCCGGTGCCGGGGGCCACGAAGACGCCGTACGCCTCGTGGCCGGCGACCGTGGTCGGGGCCGCGGTGGCGTTGGCGAGGTTGTCCGGACCGCCGGCCGCGCCGCCGCCGGGGGCCTGGGTGAGGTTGTTCCCCTTGCCGGACTGGTCGTAGATGACGGTGATGACGCAGGTGGTGCCGGAGCAGAAGGAGTCCTGCGCGGCGGCGTTGGCGTATCCGCCGGCGCTCAGCACTCCGATGTCCTTGGTGGCGTTGTCGGAAGCGCGCCGGACCTGGTACAGCGCCCCGTTGTACGAGGAGTACAGCGCGCGGGTGGTGCTGTGGGCGGCCACGCAGGGGGTGCCGCCGGAGGCGTAGAGGTCGCAGGGCAGCGATCCGGCGGCTTGGGAGGTCTGGGCGCCGCCGACGAGTACGCCGGCGACGAGCGCTCCGGCGGCGGCAGCGGACAGCGCCCACTTTCTGAGCCTGCGCAGCAGGCGCGGTGCGGGTGCGGACACGGGTGTCCTCCTTCAGAGGGGGGATGTGGGGGGCCCGGGCCGGTGCTCGGGCATGGGGTGCCGTCCCGGCGGGCGTCAGGGGCCGCCGGAGGGCACGTTCTGGGGGTGAGGGAGGAGCGGTCGCGCAATCTGCCGGACGCCGCCCGGGGCGCAGCCGGATGCGTCTCGGCCGGGGCGGACCGGGCGCGGTGCGGGCAGAGGGGTGCCGGCGGTGGTGCCGCCCCGGGGCAGGATCCGGGGCGGCGGCTCAGCCGCGGCGGGCGATGCTGCGGGCGCGCAGGCGGTCGGCGGTGATGGCCAGACCGAGCACACAACCCAGGACGATGTTGGTGTAGTTGGGGTTGATCTGAAGGGTCGTCAGCCCGTTGTTGATGAGTTCCAGCAGGATGGTGCCCGCGACGATGCCGATGATCCGGCCCTGGCCGCCGACCAGGCTGACGCCGCCGATCACCGCGGCGGCGATCGCCGACAGCTCCCAGCCGACGCCGACTCCGCTGGCGGAGCCGACCCCCATCCGGCCGAGCACGAGGATCCCGGCGAACGCCGACAGCAGGGAGCTGGTCACGTACATGGACACGATGCGCCGGTCGCCGCGGATGCCGGCCAGCCGGGCCGCCTCCGGGTTGCCGCCGACGGCGTAGACCTGCCGGCCGGCGTAGGTGCGTTCCAGGAAGAACCAGGCGATCACCGCGACGACCACGAACAGGATGAGCGGCAGCGGCACCTGCGCCACGTACATCTGGCCCAGGTCGCTGAACGTGCCGCCGATGCCGGTGATCGACGTGCCCGAGGTGATGGCGAGGGTGACGCCCTGCGCGACGGTGTAGGTCACCAGTGTCACCACGAACGGGGCCATCTTCAGCCGGGTGACGGCGAGTCCGTGGATCAGGCCGACGACCCCGGCGATCAGCAGCGTCAGCAGGATCGCCACCACCGGGGGGAGCCCGGCCCGGACGTTGAACCAGGACATCAGGATGACGCTGGTGCCGAGCAGCGCGCCCACGGACAGGTCGATCCCGCCGGTGAGGATCACCAGCGACTCGCCGATCGCGATCAGCCCGTACTGCGCCAGGTCGAAGCCCATGCCCTGGAGGTTGACCGCGCCCGCGAAGGACGACTTGTCCAGCGCCAGCGCGACGAAGACGACGACGCAGGCGGCCACCACCCCGACCTCGGGTGTCTCCAGCAGCAGCCGGACGAGCGGCCGGCGCCTCTTGTCGTCGGCCACCTCCGAGGCCGGCACCGCGGCCGTACTGGTATTCATGTGCTTGCCTTCCCCTGGGTGGCCGCGCCGGGCGTCCCGGCCGCCGCCGTCATGATCACTTCCTTGCCGAACCGGTCGCGCGGCAGGTCGGCGACGATCCTGCCGTGGGCCATCACCACGATCCGGTGGCAGATCCACAGCAGTTCCTCGAGTTCCGAGGAGGCGACGAGGACGGCCAGGCCGTCCTGTGCGGCCTCGTCGATCAGGGCGTAGATCTCCGCCTTGGCGCCCACGTCCACGCCGCGGGTGGGTTCGTCGAGCAGCAGCAGCTTGGGCCGGGCGGCCAGCCAGCGCCCGAAGACCGCCTTCTGCTGGTTGCCGCCGGACAGGTCGGAGATCGGCTGCTCGTGGCTGTGCAGCCGCACTCCCAGGTCCTCGATGATGCGCGCCGCGTGCTCCTTGTCCGTGCGCGGCCGCAGCACTCCGCGCCGGCTGATCCGGCGCAGCGTGGCCAGGGTGACGTTCCACCGCACCGAGTGGGCCGGCAGCAGCGACTGCACCTTGCGGTCCTCGGGTACCAAGCCGATGCCCGCCGCGACGGCGTCTGCCGGGTGGCCGGGGCTGAAGTCCGCGCCGTCGAGGACGACCTCACCCGCGGTCCGCGGCTGGGCGCCCATGACGGTGTGCAGCAGCCGGCTGCGGCCGGATCCCATGAGTCCGGCCACGCCCACGATCTCGCCGGCCCGCACGTCGAGGTCGACCGGACCCAGTCCGTCCGCCGTCAGGCCGCGCACGGAGAGGACACGGGCCCGCTCGGCGGAGGAGGGTGGTGCGAGGTCGGCCCGGGCCAGCTCGCTGCCGACCATCTCCCGGATCATCCTCTCCTCGGTCGCCTCGTCCGGGGTGAGGTCGGCCACCAGCCGGCCGCCGCGCAGCACCACGATGCGGTCGGCGACGGCCCGTACCTCGTCCAGGCGGTGGCCGATGAACAGCACCGCTCCCCCGGCGGCGGCGTGCCGCCGGGCCAGGTCCAGCACGCGCTCTGCCTCGACCGGACCGAGCGAGGAGGTGGGCTCGTCGAGGATGAGCACCACCGGGTGGTGGCCCCACGCCTTGGCGATCTCGATCATCTGCCGCACCGGCACCGGGTACCGCTCCACCGGGCGGTCCACGTCCACCTGCTCGATGCCGACTTCGGCCAGCAGTGCCCGGGCCTCCGCCCGGGTCGCGGAGCGGTCGACGACGATCCGGCCGAGCGGTCCCCCGGCCGCTCGCGCCGGACGGCGGCCGAGCAGCAGGTTCTCCGCGACGCTCAGCCGGCCCACGAGCGGGAACTCCTGGGCGACCAGCGCCACCCCGAGTTCGCGGGCGTGGTCGGGCCGGCCCGGGGCCAGCGGCCGACCGGCCACCTCGATGGTCCCGCTGCTGGGGGTGACGGTCCCGGACAGCACGCCCATCAGCGTGGACTTGCCGGCCCCGTTCTCCCCCACGACGGCGACGATCTGCCCGCGCGCCAGGTCAAGGCGGGGGATGTCCAGCACCTTCACCGGCCCGTACACCTTGGTGACCCCGCGCAGGGAGGCGGCGGTCTCGCTGCCGGCGGCCATCAGTCGATGCCCAGCTGCTTCAGTTTGGCCTGGTAGTCCGCGAGGTTGGCCTGCGTCACCAGGCCCACCCCGGAGCTGAGCGTCGTCCCGTCCGACTCCAGGTAGGGCTGGACGATCTTCATCGTGGCGTCCTTGCCCAGCACCTTCAGGGCGGCGAGCAGGTAGGCACCGGTGTACCCCTGCTGGTACGGCTGCTGCAGCACGGTCGCCTGGATGACGCCGGACTGGATGAACTTGAGCGTCTGCGGGTCGCTGTCGTCGGAGATGATCTTCACCTTGCCGGTCTTCCCGGCCGCCTTCACCGCCTGTCCGGCGGACGGGCCGTCGTAGGAGTACACGCCGTACAGCCCGTTGACGTTCGGGTTGGTCTGGATGGCGGTCTGCGCGTTGGACAGGGCCTTGGAGGCGTCCATTCCGTCGCTGAGCTTCTGCACCACCTTCACGCCGGACCCCTTGAGGGCGTCCTCGAATCCGGCGATCCGCTCCACCGCGTTGGACGTGGTCAACGAGCCGACCAGCACGACCACTTGGCCCTTGCCGCCGAGCGCCTGCTTCATGGCCTCGCCGGCCTTCTGCCCGGCCTGGTAGTTGGGCGTGCCCAGGTAGAGGGCAGCGCCGTCGTCCTTGGGCAGCGGCGAGTCGATCGCCAGCACCGGGATGCCGGCCTTGTTCGCCGAGCTGATCGGCGCCTTGATGGCGGTCGGGTCGATCGCGGACACGCTCAGTCCGGTGATCCCCTGGCCCCTGAGCGTCTGGATGATCGACAGCTGCTGGTCCAGCCGGCCGTTGGCCGGTGCCTGGTACGTGCCCTTGACTCCGAGGGAGGACAGCCCCTTGTTGAACCCCACCTTGCCGGCGTTCCAGTAGTCCGTCGCGACGTTCACCACCATCGCCAGGTCCTGCTTGGAGAGGTCCTTGCCGGCGAGGGCGGCCTTGAGCGCGGCGTCCAGCTGCGCGAGTTTCGCGTCGTTGAACGTGATGTCGCCCTTGATGGCCGTTCCGGCCGAGGAAGTCGACGCGCCCGGCCCGGTGCCCGCCCCCGATCCCGAAGAGGAGCCGTCGCCGGCACCGTTCTTGCTGCATCCTCCGACCGCCAGCAACGCCACGGCGGCGACCCCGACAACTCCCCGGCGCACCGGCCGCGTCGCCAGGCCCGCGCCTCGTCTCGTGCCCGACCGCCGGGCGGACCGCACACCACGCATGTTCGACATCCTCTGCAGAAGAGGCCTCGCGGCCTGTTAGCGCTCACATTCGGCCGACCGGAACATGCCCGCGCCGACCCCCGCCCCGGCCGCCAGAATCTGCCGCCGACGTACGGGCACCACCGGAGCACGCCCTTCCCGGCCGCAGGCCGGACCGGACGGTTCTCTCCCAACAAGCCGCGCAGCCACGGCCGGAGCGGGCGGCAGACCTCTCCACACCGTCCGCCGGACGCCGCCATCGGCGTTGCGGTCCTGTCCGTGCTCCCTTGCTTGCCAGAGATTGTTAGCGCTCACCGGTACGGCGTCAAGGTGTTGCACAGAAGAAAAACGCCCCCGTCCCGGTCCGCCTGGCAGGCCGTCACGAAGACCGCCGACTCGCCCTGAACGTAGGCATGTTGATCCACCTGGACGCCAGTTGACTCGGCGTCAGGTCAGACGAATCGAAGGGCACCTGATGCCAAGTCAGGCAGTACTCAGGTGCCCTCCGCTCCCCCCGCCGGCGCCCGTACCAGCGCCGTTCACTCCCTTGTCGATGGGCGCCGGCAACGGGCCGCATGTCCCAGGGCCGGACCCCCGGAGGTGCCCGGCCGGGTGCGCCAGAGCAGCGGCCGGCGCCGCTCCGGAAGGTGCGCGGACCAGGCGTACGAGCGGGCGGCACGGCCTGGCTGTCGCATGCGGACACCGTGCGTCCGTCCGGCACCGCGGTGTGTGGGCCGGGACGCGGTGCCGCCCCGTGGACCGTGCGCCGGGCGGCACCGGAAAGCCGCGCACGGCCCACGCCGACCGGTCCCCCGTTCGATCAGGCGGTCACCCGGGGCACGTTCGTCGCCCGGTGACGCGGTCGCGCGACCGGCCTTCGGGCGAGGGGCCGGTACCCGCTCACAGGCCCCCGGCGAGCCGGTAGTACGCCTGGTTCCAGCGGATCTCCTTGGCGAACTGCCGTATGCGGGTGGTCTCGTCTATGAGCAGCAGCTCCGTGCGGAGCATGTCCGCGAGGTCGGCCAGTTCCTCCGTGCCCACCGCCGAGGTCAGCACGGTGTGGTGCGGGCCGCCCGCGGTCAGCCAGGCCTCGGTCGCGGTCCCGAAGTCGGGCACCGGGCGCCAGACGGCCCTCGCCACCGGGAGGCGGGGCAGCGGCTCCGGCGGCGGCACGACGTCGATCCGGTTGGCCACCAGCCGGAACCGGTCGCCGACGTCGACCAGACCGACCACCGCGGCCGGGCCGGGCTCGGCATCGAAGACGAGCCGGACGGGGTCCTCGCGCCCGCCGATGCCGAGGGGGTGGATCTCGCAGCTGGGCCGTCCCGCGGCGATGCTGGGGCACACCTCCAGCATGTGGGCGCCGAGGATGAGCTGCTCCCCGGGGACCAGGTTGTAGGTGTAGTCCTCCATGAACGAGGTGCCCCCGGGGCGGCCGGCACCGGCCGTCTTGAGGGCCGCCAGCAGCGCGGAGGTCTTCCAGTCGCCCTCGGCACCGAACCCGTACCCGTCGGCCATCAGCCGCTGCACCGCGATGCCCGGCAGCTGCCGAAGGCGGCCCAGGTCCTCGAAGTTGGTGGTGAAGGCCCCGAAGCCGCCGTCGGTGAGGAAGTCGCGCAGGCCCAGCTCGATGCGGGCGGCGTACCGCAGGGCGTCGTGCCGCCCGCCGCCGTCGGCCAGTTCGGGGGCCATCCGGTAGCTGTCGGCGTACTCCCCGACCAGGGCGTCGACGGCCGCGTCCGTCACCGAGTCGACGGCGTCGGCCAGATCGGCGACGCCGTAGGTGTTGACCGAGACGCCGAACCTCAGCTGCGCCTCGACCTTGTCGCCCTCGGTGACGGCGACGTCGCGCATGTTGTCCCCGAACCGGGCCAGCCGCAGCCGGCGCAGCGCGTCGTACCCGAGGGCGGCGCGCATCCAGGCGTGCACGCGGGGGGCGGTCGCCGGGTCGGAGACGTGGCCCGCGACGGTCTTGCGGGCCACGCCCAGCCGCGACTGGACGTACCCGAACTCCCGGTCGCCGTGGGCGGCCTGGTTGAGGTTCATGAAGTCCATGTCGATGGTGGCCCACGGGAGTTCGGCGTCGGCCTGGGTGTGCAGGTGGAGCAGCGGCTTGCGGAGCATGTCGAGGCCGGAGATCCACATCTTGGCCGGCGAGAAGGTGTGCATCCAGGCGATGAGGCCGACGCAGGCCGGGTCGGCGTTGGCTTCCATGACGAAGGAGAGGATGGCCGCGGAGTCGGTGAGCACGGGCTTCCAGACGACGCGGACGGGGGCGCCGGGTAGGGCGGCGAGCCGGTCGCTGACGGACCGGGACTGCTCGGCGACCTGGCGGAGGGTGTCCTCCCCGTAGAGCCCCTGACTGCCGGTGACGAACCAGACCTCGGGGGCGGCGGGCGGTGTCATGCTCTGATGGCTCCTCACTGCGCGGATGTGCCGGGCTGGCCGTAGACGTTGCGGTACCGGTCGTGGAGCCGGTCGACGGCTTCGGGGTCGATCGGCAGCGGCCGGCCGAGCTGATGGGAGATGTGCACGCTGCGGGCGACGTCCTCGCACATCACGGCGGCCTTCACGGCGGCGCGCGGGCTCGCGCCGATGGTGAACGGACCGTGGTTGCGCATCAGTACGGCGGGCGAGCGGTGCCCGGTCAGCGTCTCCACGATGCCGCGGCCGATCGAGTCGTCGCCGATCATCGCGAAGGGGCCCACGGGGATCTCCGCGCCGAACTCGTCGGCCATGGCGGTCAGTACGCACGGCACCGGTTCGCCGCGGGCCGCCCACGCGCAGGCGTACGTGGAGTGGGTGTGGACGACACCGTTGACCTCGGGCATGTGCCGGTAGACGTAGGCGTGCGCGGCGGTGTCGGAGGACGGCTGGAGTCCTCCGCCGTCGACCGCTCGCCCGTCCAGGTCGCAGACGACCATGGACTGCGGGGTCAGCCGCTCGTACGGGACGCCGCTGGGCTTGATGACGAACAGGTCCTGTCCGGGCACGCGCCCGGACACGTTCCCGCCGGTCCACACCACGAGGTTGTAGCGGACCAGTTCCTGATGGAGCTCGCTGAGCTCCTCGCGCAGCGCGGCGACCGCCGTGGCGGCGTCCGGGGACAGGGGCTCTGCGTTCATGACCATGGCGACCTCGGCGTTCTCGGGGAAGGAGGGTCGGAGGATGCGGGTGAGCGCTCACAACCTGCTCTGTGAGCGCTCACAATTTCGGGGAGGAGGACAGGGCGGCCGCGCGCAGCGCTCGCAGCCGGTGCATCACGTCGTTGCCGCCGCGCCCGAAGTGGTCGTGGATCACCCGGTATTCGCCGTACAGGCGGTCGTAGGCGGCGGCCCGGGTCGGGTCCGGGGTGTAGGCGTTCTCCTGGCGGCGGCCCATCGCGGCGGAGGCGGTGCGGATGTCGGGGTGGGCGCCGGCGGCTACGGCGGCGTGGATCGCGGCGCCCAGCGCCGGTCCCTGCGCCGAGGCGAGCACATGGACGGGGCGGTTGAGCACATCGCTGTAGACCTGCATGAGGAAGTGGTTCTTCAGCAGCCCGCCGGCCGCCGTGAAGTCGCTCACCGGGACGCCCGCCGCCTCGAACGCGTCGACGATGGTGCGGGTACCGAAGGCCGTGGCCTCGACCAGCGCCCGGTAGACGTCCTCGGGCCGGGTGTCGAGGGTCAGGCCCAGGATCAACCCGGACAGGTGGTGGTCGACCAGCACCGAGCGGTTCCCGCTGTGCCAGTCCAGCGCCAGCAGACCGTGTCCGCCCACCGGTTGGGCGGCGGCGCGCTCCGTCAGCAGCTCGTGCACGCCGATCCCCCGCCGACGGGCCTCGACCGCGTACTCCTCCGGCACGGCGCTGCGCACGGCCCAGGCCAGGATGTCGCCGACGCCGCTCTGCCCGGCCTCGTACCCCCACAGCCCCGGCACCACCCCGTCCCGCACCACCCCGCACATGCCCGGGACCTCGGCGAGGACGTCGGAGTTGAGGATGTGACAGGTGGAGGTGCCCATGATGGCGAGCATCCGGCCCGGGTCGAGGGCCTGGGCGGCGGCGCTGGTGACGTGTGCGTCCACGTTCCCCGCGGCCACGACCGTGCCCTCGCGCAGTCCGGTGAGTTCGGCGGCCCGGGCGGTGAGCCTGCCGGCGGGAGCGCCGAGCGGGGTCAGCGGGTGTTCCAGCTTGGCGGTGAAGCCGGTGAAACCGGGGTGCAGCCCGGCCAGGAACGCCTCGTCCGGGTAGTGGCCGTCCTGGCGGACGCCCTTGTAGCCGGCGGTGCACGGGTTGCGGCTCTCGGCGCCGGTGAGCTGCCACACGATCCAGTCGGCCGCCTCGATCCAGCGGTCGGCGGCGGCGTAGACGTCCGGGTCCTCGCGCAGCACTTGCAGCGCCTTGGCGTACTGCCACTCGCTGGAGATCTTGCCGCCGTAGCGGGCCAGCCACGGCTGCCCGGTCCGCTGCGCGTGTTCGACGATGAGGTCGGCCTCCGGCTGGGCGGCGTGGTGGCGCCACAGCTTGGGGTACGCGTGGGGGCGGCGTTCGTACTCCGGCAGCTCGCACAGCGGGGTGCCGTCCCAGGTGGCGGGAAGCACCGTGCAGGCGGTGAAGTCGGTGGCGATGCCGACGACCTGATCGGGTGTCACCCCGGCGTCGGCGAGCGCTCGCGGTACGGCGAGACGCAGCACGTCACGCCAGTCCTGGGGCATCTGGAGCGCCCAGTCGGGCGGCAGCGGGACGCCTCGGGGCAGTTCCCGGTCGACCACGCCATGGGTGTACTCGTGCACCGCGCTGCCCAGTTCCGCGCCGTCCTCGACGGCCACGACCAGGGCGCGCCCGGAGAGCGTGCCGAAGTCGATGCCGAGGGTGACCGCGGGCGGATCGGTGGTCAAGGTCTCCTCCAATCGTGGCCGGCGCGGCCGGGTGACCGCGCCGGACGCCCGCTTTCCGCCCCGCGGGTGCGGTGCGTCCACCGGGCGGGTCGCAGGGTGTCGAAGGGTCGTGGAGCGCCGTCAGGAGTGGGTGCTGCTGCCGCGGACGATCAGCCGCGGCTCGATCACCACGCGTTCGGCGTCGCCCTGGGTGGTGCCGGACTCCAGCCGGCTGACCAGCAGCCGGATGCTCGCCTTGCCGAGCGCGGCGAAGTCCTGCCGGACGGTGGTGAGCGGCGGGGTGAAGAACTCGGCCTCGGGGATGTCGTCGAACCCCGCGATGGCGACCTGGCCGGGGACCGACAGACCGGCCTCGCGCAGGGCGCGCAGCACCCCCAGTGCCATCTGGTCGTTGGCGACGAAGACGGCGGTCACCTCCGGGGAGCCGCGGCCGGCCGCTCCCGCGGTCACCCGGCCGGCCAGCTCCTGCCCGGCCCGGTAGCCCGACAACGGGGTCCAGTCGCCCTGGATCGGCGGCGGTACGACGGCGCCGGCCTCCTCCAGCACCGAGCGCCAGCCCTTGGCCCGTTCCTCCGCCTCCAGCCAGCTCGGCGGCCCCGCGACGTGCCAGACCGTGCGGTGGCCGGCGGCCAGCAGATGGCTGGTGGCCATCCGCGCCCCGAGCCCCTGGTCCACGGAGACCACCGGGATCGGCAGGCTGTGCCCGCCCTCCACCGTCACCACCGGGAAGGGCAGCCGCAGTTCGGCCAGCGCGGTGACCGCCTCGCGGTGCGGGACTATCACCACGATGCCCTCCACCCCCCAGTCGCTGAGGTGGTCGATCGCCTCCCTGAGGGCGGCGGCCGAGTAGCGGCGCAAGGTGACCGCCGAAACCATGTACCCCTCGTCGCGGGCGGCCTCCTCCAGACCGAACAGTGTGCTGGACGGGCCGAAGAGCGTCGGATTGCAGGCCACCACGCCCAGGGTGAGCGTGCGCCGGGTGACCAGCGCCCGAGCCGAGGAGTTCCGCCGGTACCCCAGCTGCCCGATCGCCCTGAGCACATCCGCCCGGGTCGACTCGCGCACATTGGGATGGTTGCTCAGCACCCGCGACACCGTCTGGTGCGACACACCCGCGAGTTGCGCGACGTCCGCCATGGTGGGTGCCCTGCGGGGGCCGGTGCTGCCAACGGTCTGCGACATGAGGCTCCGATCCGTGATGGGCATCATTGTTAGCGCTCACAGGTAAGGGCGTCAAGGGACGTGAAGCCGCCTACGTGCGCCCCAACTCGGCCTGTCCCGCGCACAGTCGAGCGGTCGGCGCGCACCGCCCGACGACCGGTGCCGGGTGGACGCGCCGTCACCGGGATTGCAGGGCGATGCCCCGACACCGCGCGTGGTTCATCCGCGCACCCCTCACGACCTCATGGCCGGCGGCTTCCGGCGCGGGCTTCAGGAATCGAGCGCGAGAGCCGGGGCGGCCCCGAGCGCAGGTGCGGCAATCCTCCGGCGTATGCGCCGTCCGGCACCCGCGCCGACGCGTTACAGCTCGCGACCCACCAGGAAGTCCAGCACCGTGAGCAGATCCCCCGCGGCCCCGGCGGCCAGTGGGGCGCCTGACAGGAGGGCACGGGCGGTGGACGTGTGCGCCCGGGCCTCGGCCAGTGCCGCCGTACGGCCGCCGGCCGCCTCGATCAGTTCGGCGGCCTCCTCGGCGCGCCCCGGCGTGTCCAGCAGTTCGGGCAGGGCGCGGCCCGCCGGGGTGTCCAGGGCGGCCAGCACGGGGTAGGTCTTCTTGCGCTCCCGTAGATCACCGCCCGTGGGCTTGCCCGTGACGGCGGGGTCGCCCCAGATTCCGAGTACGTCGTCGACCAGTTGGAAGGCGATGCCGAGGTGCCGTCCGGCCCGGTCCAGTGCGCTGGTGGTGTCCTCGTCCGCGCCGCCGAGCACGGCGCCCAGGGCGGCGGCACAGCCCAGCAGGGCACCGGTCTTGGCTTCCGCCATCGACCGGTACTCCTCGACCGTCACCCTGTCCGGGCCGGTGCACGGCCGGCCGGTGAACAGCAGGTCGTCGGCCTGCCCGCGCATCAGGTCGGCGAGGGCCGCCGAGAGCAGCCGTACGGCACCGGCACCCTGCGGCACGGCGGCGAGGGTCTCCACGGCCAGCGCGAACAGGGCGTCGCCGGCCAGCACCGCCGGGCCCGTGCCGTATGCCTTCCACACGGCCGGGCGGCGGCGCCGGGTCGCGTCGCCGTCCATGATGTCGTCGTGCAGCAGCGAGAAGGTGTGGACCAGTTCGACCGCGACGGCCGCCGGAATCCCGGCTCGCTCGTCGGCACCCGCCGCTCGCGCGCCGAGCACCGCCAGCGTCTGCCGTACGCCCTTGCCACCGGGTGCGGTGGCGGGCGCGCCGCCCACCTCGCACCAGCCGAAGGAGTACGCGGCCATCTCACCCAGCCACGGGTGCAGCCGACCCACCGCCCGGCGCAGTGCCGGCCGCACCAAACCGGCGCAGTGGGCGAGGAGTTCGGGTGCGGCGGGCGGGGCCTGAAGGGCGGTCACCGTACGACCTCCGCGTCGAGCCCGAACTCTTCCTGGGCGCGGCTCACCAGCCGTTGCACGTGCTTGAGGCCGCCGCCTTCCAACGAGGCCGCCAGGTCGGCGAGTTCGGCCGCCGTCTCGTCGCGGCTCCTGCCGAGCCGTGCCAGCGACTTCGCGAGGCCCAGCCGGGCGAGCGCCTCGCCCCGCGGCTCGTTCATCGCGCGGAACTCCGACAGCGCCAGTTCGTACATCCGGCGCGCCTCCTCGTGGCGTTCGGCCCGGTACAGGACGTTGCCGCGCATCTTGTGGTTGTAGGCCAGCGCGCTGGACAGGTTCATCGCGCGGCAGCCGGCCTCCGCCCGCGACAGCAGTTCCAGCGCGCGTTCGGTGTCCTTGTCGCGCACCGAGAGGATGTCCGCGAGGCCGCGCAGCGCCCACGCGTGCCCGCGCCGGTCCTCGGCGCGCTCGGCTATCTCCGCCGCCTCCTCGAACAGCGTGTACGCCCGGTCGAAGTCCCCGGTGTTGCGGTGCATCTGGGCGATGCCTTCCAGGGCCCACACCGTGTGCCGGGCCTCGCCGCGCCTGCGGGCCTCGGCCAGCAGTTGCTCGTGCAGCCGGCCGACCGCCTCGTAGTCGCCCTGGATGCGGCCGGTCTCCGCGAGTCCGGCAAGCGAATAGCCCCGGCAGACGACGTCTCCGGCCCGCTCGCCGAGTTCGGCCGCGAGTCCGAGCAGCCGCCAGGCCAGCGGGAACGCGCCGCGCTGGCGGGCGAGGGTGCCGCCGCTCCACAGCGCCCAGGCCATCGCCGCGGCGTCCCCGGCCTCCCGAGCGGTGCGGTAGCTCGCCTTCCAGGCCCGGTCGGCCTCCTCCACGTTTCCGAGCCGCCGGTACGCCTCGGCGACGGCGAGCCCGCAGCGGGCGGCCTCGGCCGGCTGCCCCGACCGCTCGGCCTCGCGCAGCTTCTCGATGCCTTCCGCCAGCACGTCCGTCAGCGAGGAGTTCACGGACAGGGTGGTCAGGGCGCCCTGGTACTCGGGAGCGAAAGCCTTGCCGTACATGCATGCCTTTCTATAAACGCTGTGTATACACATCGTGTATAGCGCGCTGTGAATATGCCCCGGCCGAGAGGACCGGGGCATGTCGGTCTGTTGTCGATCAAGACGCGGGTTCGGCGGCGGGGGTTGCCCGAGCCATGTGGATCATGGTGTGAAGGTTTCGTGGCACCGGCCCGTCGCCGCTGTCCGGGGCCACGGTTTCGGCGCCGTTCGCGGGCGTCGACGGCGCGACCGAACCCCGGCCGCGGGCCGCTCTACCGTTGGCCCATCGCGGTGACGAGGGTGGAGGAGACGTGGGCCAGGGCGGGGTCCGCGGCGATGAAGAACGTTTCCACTCCGGCCAGTTCGTGGTTCATACGCGCCATCGGCATTTCGTAGTCCAGGTCGGCGACGCCCCGGACTCCGCGGACGACGACGTCGATGCCGGCTCGGCGGCAGTAGTCGATCAGCAGGCCGCCGGTGTGGGAGTCGACCGTGACGTTGGCCAAGTCCTGTGCCGCCGCGCGGAGTCGGTCCAGACGTTCCGTGACCGGGTGGCGGCCGGTCTTGTTCGGGTTGGACATCACGCACACGACGACCTCGTCGAACAGGAGGGCCGCGCGCCGGAGTATGTCCTCGTGCCCCTGAGTGACCGGGTCGAAGGATCCTGGGAAGAGGGCTCGCATGATCGGAGACAGTAACAAGCGGCCGCCCCGGTACGAAGCGCGAGGGCGGCCAACGCGCCGAGACCGGACGACAGTTGCCCCGGCCAGGTCGGCGCCGTCGGCGCTCGGAGCCACGAGGACGCTCCCGCCGAACACACACCGCCCCGGACACGGCACCGCGATCCTCACTCGGATCGAGGAACCCGGCCCGTACGCAGGTGGTCCAGGGCCACCCGGGCCGCTGTGCCGAGGACGTCTTCGCGAGTGGGTGCCCCGGGCGTCAGCGACCGGGTGAGGACGGCGACCGCGTACCGCCGTCCGTCGGGAAAGGCGACCACGCCGACGTCGTTGCTGACCCCGCCCGGCACGGTCCCCGACTTGGACGCGACCAGCACCTCCGGCCCAAAACCGGCGGCGATCTTCCGGGTGAGCCGCTGCTGTCCCATCGTCCGGCGGAGCTGGGCGCACGCCTGGGCGGGTCCGGCCTCGTCCCGCCAGACGACGCGGAGCAGGGCGGCCAGGTCATCGGCGGTCGCACTGCTGATCCGTCCCGGCCGCATCCCCGGCGACGCGAGCACCCGCCGCCACATCGCCTCGCCCTCCTCCGGCGACGCGGCGTCCCGGATCATGCCGGCCATCGCGCCCCAGCCGGCGAACCCGGCGCCGCGGGCGGCGGTGTCGAGCTCGTGCTGGATGGTGCCCGGCAGGTGGAAGCCGGTGAGCCCGAGCCCGGTGAGGCGCGCCCTGATCCGTTCGATGCCGACCCGGCGGATCAGCACGTCGGCCGCGGTGTTGTCACTGATGGTCAGCATCAGCCGGGCCACGTCCCGCAGGGAGATCTCCACCGGGTCCTCGGTGATGCAGAGTCCCTGGCCGCCCGGCGTCGCCCCGGCCGGCGAGACCACCACTCGTTCGGCGGGGTCCAGTTCCCCCTGCGCCGCCTGGCAGAAGAACTCCAGGCCGACGGCGATTTTGAACGTGGAGGCCGCCACCGCGGGCTCTCCCCCGGCCACCGACACCCGCCCCGGACCGTCCACCTCCAGCGCGCACAGGCTTCCCCGGCAGCCGCCGGCCGCGAACACCTCGGCAATCGTCTCTTCGATCATCCGCCCACAGTGGTACCCGACGACCGTGCCGGGCAGGGGTGTTCACCGTGAGCGTGTCCGCCGTCGGCGTGACGGGCCGTCGGACCGGAGGACCTCCGCCTCCGGGGACGACAAGCGCGTGCGCCCCGGAGGCCGCCGGAACGCGGCCGGGTCCTTGGGACCGGGCACGGCGGCGCGGACCGGCCCTGGCCGGCGCCCTCCGTTCCCGCTGAGCGGACCGGCACCCGTGGTGGCGCTACCCGGCCGACGCGCCTTTGAGGAAGAGCCTGATCGCGTCGTCGACGAGCGCCTCGCCCTGAGACGCCGTGATGCGTCGTGACGTGACGAGCGCCGCGATGCCCTGAACGGTCGCGGACAGCAGCAGGGTCAGCCGGCCGACGTCGTCCGCGTCGTACGCGCCCGCTTCCACACCCGCGTTCATGATGTCGGCCATGGTGCCGAACAGGCGCTCCGCCGCCCCGCGGACGGCCTCCGAGGGTTCGCCGACCTTCGTCGCGAACATGAGGTCGAGCAGTGCGGGATCCCGCTCGGCGAACGCCAGGTACGCGGAGGCCGCCGCGTGAAGGACCCGTGCATGGTCTTCGGGCACGCGCGAAGCGGCCTCGCGGATCTGGTCGGCGAGTCGGATGAAGCCTCGCTCGGCCAATGCGTCGAGGAGGGCGCCCCGATCGATGAAGTGACTTCGGGGGGCTCCATGGCTGACGCCCGCCTCGCGTGCCAGCTCACGGAGCGACAGCGCATCGATCCCCCGCTCCCGAAGCACCACCTCTGCCTGTTCGAGCAGCACGGTGCGGAGATTGCCGTGGTGGAAGGGCCGATGAGACATGCCGTCATCCTACCCGGAAATAGTCATTGACTAGATTCTAGACACTGCCTAGTCTCGGTCGCGCAGGGGTGGCGCGTGGCATGAGGCCGCGACCCGGCGGTCGGACAACGGAGAGGGGCCCGGAGATGACCCGTCAGAACACCGCGCTGTGGTTGCCGAAGCGAGGCGCGCGCTTCGAGGTGGGGCCCGCCCCCTACACGCCCCCGGCGACGAACGAGGTCGTCGTCCGTGTGCGGGCGGTCGCCGTGAATCCCGTCGACGGCATACCGGGCTTCCTTTACCGGTTCGCCCTGCCCTGGCTGACCTTCCCGGCCGTCGTGGGCTCGGACGTCGCGGGCGAGGTCGTCGAGACCGGCCCGGGCGTGACGAGGCTGCGGCCGGGCGATCGCGTCCTCGGGCACGCCTTCGGCGTCGAGAAGTCGCAGAACCGCGCGGCCGAGGGCGCCTTCCAGCACTACGTCGTACTCATGCGGCACATGGTCTGCCCCATCCCCGACTCCCTGTCGTTCGCGCAGGCCGCCGTCGTCCCGCTGGCCGTCTCGACCGCCGCGACCGGCATGTTCCAGCAGGACCACCTCGGACTGGCGCTGCCCTGTGCCGCCCCCGCCGAGCGGGCGGAGACGGTGCTCGTCTGGGGCGGCTCGACGAGTGTCGGCAGCAACGCGATCCAGCTCGCCCGCAACGCGGGTTACCAGGTCGTGGCCACCGCGTCACCGCACAACTTCGACTACCTCCGGTCGCTGGGAGCGGCCGAGACCGTCGACCGCTCCAGCCCCACCGCCGTCGAGGAGATCGTGGAACGCATCGGCGACAGACCGCTCGCGGGCACACTCGCCATCGGGTCCAAGTCGCTCGCCAAGACGATCGCGATCGCGGCCCGCACCGCAGGCGGCAGACGGATCGCCTCGGCACAGCCCGCGCTGTTCACCCGCGTCGCCGGGCGACGGGCGCCGCGCCAGGGTGTGCGGGTGAGCAGCATCTGGGGCGGCACCCTGAAGGACAACGAGGTCGGACCGGCGATCTACGCCGACTTCCTGCCGACCGCCCTCGCCACCGGCACCTACCGGGCCGCACCGGACGCGACCGTCGTCGGCCACGGGCTCGCGCACATCCCCGACGCGCTGCGCCGGCTGCGTGCCGGCGTCTCCGCGCAGAAACTCGTCGTCACCCTCTGAGGAGAGCCGCGCCCGGCAACCGGCTCCGTCAGTGGGCGCAAGGACGTCGGTACGGGGCGATCCTGCCGACGGTGCGCAGCCACTGCCGCTTGGTGATGACCTGGTGGTTGGCCGCGCACATGCGGTCGTAGACCTCGTCGGCTCGGTCGCTCATGAGCAGGATGCCCGGCCGGTTTCCCGGCAGGACGGTCTCCGTCATGGCCAGCGTGCGAGCGTCCGGGCTGAACTGCACGTCCATGGCGGAGACCCCCGCGAGCGTCCCCAGATCATTCGGGTCGTGCTTGTTCCCTACGTCCCAGAGCTGGATCTCGTCGACCATGCCGGCGTGTCCCGCGACGAAGCGGCCGTCGGGGCTGACGACCAGTTCCGTGATGCGGTCCTTAGCCGGAAGCACGCTGGTCTTCTGCGGCCGTGCGCGGCTGCCGACGTCCCACAGGGAGACGCTCTTGTCGTTCTTGGTGGCGACCGCGAGCGTGGTGTCGTCGAGGAATCCCGCGCTGTTCGTCTGGCCGTCGATCTGTACGGCTGTCCCGGGCCGTCTGATGTCGCTGATGCTCACCAGCCACAGCGGTCCCTCGAAGGACCACAGGGCCAGCATGCGGGTGCGCGGGTCGAATGCCACTCCGGCGATGCCCTGGTCGAGATGCGGGAGAGGGGGCGCGGCCCGGGACGGCCGTCGCACGTCGTGCAGATCCCAGAGCCGGGGGCCCCCGTCGTCGTATATCAGCAGGGTGGTCGGGTCGAGGAACTGGAGCTCGACCTCGGAGCCCTTGTGTGTGGCGTGCAGCGGGATGGTGGCCGAACGACTCGGACGTCGGGGGTTGGTGATGTCCCAGACGGTGGCCTGCGAGTCCGTGGCGTTCCCGGCCACGAGTGTTCGTCCGTCGCCGGTCACGGTCGCCCCGCCCTCGGCCCGGAAAGTCGACAGGTGCACGGGGTGGCGCGGCTCGGTGAGATCCCACAGTGCCAGGGACGAGGCGTCCTGCGTCTGGCTGATCAGCAGTCGCCCGTGCGGCAGGAACACCGCCCGTGTCCACGGCCGGGGCAGGGCGGCGGCGAGTGTGGGATGGTGCGGATCGGAGGTCTGCCAGATGCCGGCCGTCTTTCCGGAGACCGCAGAGTCGTAGTCCGCGCTGACCGCGATCAGGTGGCCGTCCTCGCTGAACGCCTTGCCGGGTACGCCGGACCCCGGGCTGCTGATGGTGCCGGGCAGCGGCTGCGCCACCGTTTCCGACCACAGGCTGACCATGCCCTTGTCGCCACCGCTCGCGATGACGGCGCGGTCCGGGCCGACCGCGACCGCGTACACCGGCACTTTGCCCGGCAGGCTGTCGAACAGGTCGATCCGGCTGCCGGAGCCGGAGCCGGTGATCTCCCAGTAGTCCACCGTGCCGGTCGAGTTCGCCGCCGCGAACCCGGAGCCGTCCGCGGCGAAACTCAGCGACATGATGACCGCGTCGTCGTTTCCGCTGAAGGTTTCCACGTCCCTGGTCGCCGGGTGGCGGGGATCGTGCACGTCCCACACCGCGACGGAGCCCAGCACACCACCGGCGGCGAGCAGGTCGCCCCGCCGGCTGAAGGCCAGGCTCAAGGCCGAGTCGGCATCGCGCGTCGCCAGCAGCGCGGGCTTGTGCGCAGCGGTGACGTTCCACAGCCGGACGGCGGCCGAGCCGCGGCTCCGCCTCGTCGCTCCGTTCGCCGTGGCGAGCACCTTGCCGTCGGGGCTGAACGCGACGGCGGTGACCTCGTTCCCGCCGACCGCCAACGAGGTCTCGCCGGGGTGCGCCGGATCCCGCACGTCCCACAGTTGGACGGTGCCGGTCGCACCGGGCGCGGCGACCGTGCGGCCGTCGGCGCTGAACGCCACACTGGGTACGGCGTCCGTGTCGGCGGGGCTCCCACGCACGGCGCGCACGACGGGATGGCCGGGATCGCGCACGTCCCACACGGAGAAGGACCGCCATGTACGGGCGGCGAGGAGGCTTCCGTCGGGGCTGAAGGCGATGGCCGCGGTGCCGTCCGTGTGCAGCACCGCGCGCGGGGCGGGCCGGTCGGGATCGGCGACGTCCCACAGGCGGATGGTCCGGTCCTTGGAGGCGGTGGCCAGGAGGCGGCCGTCGTGACGGAACACCGTGTTGAGCACCCGGTCGGTGTGGCCCGCGAGCGTGACGGGATAGCGGGTGACGTAGGAGGCCAGCAGGCTGCTGCGGGCCTCTTTCGTGGGGGCGAGTCCGTACGCCGACAGGGCGAGCTGCCGGGCGGTGCCCGGATCGCCGTCTCGCAACTGGTCCGCGAGCTGTGCCAGCTGGCGGGAGGTGATGAGGTTCTGGCGGTGCGCGGCCGCGCGGTACTGCGTGACCGCGACCAGTCCGCCCAGCAGCGCGGCCACCACCACCAGGGCGATCCCGGCGAGGCCCCACCTGCGGCGGCGCTGCGCGGCGAGGCTCGCGGCGAGGAAACGACGTTCGTGCGGAGTGAGCGCCGCCTCGTGCTGCGGAGCGGCGAACCACTGGCGGGCCGTGACCAGCCGCGTTCCGCCGTACAGCAGTGTCCGGTCGCGGCCGGCGGCCTCCCAGTCGTCCGCCGCGTCGGCGAGCTGCTGGTGCACCAGCAGGCCGGTGTGGTCCTCGTCGATCCAGCGACGAAGCCGGGGCCAGACCCGGAGCAGTGCCTCGTGCGCGATCTCCGCACGGTCGCCGTCGAGCGTGATCAGGCGGGCTTCCGCCAGTGCGTCGCGCGCCGCGACGAGGGCTGCGGCCTCCTCGGACGGCCGGCTGGCCAGCAGCTCGGCGAGGGAGATGCGGCGACGGGTGTCCTCGGTGCCCTTGCCGACGTGCACCATGCGCAGCAGGAGTGTGCGCGCGGCGCGGCGTGCGTCCGGGGACAGACTCTCGTAGACGGTGTCCGCCTGCTTGGTGACCGCGTTCCACACCCCGCCGGTGGCGGCGTAACCGGCGAGGGTCAGGGTGCGGCCGCCGCAGACGGCCCAGGTCCGCTGCAACGCGTAGGACAGCAGGGGCAGGGAGCCGGTGCCGAACGCGGTGGCGTCGCCCGGTTCCCGCCGGGACCCGATGTCGCGCAGGACGGTGTCCGACAGTCCCGCTTCCAGCCGCAGTCCGGCTGCCTCGGCGGGTTTCTCGATGGCGTCGCGCAGTTCGCCGGGGGTCATCGGAACGACGGGCAACTGGTGTTCGCGCAAGGCGGCGGCCAGTTCCGGATAGGTCAGGCAGCGCCCGTAGAAGTCGGCGCGGACGCCGATGACGACCATGGCGGGCGGGGGCTGGGCGGCGTCGGGCGAACGACAGGCGGCGCCCAGCGCCTTGATGAACGCGCGTCGCTCGTCCTCGTCCGGGCAGAGGGTGAACAGCTCCTCGAACTGGTCGACGAGCAGCAGCAACCGCCCGCCCGGCACATCCCTGCCGCCGGTCGCGACGCGCAGCGCGCGACGCACCAACTCGGGTAGGCGGTCCGGGTGTTCGCGCAGTCGCGCGGCGCACTCGTCCGGCGTCGTCTCCGCACTCGGGGCGAGCCGCCGGGCGAGGGAGGCGAGGGGTTCCGCACCGGGCGTGAGGGACAGCCGCGGCCAGGTCTGCGACCCGGGGATCCGTAATCTGCCGTGCTGCACCGCGGGCAGCAGCCCTGCGTGCAGCAGCGAGGACTTGCCCACCCCGGACGGCCCGACGACGGCGATCGGCCCGCCGGTGTCCGACGCCTGCGACATCGTCCGCAACAGTTCGGCGACGAGTCGCTCCCGGCCGAAGAAGTACCGCGAGTCCTCGGCGGTGAACGGGTGCAGCCCCCGGTACGGGCAGGGCGCCGGGGGCTGCCCGCCTTGGTCGCCGTCGTCGGACGCGCCGGTGACCGCCGCTGCCGACGGGGCGGCGGCCGCCGGGTTGGGCGCGAGGACCAGGTCTCCCGCCCGATCGCTGAGGTGCCGGTGCGGCGCGGGCAGACCACGCCTCGGCAGGACCCGGCACAGCCGGCGGTAGACGTCCTCGGTCGTCAGCTGCGGCAACCCCGCGGGATCGCCGTCGCGCAACAGCTCGATGAGCGCTCCGGTGAACGCGGTGTACCGGTCGCCCTCCGGGGCGAGCGACTGCTCGTCGGCCGACGACGACGCCAGGACGTACGTGCCGCCGAGCGAGGCGAGTTCGAAGGCGTGCGCCGCCGCCGTGCCGAGCGCACCGTGGGCCCGGCCGGCGAAGCAGCAGTCCAGCACCACGATCACGGACCGCGCCCGGCAGCCGCTCAGCGCCTCCCGCAACGCCTGGTACGGCAGCGCCTTGAACGCCAGCCCGCCCACCAGGTCCTCCGTGGCCTGCGTGGCCAGGTACAGCTCGTTGCCGGGGCTGACGAGGCCGTGGCCCACGTAGTAGAGCAGCAGGACGTCGGTGGCCTGCTCCGCCACCTCGGTCAGCGCGTCACCGAGCACGATCGGGTCGCGGGGGTGGAGCAGCGGCCCGCCGCCCCACAGGTTCTCCGGCGCCAGGCCGCACCGCTCGATCAGCAGTCGGGACAGGTCCTCGACGGTCTCGGCGACGGCGGGCACATCGGGGAGCGCGGACCCGGGCACGTGCCGGCCCGAGCCCACCACCAGGGCCCGCGAGCCGGGTGAGGCGAGCGCGGTGGGCCGAAGCGTCATCGCTCAGCTCTCCCGCGCGGAGTCGTGGGTTCCCGGCCCGTCGAGCGATTCCGACAGCCGACGGGTCAGCTCGGTCACGTCCTGCGGCGACAGCTCACGCACGGACGGGGCCTTCAACTCGAACGACGCCCCGTCACCGCGCCGTACCGTGAGGGTGACACCCCCCGAGCGGCGACGGATCCAGGTGATCAGCACGCTCGCCAGCGCCGTGGCGACACCTCCGGGTCCGAGCGCCACGGAAAGCGTCTCCAGCGCCGAGCCGAGCGTCCCCGGGGCGGGCGGGGCCGCCTCCAGCCGCACCCGGCCCCGCAGGGACGGATCGGCGACCAACCACTCGCGCAGGGAGCGCAGTTCGTCGGCGGCTCGCCCGCCGTCGACCGCGACCTTGACGTCCACTTCCCCTCCGGGCCACTCGACGGGCACCCAACGCCGAGGGCGGTACCGTGCGCCCCCGCGACCGCCATGGTGTCATGCGCCACATCGCCCCGGGAAAGCCGTACGGCCAAATCCGGCCGGACGCCTAGAGGTTGGCGCGATCGTTGTCCGGCCGGGGGTCGGGGCGCGCAGGTCGCACCGAGGCGCCGGGTGGAACCGCGGCGCAGCGTTTCGCCGGCCGGGAGGCGTACGGCTACCGCTGACGCACGGCCTTGGAGGACCGCCGTGTGCGGGGCTTGCCGCCCGTGCCACTTCCCGGGTCAGCCGACCCAACGGCCGGGCAGATCCGCGCGGATCGTCTCCGGATCGGCGGGCGTGTGACCGCGTGCGTGGATCCAGCAGTGGTCCTGCGGACCGTCCCGGCGCAGCAATCGGCCACCGGCCGCGTACCAGCGCACGGGTGAGTCGTCCGCGCTCGCCCACATCGGGTGGTCGGGCAGCTCGACGCGGAAGTAGCGGGCCTGGAGGCGCGGCGCGAGCGCGTCCGGCAGCTCGCAGGCGTCGTGCAGGCTGCCGGCCTCGAAGAGCGACTCGCTCAGGACCAACTCGACCCAGACCAGGGACATCCGGTCGAGGAACGGAACCCAGCCCTGGTGGGACTCGACCACCACGGGAGGATCGTCCTGCTCGATCCGGGCGAGGGGAATCCCCCAGGAAGCGCAGTCCTGGTTCTCGCGACGGAAGACCAGGACGCCGCCCAGGGCGTCGTCGACGTAGAGCCCGGACGGCGGGACCAAGGGGTCCTGCTGCCGAATCAGGTCGTCACGACGGCCCACGAGGGCATACCCCTCCCGCAAGGCGGCGGGGAGTTCGAAGCCGAGATCACCTTCCGCGGCCGTCAACTCCTCCACGGGGCAACCGCCTTCGGGCCGCATAGGGCGCCCGGTCCACTGATCGGCGAACCAGCGCACGAACTCCCAGGCCCGCGAGCGGTCGGTCACCCCGCCTCCCAGCACCACCGACACGTCAGGACTCTCCAGCGCGTCCCGCGCCCGAGGGCTGGCAGCGGTCCCGTCCGATGGGCTACGTTGTGCGGCCATGACGACCGGGACGGCTTCGCGCCACACACGGATCGGTGACCCGGTGCCCTCCTGAGCGCCGTACGGGCCGTTGTCGGCCCTCTCGTGCGTCGAGGATCTCGCGCCGCCGCGCGGGCTCCGCCTCCGTCGTGTTGATCACAAGCTCGACAATCAACCACGACAGGAGAATCCATGCCCGGCAAGACCTTGCAGATACCCACCGCGGACGGCCAGGCCGACGCGTTCGCCGCCTTCCCCGACGGCGGCGGGCGGCACCCGGGGGTGCTGATGTACGCCGACGGCTTCGGCATCCGGCCCGTGCTTCGGGAGATGGCCCGTGAACTGGCCGGACACGGCTACTACGTGGTCGTCCCCAACCTCTTCCACCGGCACGGTCCGGCCCCGCTGATCGAGCTTCCCGAGTACATCGGCGAAGAGGTCCGGCCCTCGCTCGTCGCCCAGGTGATGCCCATGATCCAGGCGCACACCACGGAACGCGTCCTGAGCGACGCAGACGCCTATCTCACGTTCCTCTCCGCTCAGCCCGAGGTCGCCGCCGGACCGGTCGCGGTGACCGACTACTGCATCGGTGGCCTCCTCGCGACGCGTACCGCCGCGGCCCAGCCCGGCCGGGTGGCGGCCCTCGCCGCGTTCCACGCCCCGGTGGGGGCCGCCGGACCGGACAGCCTCTCCAGGCTCACCGCCGAGGTCCACTTCGGCCACGCCGAAGGGGACGTGACGCCGAAGTCCCTCGGCGAGCTCAACGCGTCCCTGGAGGCGGCGGGTGTCCGCTACACCTCCGAGATCTACCCGGGCACCGTCCACGGCTTCACCATGGCCGACACCGACGCGTTCGACCCGACCGCACTGGGGCTGCACTGGGACCGTCTGCTGCCCCTTCTCGCCCGAACCCTGCCGAAGAGCTGAGACGGCGGCCCGGAGGGCCCGCTACCGGGTCGCGGGGGCATCTTGGGCGGCGCGCGATGCGCTGCCGCACGACTTGTAGGAACAGCACAATCCCCAGGCGTCGAATCGGTGGACGCCATCCCTGATCTCCCCTCTGAACACTGGAATGCTGCTGTGAGCACACCTCAGACGCTATGTGATGTCCGAACAACTCAAGGAGGCTGGCGTGACCCATAACGGTCGGGTGCTGGTGACGGGTGTCGGTGCGATGACGCCGCTGGGAGCCGATGCGCCGTCGTCGTGGGCGGGGCTGCTGGACGGCAAGTCGGGGGTACGGCTCCTGACGGAGGAATGGGCCGCGGACCTGCCCGTGCACGTCGCGGCCGGCCTCACGGTGGACCCCGCCTCGCTGCTCCCGAGGACCGAGGCCAGGAAGCTGGACCGCGGCGAGCAGATCGCCGTCCTCAGTGCGCGCGAAGCCTGGCAGGACGCCGGGGCGCCACAGGTCGAACCGGAACGATGTGCCGTCGTCATCGGCACGGGGACCGGGGGCGTCCTCACCACGCTGGGCCAGGACGACGTCTTCGAACGTGCCGGGATTCGTCGGCTGTCGCCGTTCGCCGTTCCCATGCTGATGGCCAACGGGCCTGCCGCCTGGGTGAGCATGGACCTGGGTGCGAAGGGCGGCGCCAGGACCCCGGTGAGCGCTTGTGCGTCCGGGGCGGAGGCCCTCGCCCTGGGGCAGGATCTGATCCGCGGCGGGCGGGCGGACGTGGTCGTCGCGGGCGGGGTGGAGGCATGCCTGCATCCCTTCACCATCGCGGCGTTCGCCCAGATGAAGGCCCTCTCGACGCGGTCCGTGGACCCGGAGGCCGTGTCCCGCCCCTTCGACGTCGACCGGTCCGGGTTCGTCATGGGCGAGGGCGCGGGGATGATGGTGCTCGAACGCGCGGAGTTCGCCCGGGCCCGGGGAGCACGCGCGTACGGCACGCTGGCCGGCAGTGCCGTGACGTCGAGCGCGAACCACATCACGGCCTCCGACGCGGAAGGCCAGGCCTTCGCCATGGAACTGGCCCTGCGCGACGCCGACTTGACCCCGGCGGACATCGGGGTCGTGCACGCACACGCCACCTCGACGGAGTCCGGTGACCTGGCGGAGGCGGAGGCGATCGGTCGAGTGGTCGGCGGCCACGCCGCTGTGACAGCGACGAAGTCGATGACCGGGCACATGATGGGCGCGTCCGGAACAGTCGGCGCCATGGCCGCCGTGCTCGCCCTCGAACACGGCACGGTGCCGGCGACTCGCAACCTCGACGCACTCGACCCTCGTGTCGAACTGGACGTGGTGCGCGGCGAGCCGCGCACCGGCCGGTGGTCCGCTGCGCTGGCCAACGCGTTCGGGTTCGGCGGACACAACGTCAGCCTCGTCTTCACGGAATGACGGCGGGGCGTCGACCAGCACACTGGACGGCAGGACTTCTTCAGGCCGGTTGCCGCCCCCCGAGCACGCGTCGGTCAACCGGCCCTCCTGACCGGCGCGCTGCTCCGCCCGTGGCGCCGACCGCCGAGCTCGGCGTCGAGCGTCTCCTGGGCCACGCGCATCCTGTCGGCGTAAACAGGATCCTGCAGACGCCGCCACATCTCTTCCTCCGCGACGTCCTCGACGTGGCTGACCACCCACCAGATGTTGCCGAAGGGGTCCTTGACGCGCCCTCCGCGCTGTCCGAAGGCGTCGTCCGCCAGGGGAGTGACGATCTGGCCGCCGGCCGCGACGGCGCGTGCGAACGCCTCGTCCGCGTCGGCGACGAACACACGCAGCAGGCTCGGTGTGGGAGGCCAGTCGGCGTGCCGGTCGAAGGCCAGCACGACCGTGTCGCCGACCCGGATCTCGCCGTGCCCGATCAGGCCGTCCTCGGTCAGCACCCGCCCCAGTTCTTCACCGCCGAACGCCTGGGTGACGAAGTCGAGAAACGCCCCGGTGTCATCGGTGACGACCCAGGGCGCAACGGTGGTGTAGCCCTCCGGAGCGGCGCTGGTCTGTCCGGGCATCGTGATCCTTCCGTCGCTGGTGGCTGTCGACAGCGACGATAGGTAGCCACTAGGCCTTGTGCTGTCCTAGATGGTCACCGACGACCGAATGTGCTCGGACGGCTAGAAGAAGGCGGCCAAGGTGTTCTGCGTGCGGTCTTCGAGGATGGCGCGCAGCCATGGGCTGCTGCGCACGGCCGGCAATCGGGCCAAAGTGTGCTGGAACGTGCCCCAGTCGGCCCGGAACAGACGGTTGGGGAGCAGCGAGGGCGGGTCGTCGCGGAGTACGTCCTGGGGCAGGCGGCCTGACGCGGGAACCGGCAAGTCCTGCTGCGGAGAGGCCAGCCACCGCCACACCCCCAGCGGCAGGGGCACCAGGTATGCCGACGCAGTCGGGGTCTCGGGGGTCCAGAGCCGTCCTGTCTGGGGATGGACCGGTACGAGGAGGATGTCCGCGCCCGCGTCCGGGGAGGGCTGTCCGGGGCCGACCAGGACGGCGCGCCGCTTCGGGGTGCCTGTCGGCAACAGGGCGTCGAGCGCGCGTTGGAACACGTCCGTGGCCGGCCCGCCCGGGACTACCACCGGCTGCCCCTGGGAAGCGACCAGCAGGTGGGCGAGCGCATGCCCGGCTGCCGCCTCCCACTGCGGGCTCCACGACCAGTAGTGGTTCGACCCCAGCCGTCCTCCCCACGTGGCAATGGGCTCGAACGGCGATGTCCTCTCCCCCTTTGCCGCCAATTCCGCCCAGGAGAGGAGAGGTGCGGCGTGGAGACCGTCGACGGGGACGCGGTGCACGGCGTCCGCGCTGAGCCACACCGCCTGCCAGAGCGAGCAGTCGTCGACCCTGGTCGCCACCGGGAGGTCGCAGGTCCCGCAGGCCATGTTGGGCCCGTCGGCTCCGTCGAGGCCGCAGCAGGCACCGCCGCGCTTCTCGGGTATCAGCCGGGTTCCACGGATGTCACCGGGCGCGATGACGCTCGCCCCGGACGTGCTGTCGGACACGGCACGGACGGGCGCGTGGCCGGCGCGTGCCCCGCCCGGATCGACCTCGTCCCACATCCGCCGGGGCTCTCCCCACGGGTCCGGATCCACGGCAAACGTCCCGGACTCCATGAGCACCGGAAGCTGGGCCCCGTTCCCGTACTTCTGACGGGCGTGCACGGGCAGTGAGACCTGGGACAGCGGAATGGTCAACTCGGCACCGCATCCCGCACAAACGAAAACGAACAAATGACCTCCACTGGGAAACAGAGGCATCGTCGCAGGTCATCGGCGGCCAGCCAACCCTCTGGCGCACGGCCGTCGACGGCGCCCTCACGAAGACGACTGCGTCAACGCGGCGATCAACACCGCCTGCTCCCGCCCAGCGACCGTGTCATCACCGCGGCAGGAACTGGGTTGCCGCTCAGCGCTTCCCGGGCGGCCGCACCCAAGGCGCGAGGCGTTCGCCGGTGGCCGGCTCGCGCCAGTAACGGAAGACAGTGCCTTCGACGATGTCGAGTTTCCCGGCGGCGATCAGGCAGGAAGCCGGCTCCGGGCCGCCCGCGTCCGCCTCGAAGGCAACGACGACGGACGGCGTCTCTCCCACCTGGTCGGCGACCAGTCGCACCTCCTGCTGCGTCGGCGCGCGGAAGACCGGATCGTGGAAGCTTGACGGGCACCTGACCAGGACCGGGTCGGCGAAGACCAACTCCAGGTGATGGGCGTACGCAAGGTCGTGCCCCGAGCCCAGACGCAACCGGCCCGCGTTCCACTCCACCACGTCCCAGTCCCACCAAGACCCCTCGGGGAGCTGGAGCGCCGTGTGGTCTCCGCTCATGCGCAGGGATCCGGGAGTCGGCCGCCGTCGCGGCGCCGCCGCCCTGTTGCCTTCCGGGCGCCAGGACCAAGGATCTGGTCTGCGGGACTGTACGCGCCTTGGTGGTGTGGGGACGAGGGGATCGGCTTCATCGCGGATGCGTGGTAGCGGTCTCCGCCGAGGGTCGGCTTGCGGCGTGGGTGGCGGAGATGAGCTGGGCCAGGGATGTGCGGGTCTCCGACAGGGCGCGGATCCGGTCGTCCAGGCCTTGGAGGTGATCTTCGAGGGTCGCCAGCTTGCATGCGGCGACCGTGCCGTCCCGGCGTACGCACGGCAGCAGGTCGCGGATGACCCGCGTCGGCAGGCCGGCGTCCAACAGCGCGCGAATACGGCGGACCACGGCTGGGGCGCTGTCGTCGTAGCGGCGGTGACCGCTGTCGAGGCGGTAGGACTCCAGGAGGTTCCGCTCCTCGTAGTAGCGCAGCAGTCGGACCGAGGTGTCGGTCGCGGCGGCGAGTTCGCCGATCTTCATGTGGTGCGCCTCACAACCCTACAGGGCTACTTCGACACCATGCTCAGCCCATACCCCGACACCGAACCGGATGCCGCCTGAGGGGTGCCCGCGACGGATGCCGCACAGCGAACCGTGCACGGAGCAGGACCCCACGCCCAGGCTCTCTACCTACAGGTCGAACTCGACGTGCTCGACATCCGTGAAGCGGACCTCTTCCAGGCTGCCGGCGCGGCGGCCGCCGTCCTGGAAGTAGACCTCCTTGAGCCCTTCGGCGGCGATCTGCTGGAGCTGCTGGTCGCCGGCGCCGGACTGCTGGGCGTCGAAGAGGCGGGCGGCGTACTGCGGTGGGAGGGCGACGGTCAGGTGCCGGACGCGGGCGTCGTCGGTGGATCCGACGGGCGCGGTGTAGCCGATCCGGGCACGGGTGTCGATGACGATGCCGCCGGTCGTCGCCGCCGTCTGCCGTGCCTTCGCGCGGATCTGCGGCTGCCAGCGCTTCTTCACCTCGCGTTCCAGGCGCGCGGCGAGGTCCGGGCGGGGCTTCCTGATCTGGCCTTTGACGTACCGTTCGACGGTGCGCTGGGAGACGCGCAGCAACTGGGCGACCTGCCTGGTGCCCTTGAGCTGCCTGACCAGGTAACGCATCTGTGCGGGCGCGCTCTTGGGGGCGGGCCGGGTGAACGCCTTCTGCACGGCGGCTTCCAGGCCGTCGCCGAACAGGGTCATCGTCGTCTCCCCTACTCTCCGTTGTCGGCGTCGGTGACGGTGCCGTCCTTGATGTAGCGGGCGAGGTTGAGCTCCGGGGCGTCGAACCGCTCGCGGACCTCCTCGCCCCACAGGACGGTTTGGGTGCCCTCGTGCTTGACCAGGCCCGGGTTGATGCCGAGCTTGAAGCCGCCGGGCAGCGGCTTGCCCTCCCGGTAGGGCAGGAAGTCCAGCGGGCTCGGCCCGTTCGAGGCGTAGACGACGCAGTCGGAGAGGATCGCGACGGGGTACTGCCCGGTGTACGCCGCGTGCTTGACGATCTTGCGGTGCAGGTTGATCCGGGTGCGGGAGATGACGGCCGCGCGGATGTCCGGCCGCCAGGTGGGCCGGGCCAGGGCGCGCCACGGCTCGCCGGGCCGCCAGCCCTCACCGCGCGGGCGCTCGCGCAGCTTGCCCAGGCCGCCCTTGACCGTGGCCTTGATCGCGGAGACGACGGTCGCCAGTTCCGGGTCGCGGTCCCGGTAGCCGTCCATCGCCGCGAGGAAGTCCTCGGGCGTCATGTCCGTGTGCACGCCGAGGTCGGCCATCGTGGCGAGGTAGGCGTCGCGCAGCCGCTGGTACCAGCCGTCCAGGTAGCGCCCGTTCTCCTGGCGGACGTACGCCTCGATCGGCCGGACCTCGTAGCCGAGTTCCACCGCGTAGGCGACGGTGGGCGTCGCGTACCACGCGGGGCCCTGCGGGCGGTCGCCCTTCGGGGTGAAGGGGCTGGGCAGCAGGTCGGCCTCCAGGTCGGCCCAGGTGTCCTTGCCCGTCTTCACCCGGGACAGGTCCACATGGGAGAGGTCGACGAGCCAGGAGCCGGGCAGCTTCGGGTCGAACTCCGGCTTCCTGACATGGGTGGGGGCGCCGAGGCCGACGATCAGGCCGTTGGCGCCGGCGGCGAACGCCATGTTCACGTCGATGCCGACCAGGTGCCGCAGGGTGCATTCCGCGTCCGTCATCGGGCGCGCCCAGTCGTACGCCTCCTCGAACAGCTTCTCCTGCGGGCCGCGGACGTGGAAGCGCGGCAGGTCCTTGAGGAGCGGGTGGCCGTCGGGGGCCTCGCACGGCGCGCAGTCCACCGGGTCCTTGCCCAGCGAGCCGGGGTTGTGCTCGGCGTGCCGCCTGCCGTCGGCGTCGGGCTCGGAGGCGCGGGTCGGCGGGTGCAGCGCGGTCATGAGCTCCAGGCCGGTGACGGCGGTGGAGCCGCGCGGGGTCATGACGCGGGACGCGTACACCCCCAGGACGCGGGCGAGTTCGGCCGGCGGGAGCTGCGCGACGTCGCCCCAGTGGCGGGAGTCGAGCGCGTGCCAGGACGGAATGCACAGCTGGACGCAGGCCCGTTCGGAGCCCTTGGCGGGGCGGTAGATCCGGGCCCACGGGCCGAACCCGCGCTTGGTCAGCTTCCACTCCGCACGGGTCAGCTGCTTGACGACCTTGTGCCCCTCCGGCAGGCGCCCGGCCCGCCGCTCCGCGTCCGTGAGGGCGGCGGGCAGGCCGTAGCGTTCCAGCGCGGCCTCGGTGAGGACGAGCAGCGGGTCGGCGTCCTTGCCCGGCCCGGACAGTTTCGGCTGCCCGAGCCTCGCCTCGCGCAGCGTCCACTCCACCAGGGCCGGAACGCTCTTGGCGGGCACGTCCAGGACCAGGCCGCCCGTGCAGTAGGCGAGGACCTGGCCGTCCGCGTCGACGTCGACGACCGCGAGTGGGCCGTTCTCGAATCGGGAGCCGGTGACACCCGCCGGGGTGTCGGCCGGGGCCGCCTTGCGTACGTCTGGACGACGCGGGGCGGACGGCGGCGACGGCCTGGCGGCGCGCGTCGGACGCGGCTCGGCGTGTCCGACGGCGGCGGGGGCGGTCCGAGGGGTCTCGGATACCGGCCCGTCGGGAGTGTCCGAGGCCGGGGTGGCGGTCGGAGCCGTGGCCGGGGCCTGCTGAGAGGGGGCGGACCGGCCCGTCTGTGCGGCGGGTGCCGGCTCCGGGGGCGCGGCGGGGGCGGGGTACAGCTCCGCGAGCTTGTTCAGCAGCCGCGCGTACGCTTCCCGTTCCGGCCCGCGCGGCTCGGTCGTCTTCTTGACCGACTCCCAGCCCGACACCGTCGCCCGGCGCACCTTCAGCGCGGCGGCGACTTCGTCCAGCGTCAGGCCGTGCGCGGTGCGCAACCGCTTGCGCTCCTCCGCCGGCGGCAGCGGGGACCGGGACGCGACCAGCGCATCGACCGCGTCGAACAACTCGGACATGGAACACCTCCCGACGGCATCCTATGCCGACGGGAGCACGAAGCGCGCACATTCGGCGTACGAATCGCGTACGAAAGGCGTTCCGAGATGGCTGTGGCCCGGTGCGCGGGCTGCCGTGGCCAGTCGGCCGGAACCCCGCACCGGCGACCGGTGTCAGGCGTCCGCGATCCAGCTGCCGTGGAAGCCGAGCGGTACCCGGCCGGGCAGGTGGATCCGGGCCAGCGGGTGGCCGGCGAAGTCCTGAGCCGAGAGGATCACCAGGTCGGTCGCGCCGCGGTCGGGGTCGTTCACGTACGACAGCACGTAGCCGTCGTCCTCGTCCCGCGCCCCGCGCCGCGGCACGAACACCGGCTCGCCGACCGCCGCGCCCCGGGGGAAGCGGTGGAGCTGCCCGTTGCCGCGCAGCATGTCGTGCTTCACCAGGTAGTCGGCGAACTTCTCGTCCGGCGGCACGCCGTCGACCGTCTCGTACGCGCGCCACATCTCGGCCGCGCTCGCGGTGTAGGCGTACCGGTGCCGACGGGAGACCAGGGCTTCGTTGATGCGGGGGAACTCCTGCGGGCGGTCGTCCAGCCTGCTGCCGCGAAGCCGGCCCGCGCGCACGTCGATCGTCCAGCGGTCGAGCGCCGGCGAACCGGTCGCGGAGGGACCGTCCATGCCGCGACCGGCCGCGTAGAACGGCGCGGGGAACCCTATGTACTCCACCACGACCGTGTCGCCCTCGTCGTAGGCGTTGAGGGTGTGCGAGTAGTACACCGGGTCGATCTCGAACCAGCGCGTGGTGCCGCCGGTACGCGGCAACAGCCCGACGCGCATGGGGTGCCGGTCGTTCCACACGTACGGCACGATCGCGCCCGCCTCCGCGGCGGCGCCGTCGAAGGTGATCGGCACGTCCACGATCACCACGTACTTCTCGGTGAGCGCGAAGTCGTGCATCATCGGCGCGTCCGCGACGGCGATGCGAGTGGTGCGCACCGCCCGGCCGGTCCGGTCGATCATGATGTGCCTGACATGGTCCCAGGTGGGGTAGTACGCGATCGCGTGCAGTTCGTCGGCCACCGCGTCGTACTTGGTGTGCGCGGTGAACGCGCCCGTGAGCGTGGAGTGGAAGTCGTAGGGGCGTACGGTGTTGAGGTCGCCGTCCAGTTCGTAGGGCAGCGGCCCGCTCTCCTGCAAGGCCAGGATGCGGCCCTTGTACGGGATCACGTGCGTGTTGCACGCGAAGTCGTCGGGGGGTGCCTGGCCGGGGTAGGTCTCCCCCAGTTCCGCCGCGACCTGGGAGGACCGCACCCAGCGGTTGCGGTACCACTCCGCGCGCCCGCCGCGGAGCCGGACCCCGTGCACCATGCCGTCGCCGAGCATCCAGTGGTGAGCACGACGGACGTCCTCAAGGTGCAGTGGGTTCGGGCCGTTGCGCAGGTAGCGGCCGTCCAGGTCGTGCGGGATGCGGCCGGTCACCTCGAGGTCGAAGGCGGTCAACTCCTCGGTGACCGGCGCGAAGGCACCTTCCAGGAACGGTGTCGCCCCGGTCGTGCCCCCCGTCCCGGCCGTGGGACCCGCCTGTGCCGCGGCCGTGAAGAAGCCGGGGCCGAGACCGCTGCCGGCCACGCTGCCCGCTGCCGCGACCGCGGCGCCCTTGAGGAGCCTGCGCCGTGTGTGACTGGCCATCATGTTTCCCCGTTCCCGTGTCGATGCCGGCGCTGTCGGCCGGACTTCGGTGACGGGAGCAACCCTCCTCCCCGGCGGCCGGTGAAGCAGTCGGCCCAGGCCCCGGATCGGGGGTGCTGTTGACACCACCGCTCCAGGCGACATGGGCCCACCGGAGGACGGCCGGGCCGGTGTAGTGCAGCTCAGTCCCGTCCCGGCCGGGAAGCGGCGCCGTACCCGGAGTCGCACAGTTCGGCGACGAGGCCGCGTGCGTACTCCTCGTTCGTTTCCGGGATCGAGAACACCACCCGGAAGTAGAGGGGTGCGACCACGTGATCCAGCACCCGCTCCAGTGGGGGTGCGCTCTCGCCCCGCCGCTCCGCGGCCTCCAGAGCGGCGTGGAACCGGGTGCTGACCCGCTCCAGGCACTCGCGCAACCCCGCTCGCCGCTCGTCCACGTCCGGGGCCACTTCGGCCCGGAAGAAGGCGACGCCGCCCGGCTGGGACAGGTCGGTGAGCGTCCACACGGCGGCCCGTTCCAGGTCCTTGCGCAGATCTCCGAGCAGCTCCGGCGCCCCCTCGTCCTGGCGCTGGGCCGCCACGTCCGCCAGAAGGGCGGAGATCGTCCCCCAACGGCGGTACAGCGAGCTGGGGTTGACGCCCGCTCGGCGCGCCACCACGGGGATGGTGACCTTCTCGGCTCCGACTTCCTGCACCAGGTCCACGGTCGCCCGGTGCACGGCGGCGCGCACGCGGGCGCTCCGGCCGCCGGGACGGCTGTCTTTGCTTTTGGCGGGCATGCCCCCACCTTAAAGCATTGGGTTGCGCTTTAGCGAGCGAGGTGCCTAAGGTTTTTAAAGCGGAGATCGCCGCTTTAAGCATCGTCCCAAGGGAGATCCGATGACCCCGTACGAAGTCCAGCACCAGCTCGGCAAGAAGTTCCACGCCTGTCTCACCGCGGGTGACTGGGAGGGCATCCGCGGCCTGCTCACCGACGACGCCACCTGGACGCTCCCCGGTGACAACACCATCTCCGGTACGGCGGTGGGCGCGGAGGCCGTCGTGGAGCGGGCGAAGAAGATCGCCTCCTACGGTCTCGACTTCGAGCTGCTGCACATCCTGGTGAGCCGCGAGAACATGGCCCTGTCCCTGCACAACACCGCCCGCCGGGGCGAGGTCCGGCTGGACGAGTACCTCTCCACCGTCTGCCGCCTCCGCGACGGCAAGATCGCGAACATCGAGACCTACCTGTCCGATGTCCCCGGCATGAACGCGTTCTTCGTCTGAGCGGCGCCGCTCACACCGTTCTCCGGTAGGCCCGGCCAGGCCGGCGGCTCCGCGGCGGCCTGGCCGGGCTCTGTCGCGAAGCCGTCTCTGGGAACGGTGACTTCCCTTCCCGGGCCGCCACCCGGGCTCCCTCGCAGTTCATCGCGGCGCGTACCGGGGCCCGGCACCGCCCGACTCGCTCCCGGGCCGTCCTCGTCTCTGCCGCCGGATACGCGCTTACGCCAACTGCCGTGTCTGGCACGGAGTTCGCGGGGCATCCGGACAGCAGGAAGGAGGCTGCCGGATGACGACTCCCGCCACACGCCCGCACAGGCGCATGCCCGGCTGGGCGAAGGTGGTGACCACCTTCGCGCTGGTGCTCGTGCTGCTGTTCGCCGGTATCAAGCTGGCGGTGCTTCCGGGCGTCAAGGATCTGTTCGGCACGCAGACGCACGACCGCTCGGGGCCCGCGCTCCTCAAATCCGTCAGGGACATGAGCCGTTACGACGCGGCCTCGGGCAACTTCCAGGTCGTCGTCGACCTGGAGAAGGACGCGAAGTACCTGCCGGACGCCGTTCGCGGCACCCGCACCCTGTATGTCGGCGCGGGCACCGTGGACGCCTATGTGGACCTCGGCAAGGTCGGCGACAAGGACGTGACGGTGAACAAGGACCGTACGTCGGCCACGCTGCGGCTCCCGCACGCGCGGCTGGGTGAACCGGCCCTGGACGCCGACCACTCCTACGCCGTCTCCAAGCAGCGCGGACTCCTCGACCGCCTGGGCGACCTGTTCTCGGACAACCCCAACAGCGAGCACGCCGTGCAGAAGCTCGCCGTGTCCCACATCGGAGAGGCGGCCAGGAACAGCGGACTGACCGCACGGGCCGAGACCAACACCACGGCAATGCTGGAGGGCCTGCTGCACTCGCTCGGCTTCAAGGAAGTGCACGTCTCCTACGGGTCGTGATCCGCGCGCGGCGCCCGGCATCGCGCCGGCCTCACGGTTGACCGCTCCACCACACAGGGTCGTTGACGACTGGAGGACCGAATGGCCCGCACCGCTCCGTACTCACGCGCAGCCGCTCCCGGTCGCGCGCCCCGGTCGAGTCGCCTCGCCTGGTTCGGCCGCCGGGGCCGGGCAGGGGCGCGGTCCCGGGAGGACAGCGAGAAGGCCCCGGCGGCGGAGGCGGGGGGCGGGGGTCGTCTGGCGAAGGCGCGCTCGCGCCGGCGCGGCGGCCCCTTCCGGAGCGCGAGGGCGGGCGCGGCGGGCGGCGCCCGTGGGGCCGCCGCGGTGAAGCGTGCCGCCGGGAAGACGACGCCGGCTCCCCCGCGCCGTCGGCACGTGCTTCCGCTGCCCGTCCGCATGCTGGCGATGCTGGGCGCCTTCGTCTTCATGGTGGCCTTCGCCGTTGTACTGGCCAAGATCACTCTGGCGCCGTCCCCGGCGTCCGTCTCCCTCGCGCACAGCAACCTGCATCCCGGCCGCTCCATCAGGGCCTATCTGGACCAGCCCGAACTGCGCGACGCCGCCAAGCAGATCGGCGGCAACATCCTGCTGGGCGTACCGTTCGGGGTCCTGGTGCCGGTGCTCGCGCCGGGGGCCCGGGGGATCTGGCGGGTCCTGCTGCTGACCGCGACCGTGATGCTGCTGGTGGAGATGGCGCAGGGCGCACTGGTCACCGGGCGGGCCTTCGACGTGGACGACGTCATCCTCAACACGACCGGCGCGCTGGTCGGTTACCTGCTGATGGGCCGCAGGCTGGGGCGGGTGCACGATCGCCGCAGGAGCGACTGACGCGAGCGGCGGGGCGGGCGTGCCGTACGCGGTGAAGCCGCCGGACGTCGCGCCGGCGGGCCGGTGGCGACGCGCACAAGCGGAAGGCTTCGTCCGAGTAGTGCGGATGATCTTTCACTGAGTAGTGTGCGGCATCCGATCGTCCACGGCGCCGGCAGGGCGACGCGCGTACCGCCGACAGGGGCCGGAAAGTGAGCAGACAGATGCAACCGACGTTCGTACTGGTCCACGGAGCCTTCGCCAACTCCTTCTCCTTCGCGCCGCTCCAAGCCGAACTCGGCCTCCTCGGACACCGCTCGGTCGCCGTCGACCTGCCGGGGCACGGGTTCGCGGCGACGTACCCGCGCTCCTACCAGGCGCCGCAGGACCTCGAAGCACTCGCCACCGCGCCCGGGGCCATCAAGGGCGTGACGCTCGCCGACAACGCCACGCACCTCATCGGGATCCTGGAGCGGGCCAAGCGGAACGGGCCCGTCATCCTCGTCTCCCACAGCCGAGGGGGCATGACGGCCACCGTCGCGGCCAATCGGAGGCCCGACCTGATCGACCGCATCGTCTACGTCTCCGCCTGGTGTCCCGTCGACCTCGACGTCAGCGCCTACTACGCCGAGCCCGAGATGGCCGCGGTCGACGCCACGGGGCTGGCCTCGGCGATGGTCGGCGACCCCGCCGAACTCGGACTGCTGCGCTCCAACTTCCGCACCGCCGACCCCGGCGTCCTCGCGGCCTTCAAGGCGGCGTTCCTCGCCGACGGAACGGACGACGAGTTCATGGTCTTCCTCAACACCTTCCAGCCCGACGAGAACCTCGACGCCGGCACGCCGGACGACCGCGCACAGGCCGACACGTGGGGCCGCATCCCCAGGACGTACGTCCGGCTGACCGACGACACCAGCGTGCCGCTCGCCATGCAGGACCGGATGATCCGCGAGGGCGACGCGCTGACGCCGGAGAACCCCTACGACGTCCGCACGCTCACCAGCAGCCACCTGAAGTGGCTGGTCGACCCGGCGCCGGCGGCCCAGGTCCTGGCTGACACCGCCGCGCTGTTGCCTTCCGGCTCGTAGCCCCGGGCGGACGGCCTACGCGCTCCTCGGTCGCGGGGAGTAGGTCCTGCGCCCCAGGCGCGACCCGTGCTCGCCTGGCTAGGGTCGCTCTTCATGGACACCACGGGAACCGTTCCCCGCCGGACAGCGGAGCGCGTACGCGACACTCTCGAACGACTCGTCACCGAGCGGGACGTGTGGCTGTCGACGGCTCACCCCGATCACGGACCGCACCAGGTTCCGCTGTGGTTCTTCTGGGACGGCCGGGCCTTGTGGATGTGCACCGGCGCCACCTCCGTGACCGCGCGGAACGTCCGCGCGGAGCCGCGCGTGCGCCTCGCGCTGCCGGACACCTTCGACGTGGTGCTCCTCCAGGGTGAGGCCACGTGCTTCCCGGACGATGAGGTGCCCGCGGCCGCAGCGGAGGCGTTCGCCGGCAAGTTCGGCTGGGATCCGCGTGCGGAAGAGGCTCCCCAGGTGTACGTACGCGTGGTGCCGCGGACCGTGCGCGCCTGGCGCGGCGTGCCGGAACTGCGCGGGAGAGTCGTCATGCGCGACGGGGCGTGGCTGGCATGACGACCGTCCCGCGCCGACGGCCTGCCTAACCGGCCCTGCTCCGCAGCTCGTCCGCGATCGCGGTCCGCAGCGGCCGGAGTTCTTCGTCGATCGCCTGCGCTTCCTCTCCACTCGGCGGCGCCGCGGTCCTGGGGCCGGGAATCCGGTTCACGAACTGGATGCGGAAGTACGTGGGCGGGGAGCTGCCGTCGGTCGAGGTGCCGCGCAACCGGGCGAGGCGCAGGAGCCGCTCGCGTTCCGTGTCCGGAACCGACGCCAGGGATGCGCGCACCCGTGCCCAGACGTCGCCCCCGCTCCGGGCCGCTCGTTCGACGGCGAAGCGGGCGGTCTCGTCCAGCAGCAGCGCCCGGAGCAGCCCGTCCGCCGAGGCGGTGGAAGAGACCCGGACGGACATCTCGTCGGCCCGGTACTGCGACTGCCTGCCGGAGAGGTCGTCGAGCCGGCCGAGCAGCCGGTGGAGCGCGAGCATGCCGTGGGCCAACAGGTTCTGCAGGGGTTGGGCAAGGGCATGGCCCAGGCTGATGTTGGTGTTCTGCCGCAGCGAGTCCGGGCGGAACGCGTTCGCGTCCGCCACGCCCTGCCGTGCGGCCTCCAGTTCGGTCGTGGGGCTGATCATGTCCGCCCAGGTGGCGAGCGCGTCCAGGGCCGTCCGGATCCAGGCGCCGCTCGGACCGCCCCGGGTCGAGGCACGACCGAGGTCATGGCCGAGCAGTGCGAGCCGCTGGTCGGCGGTGAGGGTCTCCCAGAGCGGCAGACCGATGACGAGGACACGCCGCCGGCGCGGTCCCACCACCGTGCAGCCCGAGCCGTACCGCGCGTCGACGGCGATCGCGTCCATCGGCTTGGTGCCGAGTTCGGCGGCGATCCGCTTCGTCACCGCATGCAGCACCGGCGCGGCGGCGGCGTCCAGGGTGTGCCGGGGCATCCTGCCGAATCGTGGACGGAGCACCAGTGCGATGACGCATTCCGCCGCGCCCAGTACCCGCTCCGGCCAGGTGCCGACGACGAGCAACCACACGCCGGTACCCGCGAGCGCGACGGTGACCAGGTTGACGACGGTCGCGAGCGCCAGCGCGCCGACGAGGGCGGCATTCCACGGCGCGGTCCTACGGCCGTCCGCCAATACGCGTTCGAGCGCGCGCTGCTGACGGGCCAAGGACCTCGGTCCGCCCTTCCAAGAGACATCGCCGCCCTGCGGGTCGAGATTCCAGTCGCAGGCCGGGCACCAGGCGCTGAACCGGGGATCCGAGTCCGGCAGGGCCGCGTGACATCGCGGGCAGCCAGGGCCTATGTCTTCGTACACGGAGGTGATCTTGTCTCTGTGGGTGGCGCGGCAACAGATCGCGCTTGAGGCTTTGTCCAATCATTGCGCGTCGTTGGCGTGCCGCCGTGCTCCGTTCGCCCGGTTCGCGGCGTTGGCCCCGACACGGTCCGTCGGTCCGCCTGCGGCCTCGCGTGTTCTACCGCGTCACCGGGCGGTTGGCGGCCGTGTACTCGTCCGCGATGCCGAAGACGCCGGCACAGCACGGGCATTCCGCCTTGCCGAAAAGGTGGGCGATTCCGTCGGCGAGCGTCTCCTGCCCGTCGCGGACGGTGATCCGGTGCATCCAGCGGCCGGTTCCGGTGAGTTCGTCGGCGGTGGCCGGCCGCAGGTCCCGCCGGATCTCCTCGTTCCCGTCCCGCGCCTGCGAGCAGCGTCCGAATCCACCGATGACGATCATCACGCCCGTGCCGCAGTGGGGGCAGTCCACGTGGTGGACGTCGTCGGTGAAACCCTCCAGGGCGTTCGCCCAGTGGTACTCCTCCTCGGCCGCGAGCAGGGCGCGGAAGCACACCGGACAGTCGGCCGGCCGCGAGCGCAGGTGCCGGTCCAGGACATCGCGGAACTCCCTGACCGCGTCAGCGCGGTCCGCCAGCAGGTCGTCACAGCCGTGTCGCCCGGCGTCGCGCTCCAGGATCTTCCCGGCAAGGGCGCGTGCCCCGGCACTGCGGGGAGCGAGGCGCACCAGGTGCGGCAGGCGGAACCAGCCGGGGACACCAGGTCGTGTTCCAGGACGAGTCGCCATCCCAGCTCCTTCCACGCCTCGGCGTCGTCCTGGTGCTCCACCCGCCGCAAAAGCTCCGGAACCCGGTCGACGCCGAAGCGGCAGTCACGCATCTCCGCCCACTCCACCCTCCGAGTACGGGCGGTGAGTCGTTCACATGAAATTGCGGGTGTGCAGGGCCGAGAGGGCCGCCGCCTCGTCCTCCGGGAAGCCCAGTCGGGACAGCCGGTGGCGTCGGCCTTCGTCCATGTCGGCGCGCAGCCGCCGCACCGCGCGCCAGCCGCGTTCGATCGCGTCCGGGTTCCAGGAGCCCGCCGCGAGCAGCACCAGGGCGTCGAACACCTCCGCGTTCAGGCCGGCGGTGTGCACCAGGGCCTCGTGGCGGCGTTCCACGGCGGCGCGCAGCCTGCCGCGCAGGCGGGGGTCGACGGTGCTGCGGTGTTCGAGGTGGCCCAGGCCGAAGGCGACGTGGCGTGCCTCGTCCTGGCGGACCAGTTGGCTGATGCGGTGCGTGAGGGGGTCGGGTGCGTGCCGTTCGAGGAAGGCCAGCAGGTTGAGGAAGCTGCCTTCGCCGAGCACGGACAGCAGGAAGGAGGCGATGGAGAAGTCCGGCTCCCTCATCAGGGTCGCCAGGGAGGCCCGGCCGCCGACCGACGAGGTGCCCAGCCGGCCGCCCTTGAGCAGTGCCCGCCGGGTGAAGACCTCGACGTGCCGGGCTTCGTCGGCGGCCTGTACGGCGAGCAGTTGCAGCACCTCCCGGAAGTGCGGGTGCACCTGGGTCAGCAGCCGCCCGGGGATGACCAGGGCGGCCTGTTCGTTCTCCACCAGGTAGGTCATCACCTGCACGACGGCCGTCTCGATGTCGTCGGGCAGGACGAAGGGCGTGTCCCAGGGGATCGCGGTGTGCGGGTCCCATTGGGCGGCGGTCGCCTGGCGGTACAGGCGTGGTGCCAGGTCCGTCCAGGCGGTGTCGCGGTCGGCGACGGCGAAGTGCAGTTCGGGTCCGCCGGCCTCGACGAGCGCACCGCGCGCGGCCAGTCCCCAGTGCGCCGGAGCGTGCTCGGCGACACCGTCCGCTCCGGGGCGCCCGGCGCGTTCGGCACCGTCCCAGCGGTCCGCCGCGGCCGTGCCCCGGCGGACGTGGGCGCGCACGGGGGCTTCGTCGGCGGGTGCGGCGGTGACGGTGTGGCCTTCGCGGCGGCACCAGACGGCCAGGTGGGACAGGAGTTCCGGGTGCGTGCCCGCCACGGCGACCTGCCGGCCGGGGGCCACCTCACGCAGCGCCCGGCGCAGCAGCAGGTGCGCTCCCCGGTCGAAGCCGAGTCCGGCGAGGTCCAGCGGCACGGTGTCGGGCCGCGGGGCGCCACCGGTCATGGCCGGTAGCCGGTGGCCGTGACCCGCCCGTCCGGATCGTAGAAGCCCGTCGCGTCGACGGCGGCCTCCAGTTGCGTGAAGCCGGTCTCGCGTGCGGGGACCCAGCGGGTGAGCCCTTCCAGGTCCAGCAGGTGGCGGACGTCCGGGTCGGCGTAGGACATCGACAGCAGGAGTGTGGTCAGGAGTTCGGCGGGGCCGCCGGCGAGCGCGGGCCCGGCCGCGAGCACGCAGTGGTCGTAGGGGTCCGTGCGGGTGAGCACTCGTGTGCCGTCCGGCGGCAGGGTTCCGTCCTGGGTGAAGGCCAGATGGTTGGCGTCGATCATGCAGGCTGCCGTGGCCCGGCCGGCCACCAGGGCGTGGGCGGCGTCCCGTTCGCCGCCGATGTGGTCGCCGTGCAGTCCGACGCCGGTGTCATGGCGTTCGACCCGCAGTCCGGTGTCGGCGCCGAGTCCCAGTTCGCCGAGGTGGTGCAGGGGGATGAGGGTGGCCTGGGGTGAGTCGAGGGCGCCCACCGCGATGTTCCGGCCCTTGAGGTCGGCGACGGTCTCGATGGGTGCGTCGGCCCTGACCACGACGACCGAGGTGAGGTCCTGGTCGGTGTCGCGCATGACCAGCGGCCGGACGTCGGCGCCGGCCGCCCGGGCCAGTCGGCGGGTGCGCAGCCAGGCCAGCGGCGATTGCCAGGCCACGTCGATGCGGCCGCGTACCAGGTCCTCGGTCTGCCGCTCGTAGTGCGCGTAGAGCACGAAGTCGAAGGGGAGCCCCTGCCGCCGCAGCCAGGTACGGAAGCCGGACCAGATGGTCACCACTTTGGCGTCGTAGGCGACGGCCCCCAGCACCAGCGGGTTCACCGGGCCTCCTCGAACAGCGGCAGGCCGAGGCCGGCCCGTCCGCAGAAGTCGTACAACGCCTCGGTGGTCGGTGCCATCACGCGTGCCGCCAGCGCGTCACGGAAGCGGCGTTCCACGCCCAGTTCGCGGCGGAAGGCACTGCCTCCGCACAGCCGCATGACACCGTCCGCCACCTCGGCGGTGGTCTCGGCCGCCAGGGCCTTGACCTGCAACACCCGCGATGTCGCGTCGGGGCGGCCGGTGTCGAGCGCGGCGAGGGTGTCGTCGAGGAAGGTGCGGGCGGCGTCGGCGCGCAGCCGCAGCAGGGCGTAGTCGCGGCGGGCGAGCGGCTGCTCGGCCAGAGTCTGCCGGAGGTGTTCCAGGCGTGTGGTGCGCAGGTGTTCGGCGGCCAGGGTCAGCAGCGCCTCGCTCACGCCGGTGCAGAAGGCGGCGCTCAGCACGAGGAAGCGGGGCAGCGCCAACTCCAGTGCGGTCGCCAGGCCTTGGCCGTCCGCGGCCAGTCGGGCCGTCTCCGGGACCCGTACGTCCTTGGCGCCGACCGGGCTGGAGGCGTTGCCGCGCAGCCCGAATCCGTCGTAGTCGCCGTGCACCTCCAGGCCCGCGCTGTCGCTGGGCACGAGCCAGAGGGTCATGGGGCCCGCGGCCCGGAGCGGCCGGCTCGACCAGACGTAGCTGTCGGCCTCTCCGGCCGAAGTGACCCAGGATTTGCGGGCGTTCAGGAGCACGTCGCCGCTGCCGTCCTGCGCGGCGGTGCCCACCGGCGCCCAGAAGTGACTGCGTGAGCCCTTCTCGGAGAAGGCCAGGGTGCTCAGATGCCGCCCCTCGGCGATCGCCCGCCGTACGGTTTCCGGGCCGTGGGCCTCGATGACGGACACGGCGGCGTAGTGCATGAGCAGCACCATGGCGGTCGAGCCGCAGACGCCGGCCAGCCGCTCGACGACGCCGGCCGCCTGCCGCAGATCCGCACCGGACCCTCCGAACTCCGGGTCGCTGAGCAGGCCCAGGGCGCCCGCGGCGGCCAGGGCTCGTACGCCGTCCCGGGGGAAGGCTCCCGCCTGGTCGACTTGTTCGGCCAGCGGTTCGACGACGTCGCGGATCACCGCGTCCAGACCTTGCACGGTGTCCGGTGTCTGCACGGAGTGGGCGGGCTGCGGCATGGTGGCCCCTTCATGATCGGTGTGTTATGCCACTTTCCCACTCCAATGATCCGGTTTGAACGGAAGCGCGCCGTGCCGGTACGGAAAGGCGGTCCCGCCGATGCCGTCTCCCGGTCTCCGGCACGGATATCGTCCTGGCATTACACAAGCGTTCGATCTCGCGGCATCGCTCGCCGAAGGCGTCGAGGGCCGCAGTGGTGCGTGGGCCTTCATCCGGGGCTTCGCCGCTCACTGGACCGGCACGGCGCTCGGGGGTGACGCCGGGTGGACGGAAGCCGACCTCGACGCCGCGGAGGAGCGGCTGGGTCTCAGGCTCCCCGTGGCGTTGCGCGAGGCGTACCTGCTGTTCGGGCGCCGACGGGAACTCACCAGCAACCACGACAGGCTGCTCGATCCGGCGGAGTTGTACGTCGACGAGGCGAAGGAGGCCCTGGTCGTCCGGCACGAGAACCAGGGGGCCGCGTCCTGGGGCATCCTTCTCGACAGCCTTCAGGACGACGATCCCGCGGTGTTCATCCGGCTCGACCTCGCCGACAAGAGCGCCGAGCGGTGGGTGGACTGGCTGGAGCGTCTTTCCCTGTGCTTCGTCGAGATCGTCCTGTCCGAGTCCCTGCACGCCGACGAAGAACTCTGCGATTTCCTCGACCTGTACGGCGACGAGGCCGAGGCGCTGGAGGCGAACTCCGTCCGGCTGCCGTTCCCGGAATACCCCACCGGCGATGAGGACGGGACCCGGTGGTTCCTGGCCCGGGACGTCCTGCTGCGGGTCGACGGCGGCGCCGCCCTGCTGGCCCGTGGCCGGACGGCGGACGATCTCGACCGCGTGCGCGACCTGATCCCGGGCGACTGGCTCAACGGCTGACGCCCGCCCCGGTCGGGTCCCGGCGCCGACGGCCCCGGCCGGTTCGTCGGCCGACGCCGGTGCCCCGGAACTTCCCCCCTCGGTGGGCACCGGCGCCGGCGCCGGCGCAGACGCCCGGTGGGACGTCCCGGCGGACGGTGGGCGGGAGGGGTCAGCCGCTCACACCCGCTGCCACAGCGCCGGTGTGTTCGGCGGCTCCCAGCCCGGCTGGGCCTGGTGGGTCTGGAGGCAGCGGTAGGTGGCACCGCCGTACGTCACCGTGTCGCCCGCCTGGTAGACGGTGCCCGCGGACCAGGTGCCGCCGGGATTGCCGGGGCCGCCCGGGTCTCCGGGGCCGGACGCGGCGGTCTTCAGGGTGAGGCCGTAGTTCTGGAGGATCGGGTTGATGGGCTGGAAGTAGGTCGTGCCGCCGCTCGTGCAGTCGCCCGAACCGCCCGAGGTGACGCCCTGCGCCTGGCTGCCGGAGATGAACGAGCCGCCCGAGTCGCCGGGTTCCGCGCACACCGAGGTGCGGGTGACGCCGGCGACGGTGCCCTCCTGGTACGTCACGCTGGTGTTGAGCTGCTGCACCGTGCCGCAGTGCCAGCCGGAAGTGGATCCGGAACGGCACACGGAGGAGCCCACCGTGGCCTGTACGGACCCGGCGACCTGCTGGCTGGAGCCGTTGACGTACGGCGTCGCCGTCCAGTTGGCGTTGGTGGCCACCCAGGCCATGTCGTTGCCGGGGAAGACCGACGCCTGGAACGTGCCCTGCGCGGTCCGGTCGGAACCGGTGGTGGTGCTGCCGGCGTGCCCGCAGTGGCCGGCCGTGGCGAAGCCCTGCTGGGTGCCCCGGGTCACCGGGAAGCCGATCGAGCAGCGGGCGCTGTTGTCGATGTAGTAGGCGTCGCCGCCCCGCAGGTCGGCGAGCGGGCGGGGCCGTTCGGCGGACTTCACGATCCGGGCGAGGGAGGCGTCGACGCCGGCCGCGGCGAGCAGGGAGCGGGCGGCGGCCGGCCGTATCGCCTCCACCACCAGCGCGTTGGTGCGTACGTCGACGTACCAGACCGGAGTGCCGGTGGTGCCGTGGTGCGCGGCGGCCCGGTCCACGCGTGCCTTGGCCGCGTCCAGCGCGGCCAGGGAGTGGTGCACCACGACCGCGTCGGCGCCCCGCGCCCGGATGGCTCGCGCGTCGGCCGCATCCGTCGTGGCGACGGTCAGGGTGTCCGAGAGGGTGCCGCTCACCCAGGCGCCCGCGAAGTGCGCGCCCACGGCGGCGCGCAGCCGGCCCGCGGTGGCGCCCGCCTCGGCCTCGTTGGCCAGCCGGCGGTCCGCCTGCCGCTGGTTCAGGCCGAGATCGCGTCGCAGCGCGGCGAGGAGGCCGGGCGGCGCCGCCGCGGTGCGGAGGCTGTCGGCCGCCGTCGGCGGGGCGGCGGGAAGGGAGGGCTGGGCGCTCGCGGAGCCGCTGAGCCCGGCCGCGAGCAGGGCACCCGCCGCCGCGACGGCGGCGCACGCGGCCCTGAGGTGTCGTTGGAGCATGGGGAGATCTCCTCGGATTCGGTGGGGTGCCGAAACCGTAGGGACGAGCCGCCCCGGCCCGTAAGACGTCAACCGACCCCCTGCCCGCGCGATATGGAACCCGTACCGGGTGCCGTCGCGTGCGCGGGCCGGGGTGCGGCCTCGGGTGCCGGGCGCTGCTGCGCGAGCCAGCGCGCGTAGCTGTCGCTGCGCGCCGCGGCGCCCGCGTGCGCCTCGCGGGCCTGGGCGAGCACCGTGGCCGCGGTGTCCGGTCGCTGTCCGGCCGGGTGCCAGCCCAGCAGGTGCCGCCACATCAGGGGCGTGCCGGCGAGCGGACGGATGGCGAGTCCGGGCGTCGGCGGAAAGGTGGCCCGGCACAGGCCCACCGCCCGGCCCACCTGCACCAGGTGCACACAGGACGCGGTGTCCGTCTCGTACATGCGCCGGGGAGCGAAGCCGGCCCGGGCGCAGGCCGCGGTGAAGCAGTCCGCGAAACAGCCGTCGCCGGGAACGCAGGCCCACTCCTCGTCCGCGAGCGCGGCCAGGCCGATCTCCCGTCCGCGGGCCAGCCGGTGGCCGTCGGCGAGCATCACGAAGACCGGGTCGACGGCGATCTCCTCCCAGACGAGGTGGGGGGATTCGGGCGGCGGGGTCGAGCCGCAGGTGCCGGCCAGCGCGAAGTCCAGGCGCCCCTCGGTCAGCATCTCCGCGAGCTCGCGCTCGGACCAGGAGGCACAGGTGGTCACGGTGGTGCCGGGCGCGGCGTCGGCCAGCCGGTCCACCAGCGCGCCCAGTAGCGGCCCGTGCGTCCCGCCGAGCCGCAGCCGCTCCCCCTCCTCCCCCCGGGTCCGGGCGAACCGGGCGGCCTCCCGCTGGAGTTCGCTCACCGCGGGCAGCACGATGCGGGTGCGTTCCAGGACCAGTTCGCCGAGGGCCGTGGTCCGTACGCCGTGCCGGCCGCGCTCGAACAGGGCGCCGCCCAGCGCCCGTTCGATGCGTCTCAGCTGGGCGCTGAGGGCGGGCTGTGCGAGCCCGAGCGCCGTGGCCGCCCTGGTCAGGCTGCCCGCGTCCGCGATGGCCCGAATGGTCTTCAGATGCCGCAACTCCAGCTCCATGAAGGGAGCTTGCGGTGCGGGAGGGCGAGGGGCAAGAGGTTGGTCCAGACCAGAGCGGGAACGGATGTGCCGACCCGACCGGTGCCCGAGAAAGGAGTGCGACCGATGCGCAGCACCACGGTCCTACCGGGAGTTCCCAGCCTGCCCTCCTGCCCGGGGGATGTGCCGCTGCACCGGCTGGAGGTGGCCGGGCCCGGCGCCCCGCCCTTCGCGGCGGGCTCCTTCGAGGAGGTGGGTCCGCTGTCCCGGTGGGACCGGCCGCACCGGCACACCTTCTACGAGATCGTCCACGTCCGCGCCGGTTCGGGCACCCATGTGGTCGATCTCGCCCGGTGGCCGGTGTGCCCCCCGCAGCTGACCGTGATCCTGCCCGGCCAGGTGCACCACTGGGAGGGCGGCCGGGGCCCCGAGGGGTCGCTCGTGCTGTTCACCGACGACTTCCTGGTGGACCATCCCGGCGACCGCGCGGTGCTGCGGGAACTCGGCTCCCGGTGGTTCGCGCTGGACACCGAGCACGACCGGTCGGTCCGGTCCCTGATCGGCGAACTGGCCGCGGAGTACCGGCAGCGGGCCCCGGGGCACGAGAGCGTCCTGCGGTCCCTGCTCCATGTGCTCGTCGTGCGCGCCGCCCGGCTCCCGGTCCACGACGGCCACCGGACCGGGCCGGGCGCCCGGGGCCGTACGGCCGCCGTGGCCGAGGCGTTCGCGCGGCTGATCGGCCACTCGGAGGCGGCGGGCTGGACGGTGCAGGAGTGCGCCGACCGGCTGGGCGTCACGCCCGGGTACCTCACCCAGGCGGTGCGGGCCGCGACCGGCCGCCCGCCCGGACGGCTGCTCATCGAGGCACGCGTGTACCTGGCCCAGCAACTGCTCGCCCACACCCAGCTGTCGGTGCGGCAGGTAGCCGCCCGCACCGGATTCGCCGACCCCGCCTACTTCGGCCGGTTCTTCCGGCGCGAGACCGGTGTCAGTCCCGGGGCCTTCCGAAAACACCACAGCCGCCACCATCCGTCCCTCGAAGCCCCGCCCGCGTCCGCCTAGTTTCATTGCCCGCCACCCCCCACAAGGAGGAGACATGGACGGATCAGCCACGCACGGCGCGGGCACGAACGAACCCGGCGCCGACCGCGAACCGGGATCTCCCCGGCTCGTCCACCGCAAGACGGTGCTGCGCGCGGCGCTCGCGGCCGCCGCCGCGATACCCGTCGCCCTGGCCGGCGGACCGGCCCTCGCCCGCGCCGCGGCGGCCGGCGGCAGTGCTCCGCAACTCACCCCGTCCTGCGACGACGGCGACGACCCGACCCCGGAGCAGATCGAAGGCCCCTACTTCAAGCCGAACTCGCCGCAGCGCACCAGCCTGTCGGAGCCCGGTCTGCCCGGCACCCCGCTCACCGTGACCGGCTATGTCTTCGGCCGCGCCTGCCTCCCGCTGAGCGGTGTCCTGCTGGACTTCTGGCAGGCCGACGACAACGGCGCCTACGACAACACCGGGTTCCGGCTGCGCGGGCACCAGTTCACCGACTCCCGCGGCGCGTTCACGCTCACCACCATCGTGCCGGGCCTCTACCCGGGACGCACCCGCCACCTGCACGTCAAGCTCCAGGCGCCGGGGCGGCCGGTCCTGACGACCCAGCTGTACTTCCCGAACGAGCCGCGCAACAACACCGACACGATCTTCGATCCGCGGCTGCTGATGACCGTGCGCGACGCGGGCGGCGGCCGGGAGGCGGCGTTCGACTTCGTCCTCGACGTCCCGCAGGACCCGGGTCCCGGCCCCACTCCGCCGGACGGGACCTGGGCCGTGGGCGTCGGCTACCGGGCCGGGGACCGGGTCACGTACGCCGGCCGCGCCTACGTCTGCCTCCAGCCGCACACGGCCCAGCCGGGCTGGGAACCGCCGAAGGTTCCGGCGCTGTGGCGCGCCGAGTGACGGGTCGGCCCGGCGTCCGCCGTCCCGGCGGCGCGTAGTCCGAACGGCGCGGATCGCTCCCGCAACGGTGGAGCGGTCCGCGTCGTCCGTCTGCGGGGCCCAGGCCGCGGGGAGGGGACGGGACCGCACCCGCCCGGACGTCGCGACCCGCTTGTGCGGGGCTCCGCCCGCGCTGCCCGGCGCGGTCGTCGCCGTGTCACGGGCGCGCATCACGCTCCCCGTAGGGCGGAGCGCCTGCCATGATCCCGTCATGCGCACACGGATCACCCCGGCCGGAACGGCCGACCTGCACCAGGTTCTCGCCGATCACCACCGGTACTGGGGAGAACGCGACCTGCGGTCCCTGCACCTGACGGCGCTGGTGCAGGAGTTCGGCGAGACCTGTCTGGTGGCCCGCGCCGAGGACGGCATCCACGGGTACGTCATCGGGTTCGTCACGCCGGCCCGCACCGGGTACGTGCACCTGATCGCCACACGGGACGACGCCCGCGGCACCGGTCTCGGGCGCCGCCTGTACACGGCGTTCGCCGAGGCCGCGCAGCGCGACGGCGCCGTGCGTCTGAAGGCGATCACATCGCCCGGGAACACCGGCTCGATCGCGTTCCACCGCCGCCTCGGGTTCGAGGCGAGGACCGTCGACGACTACAACGGCCCCGGCCGGGCGATGGTCGTCTTCGGCCGCCCCCTCCCGCTCGAAGGCCGGGGCGCCTGCGCGGGCACGCCGGGGGGCTGACACGGCACCGTCTTCCTCTCGCACACGCGGCGGGCGCGACCGCGGCGGAACCGCCGGATGGGTTGTCCGGACGGGCAGGGGGAAGTCGGGCGGGATGAACGTACGCACGTGGTCCGCGCCGATCCCGATGACGACGACGTCGATGACGCCGCCGCCCGGCCGCGTGGGCGCGCCGCAGCCCTTGGGGTGGATCTCCAGGGACTCGTCGCCCGGCCGGTAGGGCGGGCCGCGGGTGCGGGAACAGTCATTCCGGGGCCGTCCGGGCGGGCGGCCGCGCACACGGGGATCGAAGAGGGAGAACAGGACCATGGTGGGACCGGAGAGCGCGCAGGCCGGGCGGAAGGAGTCCGCGGTGGTGCCCTCTGCTCACTTCGCCCCGGCGCTGGACGCCATCGGGGCGGGAGCCTACGTCGTGGACGATCAGGGCTGCGTCATCGCCGCCAACAGCCGCGCCGAGGAGCTGCTGGGCCATACCGCCGACGAACTCATGGGGCGGGACGCGCACGACCTGCTGCACCGCGGGCCGCAGGGCCAGCAGCTGCCCGCGACACAGTGCGGCATGCGGCGGGCGTTCCTGGCCGGATGCCCGGCCCAGGGCGGCGAAGAGTACTTCGAGCACGCCGACGGCTCCCTGCTCCCGGTCTCCTGGACGCTCACGCCGTACGACGCCGGCGACGGTGGCGCCGGCACACTGGTCGTCTTCTACCTCCGCCGGCCGGCCGCCGACACCGGGGCGCCCCGGGAGCAGTCCGCCGGAACGCTGTCCGACTTCGAGCGGCTGGCCCTGCTCGCCGAGACCACGACGCAGCTGACGAGCACGTTCGACATCGACGAGGCGCTGCGCCGGCTGGTGGGGCTGGTCCTGCCGCGCCTCGCGGACTGGGCCGTCATCGATCTGATCACCGAGCACGACGAGGTGTGGCGCACCGTCGTGGCCCAGGCCGACGGCGACACCGTGATCCGCCACGAGGACCTCGAAGGGCCGATGCCGCCGGTCCCGGAGGAGTCCCTGATGCCCCTGTCGAAGGCGTTGCGGGGCGTCTCCTCCGCCCTGGCCGGCCCCGACACCTACCAGGGCGCGCCGGACTCCGGCATCACGGCCGAGCAGCGTCGTCTCTTCGACAGCGCCGGCGTGCACTCCGCCGCCATGGTGCCCCTGCGCAGCACCCGGGACGTCCTGGGAGCCCTCACCCTCGGCCGTGCCGGCATGCCGGGCAGCTTCACCGTCTCCGACCTCCCCCTGCTGGAGGACATCGCGCGCCGGGCCGGCCTGGCGCTGGACAACGCCCGCCTCTACCAACGCCAGCGCAAGGTCGCCGAGACCATGCAGAACCATCTGCTGCCCCAGATGCCGCGCGTGCCCGGGCTCCAGATGGCCGTGCGCTACCTGCCCGCCCCCGACGCCTCGCAGGTCGGCGGCGACTGGTACGACGCCTTCACCCTGCCCGACGGCGCCACCGCGCTCGCCGTCGGAGACGTCGTCGGCCACGACCTGGAAGCCGCCGCGGGCATGGCCCAGCTGCGCAACATGCTGCGCGCCTACGCCTGGGCCCAGGAGGGGCCGCCCAGCCGGGTCGTCGACCGCCTGGACGAGGCGATCATGCCGATCACCGACGTCACCATGGCCACCCTCGTCCTCGCCCGGGTGACCCGGACCGACGACGGCCACTGGCAGCTGTCCTGGACCAACGCCGGTCACCCCCCGCCCCTGCTCATCACGCGGGACGGTCTGGCCGAGTACCTCACCGACGGCCACGGGATCCTGCTGGGGACCGGAGTGCGCATCCCGCGTCCCGACGCCACCGTCCTCCTGCCGCCGGGCTCCACCCTCGTGCTCTACACCGACGGGCTCGTCGAGAAGCCGGGCCACACCCTCGACGACGGCCTGAACCAGCTGCGCCGGCACGCCGCCGCCCTCGCCCACCGCCCGCTGCCGTCCTTCACCGACCAGCTCCTGCGCCGCGTCCAGCCGCCGGGTCTCGACGACGTCGCCCTGCTCGCCCTGCGCACCCCCGCGCGGGAGCGCGGCGGCACGACCCCGTCCAGGGCCGAGTGAGCGGTGCACCGCCTCCCCGCGAGGGGTAGGCCGCGCGGCCGGGAAGCGGGTGGCCCCGACGTCAGCCGGTCAGATGACGCTGGATCCAGTCGGCGGCGGCCCTGCGGAAGGCCCGGCGGTTGTCCGCCCGCCGGAAGTCGTGGCCCTCGTCGCGCAGGACGAGGAGTTCCGCGTCCACGCCGCGCTCCCGGGCCGCCCGTACGAACTGCTCGGACTCGCCGGGCGGCACATTGGTGTCGTGCTCGCCGTGCACGGCCAGCACCGGCACGCGCAGCGCGTCGACGCGGCTCATCGGCGACAGCGCGTGCAGCAGTTCACGGTCCCGTTCCGGGTGCCCGTACTTGTGGGCGGCCGACTGGGCGAGCCATGGCTCGGTGCCCGCGAAGAACGTGGCGAAGTTCGACATGCCGCACACCGGGACGCCGGTGCGGAACAGCTCCGGGTGCCAGACGAGGGAGGCCATCACCAGGTAGCCGCCGTAGGAGTGGCCCATCACGGCCAGCCGGAGCGGGTCGGCCAGGCCCTTCACGACGACGTGCGCGGCGCAGTCGGCGACGTCCTCGATCGCGGCGAACCGGCCCCGGCCCAGATCCGCGTCGACGAAGGAGCGGCCGTAGCCGGAGGAACCGCGCACATCGGGGGCGAAGACGTCCAGTCCCCGGCCCAGCAACTCGTGGTAGAGCGGGTCGAACACCGGGCGCTCCTGTTCCTCCGGGCCGCCGTGCAGATGTAGGACGCAGGGCGCGGGCTCCCTCGGGGAACGGCCCTGCGCCCGGTAGTACCAGCCGCCGAGGCCCAGTCCGTCCCGGGCCCGGGGGCGCATCGGTACCGGCCGTACGGGGCGGTGGACACCGGGGGCCACCACGTCCTCGTCCCGCGAGGACCACGGGGTGCGCAGCGCGGCGCCCTGGGGCAGCCACCACACACCGGGCCGGCGCAGCGATCCCGACAGCGCCACCACGGGCGCGTCCGGGTCCGCGGTGACGGCCACCCTAGTGACCACCTCGTGCGGGAGCGGCACGGCGCGGGAGCGGTCGAGGGCCGTCCCGGGCACCAGCGGGGTCACCTCCAGCTCGCTGACACCGCGCACATTCCAGGACAGCACCGCGCCGCGGCCGTCGCGGTCCAGGGTCAGCAACTCCAGTCCGCTGCCGTCACGTTGGGCGGCCACCGTCAGACCGGTTCGGCCGCCCCACGGGTCGAGGGCGACGGCGTACAGGGCGGCGTGCTCGCGTTCGTGGTCGCTGCGCAGCCAGAGCGTCCGGGCGTCCGGCGCGAACGCGCCGATCCACGGGTCGCCGTCGGCGACCGGCACCGCGCAGGTCACCCACTGGTCCCGGATGCGCACGACCAGCGCCTCCCGCCGGGCCCGCGGGCCGCGGCGCACCAGCGCCAGCCGCCCGTCCCTGCTGATGTCGCACACGCGCAGGGTGGCGGCCTCCCGTTCACTGGCCACCAGTACGGGGGCGGCCGATCCGTCGGGGTCGACGAGGTAGGCCGACAGCGTCCTGGGACCGGTTTCGGCCCCGGCCGCGTCGTGGTCGGCGGCCGCGGAGACGGTTGCGGCGTGGCCGGTCGGCGGTGCGGGGACGGACGGCGCGCCCAGGAGGGTGGCGCGTCCGTCCCGCACGGTCCAGCCCTCCGGATGGACCGTCTCGGCGGCTCCGGAGACGGGCGGCACGGGGGTGGGGACGCCCGCGCCGGGAGCGGCCGCACCACTGTGCTCGGTGCCTGCGGCGCCCGAGACCTCCACCCCGGCGGGTGCCAGGCGCGCGGGGGCCTCGGCGACCGTCACGGCGAGCGCGGAGCCGTCGCGCGCCCAGCAGCCGAGGTACGCGGAACTCCCCGGCTCGCCGCCCGCGAGGACCCGCCGTCCCGTGCCGTCGGGGCGCACGCACAGCACACGCGTGTGCTCGCTGCCCCCCGGTGCGGTCGTGTAGGCGATCCACCGTCCGTCCGGCGACCAGGCGACCTCGGTCACCGGGTCCGGTTCGGCGTCCAGCAGGTGCACGTCGTCACTGTCGACCGGTCCCTCCCACAGTTGCGGCACCCCGCCGCGGTCGCAGATGAACGCGACGTGCCGCCCGCCGGGATCCGCCGAGGGGTACCAGCAGCCGTGCGAGACGAGCACCCGCGGAACGTCGTCGAGCGACACGGCGGCATCCGGAACGACCAGGGTCTCCGGCGCGGCCTGTGTCTCGCCGCTCCCCCCGTGCCCGGACAGCTCGTCGGCGGACACCGCGCGCTCCGTGCCGGGCCGTGACGGGTCCGCCGGTACGTCGTGGGGGTGCGGCGGGTTCCGCCGGGGCGACCGGGTCTCCGTACGGTCCGCTGCTCGCTCCGCCCGCACCGGTCCCCGGCGGTCGGCCGGGGGCACGGTCGGACCGCTCCAGGCGAGGGCCGGGCCGTCACCTGCGCGGTCGCTCGCCGCGAAGCCGGCCTCGCCGTCGGGGGGCCGCACGTCGCGGGCGGTGTCCGTGCCACGAGCCGTGTCCGTGCCACGGGCGCGGCCGGGCCGCGAGCGGTCCGCCGCGGTCCGGGCCCGGTCGGGTCCTCCGGCTCCCGTCCGGGGCCGGTGCTCGGCATCGGTCGCGTCCTCCGGCCGACCGGGCTCGGAGCGGCCCGCCGGGTCCGACGCGTCCCGGGGGTCCGCCCGTGGGGCATCCGCCGCGCTCCCGGGCCGATCTGAGGCGGGGCGCGCGGGCGCGTCGCTCGGCGGGCCGGCCCGCACGCCCTCCCCCACGTCCCCGGCCGGGCGCGGTGGGAAGGAGCGGGCGCCGGTCAGCGGATTCCGTGGGTCTGCAGCCATATTTCCAGCAAAGCGGCCTGCCACAGCGCGTTCGCCCCGCGCTTGGTGCGGTGGACGTCGGGCGCGGCGAGCAGTTCGTCGACGTGACTTTGGCGGTACAGCCCGCGGGCCCGCGCCTCGGGGGCGCAGAGGGCCTCACGGACGCGTTGCAGCACCGGCGCGGCCATGTGCTTGATCGCCGGGACGGGGAAGTAGCCCTTGGGCCGGTCGACGACCTCCCGCGGCAGGACCTTGCGGCCCGCCGCCTTCAGGACGCCTTTCCCGCCGTCCGCCAGTTTGAGTTCGGGCGGGCAGGCGGCGGCCAGTTCGACCAGTTCGTGGTCGAGGAACGGCACGCGTGCCTCCAGCCCCCAGTCCATGGTCATGTTGTCGACCCGTTTGACCGGGTCGTCGACCATCATCACGTGGGTGTCCAGCCGCAGTTCGGCGTCCAGGGCGGTCTCGGCGCCCGGCGTGGCCATGTGGGCCCGTACGAAGTCGCCGGAGACGTCGTCGGCGGGCAGCACCGAGGGGTCCAGCAGACGTGCGAGGTCGGCGTGCGGACGGTCGAAGTACGTCTCGGCGTACGCGTCGGGTGCCCGGTGCCGGGGCACGTGGGCCATCTGCGGGTACCAGTGGTAGCCGGCGAAGACCTCGTCGGCGCCCTGACCGCTCTGCACGACCTTGACCTCCTTGGCCACCTGCTCCGACAGGAGATGGAAGGCGACCACGTCGTGGCTGGTCATGGGCTCGCTCATGGCCTGGACGGCCCCTTCCAGGGCCTGTGAGACCCGGTCGGAGGGGACCATCAGCTGGTGGTGGTCGGTGTCGAAGTGCCGTGCCATCAGGTCGGAGTAGTGGAACTCGTCCCCCTCCTCGCCTCCCTCGGCCTCGAAGCCGACGCTGAAGGTGGCCAGGTCGCGCTGCCCCTCGTCGGCCAGCAGCGCCACGATGAGGCTGGAGTCCAGACCGCCCGACAGCAGCACGCCCACCGGCACGTCGGCGACCATCCGGCGCCGCACGGCCGTGCGCAGCGCCTCCAGGACCGCGTCCGTCCAGTCCTGTGCGGTCAGGCCGGCGTGCTCGGGGCGGCGCGTGTAGAGCGGTTGCCAGTAGCAGTGGTCGCGGTACGTGCCGTCCGCCTCGATGACCCGCACGGTGGCCGGCGGCAGCTTGCGCACGCCGTTGAGGACGGTGCGGGGCGCGGGCACGGTCGCGTGCCAGCTGAAGTAGTGGTGCAGTGCGGCGGGGTCGAGGGAGGTGTCCACCCCGCCGGCCGTCAGCAGCGCGGGCAGCGAGGAGGCGAACCGCAGCCGTCCGGGCGACTCCGCCAGGTAGAGCGGCTTGATGCCCAGCCGGTCGCGGGCGAGGACCACCCGGCCGCCGGCCTGCTCGACGATGACGAACGCGAACATGCCCACGAAGTGTTCGACGCAGGAGGCGCCCCACTCCAGGTACGCCTTCAGCACCACCTCGGTGTCGGACTCGGAGTAGAACTGATGGCCCCGGGAGACGAGTTCGGAGCGCAGTTCACGGTAGTTGTAGACGCACCCGTTGAACACGCCGACGAGCCGCGCCCGGGGGTCGGCCATCGGCTGCGCGCCGCTGTCCGTCAGGTCGATGATCTTCAGTCGCCGGTGGCCGAGTGCGGCGGGCCCCTGTGACCACAGCCCGCGGCCGTCGGGCCCACGGGGCGCGAGCCGGTCCGTCATGCGTTCGACGGCGGCGAGGTCCGGCTGCCGACCGTCGAACCGGATCTCGCCGCTGAGCCCGCACATCAGGCGGTCACCCCCTTCAGGGCGGCCGCGCCGGGCGCCGCGGGGTGTCCGCCGGGCGGGACGGACGCGCGGGGGGACCGGGCGGCCGGGCGCGGGTGGTCGTCGGTGATCGTGCGGGCGGGGACGTGGGACATGGTGCTGACCACTCTCCTGGGGCGGTCGTCGGGCACCGCCGGTGCCGGACGAGGCATGGGGCAGGCGGACATGAGATCGACCCGTCAGGATCCGGCGCCTCCGGCGACCGGGCTGAGGTGGGGGGCGCGGGCGGGCCGGGCCGCCACGCCCCCGCGCGGACCGGCTGCGCCGCGGGTCTCGGCGATCAGCAGGTCGACACTGGCGAGCAGGTCGTCGCGCCCGGCGGCCTGCCGCAGCCGGTGCGCGGCACTGCCGTCGGCCAGGGCCCGACCGAGCAGCTCGTGCACGTTCTCCCAGTCGCCGGACGCCTCCAGCGCGGGGCGCAGCCGGGCCGTCATGTCGCGCAGCACCCCGTGGGCGGGCGCGGCGCGCCGGGTGACCGGGTCGACCAGTACGCCTTCCAGGCCGGAGCGGGCGGCTCGCCAGCTCGCGGCCCGGAGCCACTCGTGGTGGCCGTCGCACCGCCCGGCGTCCCCGCGGGTCAGCCGCTCGCAGGCGTCCCGGACCAGCGCCCGGAAGAGGCCCGCGACAAGCACGACCGTCTCCACCCGCGGACAGGCGTCGCAGATCCGCAGCTCCAGCGTGCGCTGGTGCGCGGAGGGCCGTACGTCCTGGTACGCCATGCCGGCGTCGCTGATGGCACCCGAGCCGGTCAGCTCCTCCAGCGCCCGGTCGTACGCGGCGGCGTCGGCGTAGCAGCCCGGCGGCCCGGCGGTGGGCCAGCGCTGCCACAGCATGGTCCGCCAGCTGGCGTAGCCGGTGTCCTCGCCGAGCCAGAACGGCGAGCTGGCGGACAGCGCGAGCAACGGCGGCAGCCACGGTGCCACCAGGCACATGGCGCGTACGGCGGTGTCCCGGTCGGGTATGTCGACGTGCACCTGCGCGCTGCAGATCAGCTGCTCGTCGGCGACCCTGCGGTACTCGTCGGCCATGTGCCGGTAACGGCGCCCCGCGGTGACGTCACCGGGGCTCAACCGGGCCAGCGGCACGGTGCCCGCGGCCACCGTGACCAGGCCGAGCGAGGAGGCGGAGGCGTCCAGCAGCCGCCGTGACCGGGCGAGGTCCGCGAAGAGGGCGTCGAGGGTGTCGTGCACCGCGCTGTTGCTCTCCACGGCCGACCGCTGGAGTTCGGTGGTGAATCCGGGCCTGTGCAGCCGGTCCAGCACCGCGCGGGCACGTGGCACCAGCCGGCCGCTCTCCACGTCCAGCACGTGAAACTCTTCTTCTGCCCCGATGCGCAACGTCACGTCACGTTCTCCCCTTGCCTGGGCGATCACTGGGCCGTCGCGTACGCGTCCTGCCGGTGAATGGCGCGGCTCCGAGTACCCAGGCCGAGACGTTCACAAGCGTCTCGCCGTGCTCAGGTCACTCGATCCCCAACTGGGCGCACAGGGATCGCGGGAGGTAGGTGGAGGTCGGGAGCGAGTTCCCGACGCAGAAGTCGTAGAGGTCGGGGAAGTCTTTGCTGATCTTGTCCATGTTGATGTATGTGGACTGCCCCTTGATCTGGAGGTACTTCTGGTCGATCTTCTTCGTCGGGGCGCCCTCGTAGTAGGGACGCCAGCCCGAGCCGCCCTTGTCGGTGACCCCCTGCACGTGGAAGCCGTCCTCCTTCTTCACGAGCATCGGGCACTCCTGCTCGATGGTGGCCGTGCCGAACTTGAAGAAGGAGTACTTGGCCAGGTGGCTCCGCCCCAGGTCCTTGCTGCCCGCCAGCTCCTGGACCCGCTTCGGGTCCGTGATCTCCACCCAGCCCTTCGGGTCGAACGCCGCCGGAACGACGTCCTTGGTCAGGGAGAGGAGATCCTTGAGGATGTCGGCGATCTCCTTCGACTCCGCGCCGCTGCGCAGGGACTTCTTCAGGCCGTCCCCCAGGCTGACGACCCGGCTGAACTGCTGCTTCAGGTCACCCGCGCCGGGCGGCAGGAAGTACTTGCCGTCGACGTCGATGCCGTCCTTGGCGTCGCTCGGCTCCGCCCGGATGCTGGTGTTCGGGCCGAGGAACTGGTTCCCTCCCTGCCATTCGAAGAAGGCGAGACGCATCTCGTCGTACGTGGTTCCCGGGACGATTTCCTCCTTGCCCTTCCGGCGGTCCAGAAGAGCCTGCTGGATGTTCCTGGGGTTGATCCTCTTGCACTGCTCCTCGGAGAGGCCGAGGCGCCGCAGCATGTCCTTGCTGATCTTCGACGGGACCGCCTCTAGGAGGACGTCCGTCCTGTCCTCTTCGCTCAACTGCTCCAGGGCGTTCTTCAGGGCGGTGTGCGGGACGATGTGGTGGGCGGTGAGCTCCCAGTCGTTGTGTTCCCCACCGCTGTCGGCGTGCGGGTTCTTGCTCCGGTCGCCGGCGCGCTGGACGTCGGGCCGGTCCGTCGTCCCTGCGTGGGCGCGCCCGGGCTCCGGTGTGCGCACCGGTGCCTCGGCGGCCCGCGCGACGGGCGCCGACATCACCCGCGAGGCGTTCGCCTCGGCCTCGCGCTCGAAGCGGTCGCCGGGGTCGGACACCTTGAGCCCCGTCCCGTTGTCGGCACCGGCCACGGGCCCCTGGCGCTGCTGGATGACGTGGGTGAGTTCATGCGCGAGGGTGTGCTTGTCGCCGCCCCCGTCGCCCAGGACGACATGCTCCCGGGAGGTGTACGCCCGCGCCCCGATCTCGGCGGCCGAAGCCCTGGCGGCGCTGCCGGTGTGGATGCGGACGTCCGAGAAGTCCGCGCCGAGCCGGGCCTCCATTTCGGCGCGCGTGTCGTTGTCGAGGGGACGGCCGGGGCCGCGCAGCACGTCGTGCACGGCGGAGCGCTGCACGGCCGGCTGACCGGCCTGTTCGTCCCGTGCCCCGGGGTGGCCGGCCAGGCGGAGCATCTGGACGACGGCGGCGTTCCCGGCGCTGCGCTGGAACGCCAGGAGCGGGGGCGGCGGCGCGGCGGGGACCGTGGGTGTTCGGGCCGGTGGACGGCTGTTCTCGGCCTCTTTGGCCCGTTCGTTGTCGCGGGAGTGCATGGATCGCCTCTCGTGCAAAAGGTCGGTATTCCCTGATAGCAGGCGGACCCAGGCGGTACCAGGAAACCGCTGGGCAGTCGTGGTGCCCGATTCGACGGGTGACACGGAACGAGCAGTGCCCGTCGCGCTCTTGACGAGCGGTCGGCTGGGGCACGACTCCTTTCCTTTCCGGACGGTGCCGCGGGTTGGCGGTCGGCGCACCCGGTCACGCCGCGACCACCTGGATCGACAGCAGGTCGGGCGCGGTCGTGTTCATCGGGGAGACGAGCGAGGCGTACTCCCGGCAGCCGCCAGCCCGAGCAGAACACCGGGGTGGCCGGGTGCAGCGGCGCTGTCGAGTTCGTCAAGGACGGTGGAGTTTGACCCACGCCCGGGCCTGCGGTCCGTTCGGCGAACCGGCGGCGGGCCGTCGCGCCGGACGGGCCGGAAGAAGCCGTCGGCAGTTGTTGCCACGTGCAGCCCGAGGCCGCCAGGAACACGATCGCGGCCAGCACCTCACGGTCGCCGCGGCGACGCTGGCCGCCACCCTGCGGCCGCGACGGTGCCTATGGCACCACCCGTTGGAACAGACCCCGCAACTCATCCGGCACCAGCCGCTCAATGATCGCCGCGCTGAGAGGCTACCGACCGTGCAAGAAAGGCCCGTGGTCAGCGGCTCAAGCGGCGCTGCTTGTCGAAGCGAAGCAGCACCCCTACAAGGCGCCACGCGCCGGCCAACGCTCCGAGCAGTGCGCCCCCAGTCAACACGCGTCTTTCTGCCGAACCAGAGAGGTCAAGGGTCAGGGCGAGAGCCCAGGAGACGGCAAAGATCAACCCAGCCAGCGCGGCGGCAGTCACCAGGGCAAAAACGATCTCCACCGTCATTGCGTCCTTTTCCCATCGCGACTCACGCCCCGTGTCCATGCTGCAAGTCTCACACGCGCTCAGGCCACCGAGCCTGCGCTGACCGGACTTACCTGTGCAGCTCGACCACCAATTGAGATGACTTCTTAGGCGCCTGAGGTGTCTGGCCATGCGCGCCAACGCCGTCCTGACCGCAATCGCAGCTCAGGACGCGAACCGCTGCTGGAGTACTAGAACTGGCCATGGAATGGGTTCACCGGATGTCCTGGGTGGCGGCCTGGAACGAACCGGTGTGCGATTCGATCGCCGGTGAGGGCAGGTGGGCGTCGATGTCGGGCCGCTCGCGGAGCCGGGCCGGCGCCGGGCGGTGGCGGTCGTCCGGTGGGGCGGGGGTCTCGTCGGGTGGCCCGGTGGCCGGGGTGCGGGCGTTTTCCAGCCACTCCATGTAGGCCGGTGCCTCACGGGCCACGGCCCAGTACGACTCCTCCAAGTACGGGTAGACGTCGTCCAGTTCGGCCTCGGTACGGGCGGCCAGCAGCAGCCGCACGCCGATGGGGTCGCCTTCCAGCGGGCGGATGGCCAGATCGGGACGGGGATGGGCGGTCGGCTGGCTGACGGTGACCACCTCGCCGATCGCGGCCAGCGAATACGCGGTGAGGTAGTCGCCGTGCAGCATCTCCGAGCGCAGCCCAGCCGACCGCAGGGCCCGGCACAGCGCGTCCCACTCGCCGTCGACGGTGGCGTCGATCATCCAGCGGTCACCGGCCAGGTCGGCCATCCGCACCTGTCTTCGCGAGGCCGCCGGGTGGTGGGCGGCGAGGGTGACGAACTGCGGCTCGCGTTCGACGAGGACGCGGACGCGGAGTCCCGGCGGCATCCGCAGCGGGCTGCCCTCGACCTCGTGCACGAACGCCATGTCGAGCCGGCCGTCGGCGACCATGGCCAGCAGCGTGTTGGCGGACACGTTCATCTGGAGCGTCGGCTCGATCCGCGGCTCCCCGGTCCGCAGCCGGTACAACCAGCCGGGGATGGCGCGGCTCGCCGTGGCGCCGATGCGCAGCTGGAAGCCGCCGGCGGCGCGGGCGGCCGCGGCCCGGGTCTCCGTCACGATCGCCGCGAACTCCGTCACCAGCGGCCGGGCCCGGCTGAGCACCGCCAGGCCCAACGGGGTGGGGCGGCAGCCGGTGCGGGTGCGCACGAACAGCTGGGCGCCGAGGGTGTTCTCGATGCGCCGCAGCTGGGTGCTCAACGAGGGCTGCGCCATGCCGAGTTCCCGGGCCGCTCTGTGCAGACTGCCGGCGTCGGCGATGGCACAGAGCACGCGCAGATGCCTGACCTCCAGCTCCATGAGGGGGAGGGTAGAGCGGGGCACCGTGGGACACCAGGTGTTCAAGTTGTAATGAATATGGACGAGTTGGCGCGTGATAGGTCGGTGCTATCCCCGATTGCCATCATCCCCCGACCCGTTCAACTGTCCGAGACTTCCTGGCAACCGATCGTTCCACCCCACAGAACGAGTAGGAGCCCCCCACATGACGTCGTTCCGTACCAGGACCGGGCAGAAGAACTCCAGGAGACTGGCGGCCCTCGCGCTCGGCCTCGGACTGGCCGCGGCGGCCCTGGGCACCGCGGCCCCGGCGGGCGCCCAGACCCAGGGCGCCGACCGGGCCCCGGCCCGTAGTGCCGCCGGATACGTCGGCTCCGCCGAGAGCAGCGGCAACAAGGCCTTCTTCGACGCGGTGTTGAGGTCCGTCGCCCAGCGGCAGGCCGAGCACCCCTCCCTCAAGGCGGTGACCGTCTACTACAACGCCTCCCAGGCACCCAGCTTCCGTTCGCAGATATCGAGCGCCGCCTCGATCTGGAACAGCTCCGTGTCCAACGTGAAACTCCAGTCGACGACGGGCAGCGCCGACTTCGCGTACTACGAGGGCAACGACTCGCGCGGGTCGTACGCGTCCACCGACGGCCACGGCAGCGGCTACATCTTCCTGGACTACACGCAGAACCAGCAGTACGACTCGATCCGCGTCGCCGCGCACGAGACGGGCCACGTCCTGGGCCTGCCCGACCACTACAGCGGCCCGTGCAGTGAACTCATGTCGGGTGGCGGCCCCGGCCCGTCCTGCACCAACCGCTACCCGAACGCGACCGAGCGCTCCCGAGTCAACCAGCTCTGGGCGAACGGCCTGGCCAAGGCGCTGTCCAAGGTCGCCGCGGCGCGCTGACCGACCCACCCGGCGGACCGGCCCCCGGCCGTGACCCCACCACACGCGTACGGACCGCGGCTCCCCATCGCGGTCCGTACGTCTGCGCCGGGCCGGTGCTGCGTCACGGTGTGGGCGACGCCTCGGTGAGCGACATCCAGTTCCGGACCGTCTCCTGGTGCGAACCGGTGGCCGTGCCCGCTCCGACCGCTTCCGCGTCCTTCGCGGAGCATGGTGTTCCCGCGCGGGTCAGCAGGACGAGCGGCCACTCGGGGCCCGCGCCCGGGGGTTCCCCGTCGAAGGCCGTCCAGTCCCAGGGGCCGTCGAACCGCCATGCCCGGCCGGCGGCGTCGGCGACCTCGTCGCCCCGGTGCAGGAAGGCGTACGGCCGCATCAGCAGTTCGAAGGTGAAGGGGATGCCGTCACCAGGCTGGATGGAGTATCCCGTGCCGTCGAGATGGCTGCCGTCCGGGAACTCCCGGTAGGACAGGCCGCGAGGCAGCACGGTCACGGTCATATGGGGCCGGGGCAGCCAGCCCGTTTCGAGCGGTGGATCGTGGTGGTCGACGGACGTCACGTGCACGACGGTCGGTGGTACCCCGATCCGGCAGATGTCGCCCGCCTTCAGCTGCTCGGGCGGCGGGTCGGTATGGAACAGCTCCGCCTCCGCTTCGGGGTCGGCGCGGCCGCCGGTGTGCACGCCCAGGGCGACATCCCCGTTCCAGTGCACGAAATCGCTGTCGGTGTCGATGTCCCACCACGGCCATCGCACCGAAATCCAGCCCCAGGTCACCCCTCGCACGACCCGCGTCGGTGTGAAGGGACAGGCGACCGACAGCACGTCACCGACCCGGAACTCCCCCGCATCCATCATCCGATCAGGATAGAAGGCGGCCTGTTCGCGCCGCACGGCAGCCGGTGAGGGGGGGGGCTGCGGCGCGGACGGGGAAATGAGTCGACGCGCGCCGTGCCGGTGGATACATTCCCTGTGGCCATACGTCGTCCGGCGGCCCAGGACACCACACTCGGGTTCGCCCCGATGCGGAAACCCCGGTTCGGATCCGGGCGTTGGCCACCCGGCTGCCGCGGCTTCCCGGCGGCTGGCGCAGGACCCGATCGTACGCATCGGGTGCCTGCCGGCCGTCGCGCACGGCGCCGTGGAGGATGGAACGATGCCCGGTGCGGCCTTCGCCTGCCGGGCCGGAGAGGACGCGTGTGTCACTCGCTCTTGCCGATCGCTTGGCCATCACCGAGCTGATCTCGTCGCACGGCCACCTCGTCGACGACGGATGCCTTGACCGGTTGGAGGAGTTGTTCACCTCCGATGTCGTCTACGACGTCACCGAGTTCGGCCAGGACCCGCTGCGCGGGGTGGCGGCCGTCCGGGAGGCGGCCTGGGCGCTGGGGGCCGCGAACCCCGTCGCGCATCACGTCACCAATGTCGTCGTATCGCCGTCGCCGGACGGCGAGGTGCGGGTCCGGTCCAAGGGGCTGGGCATCAAGGCGGACGGCTCCTGCGGTTCGGTCTCCTACGACGACACCGTCGTACGCACCGCCGACGGCTGGCGGATCAGCCACCGCAAGGTGTGGCCGCGCCGCGCTCCCCTGGGCCTCGCGCACACCGGGCCGGCAGACGAACCCGAGGACATCGGGGATCTTCTGGAGTTCCTCCTCGCTCGCGTCATGGACGACAACCACGCCTATGCCTACGTGGCCGACACCATCGGCGGCGAGGCCCTTCTCGACAGCCATCTGCCCATGCTCGATCTGACCGGGCAACTGGCGCGCGAGCACAAGGAGATGGGCTCCGGGGACCCCCGTTCAGCGGGCCTCGCGTACGCGATTCGCGTCCTTGCCCAGTCGTACGCCGAGCACCCCGACTACCGCCGCGCATGGCGTCCGTAGCCGTCCGGCCCCCTGCGAGACTGGGCGAGAGCACGCTGTCGGATGGGCGGTCGTTCGGATGGGCCGAGTGGGGGCCGTCGGACGGAGTGCCCGTCCTGCTGTGTCCTGGGGCGGCGACCAGCCGGTGGCTCGGGTTCGGGGCAGGTGTCGTCGAGGCGCTCGGGGTGCGTCTCGTCTCCGTGGACCGGCCGGGGCTCGGAGCCTCCACGCCCGCCCCCGGGCGGACCTTCCGCGACTTCGCCGGGGACGTGCGGCAGCTCTGCGCGCTGCGGGGGCTCGGCCGCCCGGCCGTGGTCGGGAACTCCCAAGGCGCGCCGTTCGCCCTCGCCTGTGCCGTGGCGGGGGTCGCCTCCGCGCTGGCCGTCGTCTCCGGCGCGGACGAGGTCGCCGCGCCGCAGTTCGCCCCTGCCCTGGACGCGGGCCTGCGCGGTCTCGTCGAGCGCACCGCGCGCGATCCGGCCGGAGCCGAGGAGTTCTTCGCGGGCTTCACCGCGGAGGCGATGTGGGACATGGTCATGGCGGGGAGTGCGGAGTGCGACCTCGCCGTGTACCAGGATCCCGAGTTCGCGGCCGGCTACCGCAGGGCCTTGAGCGAAGCGTTTGCTCAGGGTGGCGCCGGTTACGCCCGTGACACCGTCCTGGCGATGGGGCGGTGGCCGTTCGCGCTCGACGCGATCACGGTCCCGGTCGACATCTGGTACGGCGAGCGGGACACCGGCCACTCGCCCGACAACGGCGCACTGCTCGCCGCGCGTGTGCCCGGTGCGCGACGCCATGTCGTGCCGGAGATCGGCGGGGCGCTGCTGTGGACGCACGCCGAGGACATCCTCAGGGCGCTCCTCGGCAAGGCCGCCGGTGCCGCCGCTCCGCGCTCGCCGAGCTGAGCGCCGCTCGCCCAGGCGGCCCGGCGGCGGGGCTTCGGCGCGCAGGCGTGTGTGCGGGAACGGGGGTACACCGGTGGTATGAGTGTGCGGCGTGCGTCGGTGGACCGCTTCCTGGCAGGACGGCCGGGCCGCGGGGCGGTGGTGATCCCCTTAGCGCTGATCGTCGCGATCACGGTTGCGGACCTGCGTTCTCCGCAAGACATCCATCTGGGTCCCTTCCTGGTGGTCGCGCCGGCCCTCACCGCGTCCTTGGCCGGGCCGCGGCCGACCGCGCTCGTGGGGGCACTGGCTGTGGCCGCCCAGCTGTGCATCTCCGTGTTCCACGGCGGGCTGACCACGGCCAACCACATGGCGCAGGTCGTCGCGCTGATCGTGCTCTCGGTCCTGGTGGTCTTCGTCTGCCATGTGCGCGAACGGCGCGGCCGGGAGCTGAGCCGGGCACGATCGGTGGCGGAAACCGCACAGCTCGCGTTGTTGCGGCCGCCGCCGCGCCGGATCGGGCCGCTGCGGGTGGCCTGGATGTATCTGGCCGCCGAGGACGAGACCCGGATCGGTGGTGATCTGTTCGCCCTGGCCCGCACCGACCGTCCCGGCACCCGGGTGATCATCGGCGACGTCCGGGGAAAGGGCCTGGCCGCCATCGGCGAGGCGTCGGTCGTGCTGGGGGCGTTCCGCGAGGGCGCGCACCGCTACCCCACCTTGTCCGGGCTGGCTGCGGCCCTGGAGGAGAGTGTGGCCCGGAATCTGGAGGAGGTGGCCGACACCGAGCACGACCCCGGTGAGCACTTCGTCACCGCTCTGCTGCTCGACATCCCCGACCATGGCTCACAGGCGGAACTGATCAGTTGCGGCCACCCGCCGCCCCTGCTGCGGCACGATCACCACGTCACCGCCTTGCACGCGCGGCATCCGGCGCCCCCCTTGGGCATGGACCAGTCTCCCGACTCCAGGCACCGGACCGATCCCTTCACCTTCGAGCCCGGCGACATGCTGCTGCTCTACACCGACGGTGTCGTCGAAGCCCGCTCGCCTTCGGGAGCCTTCTACCCACTCGGCGAGTCCGCCGCCGTGCTGCGTGCGTCCACCCCCGAGGGTTTGGTCCGTGAGATCCACCGCGACCTGATCGACCACGTCGGACAGGAACCCGCGGACGACGCCGCCCTCCTCGTCATCGAACGCTGCGCCGCCCACCGCCTCCAACGGTCACATCCGACCGACGGCACCCCGTGACCATGGCCGTCGTCTCCGGCTTGGATCACCGGACGGGCCGGGCTCCGCCGAGCGCGCCGGGGCACGCGACCGACGCCCGGTGAGCCGGCGGACGGACGGCGCCCCGCGCGGGCTCACGTGCCTCGGATGCGATGACGCACTGGCACGGTCGGCCACGGGGTCGTCCCCCGCGATATGGCGACCGGGCGCGGCAGATGGCAAGATCACGCGGATGGCCGGTCAAGCTGAGTTGTCGTTGCGTTGGGGTGGGACGTCCGCGCGCTGGTGGACCGCGGCGTTGGCGTTGGTCGCGGTCGCGGGGGCGGTCGCGGCGGGTCTCGGTGTTCCGGGCGCGGAGAAGCTCGCGATCTTCGCCGGGGTCGTGGGGGTGGGGGTCCTCGGGTGCGGGCTCGGGGTGCTCAGGCGACGGGTGGAGGCGGGCCCGGACGGGCTCCGGTTTTGCGCGGTGCTGCGGTGGCGGCGACTGGGGTGGGACGAGATAGTCCGCATGGAGGGGCTGCGGGTGGCGGCCGTCGACTCCCGTGTCCGTAGTTCGAACCTGCGTGTCGTGGCCACGCTCCGCGACGGTTCCACGGTGCCGCTGCCGGTGCCCTGGGTCGGTGCCGACGACATAGGTGAGTTCGAGAGGCAGTTGTCCCGGTTGCGTGCGGTGCAGCACCGTTATGCGCGCGGCAACCAGGGGGCGTAGCTTCAGCGTTGCCGCCGAGCGCCTACGACGTGACGGCCCCCGATGGCGGGCGACACGGCGAATCGGGCGATACTCCCCCGACGGGGTGGGCGCGGTGCCACGATGGTGCTCTTCGTCCAGTACCGGGAGGGGCAGTGAGCGCTGACATCCGCGGAAGGCTGGCCGGGCTCGGGCTGCGGTTGCCGGAGGTGAGCGCGCCCAAGGGGGCGTACGTGCCGGCCGTGCGCAGCGGCCCGTTCGTCTTCGTGTCCGGGCAGATCCCGTTGACCGGCGGGGAGATGACCGCGACCGGCAGGGTCGGGGCGGAGGTGTCGCCGGAGCGGGCCCGGGAACTGAGCAGGCAGTGCGCGCTGGCGGCGCTGGCGGCCGCCGACTCGGTGGCGCCCCTGGAGACGGTGGTGCAGGTGGTGAAGGTCGTGGGGTACGTGTCCTCGGCGCCCGGGTTCATCCGGCAGGCCGAGGTGGTGGACGGGGCGAGCGAACTGCTGGTCGAGGTGTTCGGCAGGTCGGGCCGGCACGCCCGCAGCGCTGTCGGCATGAACATCCTGCCGCTTGGTTCACCGGTGGAGATCGAGGTCGTCCTGCGGGTGTCCGAGGACGACGCCCGATAGCCGGCGGCCCCTTCAGGAGATGGGGACCGCCGTGCCCGTCACCTCGATGCCGCCGGCCGGATCCGCCGGGATCGTCACCGTCAGCAGGCTCGGGCGGCCCATGTCCACGCCCTGGTGGATGGTCAGCACGGTGGGCGGCGTGACGAGCCCGTTGCCACGCAGGTATCCGCCGAGCGCCGCGGCCGCCGCGCCGGTGGCCGGGTCCTCGACGACGCCGCCCGGCGGGAAGGCGTTGCGGGCGTGGAAGACGGTGTCCGACTCCCGGTGCACGAGGGCGATGGTGGTCCAGTTCCGGCGCGCCATGAGGGCGTTGAGCGCCGCCATGTCGTAGTCGAGGTCGGCCAGCCGTGCCCGGTCGGCGGCGGCGATGACCGGGTGCCAGGCGCCGGCGTAGGCGACCTGGGGCGGCAGGGCCGGGTCGAGGTCGGCCGCGGACCAGCCGAGCGTAGCGAGGAGTTCGGCGAGATCGGCGTCGGCGAGGTCCGTCGTGCGGGGCTCGACGCTGACCAGGGTGGCCGTGACGGAACCGTCGGGGGCGGTGGAGGTGGTCACGGGGACGGTTCCCGCCCGGGTGTGCAGCAGCAGACGGCCGACGCCGTGCCGCGACGCGTGGGCGACGGCCGTCGCGATGGTGGCGTGGCCGCAGAACGGGACCTCGGTCTGCGGGCTGAAGTACCGGATGTCGAGCGCGCCGTCGGGGCGCGGGACGACGAACGCCGTTTCCGAGTAGCCGACTTCGGCCGCCACGGCGGCCATCGTCGCTTCGTCGATGCCGGTGGCGTCCAGCACCACACCTGCCGGGTTCCCGCCCCGGGGGTCGCTGCTGAAGGCCACGTAGCGCAGGATCTCCATCACCTGAACGTAGTCGCTCCGTCACCGAGGAGTCAAAAGTGCCGCGGGCGGTGCGATCGGTGCGCGGCGGGGCCGGGCGGGGTCGTCAGGCCCAGGTGAGCAGTTGCCCGGACGAGGCCAGTCCCACCGCGAAACCCAGTGCCACGCGCCGAGCGCCCCGGCTCGGGCGTACCGCGTGGAAGTTGCGGGGGTCGATGAGCAGCGCCTCGCCGACGCGGGGGGTGATCTCCAGGGATTCGGCACCGCGCACGACGGCCTCGTCGTATCCGTAGGAGGCGGGCAGCCGGTACGCCTCGTCCTCCGGCTGCCAGCGGTGCCGCCACAGCACCGTCTCACCGCCCGAAGGGGGCACGCTGAGGTAGAGGTTGAAGGCGAACTGTCCGATCAGGGGAACGTCGAGCAGGTCCTCCGCGTATTCGCGCGACGCGTCGTCGAAGTGCACGAGGAAGCCCTGGTTGGGCTCCCTGGCCACGCCGTCGCCGAGTTGGCGGCCGCCCCGCCGGCCGACGGCCGCGCCGCCGGGCCAGTGCGCGCCCAGTGCCTCTCGGCAGACGGCGAAGGGGTCGAACGAGAGGTCGAGGGCCCGCCATGCCAGGGAGTGCCCCTCCAGCGCCTCCCAGTAGCTGTCGGCGACTCCCCCGTCCGCCATGTGGTCGCTGATTCCCACGCCGAACCGCATGACCGGCGGCTGGACGCGCGTCGTGCCGTACGAGTCGAACGCCCTGCGTTCCAGGGCGGTGAGGATCTCCTCGCAGCGCTCCGAGGAGAAGAAGCCGGGCACCCGCACGGCCGCGTACCGCCCGGCGGCGAGGCCGGAGAGCAGTCGGTGGGTGAATGCGTGCCCGGTGGCGACGCGGAAGAACGGATCGTGCGGCGCGATGTGCGGCATGTCCCGAGCGGATGTCCCTGTGGTCATTCGTAGGTCTCCCCCGACGCTCTGAAAGACAGCGGAAATCGAAGGCGCCCCGCCGCCCCTACTCGGGAGGCGCTCCGGTGGTGGGGCGGAACGCGGTCTTCGCATCGAGTTCGAGTGCCTGGCGTCCGGCCTCGAGTGCTTCCATCGCGATGCGCCGGCCCGCCTCCGCCTGCAACTCCTCGAGCTCGCTCCCCGGGGCGCCCCACGTCAGGGAATGATCGTCGTGGGTGTCGGTGGTGGGGAGAGCAGCCATAGGTGGACCTCCGCGCGTTCGAGTAAGGGACGCATCACTCAGGGTGAAGCACCGTCAGGCTACGCGCAAGGGAGTCGCCGACCGCGCATTTACGCCAACTTCCTTGGAATTGAAGGACTTTCAGGTCGGCATTTCCCGCAAAGTCTTCTCCAGGAGGGCTCTGGCCTGGACGGACAGCGGGTGCTTGGAACTGACCACCCGGTCGAGATCGAGCACAAGCGTGCGGAGTTCGCTCACCGCTTCGGGTGTGCGCCCGCGTATTCCGAGGAGGACGAGGACGAAGGTGTAGCGCAGGCGCATCACGAGGTTGGAGTCCGAGGGCTGGGAGGCGTCGCGCAGCGCCTCGCGGATCACCTGTTCCGCCTCCTGCGCACGGTTCTGGCTCAGCAGCGAGTGCGACAGGGTCTCCCTGACCCGCAGGACCTCGGGGGTGGCCGGCGGCCAGTGGTTGCGGCGGCTGATGTCGAGGATCTGGCGGGCCTCGGCCTCGGCCTCGCGGTGCGCGCCGAGGGCCTGCATGGTGCGGGCCAGCGTGTGGCGCACGACGAGGGTGTCGTAGTGTTCGTGGCCGCGCACCTGTTTCTCCGCTTCGACGATGGAGCGCAGCATGGCCTCCGCCTCGGTCTGCCGCCCCGTCTGCTCGTGGATCGCGCGGGCCAGCTTGTGCCTGCTGGCGAGGGTGTCCGCGTGGTCCTCGCCCAGGATCCGGGCCCGTGCCCGCACCACGCGGCTCAGCACCCGTTCGGCCTCCGTCAGTTGTTCCCTGTCGAGGTGGATGCGGCCGTGTTCGTGGCGCAGGCCGAGGATCTCGCGGTCGTCCTCGTCGAAGCCGAAGGCGGCGCAGCGTTCGATCAGCGGGACGACCAGGTCGTAGGCGGGAGCCGGCAGACCGGTGGCGATGAGATAGCGGGCGGTCAGCCGGGCCAGTTCGAGTGCCTCGGTGCGCACCGTGCGGTCGGACAGCCGCGGTTCACCGAGCAGGCATGCCTTGGAGACCTCCAGTGCGTGCGGGGCGAGGGCCGCCCACAGGGGCCAGTTGGCGGGGTGATCGGGATTGCGGTGGTCGGTGGCCGACAGGAGCATGCGCAGCGCGACGCCGTAGAAGTCGGCGGGCCGGGCCCGCACCTCCTCGTCCTTGCGCAGCACGCCGTGCACCACGGGGTGCAGGGACAGCATTCCGGCCAGCTCGCGGTGGGCGACGTCCTCGCGCTCGTAGGCGTCCACCAGCCCGAGTTCCTCCAGGCCTTCGAGGGCGGCGTTGGTGCTCTCGGCGGTGGCCCCGGGGAAGAGCGGGGACTGGGCGAGCGCGGGTCCGGACAGCAGGCAGCGGTAGGGGATCGGGGCGATGCTCAGGCAGGTGAAGACCTTCAGCAGGGTCGGGGCCTGGGGCAGGCCGTGCTCGGTGAGCAGGTTCATGCCGATGCCGCAGACCTTCTCCACGATCTCCCGGCCCAGCAGTTCGCTGAGCTGGGGTCCGTCCTGGCCCGCGGAGGTGTTCACGGTGCGGCGGAACATCTCGAAGTTCCTGATGTCGCTGCCCAGGGATATCTGGCTCTCGTTGACCGCTTTGATCACGTCGGCGGCGTGCCGCAGCGCGAGCGGCAGCCCGCCCAGTTCCCTCGACAGTCCGCGGGCGTCCTCGTTCGTACCGCCGAGGCCCCCGGTCCGTTCGAGGAGCATGGAGGCGCCGTCGTGCTCGTCCAGCGGCAGGACCTGGTGGATCAGGCCGATTTCGCCCCAGGCGTGCCGACGGCGCACCTGGCTGGTGACGAGGACGGTGCCCCGCGGATTGTGCGGTTTGCGCAGCCAGCCGGTTCCGGCCGCGAGGGGGCCGTCGGGAGGCCCGAGGCGTTCGGGCTCGTCGGCGTTGTCGAAGATCAGCAACCAGGGGTCGGGGCAGGCGTCGAGGAAGGTCCACACGAGATCCATGGCCTGGCCGACGAGCCACGCCCGTTCCACGTTGATGGACGGGGCGCCCAGGTCGCGCGCGATCATCCGCATGTGGCGGCTGAGTTCGGGCATGGACACCCACCACACGCGGCGGCCGGCGCGCTGGGCGCGTTCGGCGGTCTCCAGCGCGATCCGGCTCTTTCCCGAGCCGCCCAGGCCCGCCACGATGTGCACCTGCTGGCAGGCCTGCTCGGACAGCAGGTAGGCGACGAGTTCCTGCCGGTCCTTGCCCTTCAACTGGCCGTCGTTCAACTGGCCGTAGGGCGGGGGCGGGTAGGGGGCGAGGTCGGGGGCGTCGGAGGCGGGCGACGGGACGCCACGTGCGGGGTCCGGCGTGGTTCCGTCGCTGTCCGGGACGTCGGCGTCCTGGTCCGTCGCCACCGGGGCGAGGGGCCGCCGGGTGGGCGACGGGCCCTCGGCGACCTCCAGGAGCGCCGCGCGCACGGCCAGGTAGGAGGCGGCCGTGCGGTCCGCGGGCTGGATGATGGAGAAGTGGTCCGCGGTGATCACGCCGCCCTTGGGGAAGAGGCCCCGGGCGACGACGGGGGGCACGATGTCGTCGGTGGATCCTCCGTAGGCGCGCACGGGTATGGGGCATTCCGTGTCGCTGTAGGCGCGGGCGTGCACCACGGAGCCCAGAACGGTGCGTTGGGCCTCGGTCACGGCCCGGTCGAAGGGCCTCAACTGCTGTTCCTGCGGGTTGTTCCAGAGTTTCAGGAACTTGCGCATGGTGAGGAAGAAACCCGAACCGGTGTTGGGACAGGCGAACATGGTGAAGTACTTGATCCGGGCCAGCTCGGCGCCGTCGCCGTTCCACAGTTTGCGGGCGAGGAACCGCTGTACGACGAGCCCACCTTGACTGTGCGTGACGAGCACGATCCGTTCGGCGTCGGCGAGTTCGGTCTCCAGGAAGGTGCCCAATTGGTCGGCGATGTCGTCGGTCTCGGCGACCCGGCGGTCGGGCCGGAGCCGGCCGAGCGGGGAGTCGTACTCGAAGGGATGGACGCTGACCAGACCGGCCAGTTCGGGGTCGTCGGCGATGAGCGTCTCGAACGCCCGCCACACCTTGGCCGAGGAGAACAGCCCGTGCACCAGCACGAGATGGACGCGCGTCGACGCCATCGCGAACCTCCGCAGTCATAAGGGGCGTTGGGGCCGAAGGAATTCGATCGCAGATGAAGTGGCAGTCGCATCAATGATGCACGAGGGGTGGGCGAGGAGCCATGACGAGACAGTCGGGAAGCGCACCGGCCCCGCCCCGAGCATGCCGGGCCGGGGCGGCGAGGTGCGGGCCTGTGCGCCGGGCCGGCGGCGGACGCGGAAGCGGCTCGGGGGCGGACCGGACGCCCGTGCGCGCGCTTCGGGGGGAGAGAATGCGGCGTCCGCACCACGAGGGCCTCGGGGCGCGGACCGTTCACGCCACCGCGCGGGGCGGGATGCTCACCCGGCCGTGCCGGTGCGAGCCGGGCCGCCGTGGCAGCGCGGCCCGGTACGGCGTCCCGCACGCGTCATCCGGCTGACGTGGGGTCTCACCCGGCGGGGGCGGTGATCCTGCTCAGGCCGTGGGAGGAGACCAGCCGGGCGCTGCCGTCGGCCAGCCGGTAGGACAGGCCCGCCACGCCGACGCGGCCGGCGGCCACCCGCTCGGCCAGCACGCGGGAACGGTCCAGCAGCAGGCCGACACTGTGCCGGATGTGCTCGTGGAGGAAGTCCTCCTCCTGGTTCCGGCCGGCGGCGCGGGCCGCCAGGACGCTGGGGGTCACCCGCTCGACGACGTCACGGACGAAACCGGCGGGCGCCCTGCCGCCGTCGGCCGCGGCGCGGGCGGCCGCGATGGCCCCGCACGAGTCGTGGCCCAGGACCACGACCAACGGACAGTCCAGCACGCTCACCCCGTACTCGATGCTGCCCAGCACCTCCGCGCCGACGACATGCCCGGCGGTGCGGACCACGAACAGGTCGCCCAGGCCCTGGTCGAAGATGATCTCGGCGGCCAGCCGTGAGTCCGAGCACCCGAACATGACCGCGAAGGGGCTCTGGGCCGGCGCCGTCTCCGCGCGGCGCGCGGCGTCCTGGTTGGGGTGCTCGGGCAAGCCGGTGACGAACCGCTGGTTGCCGGAGATCAGCATCTCGAAGGCGTCGTCGGGACTCCGCGTCAGTGCATCGGTCATGGCCGCAGGCTACGGCGGCCCCGCCCGGAACGCTCCGCCGTGCCCGCCGACGCCGGTCCGTTCACTCCCACGGCGGGCACGCGCGGACGCCGGTTGCTTCCCGATGGGCGGTCGTCGCCCCTCCCGCCGAGTTCCGTGTCCCGGGTGTCTGCCAGGGACCGTCAGGGGGCGACCGTCGGCGCGGGCGGTGTCCAGCGGCGGGTGCGCGGCACGGTGCCGGTGACGCCGAACTCCTTCTTCAGCTGCTCGGGGATGGCGTAGTGCATGACGCGGCCCCGGGTGAGGGAGGACAGTTCGAAGACGGTGGTGAGGTGGCCGAGGCGGTCCAGGGCCCAGGCCCCCAGCGGGGACCGGTCCTCGATGGTCTCCAGCACACCGAGCAGGCTGGGGGCGGCCTTGACCACGCTGTCCCAGGCGGTGCGCGGGACCTGGAGCCAGTCGGCACAGGTGTCGCCGACGAGGTAGCGGATCAGGGCGGAGACGATCGGGTCGAAGAAGGTGCCGGGGACGACCTCCTCGTAGAGGTCGATCAGCTGTCGGGTCAGGTGGGCGCCTTCGGGCGAAGGGCCCATGTGGCGAATCATGTACAGGTCGAGGAACTGCCGGGCCTCCTCCAGGGACTTGGGGACGGCGTCCTGGTCGACGCCGAGCATCGCGCCGACGACGCGCCAGGCGTAGTAGTAGGCCTCCGCCCCTTCGACGCTCATGTGGATGCCGAGGCGGTGCAGGCTGTCCAGGACGAGCAGGGAGAAGAACAGCTGCCCGCCGATCATGTCCTCCTGGCAGATCGGCGCGCCGAGTGCCTCGACGTCCCAGCGGCCCTCCCGCCTGAGGTGATGGCGGATGGAGGCGTGCAGCAGGCGCACCTTCTGCGCGGCCGGGACGAACCTGCCGCCCGCCTCGAAGGCATCGGGCCGCATGAGGTAGACGGTGAACTGGCCGGTCTCCGCCATCCGCCTGGACGGATAGTCCAGCCCGTGGGTGGCCGACAGCAGTTTCGCGACGTGGGGAACGACGTAGCAGGCGGGCATGGAGGCGAACGACAGCGCGGTGGAGATGTGCACGTTGTTGTCGATGAAGAACAGCCGGGCCCTCTCCATCTCCTCCCAGTCCACCCAGGCCGGCGGCACGGCGGTGGCCCGCAGGTACTCGCGGGCGACGTCGGGCAGCCCGTCGGGGAGCGGTGCGCCGACCGTGGAGACGTAGCGCATCAGGGTGTTGAACGTGCCCACCTCGCCCCGTTCGAACAAGGTGGCCACCACCGCGTCGGCGAGTTCGTCCCCCGACTGGCGCAGGGCGTCCATGGAGGCATCGGTACAGGTCATGTCGGCAGTCCTTCCGGTGAGCCGCTCGGCTACGAGGGCCGGCCGTCGTGGGGGCGGATCAGCAGGGTGGTCGGGCCGGTGCGGGCGACCGGGGGGCGAGGGCGATCTGATCTGGTCAGTGATGACGGTCGGTGGCCGAGCCGGCGAGATCGGTCAGGGCCCGGCGGGCCGGGTGCGGCAGGTCGAGCGGGTCCAGGCTGCCGACGGCTTCCCGCACCCGGGAGGTGATCATCTCCTCCACCTGATCGGGGGCCTTGAGGGCGGTCATCAGCTCGCGCACGTCGCGCAGGTCGTCGGCGGTGAGGTCCCGGCGGCCCAGCACGCCGGCGAGTCGCTCGCGCTGGTCCGGCCGGGCGGCCCGCCAGGTCACGGCCAGCAGCGCGGTGGGCCGCCGGCCGCGGATGTCGTCCAGGCTCTCCTTGCCCGTGCGGCCGGGGTCCCCGAACAGGCCCAGCAGGTCGTCGCGCAGCTGGAACGCCTCGCCCAGCGGCAGCCCGTACGCGGACAGACCGGCCCGCAGCCGGGCGGCGGCACCGGCGAGCAGCGCGCCGATGAGCAGCGGGTGTTCGACCGTGTACTTCGCGGTCTTGTAGCGCACCACCTTCAGCGACACGAGCGGGTCGGGTTCCGTGCCGGTGTTGAGGATCTCCAGGCACTCGCCGGCGATCAACTCCCTCGCCAGGTCGCCCCACATCGGGCGTGCGCGGGTGAGGTAGGCGGCGGGCAGACCGCTGGTGGTGAACAACTGGCCCGCGAGCGCCATCAGATGGTCGCCGACCAGCATGGCCAGCGCGCGGGCGGCGGCCCGGGCCCGTGGCCGGCCGGCGACGGCGGTGCGCAACGCCACGTGGGCGGTGGGCAGTTCGTGGCGCAGCGGGCTGTCGTCGATGAGGTCGTCGTGGACGACCGCGGCGGCGTGGACCAGTTCCATGGAGGCCGCCGCGCGGACGAGGGGATCGCTGTCGGGCTGGCCGGCCGCGCGCCATCCCCAGTAGCAGAACGCCGCCCGCAGCCGCTTGCCGTGGCCGGCCGCCGCCCGCAGCTGCCCGGCCACCGGCGCGAGCGCGTCGTCGATCGCGCAAAGCCGCTCGGCCTCCTCGGCGAGGAACTCGTGCAGGACGGTGTCGACGCGGGCCTTGAACCCGGCGGTGTCGAAGCGCTCAGACATCGCCGCCGGGCGCCGTCCGGCGTGTCCTCGCGTGCTGGGCCAGCACCTCCAGGTGGGCGGGCGGTGCCGCGGCGTAACGGTCCAGCGCGATACGGCCGCGGGCCAGCAGGTCCTGGTGGGCGTCGCGTGCGAGGTCGGGCCCGTCGGACCGGCGCAGCAGCTGCCGTGCCGTGCCGAGGGCCGAGCTCACGGTGCTGACGGCCAGGTCCGCCAGGCCCGCCACGAGCAGGACCGCCTGCTCGTCCAGTCCCCGGCCGTCGGGCGGAGAAGAGGTCATACCGGTCGTCCCCCAGTTCTCGGACCAGGCTCCGCCGCCGTGGCGGCCGGGATGGTCCCCGGCCCGGGCGTTTCCGCGGCCCGGACGTGCCTGCGCGCTCCAGCACACTGCGTCCCGGCGCGGGCAGGCCGTCGTAGCGGGCCAAACCACCTGTTCGGGTGAACGGGGGTGCGACCGGCCGTCGCGTCGAACCGGGTCAGGCTCCGGTGCGGGTCGCCCCGCCGTCGACGTGCAGGATCTGGCCGGTGACGAAGTCGGCGTCGTCCGAGACCAGGAAGGCGAGGGCGTTGCCGAGGTCGGCCGGGACCGACGGGCGCTTGATGGTCTGCATGGCCGTCATCCGGGCGATCACCTCCTCGGCGCTCGGGCCGTTCGTCCGGGCCCGGCCCAGGAAGCCGTCGGTGGCCACCAGGCCGGGCGCGATCGCGTTGACGGTGATGCCGCTCTCGCCGAGTTCGTTGGCGAGTGCCCGGGTCAGCGCGTGCACGGTGCCCTTGCTGGTCATGTAGGCCAGATCGCGGTTCTGGGTCAGGGTGATGCCCGAGCCGGTGTTGACGATGCGTCCCCAGCCGGCGGCCCGCATCCCCGGGGCGAACCCCCGGGCGAAGAGCAGGATCGCCTCGACGTTGACCGCCTGGACCCTGCGCCACAGCTCGATCGTCACGTGGTCGAGATCGGTGAAGGGGAAGACGCCGGCGTTGTTGACGAGGATGTCGCAGCGCCCGTACCGGTCGAGGACCGTGCCGATCGCGGTGTCGACCTGGGACGGCTCGGCGATGTCGCACACCAGCCCCAACTTGTCGCCGCTGCCCGGGAGTTCGCGCACGGCGTCGGCCGGGTCGTCGATGTCGACGGCGACCACGTTGGCGCCGTCCGAGGCGAGCCGCCGGCAGTAGGCGTACCCGATGCCGCGCGCCGCCCCGGTCACCACCGCCGTCCTGCCGTCAAGCGCCACGGGTGAACTCCAGCCCGATCTGGGTGGCGATCCCGAAGTAGTCCTCCAGGTGCCAGGTGCGCACGATCCGGCCGTCGACCACCTGGTGGAAGTCCGAGGCCCGGAACTCGACCTCACGGCCGGTGCCCTCGACGCCAAGCAGCTCCCCGACGTGTATTCCGCGGCCGACCGAACGCACCGCCACCATCTCACCGGACTCGACGACATCGGCGATCGTGACGGTCAGCCCGGAGAAGGCGCCGCGCAGGTGCTCGATGCTCTTCTTCCAGCCGTCCGCGCCGGGCCCGGTGCGCAGGGCCGGCACGGCTTCCCAGTCGGGCGCGAGGGCCTCGTCGACCAACGAGGTGTCCCCCGTGGCGAGGGCCTCGTAGAAGCGCTGGACGGCGATCTCATTGTCAGTGGACATGGCTCTCACGCTAGGGACGCGAACCCTGAGTGATCAAAGACCTGTTCCGCACCACGTCATACGGTTTCGGCATGACGGATCTCGATCTGCGGCTGGTGCGCTACTTCATCGCCGTCGCCTCGCATCTGCACTACGGCCGTGCCGCGGCCGAACTGCACATCGCCCAGCCGTCGTTGAGCCGGCAGATCGGCCGGCTCGAAGCCCAGGTGGGCGCCCGGCTCCTGGACCGCACGCGGCAGGGCACGCGGCTCACCGAGGCGGGAGAGGCGTTCCTCCCGCACGCGCAGGCCCTGCTGCGTTCGTCCGAGCAGGCCGGGGCCGCCGCCCGAGCCGCCGCGCGGCCCACCCGGATCACCGTCGGCTACACCGCGGGCCTGATCGTCACCCCGGCGGTGCAAAACCTGCGGCACAGGCATCCCGACGCCGAGGTGCGCACGCTGCACCTGGAGTGGAACGAGCCGCGCGCGGCCCTGCTCGACCGGCGGGTCGACGCGGCGGTCACCCGGCTGCCGCTGCGGACCGACGGCCTGCGGGTGACGATCCTCCACGACGAGCCGAAACTGCTGCTCGTCCCGCTCGGACACCGGCTGGCCGGCAAGGAGTGGGCCACTCTCGACGACATCGACGGCGAGCCGATCCCCCGCTTCCCGGACCCGGAGTGGGACGCCTACTGGCGCATCGACCCGCGTCCGGGCGGCCGTCCCGCGCCCGACGGGCCCCCGGTCGAGACCATCGAGGACAAGCTCGAATGCATCGCCGCCGGGCAGGCCGTGGCCATCGTCCCGGCCGCCCTGCACGCGGCCGGGATACGCCCCGACCTCACCACGGTGCCGCTGCGCGGCGTCGAACCGGGTCACGTCGTGGTGGCGACCCGGGCCGCGGACCACAGCCGGCTGGTGGCGGCGTTCCGGACGGCGGCCCGGGACTGCCTGGGCGGCCCCGACCCGGCACACGGGACCTGACGGGTCAGGGTCGGTTCGACCGTCACGGTGGACCGCGACCGCGTGTCGTCGCAGCGGTTCACCGGCCACCTCGACACCGGCCGGGCCGGCGTCACCGTCGGCGGTTCCGACCGCCCTTGCCGCGCGGGTCCGTTCAGGGGCGTGTCAGCAGGGCGCGCAGGGCGGCCTTGTCGGGCTTGCCGCTCGCCGCGACGGGGACGTCGGTGAGGATGCTGACGCCTGCCGGGGCGCCGGCCTCCCCCAGGGCCCGTGCCACCAGTTCGCGCAGCGCCGCCTCCTCGGGCGCGCGGCCCGGCTGCGGGACGACGAAGGCGTGGATGGCCTCGCCCGTCCGCTCGTCCGGGACCCCGACGACGTATGCCTGGTCCACGTCGGGGTGGGAGGCGAGGACGCGTTCGATGGGGCCCGCGTAGTGCACGATGGCGTTGACGATGACGACGTCGCGCGTGCGTCCGGTCAGCCGCAGGTATCCGCCCGCGTCGAGCCGCCCGAGGTCCCGGGTCCGGACCCAGCCGTCGCGCAGGACGTCCGCGGTCTCCCGCGGGTCCTCCCAGTAGCCGCAGAACGCGTCCGCCGCCCGCACCCACACCTCGCCCGTGCCGCCCGCCGACAGGTCGCGGCCGTCCTCGTCGCGCACGGTCATCTCGACCGTGTCGAGCGGGCGTCCCACCGTGTCGGCGAGGCCGGGGTCGGCGGCGAGTTCCTCGGGTTCGAGGAGGGTGAGCATGCCCGTCTCGGTCTGGCCGTAGGCGTGGTGGGCCACGGGTCCGAGCAGTTCGGCCGCCTCGGTCAGCCGGTGCGGGGCAAGAGGGGATCCGGCCACGACGAGGGCGCGCAGACCGCTGGTGTCCGCGCCCCCATTGCGCACGGCGTCGAGAATGCCGTACAGGCGCGGCACCGTGGTCATGCAGGCGGTGACGCGCAGCTCGGCGAAGACGCCGGGGAAGACCGGGGGCTGCTGCGGTATCACCGCGGTGCCCCCGGCCAGCAGGGCGAGGCCCAGGTGCTCGAACATGACGGCGCTGGTGAGGGTGCCGAAGAGCAGGAACCGTTCGTAGCGCGCCGCGAGGCGCCGGACACGGTCGGTCCAGCGTGCGGGCTGAAGGGCCCAGTGCTCCGACAGCGCCCCGTAGGTCACCATCGTGCCCTTGGGCCGGCCGGTGCTGCCGCTGGTGAGGTGGATGACGCCGACGCCGTCGCGGTCGCCGCGGGGGGTGAGGTCGCCGGGCGCGGCGGTGAAGCCCTCCGGGGGCCGCAGCGCGCCGGTCTCCAGGAGTCGTGACCCGGCTGCCGCGGCGGCGAGTTCGGGGCGGCTCGCGGCGTCGTCCGTCACCACGGCGTCGACGTCCCGGGCGAGGATGTCGCGCAGGTGTGCACGGGTCAGTCCGGGACGCAGTCCGACCACCTGGCAGCCGACGACGTGGGCCGCGACGCGCACCGCGAACGCCTCCGGCGTGACGCCGGTGTCCAGGGCCACGCGGGCTCCCGGAGCCAGGCCCGCGGTGCGCAGCCCCCGGACGAAGCCGGCGGTCAGGTCGAGCACCTCTCCCCGGGTGACCGTGCGTGCCCCGTGCTCGAAGGCGGGCAGGTCGGGGGCGCCGCGGAAGGCGTCGACGAACGCCTGCGGAAAGAGACCCCCGGGCTTTTCGTCCACTTCGTCTCCATCCTGGACCGGAAGCAGCCGACACGAAGACGGCGTGAATGTCTGGAAAGCGACCATGCCGAACGGCGAATGGGCTCACTCGGACCGCCAAACACGCCTCACGTTAACCGACGGAAGGAATTCACCAACCCGAGTGGCGAGTGACCTACGTCACGCAGAGGCGGTCTGGATCAGTGCTTTAACCATCAAGTAAGGTCCATTCCGCCTCCACGGAAGGCAGGACGAATCCATGTCTGCTTTAACGCAGGTTGACTATCTCGTCATCGGCGGCGGCCCCGCGGGCCTCCAAGCCGGGTACTTCCTTGAAAAGAACGGCCGGGATTACCTCATCGTGGAGGAGAGCGACACTCCAGGCGCCTTCTTCACGCGTTTTCCCCGGCATAGAACGCTTATATCGTCCAACAAGGTGCACACCGGCTGGAGCGATCCGGAAATGCGCCTTCGCGTCGACTGGAATTCCCTCCTCTCGGACGACGGACCACTCTTCACCGCCTACTCCCCACGCTACTTCCCACCGGCCGACGACATGGTCCGCTACCTGGCGGACTTCGCGCGGACCCAGGGGCTGCGCATCCGCCTCGACACCCGGATCACCCGCGTCACCCGGCCCGCGGACGGCCTCTTCACGGCGACGGACCAGAATGGCAACGTTATCCGGGCCCGCCGGATCATCGTCGCCACGGGCGTCTCCCGGCCGTACGTGCCGGCCATCGAGGGCGTCGAGGAGGCCGAACGCTACGACACGGTGACCGTCGACCCCGCGGACTTCACCGACCAGCGCGTCCTCGTCATCGGGCGCGGCAATTCCGCCTTCGAGACCGCGGACAATCTCATCGAGACCGCCGCCGTCATCCACGTCGCCGGACCCGGCTCCCTCAAACTCGCGTGGCGGACGCACTTCGTCGGACATCTCCGCGCGGTCAACAACAACTTCCTCGACACCTATCAGCTCAAGTCGCAGAACGCCGTACTGGACGGCGACATCCTGCGCATAGCACGGCAGCCGGACGGCTCTTATCTGGTGAGCGTCAGGTTCGCGCGCGTCGAGGAAGTGGTGAAGGACATCCGGTACGACCGGGTGATCCTGGCCACCGGATTCCGTTTCGACGCCTCGATATTCGACGACGACTGCCGGCCCGACCTCGTCGTCAAGGACCGGTTCCCGCGGCTCACCAGCGCATGGGAATCCGCGAACATACCCGATCTGTATTTCGCCGGGACCATCACCCAGTCCCTCGACTTCAGAAAGTCCACCAGTGGTTTCATCCACGGTTTCCGGTACGGAGTGAAGGCGCTCGCCCGCATACTCGAACGCCGTTACCACGACCGGGACTGGCCGCACACCGACCTGCCCGCCACCGCGGACGCGGTGAGCGAAGCGATCGTCGCGCGGGTCAACCGCACCTCGGCCCTGTGGCAGATGTTCGGGTTCCTCGGCGACGCGGTGCTGCTCGGCGCCGACGGCGGGGCCCGGTACTGCGAGGAGGTCCCGGTGGCCCATCTGCACGAGGCCGCCGCCCGGGGCGAGTTCGGGGACCTGGCCGGCTATTTCGCCGTCACCCTGGAGTACGGCGCCGACCACGACCAGGTCGACCCCTTCGACGTCACCGTCGCACGGACGCCCCAGCGGGACACCGGTGGCCTCGACGCGCGCTATCTCCACCCCGTGGTACGTCAGTTCCTGCCGGACGGCACCGGAAAGCCGGTCGCGGAACACCACCTCACGGAGAACCTGGAGAACGAGTGGGACGACCCCGACGTCCACGTCGGCCCGCTCGGCTCCTTCCTCGCCTCCCGGCTGCCCGCCGGCAACGGCCTCCCGGCCGGCGGAGCATCCGCCGCGCCCAGGCCGTGACCGGCCCGCGGACGGGCCCGGCGTACGATCCGGCCGCACTGGCACGCCGGGCCCTCGCGGAACTGCGGCCTGAGCACTACGACTTCATCGCCGGCGGAGCGGGCGAGGAGACGGCACTGCGGGAGAACGAGGACGCCTTCGCCCGGCTGGCGCTGCTCCCCCGGGTGCTGCGCGGCCCCGGCCCCGGCACCGGCACCCGCGTGGGCGTGCTGGGCCGGGAGTGGCCGGCTCCGCTCTTCGTCTCCCCGACCGCCTTCCACCGGCTCGCGCATCCCGACGGCGAACTGGCCACCGCGCGTGCCGCCGCCGCGACCGGGACTCCGCTGGTCACCGGCATGGCCGCCACCACCGCCGTCGCGGACGTCGTCGCCGCGGCCCGCGCGAGGGACCCGGAGGCCGTCGTCTGGTTCCAGCTGTACCTCCAGCCGGAACACGAGGTCACCGCCGAACTCGTGCGCCGGGCCGAGCGGGCGGGCTGCTCCGCCCTCGTGGTCACCGTCGACTCCCCCGTGTTCGGGAGCCGCACCCGGGACCTGCGCAACGGCTTCCACGACCTGCCGCCCGGTCTCGCGGCCGAGAACATGCGGGACCTGCCCGGTGCCGCGCCCGGCGGCACCCGCGACATCGCCATGTGGCCGGCGGGCTGGGACGATCTGCGGCGGCTGCGCGACCTGACCGACCTGCCCCTCGTCCTCAAGGGCGTGCTGCATCCGGCGGACGCGCGGACGGCGGTCGAGCAGGGTGTGGACGCGCTGCTCGTGTCCAACCACGGGGGACGGCAGCTCGACGCCGCTCCGGCGGCGGTCGAGGCGCTCCCGGCCGTCGCCGGGGCCGTCGCGGGACGGGTACCGGTCCTCGTGGACGGCGGGGTACGCCGCGGCACCGACATCGCGCTCGCCCTGGCCCTGGGAGCGGTCGCCGCCGGCGTGGGGCGGCCGGTGCTGTGGGCGCTGGCGACGGGCGGCGAGGACGGGGTGACGGAGCTGCTGAGCGCGCTGCGCGCGGACTTCGCCCAGGTGCTCGCCCTGTGCGGCGGGCACCGGCCCGGGGACCTCACGGCCGACCAGGTGGTCGCGCGCGGGTTCCCGTACCACCGGCCGAAAGGAGAACCAGCATGGTGAGCCGGAGGACGACGGCGGCGACGGCCCTGGGCGGCGCGCTGCTGCTGTCCCTGCCCGCCTGGCTGCCCGGCCGGGTCGTCGCCCTGCGGATGAAGGTCTTCGCCCGCGTCAACGGCGACGAGGGCATACCGCTGCCCAGCGCCGTCTTCGGCGCCGACCGCTTCCAGGAGGTCTACGGCCACCCCGCCGCGGGGGGCCGCAGCAAGGGCGCCGCACTGTCCGACCTGTTCTGGTACTGGCTCGCGCCCGGCGCCGACGTCCACCAGGAGCATCTGGAGGCCGGTCCCCGCTACGACGAGGTGGCCCGGCGCACCCTCGCCATCCTCTCCGGCCCGTCGGCCGAGCTGTACGCCGCCGCGGCGAGCGCCACCCGGCGCGTCCTGGAGAGCGCGGACACCGGTCGGATCCGGTCCGTGCGGCTGCGCGACCTGATGATGCCGGTGTGGGCCGAGTTCTTCTACGAACTGGTCTTCCGGGAGCCCTGCCCGGCCGAGGCCCGGCGGCTGATCGTCGCCAACGCCACCGACGTGGTCGACGCCCTCAAGTGCACCCGGCCGCGCCATATGCGCCGCAGGAACCGGCTGACCCGCTATCTGCTGCGCCGGCTGGCCGCCGGTGACGTGCCCCACGAACTGCCCGGCTGCCTGACCCGCCGCCAGCAGGCGTTCTATCTGCAAGGCACCTTCTTCAACACCGCCGTGGTCCAGATGTCCGAGGCGATGGCCCATCTCCTGCTGGCCCTGGCCCAGCACCCGGACGTACAGCGGAAGGTGGCGGGCACGCCCGACGACGACCGCTACCTGTCGCACGTCATGAACGAGACGTTCCGGCTGTTCCCGCTGTTCGGGGTGGCGCATCGCATCACCACCGCCGACATCGCGCTCGACGGCCTGCCCACGATCCCGGCGGGCTCCGTCCTCACCTTCAGCTACCCCGACTACCACGCCACCGGCCACACCGATCCCGAGCGCTTCGACCCGGAGCGCTGGGCGACGCTGTCCGCGAAGAACGCCCACCACATCCCGTTCGGCGTCGCCGCCAACCGGCCCTGTCCCGCCTGGCGTCTCGCGCCGGTCGTGATGCGCGCCGCGACCCGGGAGGTGCTGGCCCGCCACGTGCTCGACTCACCGGTCGGGCACACCCGTTCCATCCCCCACCGCGCTCCCTGTCTGCTGCTGCCCCGCGAGCGGCCCGCCTCCCGGACCACCAGGCTCGTGCTGCGCACGGCGCTGGCCGTTCGCGACCGGGCCGAGGACGTCGGACGCAGCCTGCTGCAACTGGTCCTCGGCACCTGGATGGTGCTGGACGCCCGCCGCACCAGGCCCGCCACGACGTACTTCGCCCGGTACGACACCGAGGGCCGTCCGCTGAGCGCCGGCGACGCCGCGCCCGGTGCCGGGGCGGGTCGGGCGCACGGCGCGACGGCCTGCCCGTACCCGGGCCACGGGGCGTGAAGGCGTCATCCCCGCAGGCCCTCGTGGACCTCCCCGGGTCCGCACGGGCCTCCATGGGTCTCCATGGGCCTCCGAAGGTCTCTCCATAGGTCTCCTCCCCCAGGAGTCATCGTTGTCGACCACCGAGATGGGCCCGGCGTTCTTCCTGGCCGTGGCCGTCATCCTCACCGTCTGCCGTCTCGTCAGTCTGCTCCTGCGTCGCCTCGGCCAGCCGCCCGTGGTCGGGGAGATGGTCGCCGGGGTGGCCCTCGGGCCGTCCGTTCTCGGCCTCCTCTCCCCCGGCCTGGAGAAATCCCTGTTCCCGGACGAGATGCGACCCGTGCTGTACGTGGCCGGGCAGGTCGGTCTCGTCGTCTTCATGTTCCTGTCCGGCTACGAGTTCCGGACCGACCGGCTGCGGTCGGTGGGCCGCACGGCGGTGCCCGTCTCCGCGGCCGGCATCGTCGTGCCCCTGCTGTTCGGCTCCGGGCTGGCCTGGGCGGCGCACGGTGCGGTGGACCTCTACCCGGACGGTGTCTCGCCCGCGGTGGGCGCGCTGTTCGTCGGGGTCACCGTGGCCATCACCGCGTTCCCGATGCTGGCCCGGATCATCACCGAACGCGGCCTGACCGACACCCGTTTCGGCTCGGTCGCGCTGGCCTCCGGCGCGCTCGACGACGCCGTGGCATGGGTGCTGCTGGCGATGGTGCTGAGCATGGCGGGCGGCAACGCGGACACGTTCCTGCTGGCCGTGGCCGGCGCGGTCGGACTCGCCGTGTTCCTCGGTGTCTTCCTCCGCGTCCGGGCCAGGGCCCTGGAGCGGGCGCGACGGCTCACCGAGGAGCACATGCTGCTGGTCACCGTGCTCCTGCTGTTCCTCGCCGCCTGGTACACCGACCGCATCGGCCTGTACGCCGTGTTCGGCGCCTTCAGCCTCGGCGTGGCCTTCCCCCGCGACCCGGTGGTGACCCGCGCCGTGGCGGCCATCGCACCGATCAGCCGCATCGTGTTCCTGCCCCTGTTCTTCACCTACTCGGGGCTCAACACGGACTTCACGCTGCTGTCCGGCAGTGGTCTGCTCCTGTTCACCGTCGCCTGTGTGGCGGTGGCGATCATCGGCAAGTTCGGTGCCTGCTGGGCGGCCGCGCGGATGCTCGGCGAGCCGCCGGAGATCGCCCTGCGGGTGGGCGCGCTGATGAACGCGCGCGGGCTGATGCAGCTCATCGCCATCAACGTCGGCCTCAGCGCGGGCATCGCCTCACCCGCCCTCTTCGGCGTCCTGGTCATCGTCGCCCTGGTGACCACGGTGATGACGGCTCCCGTGCTGACGCTCCTGGACCGGCGTCAGGCGGCTCGGCACCCGGACGACGACGGGCGGCGCACCGCCGCGACGGCCCGACCCGCCCCCTCTCCTCGGGGAGGGGGCGAGGGCGGCGGCTAGGGACGTGCCGCCGTCGTGCGCGGCCGCGGGGTCATGACGAGGTCGCGCGGGTGGTTGGTGGAGGTCATGACTCCCCGGACCCGCTTGCCCGGGACGGGTTCGAGGCGCCACTGGTCCACCACGGCCACGACCGTCGCCGTCATCTCCGCGCGGGCGAACGACTCGCCGATGCACTGGTGGCTTCCCGCGCCGAAGGGGATGAAGGCTCCCCGCGGGGCGGCCGGCCGGTCGGGCAGCCAGCGGTCGGGGTCGAAGCGGGTGGGGTCGGTGAAGCAGCGCGGGTTCCGGTGCAGCACCAGGGCGCTGAAGATGAACTCGGTGCCCCGCTCGAAGTGGTGGCCGCCGAGTTCGACATCGGTGACGGCCCGCCGGATCGTGATGCCTCCGGGGTTGCGGACGCGCAGTGCCTCGTCCACCGTCCGCCTGGTGTAGGGCAGTCGACCGAGCCGGTCGAGGTCGAAGGGCGCTCCGGACTGCTGCCGGACCTCCTCGTAGAGCTCGCGGTCGGCGTCCGGGTGCAGGCCGAGTTCGTGGAAGAGCCAGGCCAGTCCGCCGGCGACGGTCTCGGTGCCGGCGACCAGCAGGGTGACGACCTCGTCGTACACCTGCTGGGAGGTCATGGTGTCCGCGGTGGACGCGTCCTCGGCCCTCAGGAGCAGCGTCAGCAGGTCGGGCTCCCCGTCCGGCGGGCTGCCGCGGCGGGCGTCGATGAGGTGGTCGATGACGTTCCGCAGGCGGCGGTGCGCGTCGGCGAGGCGGCGGTTGCCGGGGGTGGGCAGCCGCTGCCAGAGGTTGGTGGGGTCCAGGACACGGGTGTACATGCCCCGCAGGACGAGGGGCACCGTGCGGCGGATCTCGGCCGCGAGCCGTTCGTCCAGCGTGGTGGAGAACAGCGTCGAGGTGAGGACGGCCAGGGACAGGTCGTACATCTCCCGGGTGACGTCGATGGCCTGGCCCAGCCGCCAGGACGCGGCACGGGCGGTGGCCGTCTCCGCCATCGTCCGGGCGTAGCGGGCGATGTGGGTGTGATGGAACGCCGGCTGCATCAGGCGCCGTTGACGCAGGTGGAAGGAGCCCTCGGAGGTGGCGAGGCCGTTGCCGAGGTAGTCGCGGAGCTTGTCGAACGAGCGGCCCTTGGCGTAGTCGGCGGCGTCGCTCACCATGACGCGGTGGACGAGGTCGGGGCTGGTGAGGACGTAGGTCGGCTTCGGGCCCAGATGGACCGCCACGATCGGGTCGTAGGCGGTGAGGGTGTCCAGGAACTCCAGGGGCCTGCGCCACATGTGCAGGCCGTGGCCGATCAGGGGCAGGCGGCCCCGCGCGACCGGTGGGGGCGCGGGGCGGGCGGCAGCGGTCATCAGCGCTCCTTCGGCCGGGACGGCACTCGTGGCGGTCCGGGTGGCGTGCCGGGCGACACGGTCGACCACACGCGGACCTCGACGGCTTTCGCCCCCGTCACGGCACGTACCGAGTGTGACGGAAGCAGCGCTCAGCGTGGTAGGCCCGGCCCGGTCTCACTCGTCCGGGCGTCGGGCCCGGCGCGGAGGACCCGCCGCGGTCAGATGCGCGGGTGCCCGGCCGACTCCGGCCGGCCACGGTGGCGGAACCGTTCCGGTGCCAGGATCGACATGACCGTCGCGTCCACTCGCTCGCCCTCCCAGAGCAGGGCGTCCCGCAGTACGCCCTCGGCGACGAACCCCGCCTTCTCGTAGACGCGGCGGGCGCGCGGGTTGACGGCGTACACCTCCAGCGAGACGCGGTGCAGGCCCAGTCGCTCGAAGCCGTGGCCGACGATCAGCCGGGTGGCCTCCGTGCCGAGACCCCGTCCACGGGTGCCGGGCACGAGGCAGATGCGGAAACCGCAGCTTTCGTTGGACGGGTCCCACTCGTTGAGGACGGCCTCACCGACGACCTGGCCCGTCGCCCGCTCGACGACGGCGAGGTCCAGCCGGTCGTCCTGGTCCCGGCGGGTGTCGTACCAGCCGCGTATCCGCGCCTCGTCGGTCTCCCCGCCGTCGTGGCTGCCGGTCAGCCGGGACGTCCCGGCGTCCCGGAACATCGGCAGCAGCGCGGGTACGTCGTCCACCGTGACGGGCCGGAGCAGCACCCGCTCGCCCGTGAGCGTGGGCTTGTCGAGGAAGTCGGGGCGCGGCGCGTTCCGCTGGTGATCAGCCATTGCCACCTTGTGTACGGCCGCCCCACCCGGCGTCCTCCGGTTATCCGCCGGGCGGCCGGCTCAGCCACGGAGCCGGAGGTACGCGTCCAGTTCCGCTGCTCCGGTCAGCAGCGCTCGGCCCCGGGCGGACAGCCGGGCGTGCCAGTCGCGCAGCGCGGTCGCCAGCGGCTCCGGCCCGCCGGCCGCCCGCACCTGGGCGATCAGCGGGGCGATCTGCTCCAACAGGTAGCCGCCGCGCCTGAGTTGGTGGGCCATGTGGGCGTCGCGCACGTCGGCCTCGTCGTAGACGCGGTAGCCGGTGCGCGGGTCGCGGCGCGGGCTGACGAGCCCCGCGCGCTCCCAGGTGCGCAGCGTGGCGGGCCGGATGCCGAGGCGTCCCGCCAGGGGACCGATGAAGGTGCCGGCCGGGCCGGACCGCGGCGTGGCGTCGGCACCGGGCTCGGGCGGCGGGGTGGGCGCCAGGTCCCGCAGGGCGCGTTCCACGGCCCGCAGGGTCTGGCGGTCGTCGAGGAGTTGGGCGTGGCTCTCGTCGACGAGGCGGAGCGCCTCGTCGGTCGCGCCCTGGTTGACGGCTCGCATGATCGACGTCGCCGTCCGGTGTCCGTGGCCGGGCACCAGGGCGAGGAAGGTGCGCAGGGCGGCCGCGTGCAGCGGGGTGTAGGTGCGGTAGCCGTGCGGGGTGCGATCGGCGGCCGGGAGGATGCCGTCCGCCTCGTAGTTCCTGACGGCCTGGGTGGACAGACCGTGCGCGCGGGCCAGGTCGACCGGCCTGAGCCGCTTGCCGTTTTGAGGGTTTTGCGCCATGCGGCCGACAGTAGCGCGGAAAAGTTTACACCGAAGCTTCAACGATAGCGTTGAAGCCGTGATTGCCGACATCGAGAACACCATCCATGCCGTCGACGCCGCCTCCGTCATGCGGCTGCTCCCGGGCCGGCCCCGGCTGCTCGCCCTGGGCGAGCCCACCCACGGCGAGGACACCTTGCTCCGGCTGCGCAACGAACTCTTCCGGCAGCTCGTCGAGGAGGAGGGGTACCGGACCATCGCGATCGAGAGCGACTGCCTGAGAGGACTGGTCGTGGACGGTCACGTCACCTCGGGCACGGGCACGCTCGACCACGTCATGGAGCACGGATTCGGTCACGGCTGGGGCGCCTTCCCGGCCAACCGTGAACTGGTGCGCTGGATGCGGGCGTACAACGACGGCCGGTCCCCGTCCGAGCAGGTGCGCTTCGCCGGATTCGACGGTCCGCTGGAGACGACCGGCGGCGCGAGCCCCCGAGGCGCCCTGACCGCCCTCCACGGTTACCTCGCGGAGCGGGTCGACGCACGGCTGCTCCCCTGCACCGCGCAGACGCTCGACCACCTCCTCGGCGCCGACGACCGGTGGACCGAGCCCGCCGCGATGACGGATCCGGCCCGGTCCGTGGGGCGGTCGGCCGAGGCCGGGGAACTGCGGCTGCTCGCCGACGACCTGGTGGCCCTGCTCGACGCGCACGCACCGCACCTGCGCGCCGTGTCCACGCGGGAGGAGTGGGACCGGGCGCGGCTGTACGCGCGCACCGCGACCGGGCTGCTGCGCTTCCACCACGGGACGGCCGACACCTCACCCGCCCGCATGACGCGGCTGTGCGCCCTGCGGGATTTGATGATGGCCCGCAACCTGTGCGCCCTCGCCGAGCGGGGCCCGGTGCTCGTCCACGCCCACAACTCCCACCTCCAGCGGGAGAAGAGCTCGATGCGGATGTGGCAGGGGCCGGTGGAGTGGTGGAGCGCGGGCGCGCTGGTGAGTGCGCGGCTCGGCGACGCCTACGCCTTCGTCCCCACCGCCCTCGGCACCATCCGGCACCGGGGCGTGGACACCCCGGCCCCGGACACCCTCGAAGGTCTCCTGTACGCGCTCCCGGAGGACCGCTGCGTGGTCGACACCGCGCGGCTGGCCACCGTCCTCGGCGACGGGCGTCCGGCGCACCGCGCGTCGCCGTGGTTCGGGTACGCCCCGTTCGACCCCGCCCACCTCGCGGACAGCGACGGCCTCGTGTTCGTCAAGGACGTCTTGGCCGGGGACGTCGCGCGGGGTTAGGCGCGTCGAGCCGGCCCGCGTGCCGGGCCGCGCGGGCCATGAGCGTCTGGTAGGAGATCTTGCCCGTCGGGCCGAGCGGCATCTCGTCGACCGTCAGCAGCAGTTCGGGGTGCTTGCGCCGCGACAGGCCGCGGGCTCCCAGGTGGGCCGTGAGGTCCGCCAGGGTGGGGGTGGGGGCGCCGGGGGCCGGGCGGACGCAGGCGCACAGGCGCTCGCCGAGGTCCGGGTCGGGCACCGGGACGCACACCGCCTCCGCGACGGCGGGATGACCGCCCAGTTCGTGTTCGACCTCGGCGAGGCTGATGTTGAGGCCGCCGCGTACGACGATGCGCTTGAGCCGCCCCAGCACGTGCAGTCGGCCGTGCTCGTCCAGCCGGCCCAGGTCGCCGGTGCGGACCCAGCCGTCGGGGGTGCGGTAACGCGCGTCCAGATCGGGCGCGTTGACGTAACACATGGGGGTCATGGGTCCCAGGGCCTCGATCTGCCCGCTGTGCCCGGAGGGCAGCGGTGCGCCGTCGGGGCCGGTGATCCGGATGCGGGCGACGGCGGGATCGGGGGTGCCGACGCTGTCGCCCGGCGGGTGGCTCTCCCCCGCCGTATGGCAGTTCACGCCGTCCGAGGAGCCGTAGACCGTCACCACCGGGCGGCCGAAGCGCCGCCGGCACGCCTCCGCGACGGCCGGGGGCAGGGCGGCGCCGCTGGAGACGACGGACCGCAACGACGAGGTGTCCTCGCCCGGTCGCACCGGGAGTTCGGCGATCCGGCGCAGCATGGTGGGCACCGCGAACAGATGCGTCGCACGGTGCTCCGCGATCAGCCGCAGCGTGCCCGCCGGGTCGAACGCCGACGGCACGATCAGGGTGCCGCCGAGCACCGCGAGGGTGACCGGTGTGCCGAGCGAGCCGAAGGAGGAGGCCAGCGGGACGAGGACGAGGTGGCGGGGCGGCACCGCGGGGTCGGGGTGCAGCGACCGTACGTAACGGGCCCGGCCGCCGGCCAGCGCGTGATGGCTGTAGGCGACCATCTTCGGCTCGGTCTCGGAGCCGGAGGACACCAGGATGCGGGCGGGTCCGTACGGGTCGGGCCGCCGGGGTGTCCAGGGGCCCCGGGGCCCTGGTGCGTGCAGGCCCGGCACGTGGTCGTGGCCCGGGCCGGGGACGAACACCGTGCGCAGGTCCGGGAGTTCGGCGACGGCCCGGGTCCGGTGGGCCGGGGCGAGGACGGCGCCGCGGGCGCGGGCGCGGGCGAGCAGGGCCCGGGTGTCGCGGTCGTCGGTGCCCGGGGGCAGCGGCAGGGCCACCGCGCCGATGGCGTACACGGCGAGTTCCGCGGCCACGGCGTCGCGTCCGTCGGGCAGCCGCAGCGCCACCACGTCGCCGCCGCCGAGGCCCGCCTCGGTGAACAGGGCGCCGATCCGGCGGACTTCGGCGTCCAGGGCCGCGTAGGACAGCGTCCCGGCGTCGTCCACCAGGGCGGTGCGGTCCGGGTGTTGCCGTACCCGGGCGGTGAACAGCGTGTACAGATCGCTGTCCGGGCACAGGCCCGCCCGCACCCAGGCCTGCCGCCGGGCGCGGGGCACGAGGTCGGGGAAGGGCACCCCGGCGCGTGAGGTCCATACCCGGTGTCCGTCCCGGCCCGCGGGGAGGACGGCGGGGACCACGGTCGTCATGCGAACTCCCAGGGCGCGTGCGGGCGGGCGTGTCCGGTGACCCGGTCCGGTGGGGCGACCGCCGTGCGGAAGGCCGGGTCCCGGGCCAGGGCCGCCAGGTCGGTGCGGACGGGGGTGGCGGTCAGGCCGTGCGCGGCCAGCCGGAGCGCGCACTCCTCGGTGGTGCGGCCGCGGTCGAGCAGTCCACGCAGCGCCTCGGGGTGGGCGCGGGCCTCCGGGCCGAGGTACAGGTGGCCGTCGGCGGTGGGCAGCGGCCGGTCCAGCGGCGTCCAGCGGGTCCGGCGCGCGGGACGCGGGATCAGGGCGGCGGCGGAGACCAGGCTGGAGTCGACCCGGCAGCCGCGCCCGGTCCGCTCCCGGGCCGCCAGCGCGGCCAGCACGCCCTGCGCGCAGACCAGTCCGCCGAGCACGTCGGTGAGGGTCATCAGGGAGGGGGCCGGCGGTTCGCCGTACGGCCGTACGGCGGCGGCGAGCCCGCTGTGCACTTGGGCCAGGTAGTCGGTGCCCAGGGGCGGCCGGTCGCCGAGGGTGTCGCCGAAGCCGGAGGCCCAGGCGTACACCAGGGCGGGGCGGGCGGGCAGCAGGTCGGAGTCGTCCAGGCCGAGCCGGCCGGCCTTGCCGGGGGCCCAGTTGTGCAGGAAGACGTCGGCTTCGGCGGTCAGCGCGCGCACGGTGTCCCGGCCCGGCGCGGTGGTGAGGTCGGCCTCGACCACCCGTTTGCCCGCGTTGAGTGCGGTGAACCGGGCCGAGATGCCGCCCGCGAGCGGGGCGAGCCAGCGCATCGGGTCGCCACCGGGGGGTTCGATCCGGATCACCTCGGCGCCCAGCATCCGCAGGACGTGCCCGGCGAGCGGGCCCTGCACCCTGCGGGTGGACTCCACCACCCGCAGCCCGGTCAGGGGGAGGGCGGCGCCCGGCGCGTGGACCGCGGGGCGCGGCGCGGGCACGCCCCCGTCGGGGCGCGCCGGTGCGGGGGTGAGCCGCCAGGGGGCCGGGTGGACGGGCGGGGCGGGGTCGGAGCCGACGGTGAGGAGGCTGACGCCGCTGTGGTGGGCGGCGGCCCGCAGGTCCGCCAGGGTCCGGCCGAGGGCGGCCTGCCGCAGCTCGTCGGGCAACGGGCAGACGGCGGTGGCGAACCGCTGCTGGAAGGGCAGCCAGCCACGGCCGGCGAGCGGGGCGGGCACCCCGAGCCGGGCCCAGAACTCCCGCCAGGCCGACGGGTCGAGGGTCTCCACCTCCACGCGGGCACCGTCGGAGGTGTCCAGCGTCGCCAGTCCGGGCTCGGACGCCTCCGGCTGTTCCAGACCGTCGGCCGTGGCGGCGGCCAGGTACTGGCCGAGCGCCAGCAGCGCCCCCTGGGCCACCGAGGTGTGCGCCTCGCGCAGGTCCAGCCCCCGGGCCCGCCCGATCCCGGCCGCGGTGGCCCCCTGGGCCGCGAGGACGCCCGCCACCACCGAGGCGTAGTCGACGGCCAGCGGAACGGGGCCGCCCGTGGCCCGGCCGTGGACGTGCATGAGACCGCAGGCCGCCTGCACGGCGCGCTCGTCGGGCAGGTCCATGCCGACCGGGCCCGCCCAGTCGAGGGTGTGCCGTACCTCCACCGGGCGCGCCGTGCGCCGCAGCAGCCGGTCGGCGACGGCGGTGGCGACCGCCGGGTGTGCGGCGGTGCGAAGAGGCGTCGTCACCCGCGCCCCTCGCCGGGCCGGCGGCCCTGCACCGAGTAGAAGACGCTGGAGGCGGCACGGAACGACGGGTCGCGCATCAACCGCCCCACGCGGTCCAGCTCGTCGTCGGTCATGCCCTGGGCCAGCAGCCGGTCCCGGAGGTTGCGGGTGTGGTTCAACTGGAGCCCGAGGCCGGGGTCCTGGGCGTGGCGCACGTCGATGTGCAGGTGGACGTCGATGCCGGTCAGGCCGGCCGCGCGCAGGGCGGCCGGCACCCGGCGTCCCCAGTGCGGGTCGCCGCCCGCGGCGCGCAGCGCGGCCGCCTTGGCGCGCAGGAACCGGACGTACAGCTCCTCGGTGGCCGCGTCCGGGGTCAGCAGCGGCGGCTCGTAGGAGGCGTCGATCTCGTCGATCTGGAGGAGGCCGCCGGGCCGCAGTGCGCGGACGAGCCGCCGCAGCACCGTGTCGCGGTCCGGTACGTGCTGGAGGACCAGACGTGCCACCACCAGGTCGTAGGTCTCCTCCGGCAGCGGGTCGCGGGCCACGTCGAGCGCGGCGACCTGGAGGCGCGGGCCGGGCACCAGGTCGCGGGGGTCGCGGTCGGTGGCGAGCACCGAGCCGTCCGGGGCGACCCGGTCGGCGAGCCAGCGCGCGATGCTGCCGCCGCCCGCACCGATCTCCAGACAGTGCCAGCCCGGGCCGACCCCGGCGGCGGCCAGCCGGGGCAGGGTCACCGGGTCGTAGGCGGCCTCCAGGCAGCGGTGCTGGTCGCGGCTGTGCGCGGTGCCGTTGTCGAAGACCGCTCGGGCGGGAGCCGGCGGTGTCATGAAGGGGTTTCCTTTCGTCGACGCTGGCCGGTGACCGGCCAGTCGAAGCGGGTCGGGCTGTCAGGTCCAGCGGCCGGTGCCGGCCGGCGCTGACCCCGTGAGCCGTCGTGACAGGGCGGCGCGGCGGACCTTGCCGGTGCCGGTGCGGGGCACATCGTCCCAGGTGAGGACGGCCGGGTCACGCAACGCCGGTAGCCCGTACGTGGCTTGTTTCCAGGCGTCCGGGTCCAGCCGGCCGTCGGCGGTGACCACGACGGGCAGCGGATCGCCGTCGGGCAGGCCGAGGACCACGCACTCCAGGGCCTGGGGCAGCCGCTGCTCCAGCGCGTCCTCGGTCCGCAGGCAGCTCATGCCGGGCAGGCTGTCGACCTCGCGGTCCAGGACGCTGACGCTGCCGTCGCGGTGGAGCACGCCCATGTCGCCCGTGGACCACCAGTCGCCGACGCGTTTGGCGGCCCAGCGTTCGTCCTCGCCGACGTAGCCCTGGGCGAGGGCGGCGGTGCGCACCAGGAGCAGTCCGGGACGGCCGCGCTTCACCGGCCGCAGGGTGTCCGGGTCCACGGCGCGCAGCCGGGTGCGGCCCGGCACCGGGCGGCCCAGCCGGCGTGCCGTGGACTCGGCGTCCGCCGCGAGGGCGGAGCGCCGGGTGTGGAAGCGGAAGGTGAGCGGTCCGGTCTCGGTCTGGCCCCAGCCCTGCATCCACAGCGGGCGGCGGTGCCGGCTCGCGGTCAGGTAGGCGCGCAGGGTCGGCGGGTGCACCGCGTCGTAGGTGCTGATGTAGAGGCGGACCCGGCGGAAGGGGTTGTCGAGCCGGGTGGTGAGCGGCCGCAGCCGGACGTAGGTGGCGGGCGTGGCCTCGACGACGGTGGGCGGGTGGGTCCGCAGCAGTGGATCGGCGGTGTCCGGGTCGTCCCCGCTGAGCAGCACGATCTCGGCGGGCGGGACCGAGAGGACGACCGCCGTCCAGCAGAAGGCGCGCCCGTGGGCGTAGGCGCCGGCGTTGAGGAGGACGTCGTCCGGGCGGATGCCGATGCCCGGGTAGCGCACCGCCTCGAAGCGGGCGAGCTTGTCCACGAGGGTGCGCGTGGAGTGGGTCACCAGTTTGGGCAGTCCGGTGGTGCCCGACGTGTGGTGGATGACGAGGGGTTCGTCGGGGGAGCGCCGTACCGGGGGGCAGGGCCGGGTGGCGTCGAGGCCGGCGAGGTGGAGGGCGCCGGGTACGGCGGAGTCGAGGGTGACGAGGAGTGGCGCCGGCGCGTGTGACGCCGCGTCCCGGCAGCGGGCCAGCAGGGCGGCGGTGGTGACGAGCGCGGCGGGCCGGAGCCGGTCCAGCAGGGTGAGCAGGTCCGGGGTCTCCAGCCGGGCGGACAGCAGCGCGGGGACGGCGCCGAGCCGGACCACGGCGCAGCCGAGCAGGTCGTGGTCCCAGTGGTTGTCCTTCACGATGGCCACGCGGTCGCCGGGCCGCACTCCGGCGTCGGCGAGCCGGGCGGCGGTGGCGCGGACCAGGTGGGCGAGTTCCGGGAGGGTCCAGCGGGTTCCGTCGTGCGGGGCGATGTCGAAGGGCCGGTCCAGGTGGACGACGGTCGGGGCGCCGGTCGCCGCCGCCTCGTCGAACAGGGTGCCCATGTCATGCGGTCGCAACGGTGTCCTCCTCTCGGTGGGGGCCGGCCGGGCGGTGTCGTCCGAGCCTGCTCAGGACGCGGGACGCGGCGAGCGCGCCCGCGCGCACGGCGCCTTCGGAGGCGGGCCGGAGCATCACCCAGTCGCCGGCGTACTCCACCGCGCGCACCGGCCGGGCCAGGAACGCGGCGCGTTCCCCGAGGGCCTGCGGGGTGGCTTCGGGCAGGCCGTGGCGGAAGGTGTGGGTGAAGTGGTGGCGGCGGGCGCCGCCGATGCCGGGGACGTAGCGCTCGGCGGCCTGGACGAGCAGTTCCGCGGCCTCGTCCGGGTCGGCGTCCAGCAGTTCGGGGACGCGGCGCGGACCGGCCACGAGGGTGATCAGGCCGCGTCCGGCGGGGGCCCGGCCGGGGTCCTTGGCGTGGTCCACGACGACGCCGGAGAGGGTCTGTTCCTCGGCGGCCGGGGTGAGCAGGATGTGTACGGGGCGCCGGGCGGGCGGGACGAGCGGGCGGTCCAGCAGGCAACCGACCTTCATCATGGGGGTGAAGGTGCAGGCGGTGAGGAACGGCCGTTCGTCGGCGGGGGCTTCGGGGCGCAGGGCCGCCGCGACGGGGGCGGGCACGGCGAGCACCGCGGCCCGCGCGGTGACCTCGCCGTCGTCGAACCGCAGCACGGCGTGCCCGCCCTCGTCGACGACCTCGCGCACGTCGTGGCCGGTGACGACCTCGGTGTCGGCGGCGAGCCGGCGGGCGAGGAAGTCCATGCCGTCGCGGTAGGTGCGCCAGGCGGACGGTGCTCCGGCCTCCAGCAGCAGGCTGATCAGCGGGGCGGCGGCGGAGCGCGCGGTGTCCCAGCCGAAGAAGCAGCCGGCGACCGGCTGGAAGAGGTAGTCGTGCAGGTCGCGGTGGTAGCGCGCGGTCGCCTCCCGGACGGTGGCGGCGCCCAGCGGGCCGCGCTCGGGCCGGTCGCCGTCGAACCCGGCACGGCGGCGGCCGGCCCAGGCGGAGAAGGCGGCCAGGTCGAGCCGGGCGCGGGCGGACAGACCGGCGCCGGTGAGCACGGCCGTACCCTCGCCGACGCCGGGATGGGCGCGCCCGCCGCGCCAGACGGCCACGCCGCCGCCGACCCGGGGCACGTCCTCCACGCCGACGCCGAGCCGGCGCAGCAGTTGCCAGGTGGCGCGGTAGCCGCGGGAGGCGACCTGTTCCGCGCCGGTGTCGATCGTCCAGCCCTGGTGGCGCAGGCTGCGCATCCGCCCGCCGACCTCGGGGAGCCGCTCGTAGACCCGGACGGTGAGCCCTGCCCGGCGCAGTTCGTGGGCGGCGGTCAGTCCCGCGATGCCCGCGCCGACGACGGCGACGTCGAGTTCGGGCGTCATCGGGTGGCCCCCCATCCGGCGAGCAGGTTGGCGACGGTCATCAGGACCACGCTGAGCCGGTGCACCGCGAACCCGGTGCGGCGGGCGGTCATGATGTCGCCGCGGACGAACCCGGTCAGGTACTGGCGGGTGCGCAGCGCGGTCGCGGGGAGCATCAGCGGCACGAACCACCAGGGCGCGGTGCCGGTGAGCGAGGCGAGGGCGCCGATGAGGAACTCGGTGGCCGACAGCGCCGCGATGAAGACGGCGTTGCCCCGCTCGGAGACCAGGGCGGCCACGGTGGGCCGGCCCACGGCCCGGTCGCCGGCGACGTCGTTGGTGTTGGAGTAGACACCGAACATGAGCGGCCCGAACCCGAACAGCACCGCCTGCACCATCAGGAACCCGGAGTACTCCCCCGTCAGCAGCCCGTACGGGACGATGACCAGCACGGCGCCGAGGGCGACCAGGAACACCTCCTGGAAGCCGTGGTAGCTGATCTTCAGACCGTACGAGTACTGGAGCGACACCACGAACAGCGCGGCCGCCGCGACGAGCGCCCACGGCGGGCGGTGCGGGGCGACGGCGACGGCGGCCGCCCACAGCACCGCGCCGGCCGCCGCGCTGGTCCAGGCGAAGCGCAGCGCCTGGGGCACCGTCAGCGCGCCGGCGACCAGGGGCTTGCGCGCCTTGCTGCGCAGGGGGTTGTCGGGTCCGTAGTTGGCGAGGTCGCTGCCGTCGCGGAAGCCGGTGACGTCGTCCAGGGCGACCATCGCCATCAGGACGGCGATCTCGCCGACCAGGAAGAGCGCGAGGACCAGTGCCCGGCCGGCGGTGAAGGCGCCGAGCGGGAACAGGGTGGCGGCGAGGGCGAGGAAGATGCCGAGGTAGTAGTCGTACACGTCGAGCTTGCCGAGCCGCGCGTAGGCGCGCAGCCGGCCGCGGCCGTGGGCGGTGGCCGCGGGACGGGCGGCCGTGATGCTGTCGGTCATGGGGACCTTTTCGAATGGTGTCTGCGTACGGGTGTTCGGGTCCGGCGCTCCGCGGCGCGGACGGCGTGGCGCCCGGCCGGGGCCGCGCTTCGGGGGGGGACGCCGCGGTTCAGCGGTGCTCGGTGGCGAAGGCGCACACGAGGTCGGCGACCTGCTGGACCTGGTCGTCCGTCAGCAGGTGGTGCACCGGCAGCGCCAGATGGCGGCGGGCGGCCCGTTCCGCGGCCGGCCAGCGGGCGCCGGGGGGCGCGTAGGGAGCGAACGCGGCGTGCGTGGGCAGGGGCTGGGGGTAGTAGACGTGGCTGGCCACCCCGTGGGCGGTCAGGTGGGCGGCGAGCGCTTCGCGGGCGTCGGCGAGGACGGTGTAGACGTAGAAGCACCGGCCGTCCGGGTCGGGCGGCGGCGGGGTCACGCCGAGGCCGGCGAGCGGGGTGAAGCGCTCGGTGTAGTAGGCGGCGATCTCGGCGCGCCGGGCGAGGCGGGCCGGGAATCCGGCGTGGCGGTGGATCTGGAAGGCCGCCTGGATCTCGTCGAAGCGGCTGTTGACGCCGATGGTGTGGTGGACGAAGCGGCGCCCGGGGTGCTGGCCGTGGTTGCGCAGGGTCCGCACCCGCTCGCCGAGCGCCGGGTCGCGGGTGACGACCACGCCGCCCTCGCCGGGCATGCCGCACGTCTTGACCTGGACGAAGGAGTAGACGCCCGCCTCGCCCCACAGTCCGGCGGGGACGCCGCGCAGCACGCCGCCCTGGGCGACCGCGGAGTCCTCCAGGAGGCGCAGTCCGTGCCGCCGGGCCAGTTCGGTGAAGCGGGGCATGTCGGCCATCACGGAGAACATGTGGGCGGGCATCACGGCCTTGGTCCGCCGGGTGACGAGCCGTTCGGCCGCGTCGGGGTCCATGGTCATGGTGTCGGGCCGGATGTCGGCGAAGACGGGGGTGGCTCCGGCGGTGACGACCGAGGAGGCCAGGGGCGCGCAGCCGAAGGCGGGCACGATCACCTCGTCGCCGGGGCCGACGTCCATGGCCCGCAGCACCAGGGTGAGGGCGGAGGTGCCGCTGGAGCAGGCGACCACGTCGGCGGCGCCGAGGTCCGCGCGCATCAGTTCTTCGAAGGCGGCGGTGCGCGCGCCCAGGATGAAACGTTGCTCCGGGTCGAGGCCCACCTCGCGGACCAGGGCGATCAGCGCGGGGCGGTCGGCTTCGAAGAGGGCGGGCGGGAAGAAGGGGACGGTGACGGGCGGCGCTGCGGTCATGCGGTGGTCCTCGTCGTGGCGAGGAAGGAGCCGATGGTGTCGCAGACGCGGTCCAGGTCGCCGGGGTCGAGATCGGGGTGGAAGGGCAGGGCCACGGCACGCCGGGCCGCCGCCTCCGCCTGCGGGAAGTCGCCGGGCCGGTGGCCCAGGTGGGCGAAGGCGGGCTGGTGGGGCAGTGGCAGGGGGTAGTAGACCTCGGTGCCGATGCCCCGCTCGTCGAGGTGGTCGACCAGGGCGTCCCGGTGCTCCGTCTCGATCAGGTAGACGTAGTACACGTCCCGGTCGTCCGGTCCCTCGGCGGTGGTCCGCGGCAGCCGGACGATCCCGGGCACGTCCCGCAGCCGGGCGGTGTAGGCGGCGGCCAGTTCGGCGCGGCGCGCGATCTGCTCCTCCAGGACGGTCAGTTTGGCGAGCAGGACGGCCGCCTGGATGTCGTCCATCTTGCTGTTCATGCCCGGCAGTGCGCTCTCGGTGGAGATGGCCGGGAAGTCGTTGAGCGTACGGCCGGTCCTGCCGTGGTGGCGCAGGGCGGCGACGGTGTCCGCCACCTGCGGGTCGTCGGTGAGGACGGCCCCGGCGTCGCCGAGCGCGCCGAGCGTCTTGGAGGGGAAGAAGGAGAGCACGCCGCCCGCGCCGTGCAGACCCGCGTGGAGCCCGCGCCGGCGCATGCCGATCGCCTCGGCGCTGTCCTCGACGACCGTCAGTCCGTGCCGCCGGGCGACGGCGTCGACGGCCGCCATGTCGGCCATGGTGTGGAAGAGGTGCACCGGCATCACGAACCGGCTGCGCGGGGTGACGGCGGCGTCGAGCGCCGCGGGGTCCATCGCGTGGGTGTCCGGGTCGATGTCGACGAACTCCGGCCGTCCGCCCGCGAGTACGACGGCGGAGGCGGTGGCGAAGAAGGAGTACGCCGGTACCAGGACCCCGTCACCGGGGCGCAGTCCGCAGGCGCGCAGCAGGAGCACGAGCGCGTCGGTGCCGCTGTTGACGCCGATCACGTGCCGGGCGCCGGTGTAGTGCGCGAGCGCCGCCTCGAACTGTCCGACCTGTTGTCCGTGGCTGAATTTGCCACTGCGGAAAACGTCCTCCAACGCTTTTTCGATGGTCGGCCACAATTGTTCGAAAGTGGCGACCTGGGAGAAGAAGGGAATCGGTTCGGCCGTCCCCGGAGTGACCGGAGACGCACTCCCGGCCCGCGCCCGGAGCTGTCCACTGGAAGGCAATTCTCACCCGCCCCGTCGTTTCTGTGGATTGACCGGCAACGCTAGTCGTACCTTCCCGGCGGCGGAGAAAGGAAAGGATCATCTTCACACTTTGTGGGTAACGAGGTTCCGGATCGCTTGACCCTTTCCCAAACCGGCCGCAATAGTCTTGCGGCGCACCGGAGTTGTGCGCGACGCGACGCGAACCGCGTGTTCCGCGCCCGGTGTTCTCCTTCCCCACTCCCCTTCCAGGAGGCCCTGTGCTGCAGCCCCTCGTGATCGGGCTCGGCCGCTCCGGATCCGGACTGCACCTGAGGACGCTCGTCCGGCTGTCCCGGCGCACCGCGGCCGCCGGCGCTCCGCTGGTCGCCCTGCCCGCGGTCGGCTGCGACCCGCGCGCCGGCACGCTGCGGGCCGCGGCCGAGCCCGGCGAGGCCACGGTCGTCGGCACGCTCGACCAGGCCCTGGCCCAGGTGGACCCGGCCACCGCGGTGGCCCATGTGTGCACCCCGCCCCGGCTGCGCCACGAGGTGGTCGCGCGACTGGCCGGGCACGGCGTGCGCCGGATCATCGTGGAGAAACCTCTCGCCGCCTCCGCGGCGGAACTCGACGCCCTGGTACGGCTGCGCGAACGGGAGGGCCTCGAGCTGGCGGTCGTGGCGCACTGGACCAGCTCCCGGCTCGCCGGCCGGCTGCGCCGCCTGATCCGCGGCGGACGGCTGGGCGCCCTCCGCCGGATCACCGTGGACCAGCACAAGCCCCGTTTCCTGCGGTCGCTGACCACCGACGGGCACCCGACCGCCCTCGACGTGGAGATCCCCCACTCCCTGGGGCTGGTGCTCGATCTGGCCGGTCCCGCCGAACTGCGCGCCGCCCGCTGCTGGGACCTGCGTCTGACGGACCGCGCGCTGCCCGGACTCGGCGGCGCGCACGTGGAGTTGGAGCACCGGTCGGGGGTGCGCACCCTGCTCCGCTCCGACCTCGGCGCACCGGTCAGGCAGCGCAGCGTGGTCTGCGAGTTCGAGGGCGGCACGGCCACCGCCCACTTCCCGCTGAGCGAGGACGACGACCACGCCCAGCTCGTCGTCTCCCCGTCCGGCCACGGCACGGCACCCGCGCCGGACGGCGAGTCCGAGGCCGGGCACCACGTCTTCCGTGACGACGCCCTGACCGACTTCTTCGAGTGCGCCTACCGGGGCTTCGCCTCCGGGACTGCGGGGGCCGCGAACTTCCCGCTCGCCTGTGCGGCCACCCGGCTGCTGTGCGCGGCCCGCGAGCGCTGTGCCGTCGTACCGCACGCCCCCGCGGGGAGCCGCTGACATGCCCGGACGGAACATCGCGGGGCGCGGCGCGTTCGGGCCGCTGACCGGCATCGGGGACGAGGCCGCGCCGGGCGCCGACGGCCAGCTGGCCGCCCTGCGCCGACTGGGCTGGTCCACCGTGGAACTGCGCAACATCGACGGCACGGCACTGGCCGACCTCTCCCCCGCCGCCTTCGGCTCGCTCACCCGGCGCCTGGCGGACGCGGGCGTCACCGTCACCGCCGTGGCGTCCCGGATCGGCAACTGGTCGCGTCCCGTCACCGGCGACTTCGGCCGGGACCTCGCCGAACTCGATGTGCTCGCCGAGCGGTGCGCCGCCCTCGGCTGCCGACTGGTGCGGATCATGTCGTATCCCAACGACGGCCTAGCGGAGGCGGATTGGGCCGACCGCGTACTGGCCCGCACCGCAGTCCTCGCGGACCGCGCCGAGCGGGCGGGGCTGGTGCTGGTGCACGAGAACTGCGCGGGCTGGGCCGGGGACCGGGCCGACCGCGCGCTCCGGCTGCTGCGCGCCGTCGACAGCCCGGCGCTGCGTCTGCTGTTCGACACCGGCAACGGCGTCCCCTACGGCTACGACGCCCCGGAGATGCTCCGTGAACTCGCCCCCCACGTCGCCCACGTGCACATCAAGGACGCCGTGCGGCTGCCGGACGGCTCCACCGCCTACACGCTGCCCGGCGAGGGCGAGGCCGGGGTGGCGCGGTGCCTGCGCATCCTGGCCGACCACGGCTACACCGGGGCCCTCTCCCTCGAACCGCACCTCGCCGTGCGCCCCCACGAGGGGCCGGCCCGGGCCGGCGCGGACGCCGCCGACCTGTTCGTACGGGCCGGCCGTGCGCTGGCCGCGCTGCTGGACCACGCCGCACCGGACGGCCCGGCGTGAGCACCGCGTTCACCGACCGGCACCGCGAACTGCTGCTGGACCTGCTGCGCCTGCCGAGCGTCAACCCGCTGGAGGCCGGACCGGAGGATCCGCCGTCCCGGCTGCCGGACGCCCTGGCCCGCTATGCGGCGGCCGCCGCCCTGGCCGGGTTCCGCACGGTCCGCCTCGCCCCGCCGCACGCCTCCTGCCTGGACCGCCCGGACGTGCCGGCCACGGTCCGCGCCGCCGCCCGCGATCCGCGGTTCCTCGCCGGGCAGCCCAGTCTGCTGCTGCGGCTGGGACCCGACCGCCCCCGCGCGGACACGGTGGTGTTCAACGTGCACCTGGACACCGTCGCCGGGCACACCCCGCCGGTCTTCGACGGCGCGCGGTTCACCGGCCGGGGCGCGGTCGACGCCAAGGGGCCCGCCGTCGCGCTGCTCGCCGGGCTGGAGGCCGCCGCGTCCCACCCCGCCGTCGGACGGGACGTCACCGTGCTGCTCCAGGCCGTCGCCGGGGAGGAGGGCGGGGCCTTGGGCACCTACGGCACCCGCCCGCTGCTGGAGGCCGGGCACCACGGGCGGCTCAACGTGTTCTGCGAGCCGACCGGCCTGCGCGCGCTGCCCCGGGCCACGGCCGCCATGACCGCGCGGATCACCGTCGAGGGCGAGGACGCGGTGGACGACCGCCCGGACGCCGGGCACAACGCCACCGTGCTGCTGGGCTTCCTCGCCCAGCACCTCGCCGCCCGGCTGGACGGCGCCGTGCCCGGCACCCGGGTGTGCGTCGCCGGACTGCACACCGGCCGCGTCCACAACCGCGTCCACGGCACCGGCACGCTGCTGCTGAACCTGTCGTACCGGCGCACCCGCGACGGCGCGGCGCTGGAGACCGCGGTCGGCCGGCGACTCGCCGACGGCCTGCGCCGCTTCACCGAACTCTTCGGCACCACCCGGGAGTTCGCCCGCACCGCCCGGGACGCGGCCCGCATCACCCGGCTCGGCTGGGACAAGCGGGGGCTGCCCGCCCTGGACAACCGCGACCCGTGGGCGCAGGCGCTGCTGGCCCGGTCGGGCGCCCGGCCACCGGCCGACGACCCCGGCTTCACCTGCGACGCCGTCTGGGCGGCGGGACTCGACGGCGCCTTCACCGCCGTGCTGGGACCCGGCTCGCTCGCCGCCAACCGCGCCCATGCGCCCGGTGAGTTCATCGACCTCGCCGATCTGGAGGACTTCGCGGGCGTCGTACGGCGCCTCGTCACCTCCTTCGCGGAAGGGCCCCGCCCCGAAGCGCCCAGCGCACCGACCCGCTCTCACGCTCCGCCACCCCGAACGCCCCGGCCCGAAGAGAACCGGACCCCCCACCCGTAAGGAACCCGGATGACCGCACCCACCGCCCCCCGTACGGCGGTCGAGCACTCCCCCGTCCTCGTCGACCACGCGAAACTGCGCACCGCGCTCACCGATCTGTTCGCCGGCCACGGCATCCCGGCCGCGCGGGCCCGGCTCGCCGCGGACGCCCTCTGCCACGGCGATCTGACCGGCCTCGACTCCCACGGTCTGTTCAACCTCGGCCGGCTCTACCTGCCGCTGCTCGCCTCGGGCCGCTGCGACCCGCGTGCGGAGCCGCGCACCCTCACCGACCTGGGCGCCTGCGCGGTCGTCGACGCCCGCCGCGCGCTCGGGCTGTGGGCAGCCGCCGAGGCCATGGACGACGCCGTGGCACGCGCCGGACGGCACGGCGTCGGCCTGGTCTCGGTGCGCGGGGCGACCCACTTCGGGTGCGCCGGCTTCCACGCCGCCCGTGCCGCCGAGGCCGGGATGATCGGCGTGGTCGCGAGCAACTGCGGCGGGCAGCGCATCGCCCGGCCGCCGGGCGGGGCGCTGGCGATGCTCGGCACCAACCCGCTCAGCGTCGCGGCACCCGCCCTCGACGGGCACCCGTTCCTGCTGGACATGAGCACCACCGTCGCACCCACCGGCAAGGTCCGCGTCGCCGCCCGCCGCGGCGCCCCGGTGCCCGCGGGCTGGCTGGAGGACACGGCGGGGAAACCGGTGACCGACCCGTCCGCCTTCGACCGCGGCGAGGCCTTCCTGCGCTGGCTGGGCGGCAGCGCCGAAACCGGTGTGCACAAGGGCTACGGGCTCGGCATCGCCGTGGAACTGCTGGCCGCCGTGGTCTCCGGCGCCGCGCTGGGGCCCGCGCCCGCGGCGCTGGAGGGCGACGGCCGCCCGCACGGCAGCGACGACGACATCGGCTTCTTCCTGCTCGCCATCGCCCCCGAGGTGCTGCGTCCCGGCGCGGACGTGGCCGGCACGACCCGGTCCCTGTTCGGCACGCTCGTCGACTGCCCGCCGCTGCGCGAGGGCGAACCGGTGCGCTACCCGGGCTGGTGGGAGGCGGAACTCGCGGCCGAGCGCCGCCGCGACGGCATCCCCCTGCCGCCGCACCTGTACGAGGAGCTGACCGCCCTCGGTCTCCTCGACGGCGCAGGGGGCGGCCGGTGACCCGCCCCCTGCGCCTGGGAGTCGTCGGTCTCGGCGCCATCTCCCCCTACTACCTGGCCGCCGCCGAACGGCTCCCCGAGTGGGAGCTGACCGCCGTGTGCGACGCCCGCGCCGAGACCCTCGACGCGTTCGGCGGCACGGCGGCACGCTTTCGCGACCATCGGACGCTGCTGGCCGACGCCCGGCCGGACGCCCTGGTGGTGGCGGTGCCCAACGACGTGCATCTGCCGGTGTGCCGGGACGCCCTGGCGGCCGGCGTCCCGGTGTGCGTCGAGAAGCCCCTCGCCCTGACCGCCGCCGAGGGACGGCTGCTGGTGGAACTGGCGCGGCGCCACGAGGTCCCGTTGATGACGGCGTTCCACCGCCGCTACAACACCGCCGTCCGCGACCTCGCGCGCCGGACGGCGGGCCGGGAGATCCGCTCGGTGAAGGTGCGCTACCTGGAGCGCATCGAGGACCACCTCGGCGGCGAGGACTGGTATCTGGACCCGGCGCGCTGCGGTGGCGGCTGTGTGGCCGACAACGGCCCCAACGCCCTCGACGTGGTCCGGCTGCTGCTCGGCGACCTCACTCTGACCGGCTGCGAGCTCCGGCGCGACGGCCTCGGCCTCGACCGCCGGGCGGTGCTGCGTCTGCGCGGCCGCACCGGGGCGTCGGCCTCGGTCGAGCTCGACTGGTCGTATCCGGGTGAACGCAAGGACGTCGAGGTGGAGTTGGGCGACGGGGAGGTGCTGGTCGCCGACATGCTGGCCGGGCACACCGCCTTCAAGGGGTCGCTGTGGCACGAGTACGAGGCGATCCTGCGGGAGTTCGCCGTGCTCGCGGAAGCCGGGGCGGCGGCCGGTCCGGGGGCGCACGGCGGTCTTCAGGCGCTGGAACTGGTGGAGGCGGCCTATCGCCGCGCCCTGCCCGCGGCCGGTACGGCGACGACGGTGGCGGGCCGGTGAATCCGGCGGAGGACGGCGCCAAGCGCGTGGTGCGCGGTGCGCTGGTCAAGGTGCTGGTGCACCGGCGCACGGACCGGGGAATGCGGCTGGAGGAACACGCGGCGCGTTGCGTCCGCCGGGGTGAGGTGCACGAGTTGGTCACCACCGACCAGTGGGAGCCCCGCCCCGGCGCCCGCATCGACCGGGTGGGCTTTCTCGGCTTCGTCGAGCTGGAGTGTGGCGGCGTCATCGACCGGGGGGACCTGGTGCGGATCGGGGACGCGGTGGTCGGCACCGTGCTCGGCTTCGACGCCTGCCATCTGCCGAACCACTACAACATCCTGATCCACGCCGAACGCGCCGTCAGCGGGCTGGACTTGGAGCTGCTGCCGGAGGATGCCGTCTCCTTCACCCAGGGGCGGGCCGGTCGGGAGCGTACGGCTCACTGATCCCGGACAGCGATGGAGGGCCCATGGACCTGGCGGGGTCCATGGGCCCGTGTGCGGCCGGTCCCGTACGGGTCCGGCGGGTATCAGCCGAGCAGTTCGACTTCCAGCTGGCCGAAGTGGAACTCCCGTACCACCTGGAGGAGTTCGTCCTCGGACAGCTGGCCGTCGTCGTTCTTGTCGACCTTCTGGAACGACTCGCCGGCCTGGGAGACCGGGACGCCGACGGCGGACAGCCAGGCCTGGAACTCGCGGGCGTTGATCTGACCGTCGTGGTCGTCGTCGCACAGGCGGATGAGCGCCTTCACGATGGGCGACAGGGCGCGGTTGAAGCTGGCCTCGCCCTCCTTGAACAGCATGTCCCCGGTGGCGTCGAGGAACTGCTGCCGGCTGATGGCGCCGCCGGCCTCGACGCCGGCCTTCTGGGCGAGGTACTCGTAGAGGCCCTTGAACGCGTCGTGAAGCTCCTGCACTTCGGGCGAGTCGGCGTTCTTGCCCAGGTTCTGGGCGATCCGCTCGGCCTCGCTCTGGAAGTCGCCGGCGTCGAGGACACCGTTGCCGTCGGTGTCCCACTTGTCGAAGCGCTTCGCCAGGCGCTCGTTGGCGACAGAAGTGCTCATGTGTTTCTCCTTGTTCTGGATGGATGCACGGCGATACGTGCTGCGGCACCTGGGCAGGGCCGCAACCGCGCAGGGCGGTGCCCGTGCGCGGGCTCTGGGGGCCGGCGACGGGCCGGCCGGGAGGGTGCCGGACAGGGGCCGGCGGGCAAGGGAGGATCAGAGAAGGGTGACTCTGCTGCCCACGGCCTTGCCGCGGGTGTCCAGCAGGGCGCAGCGGGCCCGGCCGAGCGCTTGACTGGCGTAGCAGGCGTGGTCCTGGAGCAGGATGGCCACATCGGCGTGGTCCATGGCGTCCTGGAGGTCCACGGCGCGTGGCAGGGTCCGGCCGTCGACGGTGAACTCGGCGACGTAGGGGTCGTGGTACCGCACGTCCGCGCCCGCGGCGAGGAGTCCGGCGGCGATCCGGCGTGCCGGTGTCTCGCGGACGTCGGCCACATCGGGTTTGTAGGTGACGCCGAGCAGCAGCACCCGGGCGCCCTCGGGGCGGCCGTGCGCTTCGGTGAGCAGGGTCAGCGCGCGGTCGACGACATGGCCCGGCATGCGGCTCAGTACGTCCTGGGCGGCTGCCAGCATGCGGAAGGGGAAGCCCTGGGATTCGGCCCGGGCGGCCAGGTAGCGGGGGTCGACGGGGATGCAGTGTCCGCCGATGCCGGGTCCGGGACTGAACGGTGCGAAGCCGAAGGGTTTCGACGCGGCGCAGTGGAGCACGTCCCAGATGTCGATGCCGGTCTCGTGGCAGAACAGGGCCACCTCGTCGACCAGGGCGATGTTGACGTAGCGGTAGGTGTTCTCCAGGAGCTTGGCCATCTCGGCCTCGCGGGTGCCCCGGGCGACGACGATCTGGTCCACGAACCGGGAGTAGAACGCGACGGCGTATTTGGCGCACAGCGCGGTGCAACCGCTCACGATCTTCGGGGTGTTGTGGATGTTCCAGGTCGTGTTGCCGGGGTCGATGCGCTGCGGGGAGAACGCCAGGTGGAAGTCCTCGCCCGCCCGCAGTCCGCTGCCGCGCTCCAGAAGGGGCCGTACGACGTCCTCGGTGGTGCCCGGATAGCTGGTGGACTCCAGGACGACGAGCATCCCGGGGTGCAGCCAGGCGGCGACGGCCTCGGCCGCGGCCTCGACGGCGGACAGATCGGGCAGGCCCTCCGCGGTGAGTCCGGTGGGCACGCAGATCACCACGGTCTGTGCGCCCTCCAGGACGGCGGGGTCGTCGGTGGCGCGGAAGCCCACGTCGAGCATGGCCGCTACCTCGGCGTCACAGACCCCGCCCACATGGGAGCGGCCCTCCGACAGGCCCTTCACCACCGTTCCGGACACGTCGTACCCCGCGGTGGCCACGCCGGCCGAGACGGCGGCTCGGGAGAGCGGCAGTCCGACGTGCCCCAGTCCCATGACGACGAGTTCGGCGGCCATCTGCGCAGGTTCTCCAGGGTGTGGAAGCGGGTGTGTGACGAACGGGCGGTGCGGGGCTCAGGCGGAGAAGCTGCCACTGCCGGGCGCCACGTGGGCGCCGTATCCGGGGCGGACGACGAGGCCGGGGGTCAGGCAGAAGGGGTCCCCGTACACCGTGACCAGCCGGTCGGTGCGGTTCGTCAGCACATGGGCGTCCAGCGGGAGTTTGTGGCACCCCTGCGGGTCGTGATAGACGGTCAGCGGCGTCAGTTCCGTCCTGAACACCACGACGTCGCCCTCCTCCGCCGCGCCGGCGGAACCGGCGGTGGCGCATACCGCGAACAGGGCACTGGCCGCGGCGAGCAGGGCGATCCGGGTACGGCGCATCTATTACTCCATTTCGGTGGCGTCGTTGAGTTGATTATTTTCTGGTGAGGCACCGGATAAGCACGGGACCACGGGCAAGCACCTGAACCGGCGACATGGTCAAGCAAGGTTGACGGAAAAGGGTGGCGACGGGCGCTGACGGCTTCTTGGCCGTACAGCGCCTTCACCATGGCACGGCCCGTCGGCGCCGTTCGGCCGAAGAAACCTTTCACTTTCCGGTGACAGCGGAGGAATTCCCGTCAGGCACGGGCGAATTCCACCGCTGTCCGGCGGGTCCGACGCAGCGTCCGCGGCGGATCAGCGCGCGCACAACCGGTCCAGTGCCGCCTGGCTCGCGTCATCCGCGGCCCGGAAGATCACCAAGCGCTGATCCGGGTCCTGAAGCGGCGTCAGTACCTCGAAGCGCACCGCCAGTTCACCGGCCTCCGGGTGCCGCAGCGCCTTGCGCCCGCGGCCGTTGACCGCGATGTCCCGCTCGGCCCACAGCCGCGCGAACTCCTCGTCGCGCTCGAGGAATTCGGCGATGAGATCGGTCAGCGCCGGATCGTCCGGGTGCGCGGCCCACGCGGCGCGCAGGTGGGCGATGCCCTCCCTCACCACGCGTTCCCTGTCGGCGTAGAGCTCGCGCATCCGGGGGTGCATCAGGCAGACCCACATCGAGTTGCGCCGTGACGGGGGCAGGGTGTCGAAGTCCAGGAGCAGCCTGGTCATCTCGTGGTTCCAGGCCAGGATGTCGTAGCGGTGGTTCATCAGCATGGCCGGCAGCGGCGACAGGTCGGCGACCAGCCGGGCAAGCGTCGGTGCCGCGCTGGTGGCGGGCTTCTCGGGGGTGCGGGGGCGCTGCCCGGCCAGGCCGAAGAGGTAGGCGCGTTCGGCGGGCGCCAGACGCAGCGCACGGGCCAGCGCCTCCACCACGTCCGCCGACGGCCGCATGCCGCGCCCCTGTTCGAGCCGCACGATGTAGTCGACGCTGATACCCGCGAGTTCGGCGACCTCTTCGCGGCGCAGTCCGGGGGTGCGCCGGGCCCGCCGGGGCGAGGGCAGACCGAGTTCGCGCGGGTCCAGCCGTTCGCGGCGGGTCCGCAGGAACGCGGCGAGTTCCTGTGTGGTGTCCACGGTGCGGGTCGTCATGCCGGTTCCAACAGCCAGGGTGGTACCGGCGTTCCCAGGAACCGCCCTCCCTTACCCCGGGCGGACCGCCGTCACAGCCTTGTTCTCGGCAAACGGATCACCACCGTGGGAGCACACGATGTCACTCACCCTCGACACCTACCGACTGCTGGGCCGCTCGGGGCTGCGGGTCTCACCGCTGGCGCTGGGCGCGGCGACCTTCGGCACCGACTGGGGCTGGGGTGCCGAAGAGGACGAGGCACGCAGGCTGTTCGACCTCTACGTCGAGCGGGGCGGCAACTTCTTCGACACCGCCGGCACCTACACCGACGGCACCTCCGAGCGTCTGCTGGGCGCGTTCTCCCGCGGCAGGCGCGAACAGCTGGTGCTGGCGACGAAGTACACGACGCTGCGCCGGCCCGGCGACCCGAATTCCGGTGGCGCGCACCGCAAGAACCTGTTCGCCTCGGTGCACGCGAGCCTGCGGCAGCTCGGCACGGACTACATCGATCTGCTCTATCTGCACGTGTGGGACGTCGCGACACCGGTCGAGGAGATCCTGCGCGGCATGGACGATCTGGTCCGGCAGGGCAAGGTCTTGTACGTCGCGATCTCCAACGCGCCGGCCTGGCAGGTGTCGCGCATGCAGACCATCGCCGAGCTGCGCGGCTGGTCGCCCCTGGTCGCGCTGCAGATCGAGTACAACCTGGTCGAGCGCGGCGGGGAACGTGATCTGATCCCCATGGCCCGCGAGATGGGGCTCGGCGTGATCCCCTATTCGCCCCTGGCCGGCGGGGTGCTCACCGGAAAGTACGGCCGCGCCGACCTGACCGGGGCGGACGCCGTGTCCGGCGCCGGCACCCGCAAGAGCCTCAACCTCGCCCTGGGCACGCTCACCGAACGCAGCCTCGCCATCGCCGACGTCGTGAAGGCGGTCGCCGCGGAGCTGGGCCGCACACCCGCCCAGGTCGGGCTGGCCTGGACCCTGCGGAATCCGGGCGTGACCGCACCGGTCATCGGTGCGCGCACCCCGGCGCAACTGGAGGACAACCTGGGCGCGTTGGAGGTCGACCTCACCGACTCCCAGCTGGCCCGCCTCGACGAGGCCGGCGCCATCGGACTCGGCTACCCGCACGACATGCTCGCCAGTGCCCACATCCGCGAGGTGACCACGGGCGGCCTGAAGATCGAATCCCGCCGCTGAGGCGGAGGCCCACGGCCGTACGGCGAGCTTCCGTCGGGCTCGCGACGACGGCCCGGTGCGATCGTCGGCGGCCGCAAGGCCGTCGAGAGGGCCCGGCGCCGCCGTCGGCGGGCCCCTCCGTGCCGTGGCGGAGGCGGTGACCAGGGCCTTCGCGGTGGCCTCGTCGCCGAGCAGGAGGAAACCCGGCACGCCCTGCGATCCTGGCCGCGCACCAGGGAGCGGCCGACGCGCCCCCGGGCGGCCGCCGACGCAGGCGACGCGCGGACCCGAAGCATGCTCGTCCTTCTCGGGGCAAGGGCCACCCCGGGGCCCGGTTCCACGCCCTCGCGGTGATCGTCCACGGGCGGGCCCGAGAGCGCGGCCCGGGGCGCGGCATACCCCTTGATCGGCTGTTCCAGGACGTCCGGTACGACCGCGCCCACGGACCCGGTCGCCCGTCCCCGACGTCTTTCCCCACAGGACATCCGGCCGCCTTCCGGACGAGGATGGGGGACGGAAGGGTCGAGTCATGGCACGGATGCTGGTCGACGGTGACGACGTGGTCGTACGCCTGACACTGCGGGAGCGGGCGGCCGTCCGCCGGCGCGATGTGCGGGTGCCGCTGGCCGCGGTGCGCCGGGTTACGGTCGAGGCCGACTGGTGGCGTGCCCTGCGCGGGGTCCCCCGGCACGGCGTCTCGATTCCCGGCGCCCGGAGCATCGGCACCCGCCGCCACCAGGCGGGGACGGACTTCGTGGTCGTACGGCTCGGCGAACCCGTCGTGTGCGTCGAACTCCGGCCGCCCGCGCCCTTCCGCCTCCTCTCCGTCGGCGCGCCGACCCTCGCGCAGGCCAGGGCCACGGCCCGCGCACTCGTCCGGGCCGCACCGGGCCTCGATCTGTCCACGCCCTGCCGGCAGCCGCTCCCGGTGCCCGAGGAGGACCCGGGCGGGGCCACCACCGCGCTGCCGGAAGCCGCGCCGCGTCCCCCGTTACCCCCGCTTCCCTGAACCGGCAGCGCCCGGACCGGCGTGATCGATCCCGCCCGTCATGCTTTCGGGCGGTTTGACCTTCATCGCTCTCCCCGCTGCGGCGCGGTGCCCCATGCTCCCTGCGGACCGCGGCCCGCGGTCCCAGGAGCGAGGGAGACACATCGATGAGCGCATCGCGACGTTCGGTGCTGGGCGCGGCCATGGCCGCGCCGTTACTGGCCCAGTTCACGGGTACGGCGTCCGCCGACACCGCCGAGCCGGGCGCGCTGGGCACGGTGTCCGACGGCTGGATCGAGGTCCGCTGGACCGAGCAGGCGCAGGCGCTGCTCGACCGTTTCCAGGCGGTGGTGGAGCCGGTGGCCCCGGCCCGGCTGGTGCAGGACGCCAAGGGCAAGGCCATCCGCTTCCCGGTGCGTTCCGGACAGGGCGACCCGGCGCTGACCGACCCGGCGCAGGCCCACGGCAACGGACGGCTCGACGGTGGGGTCCGGTTCCGCACACCGGACGGCACCGTGCAGGTGAGCGACCTGGAGGGTGCGCTGCGGGACGGGCTGGCGTCCGGCAAGGGCGTCGTCAACGGGTTCGAGGTCGCGCACCGCGCGGTGGCCCGGCCGGAGTGGCACGAGGGGGTGCTGAGGACGGAGAGCGTGCCGCTGGGCAGGCCGATGCGGGTCCGGATCGCCGATGTGCCGCTGCGGCCCACGCCGGAGATGGTGGAGACGTTCGGCACCGCCTTCGGCGAGGCCGGCTTCACGACCGCCACGGTGCTGGGGCATGTGACGGCCGAGGGCGTGTACACCCCGCCAAAGGCGTGACCACCGGTAGGACCGGACGGCCGTGAGGACCGGACGACGGCGTCGGTGACCGCCGGCCCGGGCCGGTCAGCCGGTGCGGGCCGGCTTCCCGTGTCCGGTCTGCGCGGGCAGGGCGCCGTCGCCGCCGAAGCGGCGCGCACGTGCCGCGTAGGCGGTGACGGCGTCACGCAGCCGGGCCAGGTCGTAGTCCGGCCATGGAACGGGGTCGAAGAACAGTTCCGCGTAGGCGAGGTGCCAGGGCAGGAAGTTGCTGATCCGCTGTTCGCCTGAGGTGCGCACCAAAAGATCGACGTCGGGCAGTTCCGGCACGTACAGGTGCCGAGCGAGGTCCGCGGGGCCGATGTCCTCGGGCCGGATCGCGCCGGACACCGCCTCCGCGGCCAGCGCGCGGGCGGCGGCGGTCAGTTCCTCCCGGCCGCCGTAGTCCACGCAGACGGTGAGCATCAGCACGTCGTTGTTGCAGGTCATGCTCTCCACCAGCGCGATCGAGGACGCGAGCGAGGTGTCGATCCGGTCGCGCCGCCCGCACCAGCGCACCTGCACCCCGAGGCCGTGCAGCCACCGCGCGTTCCGGGCGATCCCGTCGGCGAGAGCCTCGAACAGCGCGGTCAGCTCGTCCTGTGAGCGTTCCCAGTTCTCCGTGGAGAACGCGTACACGCTCAGGTGCCGGATGCCCAGCCGCAGTGCCGCGTTGACCAGCCGCAGGGTCGCGCGTTCGCCCGCTCGGTGGCCCTGCGGCGTCGGCAGACCGCGGGCCTGGGCCCAGCGCCGGTTGCCGTCCATGATCACCGCGATATGGCCCGGCACCGCTCCCGGCACGGGCCGGGCCGGGCGCCGGACCGGTTCGCCGTCGAGTCGCACCGGTTCGATGCCGGCCGTCAGCACCTCGGACCGCAGCAGGGTCACCTCGTCGTAGTGCGTCTGCGCGCCGAGCAGCAGGGAGTGCACGAACGGCTGGTACTCCTTCCCCACCATCCCGGTCACCGGCACCGCCTCGTCCAGCAACGTGCGCCAGTGGGCGAGCTGTACGTCCACGAACGCGTCCAGCGTCTCGCGGGGCGCGCCGCGCCGCAGGTCGTCCATGTCCAGCCCGAGCCGGCGCAGATCGCCCTTGGGCAGGTAGCAGCGGCCCGCCGCCAGATCGGCCGGCAGGTCCTCGAACAGGTCCGCCATCTGACAGGCTTCGGCGAGCACCGACACCAGTCGCAGGGCCTCCGGCCCCCGCGGCTCCGCCAGGGCGGCCCACAGCTCGGCCGTGGCCCCCGAGCACCCCCGCAGATAGCGTCGCAGATCGGCGAAGGACTCGAAGTCCGGCACCGCCGCGCAGTCCGCGGCGATCGTCTCCAGGTACTCCTCGACCAACGCGCGGTCGAGGTCCCATCCGCGCACCGTGTCCACGAACGCGCGCCGCACCGGATGCGCGCTGTGCCCGGAGCGCAGGTCGGCCATGGTGTCGGCCCGCCAGCGGGCGAACCGCTCCACCCGGTCCCCGGGCGGGCCCTCGTCGGCGATCCGGTCCGTGCACACCACCCAGCCGGCGATCGCGTACACGAACGGGCGGACCGCTTCGGGCAGGAGCACCCCGATCGCCGTCCACAGCCGGCCGAGATGCCGCCGCACCTCGGCCTCGCACACCTCGTACGCCTCGCGTAACTCCGGTGCGACCCCGAATTCCCCTTCACTGCGGTGCACGTGCGGACCTCCCCTTCCGGCCGCCTCGGCGGCGGCCTCCGCCAGTGCCAACGACCCATCGGCCGCTCGGTGGCGAACCGCTCGGCGGCTTCCCGGAAGTCCCGTGGCGGGCGGTGCGGCCGGGCCGGCGAAAGACCTGCTCGGCGCGCGCACCGGCCGCCGGGCTTCGGCCCTTCGAGTATCCGCGCCGCCCGTCTGCGGACCCGCGGAGTGTCGTACCCGCTCGCGGCGGGCGTCGGCGGTGCATGGTGGACACCGCCCCGCGCGGCCGGCCGCGCGGGGCAACCGGGGGCGCGGGGCACGAGTGGGTGAGCGCGGCATCCGAGGAGGCGAACGGTGGTGAGCACCGACCGGGTCGATGCCGCGGCGGAACGGCTGATGGGCACGGCGCAGTACTTCTTCCCCGGGAGCCGGTCGGCCGACCGGCGGGTGCTGTACCGCGAGGGCGGCCGGAACGCGGAGGAGTTCCACCGGGAGCGGTGGCGCCACGACCGGGAGGGCAGGGCATGGCCGGTGACCTGCTCGTCGTGCCCCCGGCGCGGCACGGCCTGGCGGCCCTGGACGGTTCCGCGGTGCTGCTGACCGTCGTTAAGACCGCCTGACCTCGGCGTCCACCCGGATGGCACCGTCGCGTCGTACGCGACGAGCGGTCGTCTCTGGCATTCTGACGCGGTGTCATCCGGGCAGGGCGGAGCACCTTCGCGGGCGCCCGGCACGCTGCCACCAGAGCCGGGGTGCCAACGCCCCCGGATGCCCACGGTCGGTCCAGCGCGTGGAGGGCGTTCATGACACAGACACGTTCAGGGCCGGGCGGCCCGGACGTCACCACCCGTGAACCCCGGGTGCCGTCGGGACAGCGGGTCCGGGACTATCTGACGACCACCGACCACAAGAAGATCGCCCATCTGTACTTCGTCACCTCGTTCGCGTTCTTCCTGTTCGCCGGCGTGCTCGCGATGATCATGCGTGCGGAACTGGCCCGGCCGGGGCTCCAGTTCGTCACCAACCAGCAGTACAACGAGCTGTTCACGATCCACGGCACGATCATGATGCTGCTGTTCGCCACCCCCACCTTCGCCGGGTTCGCGAACGCCGTGATGCCGTTGCAGATCGGGGCCCCCGACGTCGCCTTCCCGCGGTTGAACGCGTTGTCGTACTGGCTCTTCCTCTTCGGAGGGCTGATCGTCCTCTCCGGTTTCCTCGTCGACCAGGGTGCGGCGCCGTTCGGCTGGTTCGCCTACGCGCCGCTGAACAACGCGGTGCACTCCCCCGGCCACGGCGGCGACCTGTGGGCCATGGGGCTGGCGGTCGCCGGGGTGAGCACCACGCTCGGCGCCGTCAACTTCATCGCGACGATCGTGTGTCTGCGGGTGCCGGGGATGACGATGTTCCGGATGCCGATCTTCACCTGGAACATCCTGTTCACCTCGATCCTGGTGCTGCTGGCCTTCCCGGTGTTCACCGCGATCCTGCTGGCGCTGGTGGCCGATCGCGCCTACGGCGCCCACATCTTCGACTCGGCCTCCGGAGGGGCGCTGCTGTGGCAGCACCTCTTCTGGTTCTTCGGCCATCCGGAGGTCTACATCGTGGCGCTGCCGTTCTTCGGCGTCGTCACCGAGATCATCCCCGTGTTCAGCCGCAAACCGGTCTTCGGATACGTCGGCATGGTGGGCGCCACGATCGCGATCACGATGCTGTCGGCCGCCGTGTGGGCCCACCACATGTTCGCCACCGGCGCGGTGCTGCTGCCCTTCTTCTCCCTGATGTCCTTCCTGATCGCCGTCCCGACCGGCGTCAAGTTCTTCAACTGGATCGGCACGATGTGGCAGGGCAGCGTCTCCTTCGAGACGCCGATGCTGTGGTCGGCCGGCTTCATGGTGACCTTCCTGCTCGGCGGGCTCAGCGGCGTCGTCATCGCCTCGCCCGCCCTGGACTTCCATCTGACCGACACGTACTTCATCGTCGCGCACCTGCACTACGTGCTGTTCGGCACGATCGTCTTCGCCATGTTCGGCGGCTTCTACTTCTGGTGGCCCAAGATGACGGGCCGGATGCTCGACGAGCGCCTGGGCAAGATCCAGTTCTGGTCCCTGTTCGTCGGCTTCCAGACCACCTTCCTCGTCCAGCACTGGCTGGGCGAGATCGGAATGCCCCGCCGGTACGCCGACTACCTGCCGGCCGACGGCTTCACCACTCTGAACACCATCTCGACCATCGGGTCCTTCCTGATCGGGCTGTCCAACCTGCCGTTCCTCTACAACATCTGGAAGACCGCGTACTACGCGCCCAAGATCGACGTGGACGACCCCTGGGGCTGGGGCCGCTCCCTCGAATGGGCGACGTCGTGCCCGCCGCCCCGGCACAACTTCACCTCGCTCCCCCGCGTACGCTCCGACTCCCCCGCGTTCGATCTGCACCATCCCGAGGTGCGGCAGGAGCTGCCGGAGCAGGCCCGCGGAACGGTGGAGCCGACCCCCGACACGCTGGGAGAGCAGAGCGAATGAAACACGAGGCGTACATGTTCGCCGGTGTGGCCGTCTTCTTCCTCCTCACCGACGCCGCCTACATCTGGTTCGCGCGCGAACCGGCGGGCACGGCCGCGCTGACCGTCGCCTTCTGCATGTCGTCGGTGATCTCGTTCTTCTTCCTGATCAACTACCGGCGCAAGGGCACGCGCCCCGAGGACCGGCAGGACTCCGACATCCGTGAGCGCAGCGGCGTCGTCGACTTCTTCCCGCCCTCCAGCGGCTACCCGGTCGTCACCGCGCTGGGTGCGGCCGTGATCGCCGTCGGCATCGTCTACGGGGTGTGGGTCGTCCTCCTCGGTTTCGGCCTGCTGTGGCCGGGGGTGTTCGGCCTGGTCTTCCAGTTCGGGAACCGGGAGATCCGATGAGGCGGGGACGGCCGCGCACGGCCCGGTGCACGGCGCGGGCAGCCCGTCCCCGGCGGGCCGGTCCCGCTCACTGCTCGCCGCCGGCCCCGCCCGACACCGGGTCCGCCGTACGGCCCGTGACCTGGAGGCGCTCCTCCGCCGTCGTGGGCAGTTCGACCCGGTCGCGGTAGTACCAGGAACTCAGCGCCGCCCTGACGCGGCGACGTAGCGGGGCCTGGCGCCCGGGCGCCGGCAGGGGCAGCGGGCGCTCCCGCACCAGCAGCCGGTAGCGCCGCTCCCGGTCGAGTCCCGTGTGGCTCTCCCCCATGCCGCCGGCGAGGTCCTGGTGCACCACCCCGGTCTCCTCCCCCTCCCGGTACAGCTGCCGCTCGTGCAGTTGCAGCGCGAGGCACAGGCGCCGGGTGAGCAGGTACGCGACGACCGGACCGACGACAAGCGCGATGCGGAAGAGCCAGGTGAGGGCGTTGACGGAAAAGCCGAACTCGTAGGCCATCACGTCGTTGCCGCCGGCCATGAGCAGCACGGCGTAGCCGACGATGCCCGCCACCCCGAGCCCCGTGCGCACCGGCCGGTCTCGGGGACGGTCGCACAGATGGTGCTCCACCAGGTCCCCGGTCACCCACCGCTCGAAGACGGGGTAGGCGTACAGCACGGCGAACAGCAGCGCGGGCAGCACGATCGCGGGCAGGAAGACGTTCCACATGAAGGTGTGCCCGGCGACGGTGGTCTCCGCGGCCGGCATCAGCCGCAGCGCCCCCTCCAGGAAGCCGACGTACCAGTCGGGCTGGGCGTCGGTGGAGACCTGGTCGGTGATGTAGGGGCCGTAGTTCCACACGGGGTTGATCTGGGCGACCGCGGCCAGCACCGCGGTGACGCCGAAGGCGATCAGGAACAGTCCGGTGGACCGCGCGGTGAACGAGGGGTACATCGGCTGGCCCACCACGTTCCGGTTGGTCTTGCCCCGGCCCGCCCACTGGGTGTGCTTCAGATAGACGACCAGGACCAGGTGCACCGCGATCAGGGCGATCAGCAGGCCGGGGACGAAGAGCACGTGCAGGATGTAGAGCCGCTGGCCGAGCAGCGTGCCGGGGTAGGCGCCGCCCCAGACGAAGTAGGCCAGGGACGTCCCGACGACGGGGATCGACATCACGATGGTGTTGGCGGTGCGCAGCCCCGTGCCGGACAGCAGGTCGTCCGGGAGCGAGTAGCCGCAGAAGCCCTCCAGCAGGGCGAGCATGAACAGGGTCACGCCGATGGCCCAGTTCAGTTCCCTGGGCCTGCGGAACGCGCCGGTGAAGAAGATCCTGAGCATGTGGACGCCGATGGCGGCGACGAAGACGAGTGCCGCCCAGTGGTGCATCTGGCGGATCAGCAGACCGCCGCGCACCTCGAAACTCACGTGCAGCGTCGACGCGAACGCCTTCGACACCAGCAGTCCCCGAAGCGGCGCGTACGAACCGGTGTAGGGCACCTGGACCAGGCTGGGGTCGAAGTAGAGCGTCAGATAGCTGCCGGTGAGGACGAGCACGACGAAGCTGTAGAGGGCGATCTCGCCGAGCAGGAAGGACCAGTGGTCGGGGAACGCCTTGCGCATCAGCTGCCGGGCCAGTTCCGACACCGGTGCGCGCCGGTCCGTCACCACATAGGCCTGGAATGCGGCCTGTCGCGCCTTCGCCTCGAGTACCGCCCTGCGCCGTCCCGTCGGCATGCCCGCACCACGCTCCTCCACGTCCCGCCCGGCGCCGCTGTGCCGCGCGGCTCGATCGGCCGCGCGGCACAGCGGAAGTGCCGAGTGCCGCGTGATTCAATCTTGGGCAAGATCCACCGGCCTGTTGCGCAGGCTTGCCGAGGGCACACGCATTTCGACGGCGGTCGAGGGAGCGGCAGTGGACAGTGGGAGCGGCATCATCGAGGAACTGACGGCGGACCACCGCGAGATCCAGCGCCTGTTCGACCGTATCCGCTCCTCGTCGCCCCGCGGCGACGAGCGGAAGACTCTGGTGGAGCAGGTGAGCATAAACCTGGTCCGCCATTTCACGGTGGAGCGGGAACACCTGCATCCGGTCCTGCGCCGGTACCTGCCCGACGGGGGCGCCCGCGTCGAACGGCGACTCGACGGGCAACGCCGGATCGAGGAGTTGCTGACGTCCCTGGAAGCCGAGGAGGCGGGCAGCGAGAGGTTCGGGCGTCTTCTGCTGTCCGTGCTGGACCGTGTCACGGAGCACGTCGTCGAAGAGGAACAGCTCCTGCTGCCGCGCCTCCAGGCGCTGTGTCCCGCCGATGTCCTGCGGGATCTCGGGGGCAAGGCCCGCAGGGCGCGGGCGTCGGCGCCGACCCGTCCCCGGCCCGGCGCACCCGGCTCGGCTCCGTTGACGAGGGCCACCGCGCAGGTGTGGGGCCCGTGGGACCGGCTGCGCGACCTCGTCACACGCCGCGGCAGGCCGTGAGGCGGTGGCCCGGGTCCGTGTGCCGCCCCGGGTCCCACGGAACCGCTCGGGGACCGTCGCCCGTGGTCACCACGGCACGGGGGTTCCGTCCCAGGAGAAGAACGCGCCGGTCGGCCCGTCGTCCGGCAGGAGAGCCAGTCGTACGGCTCCCCGGGCCGCCTCGGCCGGGTCGCCGCCCGTGGCCGCCCGGTGGCTGAGGTCGGTGGCGCGCCGGCCGGGGGCGAGCGCGTTGACCTTGAAGCCGTCCTCGGCCAGCGTCTGGGCGTACAGGACGGTGAGGGCGTTGAGCGCGGCCTTCGACGACCGGTACGCGGCCGAGGCGCCGCTGCCGGGGGTGAACTGGGGGTTGGGGCTCGTGCTCCAGGTCAGTGATCCGGTGCCGCTGGAGATGTTGACGATCCGGGGGTGCGGGGAGCGGCGCAGGGCGGGCAGGAAGGCGTTGGTGACGGCGGCGACTCCGAACACGTTGGTCTCGTACGCGCTCCGGAAGTCGTCCAGGGTGGTTTCGGTGGGCGGGGCGAGCGAGGGCAGGACGCCCGCGTTGTTGACCAGTACGTCGAGGCGGTCCAGTCGTGCCGCGGCCGTGGTGATGCTGTCGGGATCCGTCACGTCGAGGACGAGCGGGCGCGCGTCGCCGCCGATCTCCTCGACGGCCCGCCGCCCGCGCCCGGCGTCGCGGGAGCCCACGTGCACGACGAACCCCTCCGCCAGGAGCAGGCGGGCGATGTGCAGGCCAATTCCCTTGTTGGCACCGGTGACCAGTGCTGTGCGATCGTTCATGACAGCCACGGTCCCCTGGCGCCGACGACCCTGCCAGGGACCACCTGTACCAGGCAACGGGAAGAGGCGAGGCGGCATGGCCCGGCAGGAACTGGCCCGCTTCCTGCGGGAGCGCCGCGCGGCCCTGCGGCCGCACGAGCTGGGGATGCCCACGAGCGTCCCGCGCCGCACCCCGGGCCTGCGCCGCGAAGAGGTGGCGGAGCTGGCCCACATCTCCGTCGACTACTACGTGCGCCTGGAACAGGCCCGTGGCCCCCGCCCGTCGCCCCGCGTCCTGGACGCGCTGGCGCAGGCACTGCGCCTGGCCCCGGCCGAGCGCAGCCATCTGTTCCGCCTGGCCGGCACGAGTGCGCCGCCGCCCGCCACCGGGGCCGTCCGGCGGGTGCGCCCGCATGTGGCCCGGATGCTGCGGCGCCTGCCGGAGACCGGCGCGATCGTCACCGACGCCGCCTACGGCATCGTCGCCTGGAACCCGCTGGCCCAGGCCCTGCTGGGCGGTGATCTCGGACGGGGGACGACGAACCTGGCGCGGCGCCGGTTCCTCGGCGAGGGGCGGATGTACGAGAGCTCCGGCGCCGAGGAGTTCGGGCACATCGTGGTGGCGCGGCTGCGCCGGGCCGCCGACCGCTACCCGCACGATGTCCGGCTCGCCGCCCTGTTGGCCGAACTGCGCGCCGGGAGCGAGGAGTTCCGGCTGCTCTGGGAGACCCGCCCGGTCCACGCCCCCGGGCACCGTGCCAAGACGCTCGCCCACCCGACGGCCGGCGAGCTGCGGCTGAACTGCGATGTTCTCCTGGTCCCCGAGGACGACCAGGAGGTCGTCCTGATCACGGCCGATCCCGGGTCCTCCTCGGCGAGGGCGCTGCGTGAGCTGACGGCGAGGGCCGGGCCTCCGTCCGGGTCGCGGTCCGGCGGCCGTCGGCCGGTGCCTCAGTGCCGGACCGGCGGGCAGTAGCCGGTCTGCTCGCCGATGCTGTTGATCTCCGCGTTGGAGCGCGGGTCACCGGCATAGTCGACCTGGTTCGTGCAGCTGACGCCCGGCTTCTTGGGCGTGCCCGCCGGCTTGCTGCCCTTCTCCGGCGCCGGGCAGTGACCCGTCTGCTCACCAATGCTGTTGATCTCCGCGTTGGACCGCGGGTCGCCCGCGTAGTCGATCTGGTTGGTGCAGCTCACGCCGGACTTCTTCGGCGTGCCCGCCGGCTTGCTGCCCTTCTCCGGCGCCGGGCAGTGACCCGTCTGCTCACCAATGCTGTTGATCTCCGCGTTGGACCGCGGGTCACCGGCGTAGTCGATCTGGTTGGTGCAGCTCACGCCGGACTTCTTCGCGCTGCCCGAGCCCGTGGTCGCGGCCGAGCCCGCGCCGGACTTGCCGGCCGAGGCGCCGGGCTGGGCGCTGCTCGCGGAACCGGCCGACGAACTGGCCGTGACGGAAGGGCTGGAGGAGGGCGAGGCGCTGTCCGAGCCACTGCCGCTACAGGCCGTGAGCGACAGACCGACGGCCACACCGGCGACAGCGAGCATCGAGACCTTGCGAACACGCATCGGATTCCCCCTTGGGTCGGGTCCCGCTCCTGGTGAGCGGGCTTTGCGTCTATCCAGACAGAGCCGCCGCGACCCCGGTTGCGTGGCGATCGACGCTGAGACATTCCTGTGACAAGGCGTTGCGAGACACCTGCCGACCAGCCGCGACCGAGCGGGCGCAGAAGCCTGGGCGGGTCACGGTGCCGGGTCCGTCAGCGCCGTGTCAGCGGCGCCTGGCAGTCTCTTCCCTGTGAACGGCACCGGGCACCGACCCGGAGCCGGGAGCGAGGAGAGGTGCCCGGAGTGGTTGATCGGGGACCGACGAGCATGCCTCGGGGTCGGATCCGCAAGGGTCCACGCAGGTTCGAATCCTGCCCTCTCCGCAAGGCGCGCGCGAGCGGGGCCCGTTGACGGGCGCAAGGGAGGCGGACCGCTGGCCGGCAGCGGTCCGTGAGCCCCGGCCCAGGGCGCGCCGCGAGTGGTCTCACTCGGCGGGGAGCGATTCCAGGAGGCTCTGTACGATCTTCAGGTTCCCGCTGTCCGCCGCGTCGCCGAAAGCGAGCGCCCGGCGGAGGCAGGAGCGGGCCTCCTCGATCTCCCCCAGTTCGGCCAGCACCCTGCCCAGCTCCATCCGCACGTCGGCCTCCAAGGAGGGGACTCCGAGCTGCTGGATCCGGCGCAGGTCGCCGCGCAGGTGGTCGGCGGCCTCCCGCCACCGCCCCAGAGCGGCCAGGTCGCGGCCGAGCGCGGTATCCGCCGTGAGACGCACGAGGTCGGCGACGTGCCCGGTCAACCGGCAGTCGGGCGCGTCCAGGAAGGCGAGGACACGCTCGTGCAGGGCCAGGGACTCCTCGGCGCGGCCGAGCTCGCGCGGCTCGTCCGGTAGGAGAGCATGGAGAAGGTCCAGCCCTCGTGGTCGCCGGCGGCTTCGAACAGGTCGGCGGCGGCGCGGAGTTTCTCCATGCGCTGCTCGTCCCGGCCGAGCTGGCCGCAGGGCCACGACGCGTAGTACATCGCCCGGGCCTGCTGGGAGACATCCCCCGCGCGGCGGGCGTGTTCCAACGCCTCGTCGGCCCGTGCGACGGCCTCCTCCGCCCGGTACTCGTTGGCCAGCGCCCAGCAGTACATGCTGAGCTGGGCGGCCCGCAGTCGGGGATCGTCGAGCGCCGCGGCGGCTTCGCTGGACAGGTGGTAGACCTCGGTCCAGTAGCCCGAGAAGGCGCACACGTTGGCGAAGCCCTCCATGGCCTCGGCGGTCGCCGCGACCCGGGCGTGCTCACCCCGAGCGGCCGCGCCGCGCAGCGTGGCGAGCCAGGCGGAGGCCTCGCTCTCCAGCCAGGCCCGGGCCTGCTCGGTGGTGTCCAGAGGGACCAGGCCCGGCCAGGAGGACTGCTGTCCCTCGTCGCGGGCGTTGTCCAGCACCACGAGGCACTGGCGCTCGGCGAGCAGCGCCCGCACATGACTCTCGACGCGGAGCGGTGCCGCCGGTCCGGGTGGAACCGAACGGCCGCCGCGGACTGTCGAAGAGTGGTGCGGACACCTGAAGATCCTTCGGTCGCCGCAGGTCACAGCGTACCCGCCGGTCCCCTGGCGGTCGTTGTCCGGTCGGCTCCTCGCCCGGATCGCGAGCTTCCTACCCGCCCGCCTCGCCGAGGGACGCCAGGAGGTCTCCGGCGGCCTGCGCGACGGCGGCGGGGGCTTCGAGGGGGAGCAAGTGGCCGCTGCCGGGGACGGTGGTCAGGGATGCGTGCGGGATGTGGGGAAGAAGGTGCTCGCGCAGGACCCCCGGGGGTTCCACCACGTCGTGCTCGCCGGCCAGCACCGCCACCGGTACGTCGATCCGCCGTGCGGCCGCCGTGATGTCCCGTGCGATGCCCTGGAGGGGCCACTCGCTCCGGGCACCGGGGGCGGCGGAGAGGCTGTCGCGCACCGCGGTGGTCCGTGCCGGCTCGGTCAGCGGTACGGCGGTGAGGACGTGGTCGAGGGCGTGCCGCACCGTCTCCGGCGAGTCGTAGGCGTGGGAGAGGCCCTGCCGGTACTCCTCGGTCACCGTGGCGGGCGGTTGCGGCGGCCCGGGTGCGACGAGCAGCAGGCCCGCGAGTCCGGCCGGCCGGCGCGCGGCGAGGAGCTGGCTCACCTTGCCGCCCATGGAGTGGCCGACGAGGACGAACTGCCCGGCCGCACAGGTCTCGGTCACACGGGCGAGGTCGTCGGCGAGCCGGTCGAGGTGAAAGGGCCCGGGCAGCTCCCGTGAGCGTCCCCAGCCGCGCTGGTCGAAGCGCACCGTCGCCTGCGCGGGCGGCAGCTGGTCCAGCACGCGGTCCCAGGTGTCCGCGGAGCCACCCCAGTAGTGGACGAACACCAGGGCCGGTCCGGCATGGCCCGCCGTCCGCACCTCCAGCTTGCCGCCCGCCACGGCGACCATCCTTGTGGTTTCCGTCATCGTCATGCCTCTCCCGGCAGCCGTGGAGCGCGGCTGCCGCCGTCTCCTCGCTGCCGTGCACCGGTAGTCTGGCCTGGCTGTCAGGCCCGTCGTCGACAGTAGGCAGCGAACCGCCCGCGTGGTCGTCGAAAGGGACCCGGTCATTGTGGAAAACGGACACGATGCGGTACGGCAGCTGCGCTACCTGCCCGCGGTGGGGTCCTCGTACGGGGTGGAGGTCCTCGACTTCGCCGGGCTCCGTGCCATGGACCCGCACCGGCGACGCGTACGGCCGCAGCGTCCCGACTTCCACGTCCTCGCTCTGGTCGGCTCCGGAACCGGTGCGCACGAGGCCGACTTCCGCACCTCTGCGCTGGCGGCGGGCAGCGTCGTGTGGATCCGGCCCGGCATGGTGCACCGCTGGAGCGACATCGACGCCTGCGACGGCCCCCTGATCCTCTTCCGGCCCGGTTTCCTGCCCGGCTTCACCTCCGCGGAGGCCACCGCGCCCGCGTGCTGGGAACTGGACGGGGAACGCCTGTCGCTCGCCCTCCTCGCGGCCGAACACCTCGGTCGTGAGCACGGCGCGGCCGCCCGGACACCGCGGCCGGCGTCCCCCGCGCTGCTCTCCCACCTGCTGGCGGCGCTGCTCCTGTGCACGCTCCCCGACGCCCCCGCGCCACTGCGCTCGGCTCCCGCCGGCGGCCGTCACACCGAGGTGTTCCGCGCCTACCGGGCGGCCGTCGAGGAGCACTTCACCCACTGGCACCAGGTGGGCGACTACGCGCGGGCGCTGGGCTACGACGCCCGCACCCTGACCCGGGCGACCCGTGCCGCCGCCGGTACGGGCGCCAAGACGTTCCTCGACCAGCGCATCCTGCTGGAAGCCCGCAGACTCCTCGCCCACACCGACCTCCCCGTCGGCACCTGCGCCCGGCGCCTGGGTTTCCGGGACCTGGCCAACTTCACCACCTTCTTCCGCCGTCAGACCGGCACACCTCCTACGATCTGGCGCACGGCGTACGCCGCGACCGGCGCGCACCCCATCTGACACGACCGACGGAGCCTGCCTTGCCCCTCCCGATCACCCACGAGAACGCCGAACTGGTCGAGGTCGTCCGCATCCTCGATCCGCTGCGGCACTACAGCGCCGAGGACGTCAGCGGCGAGGAGACCGGCGTCTGGGAGGGGACGGAGGCCGTTCGGGCGCTGACCCTGATCGGTGCTCTGCCGGACGGCGACATGCGCCGCTGCTTCAACCCCGGCTGGGGCATCCGGGTGCACGGCGCCACCGGGCCGCTGTTTCGGCTGGCCTTCTGTTTCGAGTGCCACGGAGTACGGCTGTGGGGCCCCGCCGTGCCGGCCGGCCAGGAGGGCTTCCACGCCTTCGACGCGGACAGCGCTCCCGCCCGGGAACTGCTCCGCCGGTTGCGCGACACCCGGTCCGGTACGCCGGGGCCGTCGGGCCGGGGCGGGGATCAGTAGAGGAAGGGCGGCCGGGACAGGTCCCGAGCGTCGTCCACGACCAGGTCGGTGCCCGGCGAGCGGCCCATCAGCCAGGCCGGCAGGGAGCCTTGCGACCCGCGGACGACGGGCGCCGACGGGTCGCCGCCGATGACGTGGCCGGTGCCGGTGTCCGTGGCGTGCAGCCGCACGGCGGGGGCGTGTCCGCGGGTCCAGCGAACGATCCGGTGCCAGCCCTCGGGCGGCATCCTGCGGTACTCGGCCTCGAACGCGGCGGCGCTGTCCCTCAGATCGGCCAGGAGCTCGGCGGCGCCGCGGCCCGCTCCGCTCTCGATCTGCTCGGCCCGTGCGGCGAGGCTCGGGTACTCCGGTGTCTCCGTGCCGGTCCGGGCCCAGGTCAGCAGGTGCCGGCCGCCGTCGGCGTTGCGGGCCAGGTGTGTCAGCACGTGCCCGCGCGACCAGTCCGGCAGCAGTGACGGCGCGCGTACGTCGGCGTCGGTGAACTTGGCAGCCGTCCCGAGGAGTTGGCCGGTCGCGGCGGCGATCCGCGCCAGGGCCGCCGCGGGGTCGAAGTCCGTACGGTCGGTCGTCACGCCGACCCTTCCAACGCCCGCCTGCCCTGCCCCGACGACACGCCCTCCGACGGCGGGGCACGGGTGACGGGCGCGCGAGCGACCGAGGACCGCGGTGGCCGCCCCGGACGCCCCACTCGGCCCGGGAAATCGGCTGGCGGGCTCGTGCCCTCGCGGGCGAGCATGAGCGGCATGACAGACGAACCCGCGCGCTGGAGCCAGGCAACCGTCTTTCCCGATATGTGGGTCGACCCGGATGACGACCCTCGCGACGGCTCGGGGCCGGCCCCGGAGGGCGAACTCGCGACCCTGGACCGGTATCTGGCCGACTACCGCACCACCCTGCGGATGAAGTGCGAGGGCCTGGACCCGGAGCAGCTGGCGCGGCGGTCGGTTCCGCCGTCGACGATGTCGCTGCTCGGCCTGGTCCGGCACCTCGCCGAGGTGGAGAGGAACTGGCGGAACTGGATCGGCGACGACGAACCGCTCCCGAAGCTGTACGGTCGGCGCGACGCGGACTTCGACGGCGCCGTCGCCGAACGGGCGGCGGTCGACGCCGCGTTCGCCGACCTTGCGCGTGAACAGGCCGCCACGGACGCCGCGTTGAACGCGCACCCGGACCTCGGGGAGCGGCTGGGGAAGGACCGGATCTCCGTCAGGGAACTGCTGGTGCACCGGATCGAGGAGTACGCCCGGCACTGCGGCCACGCCGATCTGCTGCGCGAGCGTATCGACGGACGAGTGGGACAGTGAGCTGACGGGGCCGGCCGGTCCGCCACCGGCCGCCCGTCATCCGCCCGGCCAGGTGCCGGCCACCGACCCCCATGCTCGGTGATGGCCTCGCCTCCTGCCCGTTCGGCGGCCCTGCCCCCGGTTGCCCGGGGGCATGCGGTACCGGGTGGCGAGGACACGGCTCAGCGACCGGGAACCGGTTCGGCGGACGGCTGCCAATCCCGTCTGAGCAGCCCGTAGACCCATGAGTCGGAGACGTCGTCGCCCACGACGCAGTTCTCCCGCAGCGTCCCTTCACGCACGAAGCCGAGCTTCTCCAGTACGCGGGCGGAGGCCAGGTTGCGTGTGTCGGTCTCGGCCTGGACGCGATTGAGGTCCAGCGTGTCGAACGCCCACCGCAGCAGGGCACGGGCGGCCTCGGTCGCGTAGCCCTGGCCCCACGCCGCGTCGCCGAAGCAGTAGCCGAGCGACGCGCTGCGGTACTCCGGGTTCCACCCGCTCAGTCCGCACCAGCCGATGAACGCACCGTCGGAAAGGCGCTCCACGGCCGGCCGTGCCCCGGTTCCCTCCTGCGCCATCCGCCGGCCAGCCGCGATGAACCTCTCGGCGCGCACGCGTTCGCTCCACGGTGGCGCGTCCCAGTAGCGCAGCACGTAGGCGCTGCTGTGCAGGGCGAAGAGGTCGTGCGCGTCCGCGTCCTCGAAGGCACGCAGTCGAAGGCGAGCGGTGTGCAACGAGGGGGTGGGCAGCGACCCACTCATGTTCCCTCCCTTGATCGGCGGCCGGTCCATCAGACATCCGGTGCGGCCCACGCGCAACGGGTTTCCCGCCTACCGGGGGGCCGCGAGGACGTCCCGCAGGACGTCCGCGAGCGTGACGCGGGCCAGCTCCTTCCGCAAGGTCTCCTCGATGCCCGCGTAGATGCCCCGCATCGCCGGCTGGATGCCGTGACCCACCACGCATCCCTGGTCCGGGGTGGTGCGGTGCATCGCGAACAGCGGGCCGGATTCCACCGCGTCGTACACGTCGAGCAGGGTCATCGACTCCAGCTCGCGCGCCAGTGACCAGCCCGCGCCGACGCCCCGGCGGGACTCCACGAGCCCGGCCCCGCGCAGCTCGCCGAGGAGCCGCCTGATCACCACGGGGTTGGTGTTCGCGCTGGCCGCGATCTGCTCGGAGGTGGCGACCTCGTGGCCCTGGCGCTGGTACAGGCCGATCCAGGCCAGCGCGTGGGCGGCGATGGTCAGCCTGCTGTTGGCGCTCATGGACCCCTCCTGTCGGCCGCAACGCTTCATGTTACGACCAAGCAGTCGTAACAATGAAGGTTGCAACAGCGGGTCGTAACAATTACTGTTACGACTGTCGGGAAGGACCGATCAACGAGGTGGGAAGAATGAGCAAGCCACTCACGGGCAAGGTCGCCCTGGTCACCGGGGGGTCGCGCGGACTGGGAGCCGCGACGGTACGGCTGCTGGCCGAGCAGGGCGCCGACGTGGCCTTCAGCTATGTCAGCTCGGAGAAGCAGGCGCAGGCCGTCGTCGACGAGGTGCGGGGCAAGGGAGGGAAGGCCGTCGCCTTCCGGTCCGACCAGGCGGACACGAGCCGGGCGCCGGCACTGATCGACGACGTGGTCGCGCACTTCGGCGGCCTGGACATCCTCGTCAACAACGCGGCGATCTCGGTGGAGCAGGGCCGCAGGGTGGACGACCCGGACGCGGACACCGACGCGCTGGACCGGATGCACGCCACCAACTACCTCGGGGTGATCGCCGTCATCCGGGCCGCCTCCCGAGTGCTGCGCTCGGGCGGCCGCATCATCACGGTGAGTTCCGGACTGGGCTCCCGGGTCGGCGCCCCGGGCCTCGCCGACTACTCGGCGACCAAGTCGGGGATCGAGCGCTACACCATGGGGGTCGCACGGGACCTCGGGCCCCGGAACATCACCGCCAATGTCGTGGAGGCGGGACTGATGGAGGGCGGCATGGAAGGGCCGGACCCCGAGACCCTCAAGGCCCTGATCGGCTCGCTCTCCCTGCAACGCGTGGGCCACCCCGACGAGATCGCCGCGGCGATCGCCTTTCTGGCGAGCCCCGCCGCGTCGTACGTCACGGGCGCGGTGCTGGACGCCCACGGTGGCTACAACGCCTGAACCGGCACCCCCTGCCGCGCGGCTGCTCGTGCGGGTCCGTCCGGCGACCGGGCCGATGCGACCCCGGGGTGTCCCACCGCGGGACGCGCCGGGGTCGCGACGGGTCGTCAGGCGCCGGGCTGGACCGGGCCGATGAGGGTGCCGGGGGCGGCGTCGAACGCGCCCTCGGCGTAGGAGGTGCCGGGGATCTCACCGTCCGGGGCCCGCAGCGTGAAGGACGCCTCGTCGGAGCGGGTGCCGTGCCCGTTGTTCGGGACCTGGATGTCGAAATGCACCGGGTGTCCCGGGCCGAAGGTCACCGTGGCCTTCTGATCCCCGCAGTGCCCGGCGGCGGCGCCGGTGCGGGAGTCGTGGTTCCAGAACCGCACGTCGGTGGGCGAACCGGCGAGCCTGCACGCGTCGTATCCGCGCGGAGCGGTCAAGGTGACGCGATAGTGGCGGTGTCCCGCGCTGGCGGGCCCCTCGGTGATCCTCGCCAGGTGGTTGGCCGGGCGGCAGGCCGAGGGGGCGGTGCCCTCGGCCGTCGCGGGCGCGGCCTGCGCGATCCCCGTGGCGGTGGTGGCCGCCAGCGCGGCCGCGGCGAAGACGGCCGCGAACGTGTGCTTCGTTCCCATGCGAACACTCCTTGCCTTGCTGATGCTCCCGGTGGGTGTCCGCCACCGGGACCATGGTCGAGCGGGATCCTGCCCCCGATCCGCCGCCGGGAATGTCTCAGGCTCGCTACGGACAAGGAAGGCCCGCCCAGGGCCCCTCGGCCCGCCGACGGACGCGGTCACCATGGTCGCCACCCGTGAGTCGGCGCGTTACGCCTCCATCCGCACCGGGCTGTTCGTCGGCGCCGCCCTGGTGTCCGCGCTGATCGGGGCCGGGCTGCTCGTCTCCCGGCTGGAACGGTTGCAGGACCGCGGGCGCCTCCTCGCGTTCCTCGGTGCCCTGGGCACATCGCGGCGCACTCCCGGCCTGTCGCTGCTCTGGCAGACCGCGCTGCCGGTGGCCGTCGGCCTGCTGCCTGCCGCGGCGACCGGGCTCGCCCTCGGCGCGGTGCTCCAGCGCATGAGCGGTGGTCCGGTGCGTGCCGACTGGTCGGCCCTGTGCGCGCTGGACGGCATCGGCGCGTCGCTCGGCCCCCTGGTGAGCGCCCTCGGTGTCCCGGCACTGCTGCGGCTGGTGCGCGCCGAGGGGATGCGGACCGAGTAGGCGCGGGTCCGCTCGGCCGGACCGTCGGAGGGCCTCCCGTTCCGGCGCGGGAGAGGGGTTAATGGTGGTGTCGGGCAGCGCACGGGCCCGGCACCGCGGACCCGGAGGGAGGCGGCTGACATGGACGGGGATCGTGCCCGGCGCGTGGTGGCGGCGTTGCGGGACCGGGGGGTCATGGCCCATCTCGTCGAGGCCGGGGTGTACGAGTTCGGGATCAGGGTCGTCCTGGACTACGACATCGAGGCGCTGTGGGACACCGACGGGGTGTCGGGGCTGGACGCGGAGGTGGTCAGCGACGGTGTGCTCATCGGCTTCGTGCCCCACGTCCCCGGTTCGGAGAACTTCACCGACCAGCAGATCATCGACACCATCGCGGCCACCGAGTACTCCACCGAGGGCCTGCGTCCACCCGAGGACGGCCCGCCACCGGCCTCGCCGTCGCCCGCCGCACCGGAGCCGGACGCCGAGCCGGTTCCCGAGGAGCGTCCGCCGTCCCGCCGCCACCAGCGCTGGGCGCACTGGATGCACCGCGGCGGGGACTGAGACGCGCCGGGCTGCGGGCCGAGTCCCGCTCCCCCCGCCTCGGGGGACGGCACCGGCCCCGGTTTCCGGAACTGCTTGCCCGGTTCACGCAGGTGGGCACTGCCCGGGAAGTACATGACAGTTCATCATTCGAACCTTCCTTCGGGCCGGTGATCGAGATGCGGGCCGCGGGAACCGCCCCCAAGAATCGGGAGGAGGTACTGACGCCGACTACGGAAAGGTGCCGATCATGCAGAGCAAGATCGTACGGGCTCTGGTCGCCAGCGTCGCCGCGGGCACGCTCGCCAGCGGAGCAGCGGTGGCCTCGACAGGGACCGCCCTCGCGATGCCGGTGACCACCCACACGACCGTCGCCAAGCACGCATCGACCCCCCACCCGATGCCGACCCACAAGAAGTGCCCCAAGGGCGAGCACCTCAAGAAGGTCAACGGCAAGTGGAGCTGCAAGAAGAGCAAGAAGTAACCGGTAGCAGCCTTGCCGGGCGCCGGGACGACCGTCCCGGCGCCGCGCCCTGTGCGGGGCCGGACGCCGTGCCCGCCGCGCCCTGGCGCACCACCGGTCGGTCAGCCGTTCATGCTCAGCAGCGGGGCGGATTCGCGTTCACCCCGGGCGTCCTCGGCCTCCAGGCGGAGCATGGCCTCCTCGTCGGCGGTGCCCGGAGCCGCCTGGTAGACCACCATGCGCTGGCCGCCGGTGCGGGCCAGTCGCATCACCTCGTACGTCAAAGTCATCGCCCCGACCTGCGGGTGCCGGAAGCACTTCTGGCCGCCGCCGCGCTCGCACACGTCGTACCGCTCCCACAGCCGGGCGAACTCCGGTGACTTCAGGACCAGTTCACCGACGAGTGTGGTGAGTTCGGGGTCGTCGGGGCCGGCGCCGGCGACCGCCCGCAGATGCGCCACCGAGAGCGCGACCGTCTCCTCCCAGGGCTCGTAGAGCGTCCGCCCCACCGGGTGCAGGAAGAGGTAACGGGTCAGGTTGCGCTGGTGCTCCGGCCAGTCCCAGAGTCCGGGCAGCAGCCGCCGGCCCGGCGGGTTCGCCGCGAGTAACCGGTTGTAGCGGCTCACCACGTAGGCGGGCAGCGGCCGTACCGATTCCAGCATCCGCAGCACGGAGTCGCGGACGGTGTGGTCCGAGCTGGCGGGCAGTTCGGCCACCCGGCCGGACGCCAACTCCGCGAGTTCGTGCAGGCGTTCGTAGGCGTCCCCGCGCAGGCGCAGGGCGCGGCCGAGGGCGTCCACGACGGCGGGCGAGGGGTTGGTCTCGCGGCCGCGTTCGAGGCGGATGTAGTAGTCCACGCTCACCCCGGCGACCGCGGCGAGTTCCTCACGGCGCAGTCCCGGGGTGCGGCGCAGGCCCGCACCGGCCGGGAGGCCCACGTCCTCCGGGCGCACCTGCGCCCTGCGTGCCTTCAGGTACCTGCCGAGTTCGGTTCCGCGCGCGTCCGTTGCTGCTCCCATTCGGTCAATTGTGTCAGCAGCGCAAGGGGGTTGGGGGGCCGTGTCAGGGCCAGGAACGCCGCACCCCGGTACGGCGCGGTCTGCCGGGCGGATCCGCGCGGGCGCACAGTTGGTGCCAAGCGGGCGGCCCGGCCACCGGGACCCAGGGGGTGCACGACACCGGGCCGCGGTCCCGGACCACTGCGGCCGCCCGCCCGACCGTCCCGAGGGACACCGCCGACCACGACTGACCGGTCCAGGAGGCCATCATGCCCGGCACCTCTTCCGCACCGCCGACCGCCGCCCCCGGCTGCGAGCCCGAAAGCCCGGTGCCGAGGCCAGGGCCGCAAGTGCCGCAGGGGGCCCGACCAGCCACGCCGCCCGTCCCGACCGCCGTCACGGCCCGGCGGGCGGGTGTCGCGCTGGTCGCCTCGCTCCTCGGGTTCACCGTGATCACCATCGACGTGTCGGCGGTGAACATCGCGCTGCCCGCGATCCGTGAGTCGCTCAGCGGCGGGATGGCCGGGCTCCAGTGGGTGGTGGACGCGTACACCCTGATGTTCGCCGCGCTGATGCTCTCCGCCGGCGCCATCGCCGACCGGGCGGGTGCCCGGCGCGCCTACGCCTGGGGCGTGGCCCTGTTCACCCTGGCGTCCCTCGGCTGCGCGCTGGCGCCCGGCATCGGTGTGCTGGTCGCCGCGCGGGTGGCGCAGGGCGGTGCCGCCGCGGTCGTGATGCCGGCCTCGCTGGCGCTGGTCCGGCAGACCCATGAGGACAGCAGGGAGCGTGCCCGGGCGATCGCGCTGTGGACGGTCGGCGGCTCGGTGGCGATGGCCGCGGGCCCGGTGCTGGGCGGGCTGCTCACCGAGTGGGCCGGGTGGCGGGCGGTCTTCCTGCTCAACCTCCCGGTGGGCGCGGTGATCCTGGCCCTGCTGGCGCGCGTGCCGCGTTCACCGCGACGGCCCGCCGCGCTGGACGCCATGGGCCAGCTCACCGCCGTACTGGCGCTCGCCGGGCTGGCGGTCGCGGTGATCGAGGGCGGCCACCTGGGCTGGACCAGCCCCCTGGTGCCGGCCGCCGCGGCGCTCGCCGTCGTCTCCGGGGTCCTCTTCGGCGTCGTCGAGAAACGGCACCGTCAGCCGATGATCCCGCCGGCCGTGCTGGCCAACCGCCGGGTGTCGGTCCCGCTCGCGGTCGGGTTCGCCGTCAACGCCGCCTTCTACGGCGGGATCTTCCTGCTCGGGCTGTACTACCAGCAGTTGCGGGGGATGTCGGCGGTGGCGGCGGGGCTGATGTTCGTGCCGCTGTCGGCGGTGGTGACGGCCACCAACCTCGTCTCGCCGCGGCTCGCGGAGCGGATCGGGCGGCGGCCGGTGATCGTCGCCGGACAACTGGTCTTCGCGGTCGCCATGCTGGCCATGCTGCCGCTGGCGGCGCACACCCCGGTGTGGCTGGTGCTGGTGCTGCTGGTGCCGCTGAGCGTGGGCGGGGCGCTCGCGGTGCCCGCGCTCACCGCCCTGCTGATCGACGCGGTGCCGGCGGAGCGCGCGGGAACGGTGTCGGGGCTGCTCAACTCCCTGCGGCAACTGGGCGGTGCGCTGGCGGTGGCCCTCTTCGGCAGCCTGCTGTCGGCCTCCGACGGCACCTTCTCCCTCCCGGGCATGCGGCTCGGTCTCCTCACCGTCGCCGCCCTCCTGCTCGCCACGACCGCGCTCTCCCGCCTCTTCCTGCCCCGCGGCTGACGCCCGCCGGGCGGGGCGGCAGGAGCCGGCGCCGGTCGCACCGGGCTCGGCCGGCCGCCGCCCGCGGGCCTCAGCCGGCGTGGTGCCGCTCATCGGCGACGCGCCGCCAGTGGGCGGCGTTGTCGCGGGTGATCCGGAGGTCCACCTCGTCGAAACCGAGTGGCTCCAGGTCGTGTTCGAGCAGTTCGGTGTACGCGGCGGCGGCACCGGTGGCGTCGCCGTCCTTGCCGCGCAGGACGGCGAGGAACCACAGCGTGGTCAGGGTGTCCGGGTGGCCGCGGCCCAGCTTGCGCGTGTGCTCCTCCAGTCGTGCCTCGTAGGCGGCGCGGGTGCCGGGGTGGTCCGGGTTGAACACCGTCACCTCGTCGGAGCGGAGTTCGGCGCGGGTGGCCGCCGCGTGTGCCGCCTCCCCCAGACGCTCCTGCCAGTGGGCGAGGCTCTTGCGGGTGGCGAGGGTGGCGGCGTGCTCCGGCCCCAGGACCCGTTCGTGGTCGGCGCGCAACCGGACGAAGTCGGCCACCGCGCCCGCCACGTCCCCGCCGGTGCCGCGCAGATGCGCGAGTTCGTACCGGGTGTCGAGGGTGTCCGGGTCGTCGGGGCCGAGGACGCGCTCCTGCACGGCGAGGAGTTCGGTGAAGGCCGCCACGGCTCCGGCCGTGTCCCCCGTCTCGCCGAGCAGCCAGGCCAGGTTGTGCCGGACGGGGAAGATGTTCGGGTCGTCGGCTCCCCAGACCCGTTCCATGTCCGGGATCAGGTTCACCAGGGCGTTGATCGCCCCGGCGGTGTCCCCGGCCTGTGACCGCAGGAAGGCGAGGTTGGCCCGGGCGGCGAGGGTCTCTCCGGCGTCGGGTCCCGACTCGCGCACCATCGCGTCGACCTGCCGCTGCCCCTCGTCGATGACGGCGGTCAGGTACCGGGGTTCCCTGGCCAGGTCGGCGGGGGTCTTCCAGTCGGACAACCAGTCGGGCTCTTCCGCGCGCTGGTCGCGGCTCACCGCGGGCAGGAGGTTCCCGACGAAGAACGCGCGCCAGCTTCCGTAGCCCTTGCGGTACGCGACGTCGTACTCCGTCCACACGTACGGTCCGTACGTTTTGTTCAGGACCTGCTCGCGCACCCGCTGGACGTAGCTCTGGATGTAGGGCAGCCGCATCGCGGTGGTGAGCAGTCGGCTCGATGCGTCGTCGTCACCGCGGCGGAACGCGATGTCCGACAGGATGGACACGGCGGTGTAGTAGGCCTCGCACGCTTCCGTCGCACGGCGTGCGCTGTGCCACGCGGTGATCATGAACTGCGCCTGGCGATGCAGGAGTTCGCGCGGGCTGCGTGCGTCGCGAAGGGGGTTGTCCGGGGCCAAAGTCGCCACGGTGAGCAGGAAGTTGAAGCACGCGGTGAAGGTGGCGGCGTCGGCGGTGAGTTCCTCGTTCTCCTCGGCGGATATGTCCAGCGCGGACGCCATGTGTTCCGGGATCAGCGACGCCGCCTGCCGGTGCCGCGTGGGCAGCAGGTCTCCGTTGCGGATGTGGGCCAGTTCGTGTGTGAGGGCGAACGCGAGCGCCGCGTCGTAGCAGTCCCGGGGCCCGCCGTCGGGGCCGGTGGACTTCTGCATCGCCATGACCACCATGCTCATGGGCACCGGTGCCTCGCCGAGCCGTTCCGCCGCTCGCACATAGCGGCTGAGGACGAGGGCGAGAGACTCCTGCGCGTGCATGGTGGCGGCTTCCCAGCCGTCCGGGAGGTCCTCCGGGAGGTATGGATGGGCGAGGTTCATGCCCCAGGCGATCTCCGCGCTGAGCTGGACCGCGAGGGGGGAGATGCCGATGAGGAAGCCGGTGGCCGAGCCGGGGTTCTCGAAGACGCGCGACTCCACGGCGTCCGACGGAAGGCAGAACGCCTCGACGGTACCGGCCAGTTGGAGCGCCTTGTCCCGGTCCTCGGGCGGGAAGGTGGCGAGCAGTCCGTCCAGCAGCGTCCGGACCTGGCGCTGGGTGCGGTCGAAGTACATCTCCCAGGCCCGGTGCGCATCCGCCTCGCCGCTGATCCACCGCAGGTAGGCGGAGTCGGCGAACGCCAGGCTCATCTCCCGTGCCTCTTCGGCGAGTTCGAGGTTCTGCTGGTCCCGGAAGAGAATGCTGCGTCCGGGGTCAGGCATTCTCCTGCTCCTCGGAGTCGCCGCTGCCGGCACGCTTCGGGAGCGCTCCGGTGATGGCGTCGGCCAGCCCGGCACCGTCCCGGACGGTCACCTCTCCGGACATGGAGCGGACGACGACCGTGCCGCGCGGCAGGGCCGGGTCCTGGCGGATGGTCAGGCGGCCGCCCATCGCGTCGACCACGACGCCTTTGCTCCACGCCTTGCGCAGCGTGTTGATCAGGTAGGCGAGGGCGTGCGTCGCCACCGAGCCGATCATCAGTACGTCGGCCAGAGGCACGGTCCCCCGCGCGTCCACGCCCTTGCCGGCGCTCTCGGCCGCCTCGAAGGCGGCCTCGGCGGCCGCCCGTGACGCGGGATCACCGGGAGTGAACACGTTCACCCGGACCCGCTCGTTGTCCATGTCCAACCTGGCCCCCCTGGCCCGCGGATACTGCCCGTTCGACTCTAATCCAGCACGGACGCTCCGCTCGGTGTTTCCGGAGGCTGTTTCCGTACGTGTCTTCGGATCGGCCCGGGTGCCGGTGGCCTCCGGCGGGCGCGGCCTCGGGCCTGCTCGCCGGGCGCACGCCTCACCCCGCCGCTGCCCTCACCGCGGAGTGGACCGCGCGGGCCAGGCGGGCGCCCCAGAGGGAGCGGGGGCCGGCGAAGGAGTCGGGGTGTTCGCCGGGGCGGGGGGTGCGCGCGGCGACGCAGATCGCGTCGGTGGGAGTGCCGGAGCAGTCGTAACCGGAGTCGAGGAGTGCCTGGACCTTGGCCTCGGTGGCGGTGCTCACGGCGTTGACCAGCGCGGCGTCGGTCAGCGGGGCGGGGACCGCGACGACGATGTTGATCGTGCCCGGGTCGGGCGGCGCGGCGCTGCCCGGCGCGGGGGTGGCGGCCCAGCCGCGTACCCCGAGCCCCGCGGTGGCCACGGCTTCGACTCCCCCGTCGTGCGCGTGGCCGTACCGGCGCACGTCGGCGGCGGTCATCAGGCCGACGCCCGGCCCGCGCAGCCCGGCGTCGTGGGCGAGGCCGGCGAGGTGGGCCTCGGGGTCGGTCCTGCGGTAGCCGTGCGAGACCTGGGCGTTGAGGACCCAGGCCCGCTCGCCGATGCCGCCGCCCAGCACGGCGCTGCTGATCATCCGCCAGCCGGCGCCCGCCCGCCAGGCCAGGGCCGGCAGCTCCTCGCCGTACTCGACGCGGGTCAGCAGGCGCACCGGGAGCACACCGCAGGCGGCGCGGGGCGGCGGGACGACGGTCACTGGGCTGGGCTCCTCCGGGACGGCGATCCCGATGATCGTACGCGCGGCGCGGAGGCGGTCGGGCCACGGGCGCGAGGTCCCCCTCGGCCGGTCGCCGCGGCCCGGCGGGGCCGGGAGGCGGCCGTCCGCACCGGATACGTCCGGTCCCCGTGCCGTAGGGGGGCGTGCGCCGTTCGGCGGGGGTAATTAGGGTGGGGAAGGCAGGTTTGTGGCGAAGCACGAAGACGCGCGCGACAGTGCCCGGCCCGCTGGAGGCCCGGCCGCGAGGAGCGGCGGGCGGTGCGGACCGCGCGCCTGCCGTCGGGCGTTGGGGATGGACCGAGGGTGGTTCTGAACCATGAGGGATGTAACGCGGCTCGTCGAGCCGGTGTCGGCGGACCCGGGCAACGGAGACGTGCTGGCGGCCTGGGAGCGGTTCGTCCAGGGCGACGACCAGGTTCTGGGGGTCCGGCCCCTGGTGGCGATCTCCTGGCACCGCTGCCGGGAGCAGTACCGGGTCGATCCGCACCTCACCGAGGCCCCGGTGGCCGTCGCGGAGAGCGGTCATCCGCCCGAGCACGACGTCGTCTTCACCGAGCTGGGTTTCCGCGCCGCCACGGTGGCGCACGAGGTGGGCGGCCTCGGCGGCGTCGTCACCGTCACCGACGCCGCCGGCCGGATCCTGGCCGAGTGGGGTGACCAGGCCACTCTCGCCAGGGCGTACGACTCCCGGCTGGCCCCCTGGTTCTGCTGGTCGGAGTCAGCGGCCGGCACGAACGGCATGGGCACCGCGCTGGAGGCGCACGGGCCGGTGCCGATCCGCGGCCCGGAGCACTGGTGCCGGGCGTTCCACGACTGGTGCTGCGCGGGCATCGCGGTGCGTGACGTGGTGAACGGCGAACCGATCGCGGTCATGGGCCTGTGCTGCTGGCGCGGCCGGCTGCCCGCGTCCGCGGAGAGCTGGCTGGCACACGCGGCCACCATGGCCCGGTACCCGCTGCGCCGGCGCGCCCGGGCCAGCGGCGCCGAGCTGGTCGCGGCCTACTCCCGGGCGAGGGCCCGCTCCGGCGCGCCGCTCGCCGCGGTGGACACGGCGGGCAAGGTGGTGATCGCCGACGAGTTGGCGAGCGCGCTCCTGGGCGTCCCGGCGTCCACCCCGGCGATCGATCCGACGCTGCGCTGGAACCCGGGGCTGCCGGAGTTCATCGCGGCCTCCCGGTACGCGACCGGGCAGGCGGCCCACGACCCCGGCTGGGTCGGTTCGACGCAGATCGTCGGCCATCCCCGCGCGGAGCCGACGTCGATCAGCATCCGGCCCGTCTTCTCCTGCGGACACCTGATCGGGAGCCTGGTGTCGTTCGGCGCCCTCGACGGGGAGCCGGTGCCCCGCACGGAGGGGCCGGCGCGTCCCGTGGAGCCGCCGCGCCGCCTGGTCGCGGTGCGCGGCAACCGGATGGTGCTGCTGGATCCCGCGGAGGTCTCCTTCGCCGAGTCGCGGGGCAACGACGTGTGGCTCCGCACGGATCAGGGGTGGCTGCGGGCCGCCGCCACGAGTCTGGACAAGCTCGACGGCGAGCTGGCGGGTTCCGGGTTCCTGAGGGTGCACCGCCGGTACGTCGCCAACCTCGGCCGGGTCCGGGAGATCGAACGCGGCCACAAGGGAGAACTGTCCCTGGTCATGGACCGAGCGCGGGAGACCCTGCCGGTCTCCCGGCGGAACGCGGCGGCCGTGCGCCGCGCACTGGGCGTCTGACGTCCTCGCCCGCGACGGGCGGGACGTCCGGCGCCGTCGTCCGCGCGGACGGGAAGGAGGTCCCCGTGTCCGACACAGTGGACGCCGGCGTCCACGGGCGTGAGCAGCGGAGGGCGGGGCGCGCGGGCGGGCTCGGTCTCTCCGCACCGGTCGAGGCTCCGGCCGGGCCCCGGGCCGGCTCCGGCGCCCGTCCGGCACCGGTCATGGGCAACCGCGACTGGTGGCCGGACCGGCTCGACCTGACGGCCCTGCGCAAGCACGCGGCCCTGGCCGACCCGCTGGGCGAGGACTTCGACTACGCCGCCCGGTTCCGCGCCCTCGACCTCGACGCCCTGGCACGGGACGTCGACCGGGCGCTGACGACGTCGCGGGAGTGGTGGCCGGCCGACTTCGGGCACTACGGGCCGCTCGTCGTCCGGATGGTGTGGCACGGCGCCGGGACGTACCGCGTGGCCGACGGCCGCGGGGGCGCGGGCGCCGGCCTTCAGCGTTTCGCGCCGCTGAACAGCTGGCCGGACAACCGCAACCTCGACAAGGCGCGCCGACTGCTGTGGCCGGTGAAGCGGAAGTACGGCAGCGCGATCTCCTGGGCCGATCTGCTGGTCTTCGCGGGCAACCGCGCCCTGGAGACGATGGGGCTGAGGACGTTCGGCTTCGCCGGCGGCCGGCGGGACGCGTGGGAGTCCGACGCCGACACCTACTGGGGCCCCGAGCACGCGTGGCTCGGCGACGAACGGCACGGCGGGGTACGGGAGCTGGACCAGCCGCTGGCCGCCGACCAGATGGGCCTGATCTACGTCAATCCCGAGGGGCCGAACACCGTGCCGGACCCGCTGACCTCGGCCCGGGACATCCGCGAGACGTTCCGGCGGATGGGGATGGACGACGAGGAGACCGTCGCGCTGATCGCGGGCGGCCACACCTTCGGCAAGACCCACGGCGCGGCCGACCCGGAGGTCCACCTGGGTCCCGGGCCCGAGGGCGCGTCGCTGGCGGAGCAAGGGCTGGGCTGGCGCAGCGACCACGGCACCGGCAAGGGCGGGGACGCCATCTCCAGTGGCCTCGAAGGCACCTGGACGCCCACGCCGACAGTGTGGGACAACGGGTACTTCGAGACGCTGTTCGGCTACGAGTGGGAGCTGGAGCTGAGCCCCGGCGGTCTGTGGCAGTGGATCCCGGCGGACGGCGGCGGGGCCGGCGCGGTACCGGACGCCCACGACCCGTCGGTGAGGCACGCCCCGAGGATGCTCACGACCGACCTGGCGCTGCGCCTAGACCCGGTCTACGAGCCGATCGCGCGGCGCTTCCTGGGCCACCCCGAGCAGCTCGCGGACGCCTTCGCGCGGGTCTGGTTCAAGCTGACGCATCTCGACATGGGGCCGGTTCAGCGCTGGCTGGGACCGCTGGTGCCCCGGGAGCGGCTGCTCTGGCAGGACCCGGTGCCCGCCGTGGACCACCCGCTCGTCGAGGCGGCGGACATCGCCGTGCTCAAGGGCCGGATCCTGGGCTCCGGGCTGTCGGTCGCCCAGCTGGTGTCGACCGCGTGGGCGTCGGCCTCGACGTTCCGCGTCAGCGACAGGCGGGGCGGGGCGAACGGCGCGCGCATCCGGCTGGAGCCGCAGCGCGGCTGGGCGGTCAACGAGCCCGAGGCGCTGGCGCCGGTGCTGCGCACGCTGGAGGGCATCCAGGAGTCCTTCAACGAGGCGCGGACCGATGGGAAGCGGATCTCGCTGGCCGATCTCATCGTGCTCGGCGGTGCCGCCGCCGTCGAGCGGGCCGCCGAGGCCGCGGGCCTGCCCGTCCGCGTGCCGTTCGCGCCCGGACGCACGGACGCCACGCAGGAGTGGACCGATGTGGAGTCCTTCGCCGCGCTGGAGCCGGTCGCGGACGGGTTCCGCAACTACCTCGGCGAGGGCGCGCGGCGGCCCGCGGAGCACCTGCTGGTCGACCGGGCGGATCTGCTGGACCTCACCGTGCCCGAGACGACGGTGCTCGTGGGCGGGCTGCGGGTGCTGGGCGCCAATCACCACCGGTCGCCGCTGGGCGTGTTCACCTCGGCGCCCGGCGCCCTGACCAACGACTTCTTCGTGCACCTGCTCGACAACGGCACGCGATGGCGGCCGTGCTCCCCGGCCGCGGACGTCTTCGAGGGCCGCGACCGCGTCACCGGGGAGGTCCGGTGGACGGGCAGTCGCGTCGACCTCGTCTTCGGCTCGCACTCCGAGTTGCGCGCCGTCGCGGAGGTCTACGCGAGCGACGACGCCCAGGAGAGGTTCGTGCGGGACTTCGTCGCCGCGTGGGACAAGGTCATGAACCTCGACCGGTACGACCTCGCGCCGACCCGGGGCTGACGCGTCCGAGCGGTGCCTCATCGGGGGCGAACGGCGGCCGATCGCGGGTGAACGGCATTCCCCGGCCCCGCTCCGGTCCGCCCTTGTCGGCGTGATTCATGCGGCGTAGCGTTGTTTACGGACCATCCATTTATCCCTTTTCCTCTTGATTTCCCCGACGCGATAAACCGGCGCTTTTCATTGTGCCGCCCCATTGAAACGAAAAAACGACACGCAAGAAGAAGTGAGGTCCATTCGACCAGCGGTTCCGGACGAGGAGAGTGAAACCCCGATGACGACCACGCGGGAACGCACCGACCTGCTGGACCAGATCGGGTTGAACGCACAGAACAAGGCGGGGCTGGGCCAGGTGCTGGGCACCGGGACCATCGGCCGGGCCACCGAGGAGCCGGACGGCCGCATGCGGGCCACCATCCGCATCCACCCGGACGAGCTTTCCTGGGACCCCTCCATTCTGGTCATGCCACACGGAGGCGATATCGAGCTGGAACTCGTCAACGACGATCGGAACACCCACTGTGCGCTGCTGCCCAGCAATGGGGACCGGAAGTTCATCTGGCTGGTGAACCATTCGCGCGGGCGGGCACACCTGAATCTCGACGGGCCGGGCTATTACTGGTTCGGTTCCCCCACGGGCAATGACGAGGGCCGGGGACTGACCGGGGCCATCGTCGTCATGGGGGACGCCCCGCCGGAGGCCCGCCTCGACCGTCCCGCACAGCCGCGACCGTAAGAGGAAGGAGGCGGAGCACGATGACCGTCGACTACGTGGACGCGGGCGAGGCCGTCGACCAGGGAAACCTGAGCGGCAAGGTGGCGGGCGGCGAGGTCGCACCGCCGGTGACGGCCGGCATCGACTACGAACGCATCCTCCACGCCCGTGAGGAACCCCAGAACTGGCTCACCTACTACGGCGCCTACAACGGCCAGCGCTACAGCCCGCTGGACCAGATCAACACGGAGAACGTCAGGCGCATCGGCCCCGCGTGGGTCTTCCAGGCCGGTACGACCGGGCTGATCGCGGGCGCGTCGACGTACTCGTTCGAGGCCGCCCCGATCGTCGTGGACGGGGTCATGTTCCTGTCCGGCTGGGACGGCTGGGTGTGGGCCCTCGACGCGAAGACCGGCGTGGAGATCTGGCGGTACAAGCATGCCGTCCCCTTCGACGTGTCCCTGTGCTGCGGAAACGTCAACCGGGGAGTCGCGGTGGCGCAGGGCAAGGTCTTCTTCGTCACGGCGAACGCGCGGCTGCTCGCGCTCGACGCCCGCACCGGGAAACGGGTGTGGGACCGCACCTACGGCGACGTCCGGGCCGGGGAGAGCGCGACCGTCGCCCCGCTGATCGTGAAGAACCTGGTGATCGTGGGGAGTTCGGGCGGCGAGTTCGGCGTGCGTGGGCACCTCGACGCGTTCGACCTCGAGACCGGCGAGCACCAGTGGCGCTGCTACACCGTGCCGAAGCCCGGGGAGCCGGGCGCCGAGACCTGGCCGGCCGACGGCGAGGCGTGGGCGCGCGGCGGGGCCAACTGCTGGCTCACCGGCACCTTCGACCCGGAGACGAACCTGCTGTACGTCGGCACCGGCAACCCGGCGCCCGACTTCGACGGTGCCGTCCGCGAGGGCGACAACCTGTTCACGGACTGCATCATCGCCGTCGACGTGGACAGCGGCCGGATCCGCTGGCACTACCAGTGCACCCCGCACGACCTGTGGGACTACGACAGCATCGGCGAGTGCATCCTGTTCGAGCAGGACGGGCGCAAACTGCTGGGCCACTTCGACAAGAACGGCTACTTCTTCGTCCTCGACCGCACCAACGGCGAGCGGGTCGGGATCACCCCCTTCGTGGACCGCATCACCTGGGGCGCGATCACCCGGGACGGCCAGGTGACGGCCAAGCTGTACCCCGACAAGGAGGGCGAGCCGGTCCACTTCTACCCGGGTCCGGCCGGCGCCAAGGAGTGGACGCACGCGGCCTACAGCCCCAGGACCGGGTTGTTCTACGTCCCGGTCCAGGACACGGGCGCCACGGCGACCCGGCGCCGCCGGGAGTTCAAGGAGTCCATCCCGTACTGGGGCGCCGGCGTCCAGGTGGACATCGAGGACATGGCGGGATCCGTGAGCGCGTTCGACGCGAACGGCGAGGAGAAGTGGCGCTGGCGCAACGAACTGCCCATGTGCGCCTCGGTGCTGGCCACCGGCGGCGACCTGGTGTTCGCCGGTGAGCCCTCCGGCGAGTTCGACGCGTTCGACGCCCGCACCGGGGAGCTGCTGTGGCAGTTCCAGTGCGGGAGCGGCCACCACAGCAGCCCGACCACCTACATGGTCGACGGCAGGCAGTACATCGCCGTACCGGTCGGCTGGGGCGGCTGGGCCGAGGGGTTCCTCCCCGGCATGCTCGGCGCGGGACACGGCAGCGCCCTGATGGTCTTCGCCCTTCCGGAACCGGTCTAGCACCGCCCGAGAGTGCCGCTTCAGGCGGAGAGGAGGTGGATCCATGGAGTGCGAGCTCGCTGTGTGGGAGACACCCGACTTCGACGAGATCGTGGTCGCGGCCGAGGTGACCATGTACCTCGCCCGGCTGGAGGACTAGCGAACGGGAGGACCAGCGGACATGCGGCGGCGCCGGAGCCGGTCCGGCGCCGCCCGGTGTCCGAACGGCCCTGACCGAGGGAGGTGCCGACGTGTTGCTGCGTGTCCTGGGGTCGGCGGCGGGGGGCGGCTCCCCGCAGTGGAACTGCGGCTGCCCGGTGTGCGCCGCGGTGCGCTCCGGAGCGGGACCCCCGCGCACCCAGTCGTCGGCCGCGGTCAGCGCCGACGGCCGCCGGTGGTTCCTGCTCAACGCCTCGCCGGACGTGCGTGCCCAGATCGAGGACTTCCCCGGGCTGCGTCCGCACGACGGCCGCACGACGCCCCTGGAGGCGGTGCTGGTCACCGATGCCGAGCTGGACCACACGCTCGGCCTGTTGCTGCTGCGCGAGGCCCGCGCCCTGCGGCTGTACGCCACGCCCGCCGTGCACAAGGTCCTGTGGGACGGCACCGGGGTCCTGCGGACCCTGGAGCGCTACTGCCCGGTGGAGTGGCGTGCGGTGCTGCCCGGCGCCGACCTGGCCCTGGCGGACGGGCTGTCCTGCCGCGCGTTCGACGTCCCCACCACCAAGCGCGCCCGGTTCGGGGCCAGGGCCGACCACGGGCGGGTGGTGGGCTACCGGCTGACCGACGAGCGCGACGGCGGGACGCTGGTGTACCTGCCGGGGGTGCAGGCGCTGACCCGGGCGCTGCGCAGGGAGATCGAGGGCTGCGGTTGCCTGCTGGTCGACGGGACCTGCTGGCGCGACGACGACCTCGTACGGCTCGGACTGGCCGGCAAGACGTCCCGCGAGATGGGCCATCTGCCCATGGACGGCCCGGACGGCAGCCTGGCGCTGCTGTCCTCGCTGGGCGTGGGCCGGGTGGTGTTCGTGCACATGAACAACACCAATCCGGTCCTCCTCGACGGCACGCCCGAGCGGCGTACCGTGGAGGAGTACGGCATGGAGGTTGCCATGGACGGCCTTGAGGTCCGGGTGTAGTGCCGTGACGGCGACAGCGACCACGGTGACGGGCGAGGACGGGTTCGTCGAGGCGTTGCGGGCCCATTCGCGGCGCTACCACGACCAGCATCCGTTCCACGTCCGGATGAACGCCGGTGAGCTGAGCCGCCGGCAGATCCGGGGCTGGGTGGCCAACCGCTTCTACTACCAGGAGAACATCCCCCGCAAGGACGCCGCGATCCTGTCCAACTGCCCCGACCCGGAGGTCCGCCGCCGCTGGGTCCGGCGGATCCTGGACCATGACGGCACCGCCGCGGGCGAGGGCGGCATCGAGGCGTGGCTGCGGCTGGGCGAGGCCGCCGGGCTGACCCGGGCGGAGATGCTGGACCACCGGCATCTGGTGCCCGGGGTGCGGTTCGCGGTCGACGCGTACGTGAACTTCGCCCGGACCCGGCCGTGGGTGGAGGCGGTCGCCTCCTCGCTCACGGAGATGTTCGCGCCGGATCTGATGGCGGCGCGGCTCGCCGGGTTCGAGCGGTGGTACCCGTGGATCGCCCCGGAGGGCCTGGCCTACTTCCGGGCCCGGCTGGAGCAGGCTCCCCGGGACTGCGAGCACGCCCTGGAGGTGGTCACCACGCACTGCGTCTCCGCCGAGTCCCGGGCGCGCGCCGTCGACGCGCTGTCGTTCAAGTGCGACGTCCTGTGGTCCCTGATGGACGCCGTGGACCAGGCCTACCCGGAGTGACGATCATGGACCCGACCCCTGTCACCAGGACCCGGCCGAGCACCGTCGAGGTGTCCGGCACGGACCGGCCGCGGCCGGCGCGCCACGTACGGCTGGACTACTCCCGCACCAGGCAGTGCCGGATCCTGCTGCACCCGGAGGCGGTGGTGGTGCTCAACGGCACCGGCGCCGCCGTCCTCGAACTGTGCGACGGGCGGCACACCGTGGCCGAGATCGTGAGCGAGCTGGGCACGCGCTACCGGAGCGTGCCCGAGGAGGAGGTAGCGCGGTTCGTGGGCCGGCTCGTCGCCCGGCACTGGCTGGAGCTGACCGATGGATAGCCCGTTCGGACTGCTCGCCGAGCTGACCTACCGCTGCCCGCTGGCCTGCCCGTACTGCTCCAACCCGCTGAACCTGGCCGACTACCGGGACGAGTTGACGACGCCCGACTGGATGCGGGTACTGACCGAGGCGGCCGATCTCGGCGTGCTGCAGTGCCATCTGTCGGGCGGGGAACCGCTGCTGCGGCGGGACCTGCCGGAGATCGTGGCGCACGCCCATCTGCTGGGCCTCTACACCAATCTGATCACCAGCGCGGTCGGGTTCTCCCGGCCCCGGGCGGAGCTGCTGCGGACCGCGGGCCTGGACCATGTGCAGGTCAGCATCCAGGCCGACGAGCCGGCCCGGTCCGACCGGATCGCCGGGGTGCCGTCCTTCCGGCGCAAGGTCGAGGCGATGGGCCTGGTCAAGGAGCTGGGCTGGCCGCTCACCATGAACGTGGTGCTGCACCGGTACAACATCGGCCATGTCGCCGAGGTGCTCGCCCTTGCCGAGGAGGTGGGCGCGGACCGGGTGGAGCTGGCCAACACCCAGTACTACGGCTGGGCGTGGCGCAACCGCGCCGCGCTGCTGCCGAGCCGGGCCCAGCTCGCGGCGGCCGAGGAGGTCGTACGGGCCGCGCTCGAACGGCTGCGGGACCGCATGGAGATCGTCTACGTCCTCCCCGACTACTACAGCCGCTATCCCAAGCCCTGCATGGGCGGGTGGGCGTCCCGGCAGCTGACCGTGACACCGAACGGCGACGTCCTGCCCTGCCCGGCCGCGCAGTCCCTGCCGCTGCCGCGGGCCAGTGTGCGGGAGGAGTCGCTGGGGCGGATCTGGGCCGAGGCGCCGGTGATGAACGCGTTCCGGGGCACCGACTGGATGCCGGAGCCCTGCCGCGGTTGCCCCCGCCGGGAGGTGGACTTCGGCGGCTGCCGCTGCCAGGCCTTCCTCCTCACCGGCGACCCGGCCCGCACCGACCCGGTGTGCCATCTGTCGCCGGACCACGAGCTGGTCGAACGGGCGGTGGCCGCCGCCAACTCCGGTCGGCGGGCGGCGGATCCGGCGCTGGTCCCGCGCCCGCACCAGGCCCGGCGACCGGTCCGCCGCTGAGCCCCCGGGGTCACCGGGAGGGGCGGGCGGGCACGAACAGGCTGAGCCGGTAGGTCGTCGGGTGCGCCAGGCGTCCGCACAGGGTGTCGACGCGGGTCGTCGACCAGTCGGTCGGCTCCGGCCCGGCACGCAGCCGGCGCAGGTACGCCTGCCACTCGGCCCGGTCCTGGGTCTCGAAGACCACCTGCCAGTGCCCCGCACCCGATCCGCCACCCGCGGCCTGCTGCCGCCGCTTCCTCTTCCGCTGCCCTGGCACCGCCCCAGCATTCCCGTCCCGGCACCACCGCGGCAACTCCGTCGCTCACGTACACCGGGCCGGGAACCGGGGCCTACCCTCCGTACACCAGCGGCAGTGCCACCGCGGCGAGGATCAGGGTGATGCCGCTGAGCAGGTCCGAGCGGATGCGGATGAGGCGGGCGGCGGCGCGGCCGAGGCGCAGGCCGAGCAGGGACATTCCCGCGGTGATGACGCCGAAGGTGGCGGCCGACAGCCATGGGGAGAGCCCGAGGATGCCGAGACTCGCCCCGGCGATCAGATTGTCCAGGCTCAGGGACAGCGGGATGCCGAACAGCGCCCAGGGGTGGTCCAGTTCGTCCGGCTCGGGGTGGCGCAGGGACGAGATGACCAGGTAGAGGCCGTAGCCGCCGAGCGCGGCCGCGCCCACCACGTCGGCGACACCGCCGACGGTCTCCCCGATCTCGTGACCGACCAGCAGCCCGACCAGGGGCATCACCGCGTCCCACAGGCCGAAGGTCAGCGCGACCTGCACCGCGCGCCGCAGACCGAAGGGGACGGTGCCGAGCGCGATCGATACCCGGAAATTGTCGAGACTGAGAACGAAACCCAGGCCCAGCATTTCCCAGACCATGTTCAAAAGCCTATACCGGGCGGCTCGCCGGGGATATCCGACGGACCCGCGACCGTGACCGCGGACTGCGCGGCGTTCGAGGGAGCGTGCGGGGCACACCCGCACGATCGTCCTGCCCCCTGCCCGAGCCGGACCCCGCGCGGCTCCGTATCCTGCTCGAACGGCTCGGAGGGAAGGCCGAGGTTGCTGTGAGGGATCGGGGGGTGCGGCGGTGCGCCTGATCGCGATGGAGGCGGCGCGGCACGACTGGGCGGGCATGCGGTGCGGGTGCGGTGGCTTTGCCGGTCACCTCGCCGGGGATCTGACGGCCGTCGCGGCGGCCGGGCCCGGCCCGGAACCGGACGTCGGCCTCGAAGGGCACGTCTGGTCCCCGGTCACTTTGTGGGAGCCGGCGCCCGCGGTGGTGTCCGTCGCCCTGGCCGCCCTCGCGGACGACGTCGCGCCGGTGGTCCGGGAGTGGTTCCTGCGGCAGTTGCAGTACCTGGTGACCGGCGAGGGGACCGATCCCTCGTCCGCGCGGCGGGGGATCGATCTGCCGGAACGCTGCCGGGACCTGGCCGTGCAAGGTCTGTGGCTGCTCTACGCGGAGGTGATGTCGAACCGGTCCCTCGGTGCGGTCGGCAGCGCGTTCGAGATCATCACGGTGCTGGAGCCCGACAGGGCCCGTCTGGAGCGGGTCCGGGAGATCGCGGCCGGCTGGCTGCCGGTGTGCTGCCGGACCGGTCTGTGCGACGACCGGTAGGCCCTCGCCGGCCCCGGTCCGGCTTCAGCCCGCCGACTTCACCGTCAGATCGCCGTTCCTCGTCGACAGGTCCAGGCGGTATCGGCCCGTGGGGTCGTCCTGGAACGCCATTTTCTTGTCGCCGTTGAAGTCGTCGGCGGAGATCCGGTACGCGGCGCGCGGGACGGTGACCGTGAGACCGCCGCTGGTGGTGCGGGCCTTGATGTTCTGCGGGGTGGCCGTCTGGATGGTCACCTCGCCGTTCGAGGTCTGGGTGTCGATGTCGCCGCCCCTGGCGTTCTTGACGGTGACGTCCCCGTTGGAGGTGCGCAATCTGACCGAGCCCGTCGCGTCGCGCACCGCGATCTCGCCGTTGCTGGTGTGCACGTCGACCGCGGCGACGTCGGTCAGCGACAGGCTGCCGTTGGAGGTGCCGCCCGCGACCGGCAGACCGGCGGGCGCTTTGACGACGTAGTCGACGCCGCATTTCCTGCCGCAGCCGGAGAGCACCAGAACGCCGTCGGTCACGCGGAAGGACGTGCCGGTCGGCCTGTCGCCGCGGTAGTCGACCTTGCGGTGCACGAGGATCGCGGAGGCGCCGGCCGAGGGTTCGACCGTCACCGAGCCGTCACCGGTGTCGAGACGGATGGCGGTGACGTTCCCCGCCACCTCGGCGTCGTCCTCGAAGGTCTTCCCGCCGAGGGCCGTGCAGGCGGTGAGCCCACCGGCGGTGAGTACGGCCGAGGCCGCTGCGACAAGGACGGGCGTCCGCAGGCCGCGCATGAAGGTCCCCCTGGGTGAAGCGAGTCGAGTCGGTGATCAGTCGCTTCGATCCTATGCGGGCGGCCGGGGGCCGACCGTCGCGCGCACAGGTCCATGACAACCTGGCTAGGCTGGCCCGATGACTGAGTTCAGCGTCCTCGGCGACACCACGGCATGGCGGCAGGACTTCGAACGGCGGCGGCGCGACTGGTACCTGGCGTCCGGGCTCGGCGAGGCCGCGGCGGCGGAGCTGCTCCGCAAGGAACGCGAGGGCTTCGACGACTGGACGGTCGTCGAGGTGACGTCCGCCGGGACCCGGGTGGGGTACGTGGCCGTGGCCGTGTCCGAGACCGACGGCATCCTCGCGGGGCGGATCGGCGACCTCCATGTCGACGCGGAGCACGAGCGGGCCGCACTGGAGTGGGCGCAGACGTGGTGCGCGGAGCGGGGAGCGCGCCGGGTGAACGTCCGGCTCGCCGGGGCCGCGGGCGAGTCGTTCGCCGGATACGCCGTGCGGGGCCAGGTGCGGGTGCGGCCCCTCGGTTCGCCACCGGAAACGGTGGACGGCGTCACGGCGCGGCCGATGACCGAGGCCGAGTACTCCGGGTGGCTCACCGCCGAGAAGGCGTCGTACATCGACGGCATCGTGCGGTCGGGCTCGATGAGCCGCGAGGAGGCCGGGCGCAAGTCGGACGACGACTTCGGCAAGCTGCTTCCCGATGGCCTGGCGACGCCCGACAACACCCTGCTGGTGCTGGAGGCGGCGGGCGAGCCGATCGGCACCGGCTGGCTCCGGCACGGGCACCTGCCGGGGGTCACCTACGGCTACTCGCTGCACGTGTACGAGGCGCACCGTGGCAAGGGGTACGGGCGGGCCGCGATGGCGGCGGGCGAGCGGACCACCCTCGCCGCGGGCGACTCGGCGCTGATGTTCACCGTGTGGGGCGGCAACGAGGTGGCCATGAACCTCTACACGAGCGCCGGCTACCGGGTCCTGGACGAACACCGGTCGACGGACCTGCCCGGCTAGCGTCGGTGGGCGGGGGCGGAAGCGGCATTCGAGGGGATCGGTGCCTCCGGCCGGCGTGCGGTGACGGCCGGGGGCGGGGTGGGCCGCCGGTGTCTCAGTGCCGGGTGGTCCGCAGGGCGGCCAGCAGCGCGACGGCGAGGACCTGGACGGCGACGACCACCGTGACCAGCAGGGGGATCGAGTAGCCGTACAGTCCGCCCGTCAGGGCGCCGCCGACCAGGCTGCCCGCCCCGACGGCGCCGGCGAACAGGCCGTACGCGGTCGCTCGGCGCCCGGTGGGCACCAGGTCGGCGACGGTGGCGCGCAGGGTGGACTCCTGGATGCCCATGGCGGCGCCCCACACCAGCGATCCGGCGGCCGCGACCGCCACCGTGCCGGTGAAGGCCAGGGCCGCCACCGCGGCGGTCAGCACCGGCAGGGCGACCAGCACCCGGGGACCGATCCGGTCGTAGAGCCAGCCCGTGGCCAGTGCCGCGACCGCGTCCACCGCCATCGCCGCCGCGTACAGCACCGGCACCCACGCGGCGGTCAGCAGATGCCGTTCGACCAGGTGGTAGGAGAGCACGCCGAAGGGGGCGAAGCCGCTCGTGGTGACCGCGGTGAAGGCGGCGTAGGTCCAAAAGGCCCTCGGCAGCCGGCCGTTGCCCGGCTCCGGTGCCGCGGCCGGTGTCTCGCGCTCGTAGTCCTGCGGGGACGGGACCCGGGCCCGCAGCCGGAACAGCACCAGCAGTACGGCGATGCCCGGGAGGGCGAGCACCCCGAGGGCCGGCCCGTAGTCGTCGCCGGTCAGCGCGAGCACGCCGGCCACCAGCAGCGGCCCGACGAGCGCGCCGATCTGGTCCAGTGCCTCGTGGACGGCGAAGCCGCGGCCCCGGCCGGTCGCCGCGGCGGCGTGCGAGAGCAGGGTGTCCTTCGCGGGCGACCGCACCGCCTTGCCCACCCGCTCGGCGATCACCAGGACGCAGGCCGCCCACAGCACCCCGGCGACGCCCAGCAGCGGCACCGAGACGACCGTCAGGGCGTAGCCGCCGATCGCCAGCCCCCAGAAGCGGCCGGTCCGGTCGGCCAGCGGCCCGGAGACCAGCCGCAGCCCCAGCGCGGCGGCCTCACCGGCACCGGTGACCACGCCGACGAGCAGCGCGGACGCGCCCAGCGAGGCCAGCAGCGGCCCGGTGATCGAGCGGGCGCCCTCGTACACGACGTCCGCGAGCAGGCTGACCGTGCCGAACCAGACCACGAACCGCCACGGGCTCATCCGTGCCGGTGACCGGTCCGCTTCCGCGCTCATGTGCTCGTGGCCTCTCCGCCTCGCCGCCCTCCCCTCGACCTTCCCTCGATGCGCACGGCGGGAACGTCGGGCGGGACGTACGGCCCCCGCCGGAGCGGGTCCGGGCGGCCCGCTTTGGAGGTCCGTCGGCCCCTGTCGGCGCGGGCCCCGGCGGCGTCATCGTCGTGGGGAGTCACCACGAGGCGGAGGTCTCCGTTATGAGCGGCAGGCAGTGGCTGTGGCGGTGGCGGAGCAATCCGCTGCGGCGGCCAGAGGACATCGTCGAGGCCTGGATCGTGCTCGCCGTCTGGGTGTTCGTGGTGATCGGCGGCGCCGTCGCCGGGCTGGTGGTCTGCCACGGCGCGGAGCAGCGGTTCGCGCAGCAGCGCGCGCAACGGCATCCCGTCCGGGCGGTCCTGACGGCCGACGCGCCGCACGACGTCACGGCGCGGTGGTCGGCGGACGGCCGGGTCCAGGGCTCGGTGCGCTGGACGGCGCCCGACGGCACGCGCCACGACGGGCACGCCCTGGTGGACCCGACGCTGCGCGCGGGGGCGGGGGTGCCGCTCTGGCAGGACGACCAGGGCCGGCTGACCGCCTCGGCACCCGCGAAGCCGGTCGAAGGGCACATCGAGGCCGGCCTCCTCGCCACCGTCGCGGCCCTCGCCGCCTCCGCACCGGTCTTCGGCGCGGGCGCCCTCGCGCGCGCACGGCTCGACCGGCGCAGGATGGCCCACTGGGACCAGGAGTGGGAGCTGGTCGGGCCTCGGTGAGGCGAGGCCCAGGAACGAGACGCTGCGCTTCGGCACCGGGGCGTCGGCGCGGCCGCTCACATCAGGGGCCGGAGCACGTCGTAGGCCCAGGACGCGAGCGTGGTCGGGGTGGTGCTGCGCACGGTGCGCGGCTGCTGCGGCACGAAGCCGTCCCGCAGCCCGGTCGACATGCCGATGACCGCTTCGACCAGTCCGTCGGTCATGCCGGAGGCGCGCAGCAGCTTGCGCATCGCGTCGTCCTCGACGCGTTCGACGCGCAGCGGGCGGCCGATGGCGGCGGACACGATCTCGGCGGCCTGCGGCCAGGTGAGATCGGCCGGGCCGTGGACCGCCTGTACGTGGCGGCCGGACCAGTGGGTCGTCAGCAGGCGGCCCACCGCGACCTCGGCGATGTCGCGCGGGGCGACCCAGGGCATGGGCTGGTCCAGCGGCAGGATCACCGGGATCGTGCCGGCCCGGATGGCGTCGCGGTAGGACTCCAGGTTGCTGAAGAAGAAGCCGCAGCGCAGATGGGTGACCGTGGCGCCGAGCGCGTCGAGGGCGGTCTCGGTGCCCGCGAGGCCGTCGATCTCCCCGGCGCCGTGGCGCAGTTCGGCGCCGACGCTGCTCAGGAAGACGGTCCGCCCGATGCCGTTGGCCCCGACGGCGCTCACCACGCTCGCCGTGGCCAGCGCGTAGTCCCCGAGCGGGTCCTCGCCCGTCGACGGGGGGTCGACCCAGAAGAGCGCGTCGGCCCCGGCGGTGGCGGCGACGACCGCCTCCGCGTCGCGCTGGTCCACCGCGACGGCGTCGGCCTCACGGCGCACCCCGGGGTCGAGCCGCCCGGGGTCACGGACGAGGACCCGGGGCCGCAGCCCGGCCCGGACGAGCATGGCGACGACGTGGCGTCCGACGTTCCCGGTGGGGGTGGTGACCGCGATCCGCATGGTCTGGTTCCTTTCGGTGGCCGACGGCTCGACGCTATGCGGCAAACCGGACAACCGCTGTCTGCTATGACCGAGGAATCAGCCGTGTGCCACCACCGAGGCCGCCGAGGCCCCGCGAGCCGAGGACCAGCAGTCCGGCGCCTTCGAGGGCGAGCGGCGCTGCGGCCGTACAGCCCTCACCCCGCCCCCTTGCGTCTTCATGCGACCGGAGGGACCAATGGCCCCTGGCAGGCGCGCGCCACCCGGTCTTTCATGGAATTCCGCGGCGGCACCCGCCGCAGGGAGGAGACGAGGACGATGTCCGCTCCCGCACCGGCTGCCAGGGAGGACACGCCCCGGATCGTGGTGGGTGTGGATCCCGACCCCGCCCACCGGACGGCACTGGCCTGGGCGGCGGACGAGGCCGCCCGCCGCCGGCTGCCGCTGCGCCTGGTCCACGTCGAGGGCGTGCCGACCCTCGGCGACCGGAGAACGGCGGTGCCGCCCTCCTGGGAGGGCTGGAACGAGGCGCTGCACGAGGCGGGGAGACAAGTCCTGGAGGAGGCGGCCGAGTTCGTCACGGCCCGGCACCCGGAACTGGTCACGGACACGCTGCTCGCGGAGGGCGATCCGGTGTGGACGCTGTCCGAGCAGAGCCGTGGAGCCACCTTCACGGTGCTGGGTTCGCGGCATCCGAGCCGACGGCAGGAGGTGTTCGGATCGGCGTCGATCGCCCTGCCGGTCATGGCCCGTACGCACGGCCCCCTGGTCGTCGTGCCCGAGCCGGAGCACCTCACGCAGGAGCGGCCGTACTACGTGGTGGGCGTGGACGGAAGCGAGGACTCGGCGGCGGCGGTCGACCTGGCGTTCGAGGAGGCGGCCCTGCGGGGCGCCGGCCTGCGGGCCCTGCTCGTGTGGGAGCACGGGCCGCTGCGGGTCTTCGACGAACACGGGCCGCAGGACGAGAGCCGCCGGCTGCTCTCCGAGATCGTGGCGGGGCGCGGGGCGCGCTACCCCGAGGTGGAGCTGCACCACGAACTGGTCGTCGGGCACCCGGTCCAGGTGCTCACCGAGGCGTCGGCCCACGCACTGGGCCTGGTGGTGGGAACCCGGGGCCGCGGGGGCTTCACCGGCATGCTGCTGGGCTCGGTGAGCCAGGGTGTGCTGCACCACGCCGAGTGTCCGGTCATCGCCGTCCCGACCCGTCGGTGAGCCGGTACGAAGGGAGGTCACCGTGACCGCGGAACCCGTAGCCGTGAGCACGGTCGCGGCACTCGTCGAGGACGCCGCCCTGGCGCCCTCGCTGGACAACGCGCAGCCCTGGAGGTTCCGGTACCTGCGGGACACGGGCGTCCTGGAGCTGTACGCCGATCTGGAGCGCACGCTCCCGCACGCCGACCCGGAGAACCGGGGCCTGCACCTGGGCTGTGGGGCCGCGCTGCTGAACCTGCGGGTGTCCGCCGCCGCGGCGGGGCTCGCGCCGGACGTCCGCCTGCTGCCCGACCCGGGACGTCCGGACCTCCTCGCCGAGGTGCGGCCGCACGGCACCGGGGCACCGGACGGTGCTCTGGCCCGGCTGCACCCTGCGGTCCGCGAGCGGCACTCCAGCCGCTTTCCCTACCGTGACGAGGACATCCCCGCGGCCGTCAAGGAGCGGCTGTACGACGCGGCCCGCGCGGAGGGCGCCCAGCTGCTGTTCCCGGGGGCATGGCACGTGCGGTCGATTCTGGAGCTGGCGCGGGACGCCGAGGGCCGGGAGGCGCAGGACCCGCAGCGGCGTGCGGAGACGGCACGCTGGGCGCACACGGAGCAGCCCGGGTCCCCGGCCCCCGCCGACGGCATCCCCGCCGAGGCGTTCGGCCCCCTCCCGAGCGGTTCCTCCACCGTCCGTGACTTCGCCGCCGGCCGTCCGATGCCAGGGCGCGCGTGGGCCGCCTTCGAACAGAACCCCAACCTCGCCCTGCTCGGCACGGCCCACGACGCGCCCGCGGACTGGCTCCGCGCCGGTCAGGCCCTGGAGCGGGTCCTGCTGCGCGCCACCACGGACGGCCTGGTCGCCTCCCTCACCTCCCAGCCCCTGGAGCAGCCGGAAACCCGCTGGGCCGTCCGCGATCCGCTCTCCGCCATGGCCCATGTGCACATGGTCCTCCGCATCGGTCACGGTCCGAAGGGTCCCGCGAGCCCCCGACGGCCGGTGTCCGACCTGCTGGAGGTCGTCTGACCGGTGCGGGTGCGCGTCGGTGCCGAACGGGCGTGCTCGGGTGCCGTCGGTCTCGGTCGGGGGCGACGGACGGCCGGGGCCCTCCAGCCAGGCCCGGGGCGGCTCGCTCATCCAGCGGCGCTCATGTTCCCGAGGGCGTGTCCCGGGTGTCGTCGGTCCGGAAGGTGAGGCTCCCGGAGACCGACACCACGCCGTCGACGCCCCGGCACAACTGCTCGATCACGCGGATCTGGGTCCGGAACTCCACGATGCCGGTGAGGGTGACCCGCCCGTCGCGCACCTCCGCCGTGACGTCCCGTGGATCGAGCAGGAGGGTGCCCCGCAGCAGGTCCCGGTTGATCTCCTCGCGGATGGCCTCGTCGCGGCGCAGGAACACCCGCAGCAGATCGGCGCGGCTGACGACGCCCACCAGCCGGTCCGCCTCGTCCACCACGGGCAGCCGTTTGACGTGCCGCTGCTCCATGAGCCGGGCGGCCTCGACGACGGTCCACCCGGGCCGCGCGCACACCGCGGGAGCGGACATCACCTCCTCCGCCCGGGCGCCCTCGGCCCTGGCCCGCTCCTCGGCCTCCAGGTGCGGTGCGAGGGTCAGCCCCGCGGGGTCCGCCTGGTCGGCGCTCTTGCGCAGCAGGTCGGCCTCGGACACCACGCCCACCGGACGGTCCAGCTCGTCCACCACGGGCACGGCGGTGATGTCGTTCTCCTCCAGCAGCCTCGCGAGTTCCTTGAACGATGTGTCCTGCCGTGCCCGGACGACGTCCCGGGTCATGAGCTCTTCGACCGTACGGTGGTGCATGTCGCCTCCCGGATACGGGCGCCCGCCCGGCGGGACCCCGGACTGGGGCCCGTGCGCGGCGCGGCCCGGGGCGGGTCGGATAACAGCACCATTCTGCGGAGCCCGGGGCGATCATGCGAACTCGACCGGGCCGGTCGGCGCCCCCGGCAGGGGGCGCCGCAGGGACCCTTCCCTGCCGCGGGCTCGAGGCGGCGTCGCCCGGCCGCCGTCGCGTGCGGCATCATGAGCGGGTGGACGAAGCGGAGCGGCTGCGAGACGTGTCCCGGCTGTGGGAGGAACACCGCCGCGCGGCGTTCCCGGCCGATGTGCGGGGCGCGGAGCCGGCCGGTGTCGACCTGGTGCTGCTCGACGCGACCGTCGCCGGCTGTGTCTCCGGCTGGCTGGACGGCGGCGGCAGCCTCGACGCGGAGCGCGGCCGCATCCTGCGGGACGCCGTCACGGACCTCGACCGGGTGCTCCCGGAGATCCCCGGGGCCGACGGACCGCGGTACTTCCGCCACCTGCGCCGGCTGGCCGTGCTCGTGACGGCGGCCCCGCCCGGCGCCGCCGTCAGGTGAGACCGGAGCCCGTCCTCGCCTCCCCGTTCACGCCTTCCACGTGCCCATGCGGTCCAGGCGGCGCAGCTGCTGGCGGGCCGTCGGGGCGTCGAGGCCCCGGGCGCGCTCGGTGAGGCGCCCGGCCACGGTGGTGCGCAGTTCGGTGGGCTTCTGGTTGTCGTACTTGAACTTGGCGCGCACCTCGAGCACTTGGAGCCTCAGGCCGCGGATGCCGGAGAGCATGCGGCCGTAGGGCGGCCGGTCGGCTTCCACGGGGGCGTGGTCGCCGTCGGGCTGGAAGTGGGCCAGCTGGCGGCGCAGCAGGTCGGCCTTGTCCTCGGGGTCGTCCAGGACGTGGGCGCGGCAGGTGAACTGGACGGCCGCGTAGTAGCTGGTCGGCACGCCGTCGGTGGGCGGGACGTCCGGATTGGCGCGCCAGGTGCCCGGGATGAAGGCGTAGTCGCCGGTGACGGCGAAGGTGACGTTCGGGTCGTGCTCGATCGCCTTCCACACCGGGTTGGGCCGGGCCAGGTGGACGAGCAGGTCCTTGCCGTCGGCGGCGAAGTGGGTGGGGACCACGGCCGGCGCCTCACCGGGCAGGCCGTTGACGCAGAGGTGCCCGAAGTCGTGGCCGTCGGCGATCCAGGTCTGCCATTCGGCGTCGTCCAGACTCGCGTCCCAGGGGTGGATGAGCATGCGGGGACCGTACAGCAGTCCGGCCAGCCGGTGTCAACCAAATGACCTCGAAGTGCATTGCACTGCACTTCGGCGAGGCGGCGCCGGCCGCCGGGCGACGCGGTGCCGCACGGCGAAAACCAGTGTGCCGTGCGGCTCGTGGGCGCGATCATGAATCGTCCACCGATCCCCGACCACCGAGGAAACGACCGACATGCCCGTACCGGCCGACCCGACGATCCTCCACCCGATGCCCGAGCAGCCGCGGGTCGTCCTGCTCAAGCCGCTGGTGAAGTCCCCGCTGATCGAGGTCGGGGAGTACTCGTACTACGACGACCCGGACGACCCGACCGCGTTCGAGACGCGCAACGTGCTCTACCACTACGGGCCGGAGAAACTGATCATCGGCAGGTTCTGCGCGCTCGGCACGGGCGTGCGGTTCATCATGAACGGCGCCAACCACCGCATGGACGGACCGTCCACCTTCCCCTTCCCCACCATGGGCGGCTCCTGGGCCGAGCACTTCGACCTGCTCACCGGCCTGCCGAACCGGGGTGACACCGTCGTCGGCAACGACGTCTGGTTCGGGTACGGCGCGACGGTGCTGCCCGGCGTGCGGATCGGCCACGGCGCGATCATCGCCGCCGGCGCCGTGGTCACCGGCGACGTGCCCGACTACGGCATCGTCGGCGGCAACCCGGCCCGCCTGATCCGCACCCGCTACGACGCCGAGGACGTCGCCCGGCTGCTGGCGGTCGCGTGGTGGGACTGGCCGGCCGAGCGCATCACCGAGCACATCCGCGCCATCATGTCCGGCTCCGTCGCCGACCTGGAAGCGGCGGCCTCGGACGCCCGGGGCAGGTGACGCGGCGAGGGCGCGGCCCGGGGCGCCGAAAATACGGTGCCCCGGCGCGCGGGCGCCGCTAGGGTCGGGGGCATGAACTTCCTTCAGATCTACGGCTGATCGCGTCGGGGCGACGCCCCGGTTCCGCCTCCGCCCGCCGCCGCGCGGCCCTCGGCGCCCGAGTCCCCTCGGTGCCGTGGCCGCGCCGGTCCGGCGTGCCCGTTTCCGCCGTAGACCTGAAATGAGACCCCATGGCTTCCCTGCCCAGCCCGTCGTCCTCCCCGTCCCGCCGCCGTGCCCATATCGCCATGGTCGGCATTCCCGCCGTCAGCCATGTGCTGCCCAGTCTGGCGGTCATCCGTGAGCTGGTGGCCCGCGGTCACCGGGTGACGTACGCCAACGACCCGTCGGTCGCCGACCTGGTCACGGGAGCGGGCGCCGAACTCGTCCCCGTCCCCTCCGGGTTACCGGTCGCCGACAACGCCTGGCCGGAGGACCCCGTCGAGGTGATGAGCGTCTTCTTCGACGACGCCGTCCGGGCGCTCCCCGTGCTGCGCGCCGCCTACGACGACGATCCCGCGGACCTGTACCTGTACGACATCGGCGCCTACGCCGCCCGCGCCCTCGCCGAGTCGCAGCGCCGCCCCCTGATGCAGTTGTCCCCGACCTTCGTGGCCTGGGACGGATACGACCAGGAAGTCGCGGCCCACATCCGGCGGTTGCCGGGCGCCGACGCCTACCGGGCGAGGTTCACCGAGTGGCTCGCCGGCTGCGGGGCGACGACCACCGACGTGGACGCCTTCTGCGGCCCGCCCGCGCGGTCCCTGGCGCTCATCCCCCGGGCGATGCAGCCGCATGCCGACCGGGTCGACACCGGCGTCGTCACCTTCGTCGGACCCTGCTTCGACCAGGGGAAGGCCGCGCAGGACTGGGCCCGCCCGGCGGACGCGGAGAAGGTGCTGCTGATCTCGCTCGGCTCGGCGTTCACCCGGCGGCCCGAGTTCTACCGCCGGTGCCTGGCGGCCTACGGCGACCTGCCCGGCTGGCATGTCGTGCTGCAGATCGGCAAGTACGTCGATCCGCAGGAGCTCGGGGACATCCCGGCCAATGTCGAGGTGCACTCGTGGGTGCCGCAGCGGGCGATCCTCCAGCAGGCGGACGCCTTCGTCACCCATGCCGGGATGGGCGGCTGCGGTGAGGGGCTGACGGCGGGCGTCCCGATGATCGCGGTACCGCAGGCCGCCGATCAGTTCATGAACGCCGACCGGCTGGTGGAACTGGGCGTGGCCCGGCGCATCGACACCGCGGACGCCACCGCCGACGCCCTGCGGACCGCCCTGGAGGAGCTGACGCGGGACGCGGAGGTCGCCCGCCGCTCGGCACGGCTGCGCGCCGAGGCGCGGGGCGAGGGCGGCACCGGGCGGGCCGCGGACCTGGTCGAGGAGATGCTGGGCTGAGCCGCACCGGCCCCCGGAACCGCCTGCTGTGAGCGGCGGCTCCGGGGGCCGGTGCGCGGCAACGTCAGGAGTCCGACGGGGACTTGTAGATCCGCACCGTGGCGGCGATCTTCCGTACCGTCGCGTCCGCCACCTCGCCGTCCACGCCTTTGACACCGACGAACGACCAGGAGACCAGGTCCCCTTGGCCGTTCTCGAAGGCGAAGGTCCACGCCTTGCCGTTCGTGGCGCACTCGGCCGGCTTCCGCACGCCCACGGACCAGGCGCTGCCCAGTTCGCCCCTGATCCCGGAGTCCGTGGTGAACGGCTCGACGGTGCCGGACTTCACCTCGGTCTTGTCGGGCTGGGTGTACATGCCGTACACCCAGGTCCTCGGGTCGGCGCCGGCGATCTGAGCGGTGCTGCGGGCGCCGTTGTTGCGCCTGCTGCCCGCGGTGGCCAGCGGGGTGTCCTCCGGGGTGCCGTCCTTGTTCCCGTCCGCGGAGCACCACGCCGGCCGCAGGGCGGCGGGCGCCCGCATCGCGATGAGCGGCTTGTCGTCCGGGTCGCCGTTCTCGGAGACGTAGGTGACCCAGTCGGGGGTCTGGAGCTTCCACTGCGGCGGGACGTCGAAGGCGATGCCCTGGGCCGGGTTGGTGACGACCTTCCAGCCCTTGACCGTGGCGGTGCGGCCGTCGGCCGCGCGGGGGTCGGCCGTGCTCGGCTGCGGCGGGCCGGTCGGGGTGGGACCCGGGCCGGCCTCGTCGTGTCTGCCGCCGAGGAGCAGGAAACCGGTGATCCCCGCGGCGGCGACGACGGCCGCGGCGGCGACCACGGCGACCAGCCGGGTGCGGTCCGGTCGGCCACCGCCCGGCGGCGGCCCCGCGGGCGCCCCGGCGGGCGGCGTGGGTGCCTGCCGCGGCTGCGGCGGTTGATGGGGGTTCGGCTGGTGGTACCCCGGCTGCTGGTACGGGTTCGGCTGTTCGACCGGGGGCCACTGCGGATCCCGTCCGCCCCCCGGTGGCTGTTCTGGCCACATGCGAGGCAACGATACGGCGGGCTCCGCCCGGCCCCGGCCAGGGGTGGACCGGTCCGCCGCCGGACCGTCCGCGCTCGGGCGCGGCCTCGCGAACGCGGACCGATCGTCGAACTCCACGCTCCCTTCGATGGTTTGGAGGCGACGGCGCATCCGACGAGCCCGCCGGGTCACACAGGCAAACTGTACAGCCCAGGCTGTACAGATTAGGCTGCGGGTCATGAGTGAGAACCCGAGTCCGTCGCCGTCGGCGGTGCAGGCGTCGCGTGATGTGCGCGCGGTGATCAGCCGGCTGCGGCGGCGCATCCTGAAGGCCTCCGAGGCGGAGGACATCACCCTGGGCCAGGCATCCGTGCTGGCCCGGCTGTCCGACAAGGGGAACGTCACGGCGAGCGAGCTGGCCGCCGCCGAGGGGATGCGGCACCAGTCGATGACCTCGATGGTCGCCGGGCTCGCCGCGCTGGGCCTGGTGAAGCGGACCCCGGACCCGGACGACGGGCGGCGTCTGCTGATCGCACTGACGCCGGAGGGCCGCCGCCGGGTGGAGCAGGGGCGGCAGATCCGCACCGAATGGCTCGCGGAGCGGCTGGACCGGTGCACGGAGGAGGAACGCAGGACCGTGATCGCCGCCATGGCCGTGCTGGAACGGCTGATCCATGACTGAGACGCGACCCGGGGCCATGACGAAGACGGACGGGGCCGCCTTCGACCGGCGGCTGCTGCCGCCGATGATGCTGGGCTCGATCCTGAACCCGATCAACTCCACGATCATCTCGGTCGCGCTCGTCCCCATCGGCAAGGCCCTGGGCGCGCCGGCGTCGCAGACCGCGTGGCTGGTCTCCGCCCTCTACCTCGCCACCTCGCTCGGGCAGCCGGTCGTGGGCCGGCTCATCGACCTGTTCGGGCCGCGCCGGCTCTTCCTGCTCAGCACCAGCCTCGTCGGCGTCGCGGGCGTCGTCGGCACCCTGGCACCGAACATGGCGGTGCTGATCGTCGCGCGCGTCCTGCTCGGCTTCGGCACCTGTTCGGGCTACCCCGCCGCGATGGCGCTGCTGCGCAGCGAGGCCAAGCGCACCGGGCGGGACAGTCCCGGCGGGGTGCTGACCGCGCTGGCGGTCGCCAACCAGACCATCGCCGTCATCGGCCCGCTGCTGGGCGGTCTGCTGATCGCGGCCGGCGGCTGGCGCACCACCTTCGCGCTGAACGTGCCGCTGTCCGCCGTGTCCGTGGTGCTGGGCCTGCTCTGGCTGCCCAAGCCGGCCGCCGCCGGGCCCGCGGGGCACGGCCGGCTGGTCGCACAGCTCGACCTGCCCGGCATGGCGCTGTTCGCGGCGACGCTCACCTCGCTGCTGCTGTTCCTGATGAACCCGCACCCGCGCACCTGGTACCTGCTGGTGGTCGCCGCCGCCTTCGCGGCCGGGTTCGCGCTGCGCGAGCTGCGCGCCGCCACCCCGTTCATCGACCTCAGGGTGTTCGGCGGCAACACTCCGCTGCTGGCCACCTACGGCCGCGCGGTCGTCGCCTACGTCGTCTCCTACTCCTTCCTCTACGGCTTCAGCCAGTGGACCGAGGAGGGCTACGGGCTGAGCCCGTTCCGGGCCGGTCTGGTGCAGATCCCCATGTTCCTGGTGGCGATCGGCGTCTCGCTCGTCTCCGGGCGGCGCTCCGGCGTGCGCGGGAAGCTGCTGGTCGGCGCGGCCGGGCAGATCGTCGCCTGCCTGGTGATGCTGACGCTCGGCGCGGGCAGCGCCCTGTGGGCGCTCCTCCTGGTCGCCCTGGTGTTCGGCGTCCCGCAGGGGCTGAACAGCCTGGCCCTGCAGAACTCCGTCTACTTCCAGGCCGATCCCGAGCGGGTCGCCTCCTCGGCGGGGCTGCTGCGCACCTTCGCCTACATCGGCTCGATGATCGCCTCCTCGGCGACCGCAGCGTCCTTCGGGCGGCGCGCCGACACCGGCGGCATGCACCAGCTCGCCTGGATCATGCTCGGCGCCGGTGTGCTCTACCTCCTCGTGACCGTCCTCGACCGCACCCTCGGGCGCACGGCACCCACACCGGCGGACAAGTAGCCCGCCCCTCCCCCGACTTCACCCGAAAGGCACCACCATGTCCCGCACCGCCCTGCTGCTCATGGATCTCCAGGCCGGCCACCTCTCGCACGTGCCCGACGACTACCTGCCCCGCGCGGTGCGCGCCCTGCACACCGCCCGCGCCGCCGGTGTCCCGGTCATCCATGTGGCGCTTCAGCTGCGGCCCGGACACATCGACGCCCACCCGCGCAACAAGACCTTCGGTGCCCTGCCGCCGCACCTGTTCACCCCCGACGACCCCGGCACCGCCATCCACCCCGATGTCGCGCCCGCGGACGGTGAGATCGTCGTCCACAAGAACCGCGTCAGCGCCTTCGCCGGGAACAACCTCCGGCAGATCCTGGCCGCCCAGGGCATCGGCCATCTCGTCCTGGCCGGCATCGCGACCGGCGGGATCGTGCTGTCCACCGCCCTCCAGGCCGCCGATCTCGACTACCGGGTCACCGTGCTGTCCGACGCCTGCGCCGATCCCGACCCCGACCTGCACGACACGCTCGTCGACCGCGTCCTCGCCCGGCGCGGCGAGGTCACCACGGTCGAGGCGTGGGGACGCGCCCTCGGCGCCGCCGCCTGAGCACGCCCCGCCCGTCCGCCGCGGTCACGCCCCGACGACGCCCACGTGCGTGCGGTGGTGGCGCGGCGCGTCGATCTCGTCGAGCAGGGCGATCGCGAAGTCGCCGTGCGAGACGCGGGCGGCCGTGTCGGCGCCGGACAGGCCGTAGCCGCCGGTGCGCGCCCCGGTGGGGTCGAAGTCGCCGGCCGGACTGACGACCACCCAGTCCGGCCCGCCGGCGCAGGCACGCCACACATCGGTGCCGGCCGCGTGCCCGGCGGCGAAGGCTCGGTACTCCCGGGGAAAGCCCGGGGTGTCCATCAGGGGTGTCCCGTCGGAGGTCTCCAGCGCGGCCGACAGGCCGACGGCCACCAGCCGGCCCACCCGCGCCCGCCCCAGCCCGTCGAGGAGCGCGCGGGCGGCGGCCGGGAAGAAGACCTCGGGCCGGGCGCCCGGATCGTAGGCGGCCATGACGGCGGCGTCCCGGCCGGCCGCGAAGGCGGCGACGGCATCCGCGTCGGTGACGTCGCCGGCCAGCAGACGGACCCCCGCCGCTTCGAGACCACGGTGCCCGGCCGGTGTCCGGACGACCGCGGTCACGTGGTGGCCGCGACGCCGGGCCTCCTCGACGGCCGCCCGCCCCACCCGTCCGCCCGCGCCGAACACGATGATCGCGCCCATGAGCCACCCCGCCTCTCCGTGCCTTCGCCTGTTCGCCGAGATGCCCGGAAAGGTAGCCGACCCCGTGGTTTCCGCCCGGATACCGCACTACGGTGGCCCGGTGACCACACCGCTGGACCCGGAGATGTTCGACCCCGTGTGCCCCTCCGGCCTGATGCCGTTCCGCGCGGGCGACAAATGGGCCGGAATGATCATCCAATGTCTCGCGGAGGGCCCCCGGCGGTTCTCCGAACTCCGGGTGCCGCTGCGGAACATCACCCCGAAGGTGCTCACCAAGTCGCTCCGCGCGCTGGAACGTGACGGCTTCGTCGTCCGCACCGAGTCCGCCGGGGCTCCCCGGCACGTCGCGTACCGGCTCACCCCGCTCGGCCGCAGTCTGCTGGGGCTGCTGGACGCAGCGCGGGACTGGGCGGAGGCGCACCTGGACGAGGTGCTCGACGCCCGTGAGGCGGCACAGGCCCGCCTGCCCCGCTGAGGGGGCGGGGCGGCCGTGGTTCAGGTCTGCCGCTGCGGCGCGTACTCCGCCTCCTCCAGGCCGAACGTCCAGGCGACCCCCTCCCGAGCGGTGCGGGTGCGCGGCGGGACGCGCAGCCAGTACGTGCGGTGCGTGCCGTCCGGCTCCGGGGTGGAGTTGACCACCTCGACCATCACCTGCGGCTCGTCGCCCGGCAGTTCCACGCGCCAGAGCACGCCCGTCTCGTCCCGCTGCACCGGCTTGGCGCCGGACTCCTTCAGATAGCGGTCGTAGCCGTAGTGCTCCAGCATCACGCGGCGCAGTTCGGCGTTCTCCTCCTCGCGTATCCGGCGGGGTGTCAGCCCGTCGAGTTCGTCGAGGAACGCGGCGGGCACCGGCATCCCGCGCCAGGCGTACAGCGCGAAGCCGTCGGGGAAGGCGAGCGCGGGGCCGTCGCCTCGGTCGAGCCGGCCCGCCTCGTCCCGGTGCAGCGCCACGGGCCGTTCGCAGACGATCGCGGTCTTCTCGTACGGCCACCACCAGCCCGCGGCGCGGGCCACCGCGGCGATGCCGTCGAGCGCGTCCGCGCCCTCCTGGCCGGCGAAGGCCGCCAGCCAGGCCGCGTCGTGCTGGCCCAGCACCGCGTCCAGGAGCACCAGCCGGACGGCCTGTTCCGCTCCCTGCGCGCCACCGGACTCGTCCGTCACCCCGGTCCGTATGCGGTCCGTCAACATGACCATGCCGTCCCAGAGCCGGGCGCCGGTCAGGGCCCAGTGCCCGGCCCAGCCGGCCGGTCCGAGCCGGTCGAGGAGGCGCCCCCGCGCCGTGGCCCACGGCCGGTCGCGCACCGCGTCGCGGACGCTGCGGCCGGACGTGCCCCGCGCCGTGAGCCGGGCGGCCAGCGCCGCGCCCGCGCGGGGCGAGTCCGCCCAGAGGATGGTCTCCGGCTCGGGCAGGCCCGCCAGCCGGTAGGCCAGGCGCACGCCCTCCTCGGCGGCGGGGCGGTCCGCGGCACCGGTCGCCGCCGCCACCTCCCGCCATTCGCGCACCGCGTCCAGCGGCTCCGATCCGCTCGGTGCCGTGCCGGCCGTCCGCGTGCCCATCGGCTCGGTACCGACCGGCGTCGGCACCGTCGCGTTCCCCGTCGTCATCGTCTTCCCGCTCACCGTCTCCATCGCTTCCCCGCTCACCGAAGTCTCCGTCGCGCCCCGCCGGCTCAGTCCGCCACGCCCCGGACGGCGCCCGGCACGTACTCCCGCTGCCGCACCACGCGGTACCAGCCCTTGGGCAGCGGTATCGCCGCGTGCTCCTCGTGCACCACCCGTCCGCCGTCCGGGAGATGGAGGTAGGCGGCACCGAACGGACCGGCCTCCTGGACCAGGGTCCCCGGCCCGACCACCGCGTGCGCGTGTCCGGTGACCTCCCCGAGCGCCAGCACCAGCCGGCCCCGCGCGTCCCGCGGCCTGCGCGGCAGCCGCTCGGTGCCCGGGGGCACCGCGTCCTCGGCCACGGGCACGATCAGGACGTCTCCCTGCCGGTACATGCGTGTCTCCCTTCCCCGTCGGCACCTGGCGCCGACCGATGTCCACGACGCTACGCGGAGGGTCTGACAACGGCCCCCGCCCCGGCCTTCCCACGGCCCGTCAACCGCGTTGTCAGTGCGGGTTGGTACAACTCTTGGCAACCACCGCACGATCACGGTCCAGGAGGCCAGCGCGTCATGTCGTACGTCGAGCACCTGAAGGAACTGCACGGCCTCCCGGCCTTCGACTTCCCCGCCCCCGAGGAGAAGCGGGAGCTGCCGGGCGCGGGCGAGGTGGCGTGGCGGCTGGCCGTCGACCCCTACGGGGACTCGGACGAGACGTTCGAGGAACTGTGGGAGCGTTTCCTCGGCTCCGTGGACCCCGCCGGGGTGCGCGCGATCGTCGTGGGCCCGTGGGGCGAGGTGTACGACGGCGACTCGGGCGAGGTGGTGGATCTTCTCGTGCGGGCGCGGGACCGGCTGACCGGGCTGCGGGCCGTGTTCATCGGCGACCTGGAGATGGAGGAGGCGGAGATCTCCTGGATCCAGCAGTCCGACGTCACCCCGGTCCTCGACGCCTATCCGCTGCTGGCCGAGTTCGGGAGCCGCGGCGGCAGCGAGCTGCGCTTCCCCGTGGTCCGGCACCGGCACCTGCGCACCCTCCGCTTCGAGGCCGGCGGCCTGCCCGGCGACGTCGTGCGCGGCGTCGCCGCCAGTGAACTTCCCGCGCTGGAGCGCCTGGACATATGGCTCGGTGTGGAGGAGTACGGCGGGGACGCCACCGTCGCCGACCTCGCGCCGCTGCTGGCCGGGGGCGCCTTCCCGGCACTGCGCCACCTCGGCCTGCGCAACAGCGAGATCCAGGACGAGATCGCCGCCGCCGTCGCGGGGGCCCCGGTCGTCGCCCAGCTCACCTCGCTCGACCTCTCCCTCGGCGTGCTCACCGACGAGGGAGTGACGGCGCTGCTCGACGGCCAGCCGCTCACCCACCTGAACCGGCTCGACCTGCGCCACAACTACGTGACCGAGCCGGTGGCGGAGCGGGTCCGGGCGGCGCTGGAACCCTCCGGTGTCGAGGTCGACCTGTCCGAGCCCGGTGACACCTGGGAACACGACGGCGTCGTCCACCGCTACACCGCCGTCGCGGAGTGAGGAGGGCTGCCATGACCTTCGCCGAACACCTCGACACCTTCCACGGACTGCCCGTCTTCACCCTGCCCGAACCGGGCGAGGAGCCGCTGCCGGCCACCGGCGACGTGGCCTGGCGGCTGGACTGCTTCGCGGCCGGGGACCTGCCGTTCCCGGAGGTTTGGCAGAGCTTCAGGGAGCGCGTGCCCAGCGCGGACGTACGGGCCCTGGTCATCGGGCCCTGGTGGCAGGACGAGTACGGCGAACTGCGCCCGGTGCTGGAGCTGCTCCTGGCCGACGCCGAGCGCTTCCCCGCGCTGCGTGCCCTGTTCCTCGCCGACGTCGTCGGCGAGGAGTGCGAGATCTCCTGGCTCCAGCTCACCGATGTCACCCCGGTCCTGGAGCGCTTCCCGCTGCTGGAGGAGCTGGGCGTGCGCGGCGGCACCGGGCTCGGCGAGGAGTCGCTCGCGCTGCGTCCGGTGCGCCATGCGGCCCTGCGCGCCCTCCGGTTCGAGTCGGGCGGTCTGCCCGGGCAGGTGGTGCGGGCGGTCGGCGCCTGTGAACTGCCCGCTCTGGAGCGGCTGGAGCTGTGGCTGGGCGTTGCGGCGTACGGCGGTGACGCGACGGTCGCCGACCTCGCGCCGATCCTGGCCGGCGGTGCCTTCCCGGCGCTGCGTCATCTCGGCCTCCAGGACAGCGAGTTGCAGGACGAGATCGCGACGGCGGTCGCCTCGGCGCCGGTCGTGGCCCAGCTGGAGTCGCTGAGCCTGTCGATGGGCACCCTGACCGACACCGGTGCCGAGGCCCTGCTGAACGGCCAGCCGCTGACCCGTCTGCGGCGGCTCGACCTGCACCACCACTTCGTCGGCGAGGCCATGGCCGACCGGCTCCGCGCGGCCCTCGGCTCCGCCGGGACCGAGGTGGACCTGTCCGACCGGCAGGTCCCGCACCAGTGGCGGAACGAGGAGGGGCGCTATGTGGCCGTCTCCGAGTAGTCCGGCCCCCGGTGCGGGCCCCCGGTTCGCCGTCGTCGGCAACCCCGAGAACCGGCGGTCGACGATGTTCGCCGACGCCGTCCGCGCGGCGGGACACGCCGCGCCGCGGGTGCTCGCCTGGCGGGACGTGCTGCGCGGCCGGTACGCCTTCGCACCGGGCGAGTGGGTGCGGATCGACTCGCCCGGGGAGAACGCGGAGGTCGACCGGCTGCTGCGGGGCACCGACGAGCCCACCCGGGTCGAGGGCACGGCACTGTGGCACCGCCGTTTCACCGCCGCCGTGCGGGAGCTGACGCGAGCGGCGCACCGCGCGGGCGCGGTGACCAGCGCGGACCCGGAGGAGATCGCCGTGCTGTTCGACAAGCGGCGCTGCCATGCCCGGCTCGCCGCCGCGGACGTCCCGGTCCCCCCGGCCCTGACCGGCGGCATCGACGGCTGGGACGCGCTCAAGCGGGGACTCGGGCAGGCCCGGATCCGGCGGGCGTTCGTGAAGCCCGCCCACGGCTCCTCGGCCTCCGGTGTCGTGGCCCTGTCACTGGCCGGCCCCGGCCGGATCAAGGCGACGACGTCCGTGGAACGGACCCCGGACGGCCGGCTGTACAACTCCCTGCGGGTGCGCGACTACACCGCGGAGGGCGAGGTCGCCGCGCTCGTCGACGCCCTGGCCCCGGACGGGATCCATGTGGAGCGGTGGCTGCCCAAGGCCGCGCAGGGCGGCCGGGCGGCCGATCTGCGGGTCGTGGTGGTCGCGGGCCGCGCCACCCACGCCGTCGTGCGGACCAGCCGGCACCCCATGACCAATCTGCATCTCGGCGGCGCCCGGGGCGATCTGGACGCGGCCCGCGAGGCGATCCGGGCCGCGGGCGGCGACTTCGCCTCGGTGCTGGAGGTGGCCGAGCGGGCGGCCGCGTGCTTCCCGGGCACGCTGTGCGTCGGCGTGGACATCCTGCCGGCCGTCGGATGGCGCCGCTTCGCCGTCGGCGAGGTGAACGCCTTCGGGGACCTGCTGCCCCGGCTGACCGGACTGCCCGGCAGCGGCGCCGAGAACCTGGACACCTATGCCGCGCAGGTCGCCGCGGCGCCGTCCGCCGCGCGGCGGACGGAACGCGAGGAGCACCACCATGACACCCCCGCTTGACATGAACGAGATCGTGGGCAGCCACGATCTGCTGCTGGTCACGCTCGACACCCTCCGCTACGACGTGGCACAGGAGCTGGCGGCGGCCGGACGCATCCCGAACCTGGCCCGGCATCTGCCCGGCGGCGGCTGGGAGCGCCGGCACGCGCCCGGCAGCTTCACCTACGCCTCCCACCAGGCGATGTTCGCCGGTTTCCTGCCGACACCGGCCACGCCGGGCCCGCACCCGCGGCTGTTCGCGGCGCGCTTCGCGGGCAGTGAGAGCACGGCGGACGGCACCTTCGTGTACGACACACCGGACCTGGTCTCGGGTCTGGCCGCCGTGGGCTACCACACGGTGTGCATCGGCGGGGTGGGCTTCTTCAACAAGCAGGGGCCGCTGGGCTCGGTGCTGCCGGGGATGTTCCAGGAGAGCCACTGGGAGCCGGAGTTCGGGGTGGCCTCCCCCACCTCGTTCGAGGCCCAGGTGGCGTGCGCCGAGAAGGTCGTCGCCGGTCTTCCCGAGGAGCGGCGCCTGTTCCTCTTCGTCAATGTGGCGGCCCTGCACCAGCCCAACTGGTTCCACCGTCCCGGAGCCACCCGCGAGGCGGGCGACACCCGGGAGTCCCACGCGGCGGCCCTCGAATACGTGGACCGGCACATCGGCCGGCTGCTGGCGGCGGCCGGCAGCCGCCGCCCGTGCTTCGCGATCGTCTGTTCCGACCACGGCACCGCGTACGGCGAGGACGGCCACACCGGTCACCGCATCGGCCACGAGGTCGTCTGGACCGTCCCCTATGCCCACTTCTTCGTCGACGAGGCACGATGACCATCACCACGGCGGCTGCCGTCCGCCCGTACCAGCAGTACGTCTACGCCTATCCGCACAAGACCGCGTACCGTCCGCTGCCCCCGGAGCGCGCGTCGCTGCGCGCCCTGTGGGCGGACGAGCCGAAGGACGCCCTCTCGCTCTACTTCCACATCCCGTTCTGCGAGGTGCGCTGCGGATTCTGCAACCTCTTCACGCGGATCGGCGCGCCGGACGGGCTGACCACCGCCTACCTGGACGCGCTGGAGCGCCAGGCGTCGGCGGTGCGCGAGGCCCTGGGCGACGGGGCCCGGTTCGCCAACGCGGCCTTCGGCGGCGGCACTCCGACGTTCCTGGAGGCGGCGGAGCTGGAGCGGCTGTGCGACCTGGCCGAACAGGGACTGGGCGCCGATCTGGCCGCCGTCCCGCTGTCGGTGGAGGCGTCACCGGCCACGGCGACCGCCGACCGGCTGGCCGTGCTGGCCGCGCGCGGCACCACCCGGCTGAGCCTGGGCGTGCAGAGCTTCGACGACGCCGAGGCGCGCACGGCCGTACGCCCCCAGCGGCGGGCGGACGTGGAGGCGGCGCTCGGCCGGATCCGTGACGCCGCCATCCCGGTGCTCAACATCGACCTGATCTACGGCATCGACGGCCAGACCGAGAGGTCGTTCACCTCTTCCCTGGACGCCGCCCTCGCCTGGCGGCCCGAGGAGCTGTACCTCTACCCCCTCTATGTGCGCCCGCTCACCGGTCTGGGCAGGCGGCCCGAGCGGGTGTCCGGCGACGCCGACTGGGACGAGCAGCGGCTGCGGCTGTACCGCCACGGCCGGGACCATCTGCTCGCGCACGGCTACGAGCAGGTCTCGATGCGGATGTTCCGCCACGCGGACGCCCCGGTCACCGGCGGGGAGGACTACGCGTGCCAGACCGACGGCATGGTCGGCCTCGGCTGCGGCGCCCGCTCGTACACCTCCCGGCTGCACTACTCCTTCGACTACGCCGTGGACATGCACCGCATACGCTCGATCGTCGACGTGTACACCGCGCGCACCACCGACGGTTTCCGGCACGCGGACTTCGGCTGGGAGATGGACGGGGACGAGGCCCGTCGCCGCCATCTGCTCCAGTCGCTGCTCCAGGCCGAGGGGATGGAGACCTCCGGTTACCGGGCCCGGTTCGGCACCGCGCCCGGTGACGACTTCCCCGCCGAGCTGGACCGGTTCCGCGACCGGGGGTGGCTGGACGAGGACGCCGGGCCGGGGCTGCTGCGTCTGTCCCCGGAGGGCCTGGCCCATTCGGACGCGCTGGGCCCCGAGCTGTTCTCCGCCGCGGTGCGCGCGCGGATGGCCGCCTACGAGCCGAAGTGAGCGGGCGAGCGTGGATCTGACGATTCTCTACCGGGGCCCGCTGGCGTCGTGCGACTACGACTGCCCGTACTGCCCGTTCGCCAAGCGCCGGGACAGCCATGCCCAACTGGCGGCCGACCGGGCCGCGTTGGAGCGGTTCGCCGGCTGGGCGGCCGCACAGGAGGGCGACCGGCTCTCGCTGCTGTTCACCCCGTGGGGCGAGGGGCTGGTGCGCTCCTGGTACCGGCGTGCGCTCGTGGAGCTGAGCCGGCTGCCGCACATCCGCCGGGTGGCGATCCAGACCAACCTGAGCTGCCGCACCGACTGGCTGGACGCGGCCGACGCGGACACGCTCGCGCTGTGGTGCACCTACCACCCGGGGCAGACACCGTACGACCGCTTCCTCGGCAAGTGCCGCGACCTGGCCGACCGCGGAATGCGGTACAGCGTGGGCGTGGTGGGCCTGCCCGAGCACCTGGAGCAGGCCCGCCGCCTGCGCGCGGACCTGCCCGAGCAGGTGTACCTGTGGGTCAACGCCGCCGAGGGGCACACCTACACCGACGCCGAGGCGGACCGGTGGACGGCGCTCGACCCGCTGTTCCCGTACAGCCGCCATCCGCATCGCAGCGCGGGTCTGCCGTGCCGCACCGGGGAGTCCGTCGTGTCGGTGGACGGGGAGGGCACGGTGCGCCGCTGCCATTTCGTCCGCGCGCAGCTGGGCAACCTCTACGACGGCTCCTACCGGCGGGCCCTGCGTCCGCGCGCCTGTCCGCTCGCGGTGTGCGACTGCCACATCGGCTACGTCCATCTGGAGACGCTGCCGCTGTACGACGTGTTCGCGGGCGGGGTGCTGGAGCGGATACCGGCGGGGATGCCGCTGGTTCACCGCTGACGCGGGCCGCCGTCGAGGCCGCAGCGGCGCTGGAAGACCATCGCGACCGCCATGAGCGCGGCCGGCACCGCGGTGAAGCCCAGCAGCAGCGCGGTGTGCGCGGTGGGTGACTGCGGCACGGACCGGCCCTCGGTGGTGGACACGAAGCCGCCGAGGGCGAGGACCGCGGAGTACAGGTAGGGGCCGAGCGCGGTGCCGGCCGCCTCGGTCGCGGTCCACACCCCGGTGTAGGCGCCCGCGCGGACGCCTGCGCGGGTCCCGGCCGCGGCCACCGCGTCCGGCAGCATGGAGAAGGCGAACAGCTGGAGTCCGGCGAACGCGGCGCCCATGACGGCGACCAGGGCGGCGGCACCGGCGGCGCCGAGCCGTGCCCCGGCCGGCAGGGCGAGGCAGCCCGCGACGAAGACGCCCTGGGAGAGGAGCAGCCCGTTCTGCTTGCCGATGCGTCCCGACACCCGCAGCCAGCCGGGGCCCGCGACGGTCGCCGGGACCAGGAACGCGCCCATCAGCAGGGCGGTCAGGGCCCGGTCGCCGAGGACGTACTCGGTGTAGAAGGGCACGCCCGCGAGGAACAGGTGGGTGGTGGTCCCGGTGCACAGGTAGGACAGCGCGAGCGCCCGGAAGTCGCGGTCCCGCCAGGCTGCCCGGATGTCGTCGCGGGCGGGGTGGGCGCGGGCGTCCGGGGGCCGGAACCCGCAGCGGCCGGTGAGTCCCCGGACGCCGGCCAGGGCGACCAGCTGGGACACGAGGATCGGTCCGGCCAGCAGCAGGGCCATCCACGCGTAGGCCCTCTGGCCGCCCGAGGCCACCAGGGCCGGTGCGGCGACGCCGGACAGGAGCAGTCCCAGGGTGAGGCCGACCATCCGGAACGTGAACACGCGGGTGCGTTCGTGGTAGCCGATCCGCAGGTCGGACGGCGTCGTCAGATACGGCACCTGGAAGCAGGCGAACAGCAGGTTGCCGGCGACGCACCAGCAGCCGACCCACAGCGCGGCCGACGCCCCGGACAGACCCGCGGGGACGGAGAACAGCGCGATCCACGCGGCCGTCAGCCCGAGACCCGTCCGGAGCATGCCCCGCCGGTGACCCGTACGGCGGGCCTGGCGGTCCGTCAGCGAACCGAGGAGGGGATGGACGACGACGTCGACGATCTTCGGCAGCAACAGGGTGACGCCGGCCCAGAAGGCGGGGACGCCGAGCGTGCGGGTGAGGAAGTAGAGCAGGAGGAGGCCCGGTACGGTGACCCACACGCCCATCCCGACCGATCCGGCGGCGTACCGGGTGAGGTCGGCGGCCCGGGGGCGGGCGCAGGTGCCGTCCCGCGCCGTCGTGGGGGTGGCCGCGCTCACCGGGTCTCCGAGTGGCGGCCGACCACGCCGGCGGCCAGTTCGGCTCCTTCGAACGCGCCGGAGCGGGCCCGGGCGGCGAGCGTCCTGGCGATGATCCCGTCGGTGACGGAGGGCAGATGGCGGGCCAGGAAGAACTCGACGGCGCCGCGCCGGGTGGTCGGCAGGTCGCGCCGCACCCGGCGGCCGAGTGCGGCGCGCAGCACCGTGTCGACGACGCCCTCCAGCGGCTCGTAGCTGCTCATGCCCTCCAGGGAGAGCCCGGCGGCGGCGGTCGAGTCGTGGATCGGGCTGCGCACCGCCGACGGGTACACGCAGGTCACGCCGACGTGGGTGCCGAGTTCGAGGCGCAGTGCGTCCGCGTAGGCCACCAGGGCCCGCTTCGAGGCGCCGTACGCCGCGGCCAGGGGCAGCTGCATGGCGGCCATCCGCGAGGAGACCATGACGATCCGGCCCCGGGACGCCACCAGGGCGGGCACGCTCGCGGCGGTCACCCGCCAGGCGCCGAGCAGATTGATGTCGAGCTGGCGCCGCACCTCGGCCCCGGGCGGCAGTTCGGCCGGGGCGGGCCCGCCGACACCGGCGTTGTTGACGAGCAGGTCGAGCCCGCCGAGCCGGTCGATCGCGGTGGCCACGGCGGTGGCCGCGCCGTCGTCGTCGGTGATGTCGCAGGCGAGCACCTCGACCGGGTCGTCCGGGCGCGGTGTGAGGTCCAACCCGACCACGTGGGCGCCGAGTCCGGTGAGCCGGGCGCAGATCGCCCGGCCGAAGGTGCCGGACGCGCCGGTGACGAGCACGCGCAGTCCGCGGGCGTCGCGCGGGCCCCGGCGGCGAGCGGGTGTGGCCTTCATGCGGGGCTCCCCTCACGGGTGGTGGCGGTGAACGGGCGGGCGCCGCGCCGCAGCCGGGCACGGCCGGCCGCGATCTCGCGCGGTACGGCGGCGAGGTACTGGTCGAAGTCGATGCGCATCCGCGGGCGCCGGTCGCCCCAGCGGGCGACCGCGGCGCGCAGGGCGCGGTCGACGGCGCGCCGCTGTTCCGCGGCCGGGGGCAGGGCGTAGCCGCCGGAGAACCAGGCGGCGGCCAGCTTGGCCTGGACCTCCACCACGGGCAGCGCGGCTCCGGTGGACTGCATCAGCCCGACGAAGGTCAGGCTGGGGTCGTCGAGGTGGAACACCCTCTGGTAGAGCGGTAGTTGCTCCGGGTCGTCGCCCACCCAGCGGGCGGCCAGGAAAGGGATGTGGACCTGGTATCCGGTGGCCCAGACGATCACGTCGACCGGTGCCGAGGTGCCGTCGGCGAAGACGACCGTGTCCCCGGCGAGGCGGTCGATGCCGGGGCGGGCGGCCACCTCGCCGTGGGTGAGGCGGTGCAGGATGGTGTCGCTGATCGTGGGGTGGTTCTGGAACAGCCCGCCTTCGGGCGCGGGCAGGCCGTAGCGCTGCGGGGTGCCGACGGCCAGCCGCAGCAGGGTCCCGGCGACGCGTTGGCGCACCCGCCAGGGCAGCACCGCCAGCGCTCCGCCGGTCGCGTCGGAGGGCCGCCCGAAGAGGTACTTGGGGACGATGTGGACGCCCCTGCGCGCGGACAGCAGCACGGGGCCGCGCGCGACGTGGGAGGCGTCGACGGCGATGTCCATCGCGGAGTTGCCCATGCCGACGACGAGGACCCGCCGGTCCCGGAAGACCTCGGGGGTGCGGTAGTCGTGGGCGTGCATCTCGACGCCGGCGAAGTGCCCCGGGTAGGCGGGATCGGGCCGGCGGGGCAGCCAGTTGTGGCCGTTGGCCACCACCACCCCGGCGTAGCGGTCCGTGTCGCCGGAGTCGGTCGTCACCGTCCACCCGCCCTCCCCCGCGCGTTCGACGGACGTCACCGTGGTGCCGAGGCGGATGTGTCCGGTGAGCCCGAACCGGGTGCTGTAGTCGGCGAGATAGCCGGCCACCAGGTCGGCCGACGGATAGTCCGGCCAGTGCCGGGGCATCGGGTGGTCGGCGAACTCGGTGCGGCGCTTGCTGGTGTTGAGGTGCAGGGAGCGGTACGCCGGGGACAGCCCGCTCGCGTTGTCGCGCGCCCACAGCCCGCCGGGGCGGTCGCCCTTCTCGTAGGCGACGGCCTCGACGCCCGCGTCGAGCAGGGCCTTGACGGCGGCGAGACCGGCCGCTCCGGCGCCGATCACGGCGACCCGGTGGGCAGGGGGCATGCGCATCTCCTCGGGAGGGACGGGGACAAGAGGGGGCCGGCCATCCAGGTTGTGGCCGCGCCCAACCGTAGGGTCCGCGCACCGTGCGGGAACATGTCACGCGGCACCCGATTCGGCCGTTCCCTTGTGCCGTGCCACAACCGGGGGCGAGGATGCCGCGCATGCGGCACGAGGACTGGGACAGCGTGGTGGACCTGATGGAGCGGGTCGTCGGTGAGGACGATCTGCTGCCGTCCGTGGTCTTCGGCGTCCGCACCGCGGTGCGGGAGGTCGCGGGGCTTGCACCCGCCGACATCGCCGGGCACACCCGCGCGCTGCTGGCCGCGGCGACACGGGCGCTGGCCGCCAGACGGGGCCCGACCGAGACGGAGCTGTCCTTCGTGGCGGAGCTGGGGCACACCCGCGCCCGGCAGGGGGTGCCCATCGAGGCGGTGCTCGGCGCCATCCATGTCGCCGAGCGCGCGATCTGGTCCCGCGCCCGGGAGGCGGCGGCCGCGGCCGGGATCGAGGCCCGGCTGCTGCTCGACGTGCGCGAGCTGTACGACGACTGGGCCGAGGCGGTGCGGGCCCGGCTGATCCTGGCTCACCGCGCCGCCGGCACCGGGCGGGCCGCGGGGGCGGGCGACCGGGACCCGACGATCCTGCGGCGCCTGCTCGAAGGGGGTTCGGCGGCCGCACTGGCCGCCGCGGAGGCCGGACTGCCCGTCACCGGCGGGCTGTGGGTGCTGGTCGCCCGACCGGACGGCGGTCTGGAGCGCTCGCTGCGCGAGCAGCCGCAGGCGCTCACCGGGCACTTCGACGGCCTGCTGGTCGGCGTGTGCGCCCAGGCACCGGGGGCGCGCGCCGCCCGCGCCGGTGCCGTGGCGGGGCTGGCCGGTCCGGCCGAGCCGGAGGAACTGGGCACCGTGCGGCGGCTGGCGCTCGCCGCGCTGACCGCCGCCGAGTCGACCGGGCGGCGCGGGGTGGTGCACATCGCCGATGTCGCCGTCCTCGCGGCCGCGGCCGAACGCGCCGATCTCGCGGCGGTCCTGACGGACCGTCACCGCGCGGCGTGGGCCGCGCTCGGAGTCCAGGCCGAGCCGGTGGCGCTCGCCGTGCGCGCCTGGCTGGAGGCCGGCCGGGACGTGGCCTCGGCGGCCGAGCGCCTGTTCGTCCATCCCAACACGGTGCGCAACCGCGTCCAGCGCTTCACCGACGTCACCGGCATCGACCCCTTCGACACGTTCGGCGCCCTGAACGCGTGGTGGCTGTGCCGCATCCGCCTGGGCTCGGGCGAACCCGGCTGACGCGGGGTGACCGGCTCGTCACGGGCGGGGACCTCCCGCTGATGACGGGCCATGAGCGGACTCCCGGTGGACGTGCGGCCCCGCCGGGCCACGCCCACGACGGCGCACCGCACGGGCCCCTGATCGACGTGCGTGCGGGAGAAGCGCCCCAGACGATGGGTTGAGGGCAAGAACATGCCGAAGCAGAAGGAGAGTGCAGTTATGCGAGGTCGCATCACACGCACGCTGGCCGCCGGCCTCACTGCGGGCATCCTGGCGAGCGGCGCGGCCGTAGCCTCGGTCGGAACCGCCTCCGCGGCGCCGCAGGCCGCCCCGGGTTCGTATCCCACGGCGCACCACTGCCACAAGGTCAAGGGGCACTACGCCAACCACAACGGCAAGCGGGTGTGGGTCAAGGCGCACAAGGTCTGCACCAAGCGCTGACCTCTCGGGGACGCCGCGCGTCGTCGCGGCGTCCCTCCGTCGTGGCGTCCCACTGTGGCGTCCCTCCGTCGCCCTCGCGTCGCCCCCGGACGGATGCGCGGGGCGACCCGCCGTCAGGTCTTGCGGAGGTCCGGGGCGGACACGCCGATGAGCAGCCGGCGTACGGCGTCCCAGGCGGTGTGCAGGGCGCGGGTCATCGCGGGCGAGTCGCTGCCCAGGACGCGCACCCAGGCCCCGCAGTCGTCGGGCAGCACGCTCACCCCGAAGACCGCGCCGGTGTCCGCCAGCGCCTCGTGCAGCGCGTCGGCGATCCGCGCCGCGGGCGCGAGCGGGGAGACGACGTAGAGCGTGGCCATCAGGTCGTGTCCGGCGAACACCGCCGGGCCGGTCACCGAGCCGGGCTCGCCCGGGTCCAGGCGTACGGTGTCCACGGCCAGGAGATCGCCGTCCCCGCGGGTGATCTCCAGGTCGCTGAAGAGCATGCGGTAGGCGTGCCGTTCGCCCCGGGCCAGCCGGCCGGCGGCGATGGTCTCGCCCAGCAGCACGGTGGCGGTGGGGTCGACGGTCACCTGGGTGTGCTGGTAGAAGCGCGCGTCCCGGTACGGGATCAGCGGGTCCGGCAGGTACTCGACGTAACTGTCCTTCTGCACATGGAGGTTGACGACCTGGGTGGCGTGGTCGAACTCCATCCGGTGCAGTTTGGTGGCGGCCTGTGTGGTCAGGTGCACCGCCGTGCCGGGCCCGCAGTCGATGTCGAGGCGGTTGCGGTCGGCCTGGACGATGCCGCCGCCCGTGGACATCAGATAGGTCACCGGCATGTCGGGCCGCAGGGGGTCGACGTACAGCGGGCGCATGATCTGCAGGGGCGACTTCTGGTAGCGGTCCACGAGTTCGGTGCGGTCGCCGACGCGCGCGTAGCGCAGTTCGAGCAGGCCGACCTTGCCGGGGCGCCCGGCGGCCAGGGTGTCCGCCGGGCCGGTGAGGTCGAGCATCCGGGCCGGTGTCCGGCGGGGTTCGTAGTGTGCGGGGTCCAGCCGCGCGGGCGCCGTGGTCATGCGGTGGCCGTCTCCCGGCCGGCCGGGTGGGCGGCCTCGTGGGACAGCAGGAAGTCGGCGATGGTCTCCAGTCCCTCGCCGGTCAGGGAGTTGGTGAGCACCACCGGCCGTCCCTGGCGGACGTGATGGGCGTCCGACTCCATCTGCGACAGGTCGCAGCGCACGTACTGGGCGATGTCGATCTTGTTGATGACGAGCAGCTCGCACTCGGTGATGCCGGGGCCCCGCTTGCGCGGCATCTTGTCGCCCTCCGCGGTGTCCAGCACGAACAGGAAGAGGTCGACGAGCGCCGGGCTGAAGGTGAGGGTGAGGTTGTCGCCGCCGCTCTCGAAGAGCAGTGTGTCCACCTCGGGGAAGCGCTCCAGGATCTCGTCGGCGGCGGCCTGGTTCATGGTCGGGTCGTCGCGGACCGCCGTGTGCGGGCAGGCTCCGGTCTCGACGCCGACGATGCGGTCCGCGTCGAGGACCCCGGCGAGGGTGCGCCGCACGTGGGCCGCGTCCTCGGAGGTGTAGATGTCGTTGGTGATCACCGCGGGCGTGCGGCCGCGCTGGATGAGCACCGGGACGAGCGCCTCGATCAGCGCGGTCTTGCCCGAGCCGACCGGTCCGGCGACGCCGACGCGCAGCACGCCGTCCGCGGGGCGCTTCACGAACTCGTCGTGGTCGTGGTGGTGTGCGGAGCCTCGTACCTGGGTGGGGTCGTGCATGGAGGGTTCCTTGTCCTCGATGGTGTGTCTTGTCGGGTGCGGTTCCGGCTGCCGCTCCGGTGGAAATCCCTGAAGGCCTAGCTCGCGAAGAGCCGTGCTTCCGCGCGTTCGTGCCGGCCCGCCATCACGTCCGCGACGGGCACGCAGCCGCCCAGATCGGGCAACTCCCGGCACAGGGCCGCCTCGACGGTCTCCTCGATCACCGGGGCGGCGCCGTGCAGCACGACCTGGGCCCGGCGGTGGTCGGTCAGCCGCAGGCGCAGGGCGGCCCCCACGAAGCTGGCCGCGAAGGCGAACAGCTCGCAGGTGACCGCCTGCCGGGTGGTGAGCCCGGCCGCCGCGTGGACGACGCCCGCGACGACCGGCTGGCAGCCGCGCACCGTGCCCGCGCGGTACAGGGTCCGGTACTGCTCGATCGGTGGCGTGCCGTAGACCTCGCCGGCCAGGTCGAGCAGTTGCCGGCCGGTGCGGACGACGGCCTGGCGGGCCTCCCGGCCCAGCTTGGTGGCGTACAACCGCCGTTCCACGGCCACCACTTGGTCCCAGTCCTCGGTGCCGACCGCGCGGTGGGCGAGGGCGAGGGCGGTCGCGTCGGCCGGTCCCGCGCTGTGCCGGAGCAGGTCGTGCAGGAGGGCGGGCAGGCTCCGCGGGGTGACCGCGCGGGCCTGCTGGAAGCCCTCCAGGCCGTGCGAGAGGGTGTAGTAGCCGCTGGGGAAGGCCGAGTCCGTGAGCTGGAGCCCGGTCAGCAGCGCCTGGGTCGGCATCGGGTCGTTCACACCGGGTCTCCGTTCCTGCCGGATGGGCGCCCGCCGCGGTCCGGCCGCGGGGCGCGAAAGGCGCCCCGGGGCCGGTGCCGGGCGGGTCAGACGATGTAGAAGAGCTGGTTGAGCGGGAGGCGTTCGGCGGGCTCGATGGTGGCGGGCTCGCCGTCCACGGTGACCTTGTAGGTCTCCGGGTCGACCTCGATCCGCGGCAGCGCGTCGTTGCGGACCATGTGCTGCTTGCCGACGGTCCGGCAGCGCCGCACCGGCTCGATCCGGCGGTGCAGGCCCAGCTCGCCGGGGACGCCGGCGGCGATGGACGCCTGGGACATGAAGGTGACCGAGGTGCGCTGCCGGGCCCGGCCGTAGGAGCCGAACATGGGCCGGTAGTAGACCGGTTGGGGCGTCGGCAGGGAGGCGTTGGGGTCGCCCATCAGCGCCCAGTTCACCATGCCGCCCTTGATGATCAGTTTGGGCTTGGCGGCGAAGGAGTGGATCGGCCAGAGCACGATGTCGGCGAGCTTGCCGGGCTCCAGCGAGCCGATCACATCGGAGGCGCCCACCGCGATCGCGGGGTTGATGGTGAGCTTCGCGAGGTAGCGCAGGACGCGCGCGTTGTCGTTGCGGGAGCTGTCCTCGGCCAGCGTGCCGCGCATCTCCTTGCAGTGGTGCGCGGTCTGGAAGGCGCGGGCGAAGGACTCGCCGACCCGCCCCATGGCCTGGGAGTCGGAGGAGAAGATGCTGATCACGCCGAGGTCGTGCAGCACCGTCTCGGCCGCGATGGTCTCGGCCCGCACCCGGCTGTCGGCGAACGACACGTCCTCGGGGATGTTGCGGGACAGGTGGTGGCAGACCATCACCATGTCCAGCAGTTCGTCCACCGAGTTGATGGTGTACGGCAGGGTGGGGTTGGTCGAGGCCGGCAGCACGTTGGGCTCGCCGGAGACCCGCATGATGTCGGGGGCGTGACCGCCGCCCGCGCCCTCGGTGTGGAAGGTGTGGATGGTCCGGCCATCGATCGCGGACAGGGTGTCCTCGAAGAAGCCGCCCTCGTTGAGGGTGTCGGTGTGGATGGCGAGTTGTACGTCGTACTCGTCGGCGATCCGCAGCGCGTTGTCGATGGTGGCGGGGGTGGCGCCCCAGTCCTCGTGCACCTTCAGGCCGGCCGCACCCGCGTCGACCTGCTCGCGCAGCGCCCCGGGCAGGCTGCCGTTGCCCTTGCCGAGCAGGCCGACGTTGACCGGCAGGTCCTCGGCGGCCTCCAGCATCCGGTGGATGTTCCACGGGCCGGGGGTACAGGTGGTGCCGTTGCTGCCGTCGGTGGGTCCGGTGCCGCCGCCGAAGAAGGTGGTGATGCCGTTGGACAGGCCCTCCTGGGCCTGCTGGGGCGAGATGAAGTGGATGTGGCTGTCGATGCCGCCGGCGGTGGCGATCAAGTGCTCGCCGGAGATCACCTCGGTGCCGGGCCCGATCACCAGCTTGGGGTCCACGCCGTTCTGCACATGGGGGTTGCCGGCCTTGCCGACCCCGACGATCAGGCCGTCGCGGACGCCGATGTCGCCCTTGACGACGCCCAGGACCGGGTCGAGGACCACGACGTTGGTGATCACCAGGTCGAGGGCGCCCTCGCGGTTGAGCGCGGCGGGGTCCTGGGCCATGCCGTCGCGGATGGCCTTGCCGCCGCCGTAGACGGCCTCGTCGCCGTAGGAGCCGGCGTTGTGGTCGTACTCGACCTCGACGACCAGATTGGTGTCGGCCAGGTGGAACCGGTCGCCCACGGTGGGGCCGAACAGGTCGGTGTACTGCCGGCGCGGGATGATCGCCATCAGTGGTCGGCTCCCTCGTTCTCGGTGTCGGTGCTGCCGCTCGTGGTGGCGAATCCCCGGTGCGTCGCGCGGTGCAGCGCGGCCCGCCGGGTGTCGTCGGCGTTCAGGCCGCCGTTGACGAGTCCGGCGAAGCCGACGAGCCGTCGGGTGCCGCCGAAGGCGCACAGCTCGACCTCGCGGGTGTCGCCGGGTTCGAAGCGCACGGCGGTGCCGGACGGGATGTCCAGGTGCATGCCGTACGCGGCCTCGCGGTCGAACCGCAGCGCGCGGTTGGCCTCGAAGAAGTGGTAGTGCGAGCCGATCTGGACAGCACGGTCGCCGGTGTTGGCGACGGTGAGACTGACCTTGGCCCGGCCGGAGTTGATCTCCACGGGGTCGTCCCCGTAGAGGTAGTGGGCTCCACCCGACATCGTTGGTCTCCTCGGTGGTTCAGGCGGTGGGTCAGGCGCTGATCGGGTCGTGGCAGGTGACCAGCTTCGTTCCGTCCACGAACGCCGTCTCGACCTGGAGGACGGTGAGCATCTCGCGCACCCCGGGCATCACGTCGTCGGCGGAGACGACCTTGCGGCCCAGTTCCATGCACTCGGCCACGGTGTGTCCGTCGCGGGCTGCTTCGAGCACGGCCTCGGTGATCAGCGCGGCCGCTTCGCTGTAGTTGAGCTTGGTGCCCCGGTCCCTGCGGCGCCGGGCCAGGTCCGCCACCACGTAGACGTGGAGCTTGTCGATTTCGCGCGGTGAGAGGTTCATGGCGTCACTTCGCTTTCTCGTACGACATGCCGGGCCGGTCCATCGCCGGCGCGGCCCCCAGGAAGAGCCAGGTCGTCACTACGAACGGCCAGGTGAAAGGTGATCCGCCGGACGGCTGGGCAAAGGCGGTCCAGGCGGTGGTGAAGGGAACCGAGGCCACGACGGCGAGTACGGCGTAGCCGGCGGTCCAGGGCGTCGGGGTGAGGAAGGTCGCCGCCAGCGCGATGGCGACGAGCACTCCGTTGTAGCCGTAGAGGCCCTCGGCCAGCCGGTCGGCCGGCAGGCCCATGACCCAGGCGGTCACGATCGCCACGGCGCTGCCGCAGGCGGCGGCGACGGCCACCCGCCAGGAGGTGACGAGCAGTCCGGCCAGCACGATCAGGCCCGCGTACCACTTGTCGAGGAAGAAGACCTGACCGATGTTGTCGCAGAAGGCGTGGCCGAGGTCCGCCGGGGACGGGCCGGCGGTCCGCGCGGCCGGAGCGGCGTGGGCCGCCGAGGCCGCGGGCAGCGCGATCGCCATGACACCGGCGACGAGGCAGTACGGGGCGGTCAGCACCGGCAGTCCGGCGCGGTCCAGGAAGCGGACGGCCGCCGCGCCGAGCACCGAGCAGACCGCCGCCGCGAGGACGGCGAGCAGCGCGGTCCGCCACGAGGCGCCGAGCTGGACGAGGAGCGCGATGCCGACGAGGCAGCCGCAGTATCCTTCGAGGCCCTGTCCGAGGCGGCCGTCCCGGTCGCTGCGCAGCACCGCGGCGGTCCCGGTGGACGCCACCGTGCCGAGCAGTCCGAAGACGCCGATCCGCCAGTCGTCGGCGAACAGCGCGACGAGGAACAGCAGTCCCGTCCACGGGCTGGCGCTCAGCGCGACCTGCGCGATACCGCGCGCCTGTGTCCGCCCGACGGCGACGGGGCTCCAGCTCGTGGGCCGCACCGCCTGAGACGCCGTAGGCATGGGTGTTCTCCCTGTGTGAAAAACCTGAAGGAGCCATCAACGCCCTTGAGGAACGGCGAAGATGGGGTCGCTTCAACGGTCTGTTGAACACTACGCCCGCTTCCGGCCATCAAGATCGACATCGTGCGGTGATCATCCGGACACGCAGTGGGATCACCGCAGGCAGCGTGTCCGAGCCGAGGGCCCCGGCAGTACCACCTTGACCGGGATCCAGCCGTTCGTTGAACATCTCTTGGACCGATCCAGGTGAAGAGCAGACCAATCGCCCGGCGGTGGGGCGGTCCCTCAGGGGTGGTGGACGGGGTCCGCGACCCGGGCGGCGGCGAGCGGCCGCCAGGACAGTCCGAGGCGGCGGTAGAGACGGACGGCGGCGGTGTTCCAGCCGTCGACCATCAGGGCGGCCATGCCGTGGTCGGCGACCAGGCGGTCCAGGACGAGGCCGCACACGGCCGTGCCGGCGCCGCGTCCGCGCGCCCGCTCGGCGGCGGCGACTCCGGCGAGGAACCCGACGCCGGGCGCGCTCCAGGCGTCGGCGGCGCACGCCGACAGCGCCCCGGAGGCCTCGCGCACCCCGGCCCAGCGGCGCACGCCGGGGCGGCCGGGCCGGGCATGGGAGTTCGGGAACGCCTCGTCCAGCAGCCGGGCGACGTCCTGATCATCCGACGGGGTCAGCCACGAGGCCGCGTCCCCGTGGCCGGTGGCGGTGTCCGTCTGCATCCAGCCGAAGGCGTCGACGAACTCCAGTCCCGGAAGTCGGGTCACGAGGTCGCGGACGAGGCTCTCGTCGCCGAGGGGCCGGAAGGTGGGGCCGAGCCGGGGCAGGAGCGCGCGGATCAGGGCCGCGGCGGCGTCGGCGGGTCCGGTGACGGCGAGCCGGTCACGACCGGACAGGCCGGGGGCCGCCACCGCCGCGGCCTCACCGAGGAAGAAGGCCCGCGCGCCGCCGAGCAGGTCGCCTGCCGCCCACAGCAGGAGCGGGTCACCGTTCGCCGCGGCCCGGACGTCATCGAGGGAACGCAACTCACGCGGACCGGCCATGGGCACAGGGTAGTCGGCGCGCGGGGCCGCGCTCCGGGGCGGGGCGGGACGGCGGTCCCGCCCCGCCGGTGGGTCGGTCAGTCCGACGGTACCTTCAGCCGGTCCCAGCTGGTCCGGCCCGGGATGCCGTCCGCGTCCTTGCCCCGGTAGCCGAGTTTCTGCTGCCAGGCCGCGTAGGACTTGCGGTCGGCTTCGGTCCACTCGGGGTTCGGGCCCTTCTCGTAGCGGCCGCAGCCCTCGGCGACCAGGCGGCGGCCCATGGCGGTGATCAGGGGGGACTTTTGCCCGATGTGGAAGAAGCCGGAGCCCGGGAAGGGCGCGTACTTGGGCTTGGGCCCGGGCTTGGGGTCGCCCGGCCCCTTGCCGCCCTTACTCGCGAGCCGGCCGGCGATGCGCGCCCGCATGCCGTCCATGGTGAAGCCCCGCGGGTCCTGCTTGCCGGGCTGCCACTCCTTGTGGCCGATGACCGAGCGCTCCGACCACCCGTGGTGCCGGCAGATCGCGGCGGCCACCTTCTCGATGGCCTCCTTCTGCGCCTCGGGCCAAGGGTCCTTGCCGTCCCCGAGGTTGACGCACTCGAAGCCGTAGAAGTGCCGGTTGCCGTCGACGTCGGCCTGGTTGTCCTGCGGCAGCTTCGACTCGTTGACGACCGCCCGCAGCACGTCGCCGTCACCGAGCCCGGCGTGGTTGGCGCGGCCGTTGCCGACGAGGTGGACGTGGCCCTCCTTGTCGATGACCCCGTGGCAGAGCGGGCCCGGCAGGCCGGAGTAGCCGTCGTAGCAGATGTTCACGGAGTTCTCGGTGCCCGAGGTGACGGTGTGGTGGATCATCACGCCGTTCACCGGGCCCCAGGGCCCCTTGGTGTTGCGGTTGTGGTGGCGCCAGTCGCGCACCTCGTGGACCGTCAGGCCTTCCGCGCGCAGGACCTCCAGCAGCTTGGCCGCGCTCATCGGCTGCGCCATCACTCGTCTCCTTCCGCGGCGGCCTCCGCCGCCGCCGTGGTCTGGGAACGACTCTCGGCGGGGCCGGCCTCGGCGGCCCGCTCCTCCTGCGCGGCCCGGGCCTCGGCGTCCAGGGCCGCCCGGTCGGCCGGGGGGATGTCCGCGGCGAGCGCGCCGAAGGCCCGGCGCAGGTCGGCGGTGCTGCCCTCGCCGGTGACCAGCGCCAGCGGGGCGACGTGCCGCACGATGCCCGCCGGGGGCTTCAGCAGCGGGCGGCGGGCGGCGTCCGTGTCCCACTCGACGCCTCCGGTGGCGGTGCGGGCGGGGATCAGCCAGTGGTCGCCGGTGCGGTAGGAGCCGTTCTTGGCGAAGTAGACCTCGACGCCGTCCTCCAGCGGCAGCCACTCCCCCTCGGCGAGCGGCACGGCGCCGCCCTTCAGAGCGTTCGTACGGCCCTTGCGCCGGGGCCCTTCGCGGTGGTCCCAGCGGCGCAGGAACGGGTGCAGGTGCGGCAGGCGCCCGACGCGCGGGTCGGGCTCGGCGGAGAGCCGGACGCGGCAGCCGGGCAGGTCCAGTTCCTCGACCCGCAGCAGGGGCAGCGCCTCCAGCCGGGAGGCGTACGCGGTGTCGGTGAACTCGACGTGGTCACCGACCTCCAGATCGAGCTTGGAGTCCAGGCCCAGCGTCGCCAACCGGACCCAGGTGCCCTCGAGTTCGTCCACCGGGAAGACGACCGAGCCGTTCTCCCGGGACCACTTGAAGGTGGCGTCGGCCGCCTCGCCGCCCGCGTGGATCTCCACCCGGTACAGCTGGTTCTCCGGGCCCCGGTAGCGGGCGTCGGGGCGGACCAGGCAGGGGTCCTCGTCGGCGTGCTCGGGCCGCTCGCTGCGGGCGGCGAGCCGGGCGGAGGGCGCCGCCTGGGCCTCGGCCCACTTCTCGAAGGCGTCGCGGACGGCTCCCGGGGACGGTTCGGCGTCCTCGATGTCCAGCGCGGACAGAGGCAGCGGCAGCACCTGCCAGACGACCTTGGCGCGGGCCGCGGTGTCGGGCAGCGCCGCGCCGAGGGCGACCTCGCGCAGCGCCGGGTCCTCGGCCGCCGAGACCGCCCGCTCCCACACCAGGAGGTAGACGAGGAAGGGCGACCGGGCGGGCGAGGGCAGCCGGTCGCCGGGCCGCTCGGGGTCGCGGAACCCGTCCGGCTGGTTCCAGTAGTCCCAGAAGGCGTCCGCCCCGGCGGGCTGCTGCTCCTCGGTGTCCTCGTCCGGTACGGGGACGCCGGGTGAGGGGCGGTCCGCGTCGCACAGGATGCCGTCCACGTAGTAGCGGCCGCCGTGGATGTACAGGGTGTCGGTGTCGTGCTTGCCGCCCACGTACTCGATGCGGAAGCCGCAGTCGCTCGCGGGTCCGCCGTGCCGGCCGACGAGGTCGGCGGCGAGGGTGCGGGCGTGGTGGAGCTGGATCGCGGTCTGTTCGTTGAGGTCGGCGTCCATCTGGACACGGCCCTGCTGGGCGAGGACCGCGGAGTAGTGCCGCTCCGGGCGGAAGGTGGCGCGGGAGAGGTCGGCGTGCATGAAGGGGGTCCCCCTGGTTCGGAAGTCTGCGGGTGGGTCGTACGGCGGCACCGCTCACGTCACGAAGAAGATCCCGGCGTCCGCGATCGCGGGTGTGTACTCGGCGAGCCGCGCCCTGAGTCCGTCCTCCCGCTGGGGGCGGTACAGGTCGTGGAACGCGCCGAGTTCACCGCCGTCGTCGGCGCCGCGCCGGATCTCCTCGGGTCCCCGGTCGGCCAACTGGCCGTACCAGGGAGTGCCGTAGCGTTTTGCTGCGAACAACGGCCGTACGCGTTGCGCGTTCTCGAGGCCGGCGAGGTCGGGCTGGCAGCGGTGGCGGCGCGGGGTGCGCGAGCCGGGCGGCACATGGCAGTGGCGCAGGCAGCCGATGCCGCGCCGGGCCACGCGCAGCCGGCCGGTGAACACGGAGTTCTCGGCGAATTCGACGGCGTGCGTGTGGACTTCACCGATGACGGTGGTGCGGCGCAGGTGGAGTACGGCGTGCGCGTGGCGGCAGTCGGGGGCGGACAGGGCCGCGCGGTCGTCGCCGGTGGCGTCCAGGATGCTGTCGCGCAGACGGATGTCGAGGGGGTCCTCGCTCACCTCGTCGCCGATGACCTCGATGGTGCCGAGGATGCTGTGCTCGATCCGCAGGCAGGCGGTGGTGCGTTCGAGGACGATGCTGGGTTCGTCGGGCGAGTGCGGCGCGCACTCGGGCTCCAGCGACCAGCCGGGCACCAGCGTGGAGTGCCGGACGACGACGGACCCGACGGGCCCGGTGACGTTGATGCCGCGCCCGGCGACGAGGAGGCCGTCCAGGACGACGCGCGGCCGTTCGTGCGCGGCGCAATCGGCGTGCACGGCGCGGATGTTGAGGGCGTCGGGGCGGTTGCTGTACCAGTCGAGGAGCCGGATCACCGGCCGGGTGCCTTCGGCGGCACGCAGTTCGAGGCGGTCGCCGGGGTCGAGGTCGAAGTCCAGCTGCTCCTGGTAGGCGCCGCTGTGGGTGATCTCGATGATGCCGGTCCGTCCGGGACTGCGGTCGTCCTGCCAGGCCCGGTAGGCGTCCATGATCCGCCGGTACGGCCCGCCGGGTCCGACCCGGTAGAGGTCGGCGTCGGGGCGGGGCCCGCGGTCGGGACGCTCGTACTCGCCGCCGCCCATGTCGGCGGCGAAGGCGTGGTGGTAGTCGACCCAGACGCCCTGGCGCGGCGCGCGGCGCGCGCCGAACGCGATCCGGCCCAGCTCCGGGTCGACGGCGATCTGCCCGCGCCCGGGCCGGTAGCGCCAGTCCGACAGGTCGGCGACGACGATGTCGCCGGGCGGTACGGGCCGGTCCTCGCCGTCGCGCCGGATGCACAGGCTCTTGCCGGGTCCGTAGTAGTCGGCGAGCCGGTCGTGCAGCAGCCGGCGGGTGATGAACGCGGGCACGTTGTCCACGGCGGCGAGATGGGCGGGCGAGGGTTCGGGCACCGGGCGGGTCAGCAGCGGGGTGTCGTTGCCGAGGATGGAGAAGGTGTAGAGGTTGCGGGCGCGGTCGACGCAGTAGGCCGGGGACGCGGTGAGCGCGTACGGCTTGAGCCGCCAGACGAAGAGACCGACCCCGGCCGGCGTGCGCCCGCCCTGCCTCCTCGCCGAGTCGGCGCGGCGTACGTCGGCGGTGCGGGAGGTGGTGTCGAAGGGGCCGCCCGCGAGGGCGAGCGCCGAGCCGTCCCTCAGGTCGAGCAGTCGGCCGCGCTCGCCGCGCCGGCCGGAGACGCCCAGCCTGACCGGCTGGGTGTGGGCCACGTGCCGGGACAGTTCGACGGCGCGGGCGGGCCAGTCGGCGACCCGCTCGGAGAGTTCCTCCAGCAGGTGCAGGGTGCCCTTGCGGCGCCGCTGGGCGACCGTGGCGGCCACGTCCCGGCGGGGGGCGACGGCCTCGGCCAGCGCCGCCCGGCCGCCGTCGTGCAGGCCGGTGGTGAGGACGCGCTCGTAGCCGGGGAGGGTGCGGTAGCCGACGAGGTCGCCGAGGTAGGGCAGCACCCAGGGTGCGGCGGTCTCCACGAACAGGTCCTCGTAACCCTGGTGCACGCCGTCGCGGACCCGGTCCAGTTGCTCGCCGACCACCGCGAGCAGGGCGCGCAGCGGTTCGCCCTCCTCGGTGTCGCGCAACCGGTGGACGCGGGGCAGCAGTTCGGCGAGCCCGTCGGGGTGCCGGTCGGCCGGCGTGCGCGCTTCGGCGTCGGGGGACATCACTTGACCTCCGTGAGAGTCAGGGTGTCCGCGGCCCGCGCCGACAGCATGGCGAGCTGGGCCGGGCGGATGCCTCGGAAGACGACCACCGTCCGGCCCCTGGCCAGGCGCCGGGTGTCGGTGATGTCCGGGTTGAGGCGCAGCAGCCGGTCGAGCGGGATGCCGTGGCGGGCGCAGACCGACGACAGGGTCTCGCCGCCCGCGTCGCGGACCGTGTAGGTCTGCTCGTCGTAGGCCGCCGGGTGCGCGGGGACCGATGTCCGCGGGGTGCCGGGGCCGGCGAGCAGCGCGGCGAGCCGGTCCGGGGTGGCGGAGGCGGGCACGCCCGTGAAGACGTCGACGTCCACGTACTCGACACCGGGCACGGAGTGGGCGGTGGCGAGCACCTCCGAGAGCCGGGCGGGCCGGCCCAGCTCCCGCCCCTCGTAGCCGAGGCGGAGCAACAGCGCCTTGCGCAGCCGGGGTTCGACGGTCTCCCAGGCGTGGTCCGGGGCGAGTTTCACCCTGGCCGCGATCAGCAGCAGGACGAGTTCGCGCGCGTCCACCCGGACCGGCAGGCCGGGATCGCCGTACGCGGTCAGTGCGCCGCGCAGCGGCCGGAGGTTGTCGTCGGCGAGCGGCACGTCGTCGGTGCCGGCGACCGTCACATGGAGCACGCGCCGCCGTCCGTCGAAGAGTTCCCGGGCGGCGGCCCGGCCGATGCCGGCGCGGGAGCGGGCGAAGTCCTCGTAGTCGGCCGGGGAGACCAGCCGGTCCAGGGCGGAGACGGCGAGCGGGATCGTACGGCGGGTCAGGCCCGGTCCGTCCGCGTCCGAACCGCCGGTCGCGGGGCGCGGGTTGGTGACCGCGGTGACGCCGAGGGGGCGGGTGAGCGGCTGGGTGATCCGCTCGGCGGGGACGTCGGCGGCCTTGCCGGTGCCGAAGCGGTAGCGGGCGCGGACGTTCTCGTGCCCGCCGGGCAGCCGGGCGCCGTGCACGCCGTCGCCGAAGGTCACGGTGGTGCGGCCGTCGGAGTTCGTGCCGGTGATGTAGACGCGCTCGGTGGGGCCGCGTCCGGCGAGGCTGTCGACCTCGTGCCAGAGCACACCGTCCACGCGGATCTCCAGGACCGGGCTGGCGCCGAGGGGGTTGTCGGCGGCGAGCCAGGTCAGCGGGGACTGCCACAGGGCGAAGGTCTGGTTGACGCGGTCGGAGTCGCCGCTGCCGATGGCCTCTTCGCGGCTCTCGCCGTGGGTGGCCTCGACGACGTTGCCGAGGACGCGCACGCTCGACCGGCGGTAGCGGTGGACCAGGTTCGCGGTGAGGGTGAGGCGGGTGTGCACGTGGTCGCCGGGGAGGGCGGGGTCGACGGCCGGGTCGGCGGCGGCGATGGTGACCACCTCGCTCGCGGTGACCCCGCTCGCGCCGGGTACGTCGGTGCGTTCGCCGCTCACGACGAGGGTGCGGCCGGGGCGCAGTCCGTCGTACAGCTCGGCGAGTTCGATCTCGTTGCCGTGCACGTCCTCGCCGAGCGGCTCGTCGGCCGGGCGCAGCGGTTCGCCCGCCGCGTGCACGGTGGTGTCGCGGATGTGGGAGAGCAGCACGTCGAACTCGTCCAGCCAGGGGTCGGCCAGGGTGAGTTCGGTGCCGCGGCCGGTGATGCCGTAGTTGCTGTACGCCGCCGTCCGGACCGCCGTCACCTGGGTGGTGACGAGGGCGAGCGCGGCGTCGCCGGGGACGCCCGTGCCCTTGGCCGGGCGCTCGATCGCCACCCAGCCGCCGACGGTGATGCCGTCCTGGACGCTGTCCAGTTGCAGGATGCGGCGGTTGAGGGGCGCGGGCTTGCTCGCGATGACGATCTCGACGTTCGGTTCGGTGCTGCCGACCGTGTAGGCGGCGCTCACCTGGTACTCGCCGTGGGTGAACTGCCGGTTGCCACCGGGCTTCAGGGAGAACTGCTCGGCGGTGCCGTCGGTCAGGGCGATGTGCACGGTGCCGTCGTCCTCGGGCCGGGAGACGAACAGGCTGCCCTCGGGCAGGCCGGGGTGCAGGCGGGCGGTGACGCCGGGTTCCTCGGCGGCGGCCGGGCGGCGGGTCAGCCAGCTCGGCTCGTGGTCGCGGGCGGCGCGGGTGGACAGGTCCACCTGGCCGGGTCCCAGGGTGAAGGTGACCGGCTGGGTGGCGGGCAGGTTCTCGGCGCGCTGGTCGGAGCTGCTGCCCTCGACGTACTGGAACTCGGCGCGGACGGGCGTCCTGCCCGCGGGGTCGTACACCACGCGCATGCTCGCCAGCGCGGCGCCGGCCAGCGGCCAGTCGGCGGTGCGGATGACGCGGCCGCGGGCGTCCTGGACCGGCTTGAGGGGGGCGTTCGCGCCGAACGGGGCGGCGGTGACACGCATCGCGAGCAGGGCGCGCAGCAGCGGGCCGGGGGCCGCGCCGGTGGCGGTGCGCCAGGCCGGGTAGAGGCCGGCCAGGCCCGGATCGAGCGCGGTCAGCAGCCGGGCGGGGTCGGTGCCGGGGCGGCGGGTGCGGGGCCCCTGCCGGGGCGCGGGGGCCGCGGTGCGCAGGGCGGGCAGGACGGTGTCCAGGGCGCGGAGGGCGGCTTCGCGGGGGTCGGGCCGGGCCGGATGGCCGCCGGGCCGGGGCTGGGCGGGGGCGCTCGCCCGCGCCCGCGGGGCGCCGCCGTCCCGCGCGGCAGGGCCGTCCGCGGCGGGGACGGGCTGGGCGGGAGCCAGTGCCAGGGCGCGTCCGGCCAGTTCCGTCAGTACCGCCTCCAGTTGCTCGAACCAGGCCGCGACGTCCTCGTACGGCTCCGCCAGGACCTCGGCCTCGCGCAGGCGGGCCACCGGCTCGCCGAGCCGGCCGGCGAGCTTCTCCGGGGTGTCGACGGTGTCGAGGTCGGTGCGCAGCGGGGCGAGGACCTGGTCGTCGAAGTCCTCGATCAGACGGCTGACCGGCCGCGGGTTGGGGACCTCCGGGGTCGGCGGCTCGTCGCCGGGTTCGCCGGGGGCCGCGGGCTCGGCGGTCCAGCGTCGTACCTCGTCCACCAGCTCCTTGAGCGTGGGCGGGGCCGACTGGGGCAGGGTGAGCGCGGTGACCCCTTCCGCGCGGTCGACGCGGACGCCCGCGATCGACAGCAACGTGCGCACACCGCCCGCCTGTTCACCGAAGACGAAGAGGAGCCGGTCACCTGTGCGCAGGGAGTCGGCCGTGCCCTCCACGAACAGTTCGGGGCGGCGGGCGAGGTCGTCGGGGGTGACGAGGGAGGGCCGGCGGCGCCGTACCGTCAGTTCGTTCCAGTCCCAGCGGGCGGTGAGGTCCCGGGAGGTCTCGAAGGTCAGCGACTGCTCGTCGGCGGAGGCGGGCACGCTGTGGCTGCGGGCGCCGCGCGGGATCGGCACCGCCAGGGTCTCGGCGCGCGGGTCGCGTTCCAGGGTGTACGCCAGATGGGTGGTGGCGGCGACTCCGGGGCGCGGCCGGTGTCCGACGAGCCGGCCCAGCAGGACCAGGGAGCGGTGCTCGGAGGCGGTGCGCAGGTAGGCCTCGTCGGCGATCCGCTCGGAGTGGAAGGTGAGCAGGTCGCCGAGGACGGCGGCGGCGTCGAGGAGTCCCACGGCCGGGTCGTCGGGGGTGCGTACGGTGAGCCCGGCGAGCGCCGGGTACGCGGGTGAGGCGAGCCGGTCGAGGAGGGCGGCGAGGAAGGTGCCGTACTCGCCGACGCGGTAGTCGAGGGCGGTGCGGCCGGGCGGGTTGTGCAGGGGGGCGGGGGCGAGGCGCTCGTCGTGGCCGCCGCACGCACCGCCGCAGCAGCAGGACCGGCTCATCGGCTGCCTCCCAGGGTGATCTCCAGCCGCCCCTGTTCGGGCCGGTCGGGGTCGTTGTCACAGGTGGCGATCTCCAACGGGCCGATCCGCAGCACGCCGTCCTCCCTCTCTCCTCGGTCCGGTCCGAACAGCCGCCGAAGCCGCGTCACTTCGACACTCTCCACGCCGGGGACGGCCGCGGCGACGGCGACCAGGCGGCTGAGCCGTACGGGTTCGCCGAAGGTCAGGGCGTCCGGGTGGAAGAAGCCGAGCCGTCCGCCGGGCAGCCGGCCGCTGCCGAGGACGCGGTACAGATCGGCCAGGATCTGCCCGTGCTGGTGTCCGGGCCGGGCGCACACCCGCAGCGCGATGTCCAGCGGCACCGGCCGGGCGGGGCCGACCGCCAGGTCGTGGCCGATGCGCCGGTACGTCTCCAGGGCCTGGGCCACCGCGTCGAGCAGCCGCGGCGACGGGGGGCCGCCGTACGCGTCGACGGCGATGTGGGCTTCCTGCGTGCTGCCGGTCCAGCGGAGGTCGGCGGCGGCCCGCTGCACACCGGGCAGGGCGGAGGCGAGCGCCGCGTAGTCGGCGGCGGTGACGGCGCGCAGCCGGGTGCGGCGCAGGTCGAGAGGTGCCAACTGACGTACCTGCTCGATGGGTTCGGGTTCGGTGCCGCCGGTGGCCGGCAGCGGGTTGCGCACGGTGGCGGCCGGTACCGGCTCGCCGGGCTCGCCCACCGCCACGACGAGGTGGTTGATGGCCTCCGCGCCCACGTTGCCCGCGCTGCCGCCGCCGAGGCGGTAGCGCGCCGCGAGGCGTGCCCCGGGAGCCGGCACGGCGCCGTGCCGTCCGTCGCCGAAGCGCAGGGCGAGCCGCCCGTCGTCCGCCGGCTCGCCGACGAAGTGCCGGTCGCGGGGTGCGCTGTCGAGCAGGTCGCGGCGCGGCTCCCACACCGCCTCGCCGTCCGTGAGGCGTACGGCGGGCAGGGCACGGCGCGGGTCCTGGGCGAGCGCGGCGCTCGCCGGGCCGCGCAGCACCGGCTCCGCGGGGTGCAGTCCGACGGCGTAGGCCGGTCCCCAACTGTGCGCGATCTCCCAGGCGATGTGGGCGTCGAGGACGGTGCCGGCGCGGGCCCGGGCGGTGAGGACGGCGATGCGCCGCAGCTTGGCGTCGAGCAACTCGTCGCTCCGGTGCAGCAGTTCGCGCAGGGCGCGGACGGGGTGGCGGCGCAGTTCCAGCCGTTCCAGCAGTTTCAGGCCGAAGAGCACGCCGAGTTCGGTGATCTCGTCCTCGGCGAGCCCGTCGCGGTCGCGGGCGCTGCGCCACAGCCCGACCAGCCGCTGCCGGACCCGGTCCGGGATCGCGGCGATCCGTTCGGCCTGTGCGGTCGCGACCGCGGCCGGGTCGGGGAACGGCACGGCCTGGGTGACGGGAGCCCGGCCGAGGACGGGGCGCGGGCGCGGCGCGATCCCCGGGTAGACGCTCTGGGCGAGCAGCGTCCGCAGGGCCGCGGCCTGTGCGTACGCGGTGCCGGGCACCACGTGCTCGTGGCGTTGCCCGGCCCGCTCCAGTCCGATCCCGGCGCGCAGGACGGCCGGCTCCCCCAGGACGTCGAACAGCTCGCGGACGTCGTCGGGGCGCAGTGCCCGGCCGCTTTCGGCACGGTCCGTCAGCGCGGCGACGAGCCGTGCGGGGGCGTTGCCCCGCGTAGGTTCCTCGCAGCCGGCGCCGGGCGGGCCGCAGGGCGCCACGACGGCCGGGACCGGGGGCACGGTGACCGTCTCGACGGTGCCGGAGCGGCCGTGGTCCACGAGGACGGCGTTGCCGCGGGCCACGGTGACGTCCTCGACGGGCAGGCAGTCGCGTCCGCCCCGGGTGGTCAGGCGGAGCGGGAAGCGCAGGGCGTCCTCGGCGGCCCAGGTGACCTCCAGCACGGGCTGGTCCTCGACGCGGTCGAGGCCGGGGGTGACGGAGGTGAGGCGGACGGCCTGCCGGTGGGCGGGGTCGGCGTCGCCCGGGATGCCGGTGCGCGGACCCTTGACCTCCTCCAGGATCAGCACGTCGCCCGGTTTCAGGGCGAGCCTGCGGCCCCGGCGGGCCTCGGGGTCCGCCCACTCGTCGCGCAGGGTGGCGGCGGTGGCGCCGACGGGCAGCGCCCGCACCTCGCCGTCCCAGGTCCACAGCCGGATCGTGTTGTGCGCGACCCGCAGTTCCAGCGGCTCGGCGACGACGGGTTCGAAGACCTCCACGGAGCCGCGCTCGTCGAGGTCGCCGAGGTCTCTCTCGTCGATGACCGTGCCGGGTTCCGGGCGGTCGTGCGGGTCGAGGGTGCGTACGTCGACCGAGGCGAAGCGGTAGGTGCCGGGCGCCAGCGTGCGGTCGGCGGCGGTCTGGACGGTCACGAAGGCGCGGGCGTTGCAGCCGTCGTGCATCGCGTAGTCGATGAGCCGGACGTGCCGGCGCACGGAGACGCGCCGGCGCGCGGTGTCGAGGTACGCCTCGGTGGCGACGGCGTCCTGCTGGTAACTGATCTGGTCGCCGGTGTAGGCGAGCAGTTCCACCAGGGTGGTGCCCAGGTCGGCGGGGTTGCGCTCGGCCCAGTCGGGGGTGGTCAGCGCGAGCCGGTCGAGCAGGAGCTTGCGGATGGTGTCGTAGTCGCGGGCCGTGTAGTCGATCACGGGCGCGGCCGGGAGGACGGCGTCGCGCGTGTCCTCGTCCACGCAGTCGAAGGGGCTGGGGCAGTCGGGCCGGAAACGGAACTCCGCACCGGCGTACCGCTGGTCGAAGCCGTGGTACGGCTCGGTGCCCGGCCTGCCGTAGGGGTCGGCCTCCACCAGGGACAGCCGGTAGCGGGAGGTGTCGCCGGCCCGGTCGAGGGTGACGTGGAGCCGGTCGTCCAGCTCGGGGTCCTCCTCGCGTTCCACGCTGACGTCCACGGCGGTGAGGCCGGTGACGCGGCGGCCGCCGTCGATGCGGACGTTCTCGGGGCCGAGGCCGCCGGGTGCCTTGCCGAGGAAGGTGACGGTGAGCAGCAGCCCGTCGTCGCTCACCTCGACGGCGTCGACCCCGTTGAGGTGGGCGGCGCGCACCTTGGCCCGCCGGGTGGCCCCCGCGCTCATGCCGCCCTCCCCTCGAAGAGGTCCTCCCGGACGGCGCCCGTGGCACGGACCAGGTAGGACAGCCGGACGCGTACGGTGTCGTCGTCGCAGGCGATGTCCAGGGACACCACCTCGATCAGGTCGCCCAGCCAGCGCTGGAGGGCGGCCTGGACGGAGAGTTCGAGGGTGCTGACCAGTTCGGGGGCGGCCGGCGCGAAGACCAGGTCGAGCAGTCCGCAGCCGAAGTCGGGGCGCATGACGCGTTCGCCGGGGCTGGTGAACAGCAGCTGTTCGACGAGGTCGTGGACGTGCTCGGCGGGGCGGGCGTGCGCGGTGCGGCCGCGGCGGTCGGCGTGGAACGGGAACGCGATGTCGCTGCGCGGACGGGCTCGGTGACTCGGCGGCCTCATCGGACGGTGACCTTTCGCTGCGCGGCCTGGACGACGGGGGGCCCTTGCGGAACCAGGGCCGCGCTGAAGCACTGGGCGGCACAGGTGTCGAGCAGCACGGGCGCGCCGTCGGCCGTGACGCCGGTGTCGGCGACGCTCCAGCGGACGGACACGCACGGCGAGGGCACGTCGTCGACGGTGTGCTGGCAGCCGGCGACGACGTAGGCGTGGTCGGCGGTGGCCACGGCGGCACCGTCGACGCGGACGCCGCCGGAGGGTGTGGTGACAGGTGCGGCGCGGCCGCCGTGCGGGCAGCCGATCACGGCGCCCGCGTGGAGCAGACTCCCGGACAACTCTCTTCCCCCGTTTGTCTATCGCTTGGACTTAACGGTCAACTGGCCTTGGTTGATGGTCACTTCGCTGCCGCGCAGGGTGATCTCGGCACCGGCGCCGGTGGCGATGACCACCGCTTCCCGGGTGATGCGGATGTAGGCGCCGCCCTTGGCCTGCAGGAGGATCCCCTGCTCGGCACCGGCGGTGTCGTTGAGGACGATCTTGTGGGCGCCCGGAGTCTGTACGACCACGGGTTTGCTCGGCGCGCCGGCCTGGAGTTCGCGGCGGGCGTCGGGCGGCAGTTCGCCCGCGTCGCCGTACCAGCACCCGGTCCACACCGGGAAGCTGGGGTCGCCCTGCTCGAACTCCACCCAGACGCCGGCCCCGGGCGGCGGCACCACGAACTGCCCGGACTCGGGCCCGGTGAACGGCAGACAGGGCAGCGCCCAGGTGGACGGCTCGTCGCCGAGGACGTCCGGCACCTCGGCCGTGATCCGGCCGAGCCGCAACGGGTCGTCGTTGCTGACCACCCGGCCGCGGAACTTGCCGAGGTGGCGATTGCTGGGTGCCGCCATGGTCGGGGTGCTCTCCTGGTCGCTGGGTGGGGTGTGTCACGGCCGGACGGTGTCGCCGCGTGCTTCGAGGCCCTCCCGGGAGAGGGTGAAGTTCTGCTGGAAGGAGCCCGGACGGAGGTTGTGGGTGACGGACTTGACGTAGTAGTCGCCGTCGTAGGCCCGTCCGGCGCCGCGGACGCCGACGAGCCGGCGTGGCTGGAGGAGGTAGCCGTGCCGGTTGACGTCGAGCGAGCCGGAGCCGGAGATGACGTCGGCGGAGACGGCGGCGCGAGCGAGGAGTTCGGCCTCGGCCTGCTCGCGCTGCTGCTTGGCGGTGCCGGAGAGGGTCTTGCGTTTCAGCGCGGGGGTGGCCCGGCGGCCGAGCGGCGGGCGCAGGGGGCTGATCGGCGGCTGGGGCAGCAGGGTGGACTGGCGGGTGCCGGGGTCCTGCCAGCGTGCCTGCGGCTCCTCGCGGGCGGTGCCGTCGTAGGCGAAGGTCAGCTGGTCCACGGTGGACAGGGCGTCCATGTTGACGTTGAGGGCGTGCTGGCGCAGCCCGAGCCGTACCTCCGGGCCCCAACGCGCCGAGGACTGGCCAGGGTCGGGCCCGGGCTCCAGATAGAAGGTGTAGCCGTTGGCGCGGGCCAGTTCGGTGACGTACTGGAGGTCGGTGCCGGTCTGGTAGTGGACACGCAGGTCCTGGTGCGGGGGCTGGGGGATCTTCTCCTGGTAGACGTCGGGGCGGATGCCGTAGTCGGAGTACCGGCGCAGGATCGAAAGGACGCGCTGGGAGGGCGGCAGGTTGGGGTAGGGGGCGGTGCGTTCCTCCAGGTCCATGAGGAGTGTCAGGTCCTCGCCGGTGACGGTGAGGGTGGAGTGGCCGGGGAGGTTGCTGGCGCCGACCTCCTGGCGCACGATCAGCCCGTCGAAGAGGACCTCGGGGGTGCCGCGGACGCTGACGGTGAGGATGACGCGGGTCTTCGGGTCGAAGAAGCCCTCGGGGAGCAGCCGTTGGTTGAGCAGCCCGTTCTTCGTGAGGTCGAAGGCGAACTGGAAGCCGCTGCGCTCCCCCGCCGTGGCCGTGATCTGCGCGGACAGCAGCGCCTCGGCGACCTCCAGCGGGACCGGGCGGGCCAGTCTGGGCCCCATGAGGAGCTGCATGTGTACGGGGCCCTGCCCCACGGGCTGTTCAGACACGGCGCTCCCCGCGGGGGAACCCGCCGGCCGGCGGGATGCCGATGACCCGCCCGGGCTCGTCCGTCAGCTCCCTCGGGTCCAGGACCGGGTTGGCGTCGGCGATCCGCCACCACTGGCCGGGGTCACCGAGGAAGCGCTGGCCGAGCAGGTCGGGACGCTCCCCCGCCCCGACCACGTGCGGCTCGGTCTCCTCGTCCAGCGGCGGCAGCAACCGGCGCTTGGTGTAGCGCACTTCGGTTCCGTCGGCGCACTTGTGCACACCGATCTCGGCGTCGTGGTACCGGCTGGTGCGCGGGTAGGGATGGGCGCCCGGTATCGAGTCCAGGGCGCTCTCGTACGGCTCGATCTCCGCCATCTGCTCCTCAGCCCCTTCCGGTCACGAGGTCGGCGCCGCCGAGACCCAGCGCGCCGAGGCCGCCACCGCGCGCGGCGGCCGCGAGCCGTTCCTTCTGCGCCAGGTGCGCCATGTACAGATCCGCGCCCCGGTGGCCCGCCGGCAGATCGCTGACGGTCAGGATCTTCATCCCGATGCCGAGCGAGGCCCGGATCGGGTTGAGGTTCACGTCGAACGCCGACTCGTTGACGGACAGTTCGGTGAGCCGCACCGGCATGACCCGCTTGCTCCCCCAGGTGAACAGGGTCAGCGGCATCTCGATCGGACTGATCTCGATGCTGCCCTTCTGCGTCAGCCGGGTCGCGGCGCGCAGTTGCGCGGTGGTCGGCTGCACGAGCATCTCCAGAACGGCGAGCTGGGGGTGAATCCCGTCGGGCGCGGCGATCTCCAGCTGATCGGTCGCGTCGATCTCGGCGGTGAACTTCCACGTCTCCTGCGCGGGCCCCTTGAGCCTCAACGCCTCGTTCCGATCCCCACTGCCGGTCCCCCCACCCCCGGCGTCCCCGCTGTCCCCGGCGGACTGGGGCGCGATGCTGCGTTCCAGGGTGTCGGGGTTGAACTGGAGGACGATGACGCGCTGGGGGGTGCCGTGGTCGGGGTCGACGACGACGAGGCCGGAGCGGATGGGTTTGGGGATGTCGGCGTAGCGGGTCACGGCGATCAGCTCCCTGTGCCGCCGACGGCTGTCAGCACACGACCGGCGAAGTCTCGAACGGCACTGTCAGGGTCGGACGAGGCGAGTTCTGCAAGCACGTTCGTGAATTCTTGCCACTTCGTGTAGTACATCGCGCGAACCGCCGCGTTCCGCACCGTCGAAGCAGTGTGCTCCGACGCGGCGACGAAACCGGCATAAAATTTCTCGCTGAATTCAAGAGGCGCACCAAGCCCAGCCTTCAGCACAGCGAGCGCCCGCTCTTGATCATCGTCGGCACCGCTCATGCCCGACAGGAGTTCGGCATCGCCGTACACGTCGATCTCGGTGTGCACCATGGAGGTCAGCTGCTCCGCGAAATCCTTGCCCAGGCCACTCATCACCGATACGTACGAGATGCCCAGGGAATCGTCCCGGAAAAAGTTGAGCGTGGCACCGGGAGAGATCTGCCAGGCAACACGCCGTGGCACACCCCTGCTCTCGTCACCGGGCAAGTCCGCTACCGTCGGCCACCCCCTGCTCGCCGCCAGTGCCGCGACCGTTTCCTCGGCCTGGAACTGCCGCAATACATACCTTCTTGATCGCGAAACGCCAGCCGCCGAAAAATTCATAATCACTCCCTGTCAAACCTGCGGCTTCCACCACGGGAAGACACCTTGCAACCTGCTCTTGATCTTCTCACGAATCTCCTGGTACAGCTGTTCCTCGCTCAGGCCCGACCCGAAGTCGGTGTTCCTGTACACAGCCTCGAACCACTTCTCGATCAACTGCACTTCCCTATTCGCAAGATTGTTCGCGTCCTGCAGTTTCCTCAGCTCTGTCAAACCTGGGCGCTTTCGCTGCACCCGACTCCGGTTCTTCGGTCCGTCCTTTTCTTCGGTGAATCTCTCAAGGTACCCGCGAGCATCATTGAGGGCCGCATCGGGATGACTGTCGGCCATGCGCAGTTCGTCCTGCATCTGCTCGATCGCCCGATCCAGGGAACCCGGGTCACCTTCGAGGAAGTCCGGAAGTATCTTCGCTCCGGCCGGCGATCCCGCCGGAATCATGGGCTGCAAGGAGAAGGTGCGCTGGAGTCGGAGGATCTCGCGTCGCCGGTCGGGGTGCGGAACCTGGTTGTACAGATCGGCCAGGAGGACGCTGGTGACCATGTTTCCCGGATTGCGGTCCCTCTCGGCGAGGTAGGCGAGGGTGCCGACAAGTGAGATGTCCTCCGTTTCCTCGTATGGCAGCTGGTTTCGTCGATCAGAATGCCATCGAGCAAGGGCATCAGCGATCCCGCCGACGTTCTGGGAGCGCTGCAGGCGTTTAAGGATCTCACTGTACTTGGTCGAAGAATTCGGGTTGCGATCTCTCTCCTGATAGGTCTGCCCGTTGCGGAACTTTTGCAGGTAAGGACCGCTCGGCAGACGAGTCCGCCAGGTCTCGGCCCCACCCCAGTCCATGATCTGCGTGACCAGACCCGCGTTCTTCAGCTGCACATAAGCCGACGCAATATCCACTTGTTGCGGGATGCTCGCGCGCAATCGAGGATTGCGACCCGGAAGTTGTTCGCGCCTGGTGCCGATCTGCTGTCCGCCCATTCCAGTCGCCTGCAACTGTTGTGCCTGGCTCAGGATGTCTTCCTCAAGAATTCGGAGGTAAAGGAGGATGGGCTCCGAATTCAGCTCCCTGCCGCTGATGACGATCTTGCGTGGGTTCAGGACAGCGAGATCATCGAAGGAGGAAGCCCCCTCGACCGCGAGTTCTGTCAGCCGATACCAGATCCGCATTCCCGCCAAGGTGGACCGGTGCACGACACGGCCTACACCCCTCGAAAGCAGCCGCGACAGTGCAGGACGCATACGCGCGACAATCTCAGAAAGCCGCTTCTCCTTAGACTCCGAAGAACCCTCGTCCTTCTTGCGGCGGTCCTTCTTCTCCTGCTTCTCCTTGTGCGGGTCCTTGTCCTTCGGGCTGCGGCGGTCCTTCCCGGAACCCTCATGCGGGTTCTTCTTCTCGTGCCTGGGCTTCGCCGTGTCGCGGTCGCGGTCCTTGCTGTGCTTGTCCTTCGGTTTCCTGTCGCTACCGTCTCGCTCGGTCGGGCGGCCGGCCCGGTCACCGTCCTTGGCCTCCTTGGGCCTCGACGGGGCGTCCTTGTCGTCGTCCTTGTGCTTGGGCTTCTTCGGATCGTCGTCCTTGGTCCTGTTCGGCTCCGTGTCTTCGCCCTTGGGCTTCTTCGGACCACTGCCGTCGTCTTTGGGCCTGGAGTCCCTGTCCCCGTCCTTCGGGGCGGCGGCATCCTTGTCGGCCTTCGGCTTGCCCGCCTGCTCAGGCTCGGTCTTCGGCTTCGGCCGCGGTTCCGGCTTCGGTTTCGGTTTGGCGGGCGGGGTGGGCTTGGTGTCCGGTTTTTCGGTCGGGTCCTTCGGGCGGCCGTTCCTGTCCTTGGGCGTCGACTCGGCGCCGGTGGGCTTCTTCGGCTTGCCCTCGTCGGTCCGGGGCGTCTTCGGGTCCGCGTCGGGCTTCCGGTCGGTGGCCTCCTCGTCCTTGGGCTTCTTCGGGCCCCGGCCCTCCGTGTCCTCGCCGCCCGTACGCCGACGTCCCCCCGGCTTGCCGAACTTGTCCTTGGTGAGTTTGGCCGCGACGCCTCGCAGGCGGCGGCCGACCTTGGCGACGTACTTGCCGATCTGGTTGAGGAGGGCCTGGTACAGGACCTCCAGGAGGGCGACGACACCCGCGGCGACGGCCTTGGCGAAGAGGATGCCGGCGCCGCCCATGCGCACGGCCCTGAGCCAGGTGAGGACCGCGTCGAGGGAACTGAGGATGGCGCTCAGGGCGCCCCAGGCCGTGCGGATCGCGTCGATGACCGCCATCACCCAGCCCGCGCCGGGGATGAGTTTCGCGACGACCTTCGTGATCACCAACTCGCCGATGATGAGCGGCAGTTGAGGGACGACCGCGTCCCAGGCCTCCTTGACGATCTGAGCCAGGGAGAAACCGCCCTTGATCAGCTTGTCGATGATCGCCTTCGGGACGCCGATGATCTCCTGGATCTTCTCCTGGAACCATGCCTTGACGGCCGTGGACACCTCACGGAAGAGGTGGTTCTTCGCGCCGTCCACCGCGGAGTTCTTCGCACCGCCGAGCCAGCCACCCGGGTCGGAGAGGAAGTCGACCGCGATCATCATCCAGGCGCCCAGCGCGCCCAGGAGCTTCGAGGCGAACTCCAGGACCGACTTCACCGCCTCGACGACCGCCTTGACCGCCGCCTGGAGTGCCTTCTTCAGGATGTCGAGGAGGCCGCCGAGCAGCTTGCCGATGGCGTCGAGGAGGTCGGAGACGGCCTGCTTCAGCGCCTGGGCGAGGCGGTTGACCAGGGCGATCGCCGCCGCGATCAGGTTGGTGACGAACCTGCGGATCTTCGCGGCGAGTTCGATCACCGCGCGCACCATCGCCACCGCGAACTCGATCAGGTCCTTGATGAGGTTCTTGATCGCATCGACGATGTTCTTGCGGGCCTCGTTGATCCAGCGCTCGACCGTGTCCTTGAAGTTCTTGATGAAGCCGACGACCGCGTCGCGGGCCGCCCGGATGACCCGGACGATCGCGTTCTTGATCTCGATGACCTTCTGCTTGATCCAGTCGAAGGCCTTGCTGACCCAGTTGCCCGATTCCTGGACGGCGCCGTCACGCTTCCGGGCCGCGTCGCGTTCGGCCTTGTCGCTCTCGTCCTGGATCTTCTTGTCGCTGCCCTCCTTCTCCTTGCCGACGTCGTCGTCGGTCTTCTTCTCCTTCTCCTCGACGTCCTTGCGTACCTTGTCGTGCCGCTCGCTCTTCTTGTCGCCCAGGGAGTCGAGCTGCTCGTCCTGGTCCTTGCGCCAGCCCTCGCGCTGGGCGGTGACCTCGCCCATCGCCTTCTCGCGCTCCCCGGCCTGCGCCTTGGTGTTCGCAGCGATCTCGGCGTCGACCTGCCGCCGATGCCGGTCCTGCGCGTCGCGGGTGTCGCGGTCCTTGGCCCGCCGGCCTTCGGACATGCTCTTCGCGCCGTCGGTGAACGCCGTCTGGAACTGCGGGCCCCGGTCGTGCTCCGCCACCTCGGAGGCCGCCTCCGGGGGGACGGCACCGGTCGCCCCGCCGCCGTCGGTCGCCGTACTTCGACCGCCCTGTGCGCCGGGCACCTTGGCGGTCATCTTCTCCTTGGGCGCGTCCGGATAGACCTGGTCCTCGCCCATCCGCCGTCCGGCGTCGTCCCGGGCGGTGCCGATCGTCTCCTGGCCCTTGGCGTCGACATGGCCGTCCTGCTCGCCGGCCGTCCGCTCCGCCGCGCCCTTCATGTCGACGCCCGGCGCGTCGCCCGCCCGGGCCTGCTTGAGGGCGTCGTCCTTCGTCGGCAGCCCCGCGAACTTCGCGGCCAGCGCCTGAGGGTCCACCACCGGCTTGTCGGCGCCGAAGAGGCTCGCGACGCCGTTCACGATCTTGCCGCCGATGAAGCCGAGGGCCATCTTGAAGGTGTCCCAGCCGCCGGGCTCCTCGGCCTTCTCCGCCTCGATCCGGCCCTCGGGCTTCTTGGCGCCGGTCACCTCGGCGTCCTGCTGCTCGGGCGCCTGGGCTTCCTGGGGCTTGTCCTGGGAGTACTCCGCCGGGGCGTCCGTCCTCGGCTTGCCCCGCAGCGTCTGCGGGGCGCCTGCCGGGCGCTGCATCGAGGGCGGCGCGGCGGCGAGGGCCTTGTGCTCGTCACCGACGGAGCGGTCCACCGCGCCACCGACGCCACCCATGGCCTGAAGTGCCTTGTGCGGCTTGAGCTTCGAGGCCGTCGCCAGGCCCGCCTCCGGGGACACCCCGGAGAGGTCGGGGGCCGGGGCGCTGTCCTTCTTGCCCCTGGGCCGCGCCGGGGTGGCTCCCCCGCCGCCTCCGCCGCCCGGGGTGGCTCCCCCGACAGCCGCCTTCGTGGCCGGCGCGGACCGCGGCGCGGTCTCCGGCGCGGCGGGCGATTCCGCGGCCGTCCTCGCGGGAGCCGGTGCGGGCTTCGCGGTGGCGGGCGCGGGCTGCGGCTCCCGCGCCGCCGTCGCGGTGCGGGGCTGCGGTGTCGTACGCGTCTCGCGGGCCGGCGCCCCGTCAGCCCCGGATTCATGCGGCACGGCGGACGTGCCCGGTGCCGTGGGACCGGCCGCGGCGGACGCGTCCGGCACCGGCTCCGGGGTTCCGGCGCCCTGCGCGCCCGCCGACTGGGGTCCGGCGGTCACCGACGGGCCGGCGGCCGCATCCCGGGCTTCGGTGTCCCTCTGCGCCGACTGACCGCCGGTCGCCTTCGGAGACTCCTTCTCCTGGCCACCAGGGCCCTTGTCGCCCGCGGCGGCGGTGCCCTTCTCCTCCTTCGCGGCCGTCTCCCCCGCCGCGCCGCCGCCCTCGGCGGTCCCCTCGGCCCGGCCCGGCGCCTGCTGCACTGTGGTCTGCGCGGCGACCGGGCCCGCCTTGGGGTCGTCCCCGCTCTTGGGGTCACGGGTGCCGGGGGCGGGCGGGACCGTTGCCGCCTGTTCCGGCTCGGGTCCGACCGGCCCCGCGCCGCCGTCCGGGCCGCCCCCGGTCTCCGGCACGGACGCGCCCGGCTCCTCCGCCGCGTCGGCCCCGGCCGTGTCCTCCTCCGGGCCGGCCGCCGCGTCCTCCGCGTCCTCCGCGTCCCGCTCGGCCTGTACTTGGTCCGCCCTGGTCGGCGGTGGGGCGGGGAAGGACGGGACCGACGACGCCGACGCCCCGGGGTCGAACGTGTCCGCGGTCGGTACGGCGGACACGTCGGGGTCCTGCGTCGGCAAGAAGTCCTCGGGCCGGAGTTTGACGTCCCAGGCGCTCTGCTCCCCGCCCCCGACGTCGACCTCCGACTCGCCGCCGGAGCCGAAGAGGTCCTCGTCCGTCGTCTCCTCGGGGCCGTCGACGTCCTGGTTGCGCCTGCCCTCCAGAGTGCTGAACGGTCCCGGGAGCCGGGTGTCCGGGCCGGCGGCCGTCGGCGAGCCGGAGGGCTTCTCCTGGCCGCCCTTGTCCTGCTGCCGCAGCTGCTGTCCGGCGACGGCGGCCTCGGCCGCGCCCGGCCGGTGCCGCGCCGCGGACTCCTCCTCGCTCGGTGCCGGGGTCCGCGTCTCCTCGGTCCGCTCCCGGCCGCCCTCACCCGCCTCCCCGCTCTGCGCCCGGCCGCCCTTGCCCGCGTCCGCGCCCTGTTCCTGCCCCGCCGCCGTCGTCTCCGTGTCGCTTCGCCGTGCGCCGGCCGGCGCCGCCCCGGCGGGGGCGGACGGCGCGGACTGTTCCTGGCCGGCGGGGGCCGTCGCCGTGCCCGCCGTCGGTGCCGGGCCCCGCGCGGGTCCCGGTGCCCCCGGCGTCTTCTCCCGCGCCCCGTGCGGCGCGCCTCCGCCCTGCGGGGTGCTCCCGTGCCCGGCCGTGCCGCCGTTCGGCGGGGTGCTGCCGGCCGCGCCCTGGTCGGCGGCCCCTTCCTTCTCGGGTCCCGGCGCGATGCCCGGCCGTGCCGCCTCGGCCCGCCGCTGTTCCTGTGACCGCAGCGCCTGCTCGCGCTCGGTGCGCACCTGTTCGGCCGCGTCCGGCTCGATCTCGGGCGCGTCATGCGCGTTGACTTCCAGGTCCTGGGCGTGCTCGTCGTACGCCCCGGCCTCCTCGACGAGGTCGAGCACCCGGTCGTGCTCCGGGGCGAGCAGCCGGTTCTCCAGGCGGACCAGAACGCCGTCGAGCAACTCCTCCGGCAACCGGGCGAGTTGCTTGCGAGTGCGGCCGGAAAGGTCCTCCGGGTCGCCCCGCAGGGACCGTACGACCGAGTTGACGAGCCGGTCGAGCAGGGTCGCCGGGTCCACCGCCTCCGCACGGCTGCGCTCCGCGTCCACCGTCGCATACCGCAGCCACCCCGGCGTGGACCGGTTCTCCGTCACCTCGGGCGCCGGTGCGTCGGTCGAGGGGCGGACCAGATCCTGAGCGGCGGATTCGGCCTCGCGTTCGATGGATTGCTGAGGGAGGCTGACCGCGCCCGGTTCGCGGCCCGCTCGCAGGGTGCCGAGGCCGTGCGGGTTCTGGACGGTGTGCAGCAGTTCGTGGGCGAGCAGGCGGCGGCCCTCGTCGGTGCCGGGCCGGAAGGCGCCCGAGCGGAAGAGGATGTCCTGGCCGACGGCCACGGCGTCGGCGCCGAGCAGTTCGGTGAGGCGGTCGGCGTCGCGGTCGGTGTGCAGGCGGACGCGGCTCAGGTCGTGACCGAGCTGGTCCTCCAACTCGCGGCGGACGGCCAGGTCGAGGGGCTGTCCGGCGCCGCTGACGATGTTCTTCGGTTCGGGGGTGCGGGATGCGGCGGCGCGTTCCCTGCGCTTGCGGCGGCGCTGTTCGGCCGTCTGCCGGTCGGCCGCGTCCTGGGCCCTGGCGGTCATGGGGTCACCTCCCCGTGTCCGCTGAGCCCTTCGTGGACCGCGCGGGCCAGTTCCTGGCCGAGGCGGCGGGCCGACAGTCCGGCACGCAGCGGCGGCAGGCCAGTGAGCGCTTCCAGGGTCAGGGCGCCGTTCTCCGCCAGCGGCACGCCGTGCTGCCGTACCAGACGGGCGAGTTCGTGTTCGAACGCGGCCGAGACGCGGGCCGGGTCGGCGTGGAAGCCGTCGAGGACCAGTTCGCCGATCTCCACACGGATCGCCGGGGGCCGCCTGTTCACACCCATCCGCGCACCTCCGCGGGGGTCAGTGAGCGCTCCAGCTTGAGGTATTCGGTGCGGGCGGCGGCGAGCATGTGCCGCATCTGCAGCCGGTCGCCCTCCTCGGCGGCGAGGAACGCCCCGGACAGGGCGATGTTGCGGATGGAGCCGCCGGCGACGGTGAGCCGGGCCAGCAGGTCCGGGTCGATGTCCTTGAGCGGGGCCTGCGGTGGCAGCACCCGGCGCCAGATCTCGGCGCGTTCGTGCTCGGCCGGGAAGGGGAAGTCGACCACGAAGCGGATGCGGCGAAGGAAGGCCGTGTCGAGGGCCTGCTTCATGTTGGTGGTGAGGATGGCGAGGCCCCGGTAGGCCTCCATCCGCATCAGCAGGTAGCTGACCTCCAGGTTGGCGTACCGGTCGTGGCTGTCCTTGACCTCGCTGCGCTTGCCGAACAGGGCGTCGGCCTCGTCGAACAGCAGGAGCGCGCCGCCGCGTTCGGCGGTGTCGAAGACGCGGCGCAGGTTCTTCTCGGTCTCGCCGATGTACTTGCTGACCACCTGGGAGAGGTCCACGACGAACAGGTCCAGGCCGAGTTCGTCGGCCATCACCTCGGCGGCGAGGGTCTTGCCCGTGCCGGAGCCGCCGGCGAACAGCGCGGTGACGCCGAGCCCCCGGCGCAGGGTCGCGGCGAATCCCCATTCCTGGTGGACAGTCGGCCGCTGCCGCACATGCGCGACGATCTCGCGGAGCACGGCGGTCTGCCGGTCGTGCAGCACGAGGTCGTGCCAGCCGGCCCGGGGTTCTATCCGGCGGCCCAGTTCGTCCATGCCGACACGGGCCTCCTCCAGCCCGGCCCGCCAGGCGAGTTCGGCGGCGTCGGCCTCGTCCTCGTGGGGCAGTCGGCGGCTCACGGCGGCCGCGGCGGAGCGGACGACGTGCGGCGGCAGCCGGAACTGGGCGACGAGGGAGCGCAGTTCACCGTCGGCGAGATCGGCGACGTCCGTGAACGCGTCGGCCCAGACGGCCAGTTGTTCGTCGTCGTCCAGGCGCGGTACGGCCACCCGGGTGCCGTGCGGGCGCCCGGTGGGCAGCGGGTCCTCGCTGGAGACGACGACGGGGACGGCGGCCCCGGCGAGGAACGCCTCGGTGGCGGCGCGCTGGTCGCGGTCCAGGTCGCCGGCCTCCACCAGCAGCGCGGCGGGCAGCAGGATCGCCTCCCGCTGCCACAGCCGGGCCAGGCGGTCGCGCTCGGCGGGGTCGGTCGGCAGGTCCTCGGCGCTCATGGTGTACAGCCGCAGTCCGCAGCGGGCGGCCGCGGTGGCCGCGAGCTCGGCGCGGCTGCGCTGGTCGCCGCCGGTCACCTCGACCACGGGTGGCGCGCCGGGGCCCCGGCCGTCCTCCCGCCAGCCTTCGGCGAGCCGGTTCGCGGCCAGGTCGTACGAGGGCGGGAGCGTGTCCGGTGGGGTGGTGCGGCGCAGGCGGCCGTGCAGCCGGGCGTCGAGATAGGGCGAGTCGAGCAGGAAGTGCAGGACGCGTTCGTCCAGCCGGAGCCGGGAGACGGTCAGCCGGGTCTCGTCCTCCAGTTCCACGATCCGCCAGCGGCGCAGCGGGGCCACGGGGGTGAGGGCGCTCCAGTGCGGTTCGCCGAGGGCGGCCAGGGCGAGGGAGAAGGTGGGGTACGCGCGCCGGGGGTCGCCCGCGGCCGCGGCGCACCGGGCGGCCGTGGTGGGGTCGAGTTCGTCGGCGGCGGTGAGCAGGACGAGGTCGCGTTCGAAGGGGGTGAGTCCGAAGAGGGCGACGAGGGCGTCGAGCGGGGTGGTGCGGGCCGGTGCGGGGGTGAGGGCGGTGGCGGGGCCGTTCCGCGCCGCGGTGGGCCGGCCCTGGCCGGTGCGGGCGGCGTGCGCGTCGACGCGGGCGAGGACGCGCCGGATTCCGGCGGTCAGTGCGGAGTCGTCGCCCCCGGTCCCCGGCTGCTCGTCCTTCTCCATGTGTTCACCCGCCCCCGTCGTGTCGCCCATCGGCGTGTCAGTTGTCGTCGTCGGTGTGCTCGGTGCCGTCCGCGTCGCGGTTCGTCCTGCGCGCGGGTGGCTGCGCCGCCTTGGCCGCTCGGGACGTGCTCTTGCGGGCGCGCGCCGGTGCCTTGGCGAGGGCTTTCGCGGGGGCCTTGGCCGGGGCCTTCGCCGGGCGCTCGGCAGCGGACTCGGCAGACGCCTTGGTCTGCTGCGCCGGCGCGGGGTCCGCCGCTCCGGCCCCGTCCCGCCTGGGGGCCCCTTCCGTCCCCGGCCCCGGGGGGACCGGCGCGCCGAACGGCAGCACACGTACCTCCGGCCGCTCGACCGGCCTGGCCGGTGTCGGCGTCTGGCGGCCGTCGATGAGGACCAGGGAGGCCTGGTAGACGACGGAGAGGGCGTAGGGGGTCTGGTAGAGCATCCCCCACAGCTTCGACGTCTCGTCGATGTCCATCACGTTCGGTGTGAACCGCACCCGCTGGGCCGACTCCGCGAGGTTGCTGCCCGCCAAGTAGGGCTTCTCGCCCGCGAGTTCGATGACGTCCTTGGGCAGGACCGGGATCTCGTGCAGGGTGCGCACGACCGAGCCGAGGAGGCGCTGCCCGACCAGTTCGGTCTCGTCGCCGTACGCGCTGATCACGTAGTTGAGGTCGAGCGCCGCGCTCGCCCGGCGCACCAGCGTGCCGTCGGGGGCGCGGGTGGGCAGGTCGTCGTTGCGCCGCGAGGAGTTCGGGGTCACCTGGTAGAGGAAGACGGAGATGGTGGGTTCGGCGGGCGGTTCGGCGGGCGGCTTGCGCGGCTCCACCTTCACCGCCATGTCGATCTCCGGCTGGAGGTGGGATTCGATCAGCAGGGCGAGGGCCTGGCTGACGTGGGCGATGGCGAGTGCGTTGCTCATGGCCTCAGTTCCCCGTCCCCTGCGTCGTCGTGCGGCTCACTCGCGCCCCCGTGCCAGGTAGTCCGCCAGGCTGAGGGTCGTCCCCGCGCGCTCGGCGGGGCGGGCACCCTGCCGTGTCCCCGGTGCGGGCGGCTGGGCGGCCGTCACTTCGAGCCGGCCGATCCGCACCTGCACCACCTGCTCGGGCGCCCGGCCGGCCCGGCGCCCGGCGGACTGCGCCACGGCGGTCCGGGCCGCCGTGGTGTCCGCGGCGCCGGGGCGCGCTGCCGCGGGCGCGACGGCGGCGGGAGCGGTGCCCGTCCCCAGGGGGGTGGGGGCGGACGCCGCGGCCGGGTCGGCGGCCGTGCTCGGGTCCGGTCGCCCGGTGCCGCGTGCGGGGCCGCGGGGCGCCGGGGGCGGTGCGGCCGTCAACGGTGCGGCGGGGCGCAGCAGTTGTGCTTCGGGCAGGGCGGGCGGGGCGGTCCTCGCCGGTTCCGCCTCGGCGGAGGGCGGGGCGGTGCGGACGACGGTCCGCTCGCGCGACGTGTGGTGGTGGACCTCGGTGACGGGCCGCCGCGGGTCGTCCCGGTCGGCGGCGGCCTCGCGGGCGGCGGGCGGCCGGGCCGCGGCCTCGTCGGTTTCCGGCACCGCACCGCGCGCCCTGACCGCCTCGACGCGTTCGAAAGGGCCGGGCAGCCGCGGCCGTACCCGGACCGTGTCCGGTGCGGTGGCGGTGTGCCGGGCGATCAGCCGGTCGAGGAAGTCGGGGGCCCGGGAGGGGTCGGTCACGGAGGAGTCAGACATCCGCACACAGCTCCAGGTAGTAACGGCGGCGCAGCGGGCTCAGCGCCAGGATCTCCGGCTCGCTCCAGCCGTAGGCGGTGGCGAGCAGATGGACGTCGAGGAGCATGTCCCGGGCCCAGGCGTCGAGTTCGGTCCACAGGTAGGAGGCGATGTCCAGCTCGGCGCGGGTGGCGGTGCCGCACTCGGGGCAGCCGACGTTGAGCGTCACGTCGGCGCCGGGGTCGGCGGCCTGCGCGGCCTCGGCGATCCGCCGCTGTACCGGTGCGGGGAGGGCGTCGGCGGTGCGGGGCGTCCCGTCGTGGGTCGCCGAGACCAGGCAGCGGGCGAGCAGCGCGGCGCGCGGGTCGGCGGCACGGGCCGCGGCCGTGAGGTCGGCCGCGGCGGGCAGCCGGAAGGCGATGTCCCAGCCGCCCTCCGTCAGCCGCACGACGTGCCGTGCGGGCCGGTCGAGGGACCGGGCGAACTCCCCCGCGTCCAGTTCGAACTCCATGTCCGCGCCGCACGCGTGGCAGTCCAGCCGCACCTGCATCCGCTCCCCGAACAGGGCGCGGCGCAGGGCGAGCAGGTCGCCCTCGCGCTCACCGAGCGGTACGGCGGGCAGCGCCGTGGCGTCGAGGTCCGGGCGCGCCGTGCCGTGCAGCAGCAGGGCGCGCCCGGCGGGCGCCTCGGCGAGGCCCGCCTCCCAGGTGGCCAGCAGCACGGCCGCCCCGGTGTTCGCCATGTGTTCCCCCCGGTTCCTCTCACCTCACCGCGCGTCGCTCAGGCCGGGTTGAGGAAGGAGGGTTCCTCGGGCTCGGGTACTTCGTAGTCCCGTTCCCAGCCCTCGCATTCGAGCTTCAGCGACTGGATGGCCACGGCGTTGGCGTTGGCGTCGAGTTCGCCGAGGACCTGGTACTCGCTGGGCCAGGTCCGGTACAGCTTGTGCGAGACGGCGACCTGGCCGGCCTCGTTGAGGACCTGGATGACGATGTCCTTGCGGAAGTCGGCGAGGGAGACCTCGGCGCCGAGGCCCGCGCCGACCTGCCAGACCTTGTTGGCCCAGCGGTCGAACTCGGGGTCGTGGGTGACGCCCCGTTCCAGCGTGATGCCGTCGAACTCGGAGCGCCCCGGCGACTTGCGCGGGGAACTGGGGTCGCCGCCGTGGCGGTGCTTGACGACCTCGGTGGTGCGCTTGAGCGGGCTGATCTTGCTGATGCCGGCGACCGTACGACCGTCCCACAGGACCAGGAACTTGAAGTTCTTGTAGGGGTCGAAACGATGGGCGTTGACGGTGAACTCTGCCATCGGATTCCTTCGGCTCTCCAGGATTCCCGCGGGACTACAGCTCGAACTGGCCGGACGTCTGCTGGATCTTCACGATCACGAACTCGGCGGGCCGCACCGGTGCGATGCCGACCAGGACGTTCACGATGCCGTTCGCGATGTCCTCGTCGGTGGTGGTGTCGCTGTCGCACTTGACGAAGTAGGCCTCGCGCGGGGTGCCGCCCTTGAAGGCGCCCTGCCGGAAGAGGGTGTGCAGGTACGAGGAGGCGGCCAGCCTGATCTGCTGCCACAGGTTCTCGTCGTTGGGTTCGAACACCACCCATTGCAGGCCGCGTTGGAGGCTCTCCTCGACGTGCAGGGCGAGCCGTCGTACGGGCACGTACTTCCACTCGCCGTCCAGCGCGTCGGTGCCCTCCAGGGTGCGGGCGCCCCAGACGGTCGGACCGGTCAGCGGGAACGTGCGCAGGCAGTTGACGCCGAGCGGGTTGAGCAGTCCGGTCTCCCGGTCGGTCAGGTCAACGGTGAGGGAGTGCACGCCGGCGAGCCGGGCCTCGGTGCCGGCGGGCGCCTTCCACACGCCGCGCTCGGCGTCGGTGCGCGCGATGACGCCGGCGACCGCGCCGCAGGCCGGGAAGGCGCGCAGCCGTCCGGTGAGCGGGTCGGTCAGTTGGAGGTGCGGGAAGTACAGGCCGGCGTGGTTGCCGCGCACCGCGTCGAAGGCGGCGACGCCGGCGCGGGCCGTGTCGACGCTGACCCAGGTGGACGGGGCGTCGACGAGCAGGAAGATCCGCCGCTCCTCGCACAGCCGCTGCGCGGCGGAGACGACCGTGACGGCGTCCTCGGTCTTCTCGTACGCGGCGAGTTCGGGCAGCGCGAGGAGGTTGACGTCGGCTGCCTGGCGCAGCGCCTGGATGCCGGTCTTGGCGGCCTCGGAGCCGATCAGGTCGCGGGGTCCGGGTGCCTCGCCGTCCTCGCCGCCGGCCAGCGGGAAGACGGGCGGGTTGACCGAGGCTTCCAGGCCGAGGTCGTTGGCGCACTCGCCGACGAAGCGGACGACGTCCTCGGGGTCGGTGGAGCCTGCGACGACCTGGAGGCGGCGGCCGAACGCGGTGACCTCGGTGCCGGCGAAGGCGTGCTTGCCGGGTGCGTCGGGCAGGGCGCGCAGCTTGCGTTCGAGCAGCAGCGCCAGCTCGGCGACCGAGCACGGTGCCTCGCCGTCGCTCTCGGGGTCGTAGAGGGTGCACTCGCGCTCCACGTCGCCGATCTTGACGGTGAGGTCGACGGCGAGGTCGGGCAGCCGGTGGCCGAACGGTTTGGAGACGGTGCCGGACGGGTCGGGGCGGCCCTCGCCGACCGCGTCGACGCGGATCAGCCGGGAGCCGGCGTTGACGACGGTGGGGGCGTGGCGGTCGCTGGCCGGGTCCATGGACAGGCCGGTGAAGCTCTCGCGGGCCGCGCCCCGGGCGTCGTGGACGCGCAGGTTGAAGGTGTCGTCGGGGCAGGGGGTGTCGTGGTCGACGGCCACGCGCAGGCCGTTGCCCCACACGCCGGGCTCCTTGGCGCGCACCTCCAGGACGTCGCTGTCGCTGTGCCCCTCGGTGGACTTCAGGGTGACGCGGGCGGCCTTGCCGCTGCCGGCCTTGGTGACCCGGACGACGACGGCGACGGTGCCGCCGTTGCCGAAGAACTGGTGGACCGCGTAGCCGACCGCGCTGCGCGCGCCGAGGCCGCCGAATCGGCGTTCGAACTCCGCGAAGCTGGTGACGCGCACCGGCTCGTTGAGCGGACCGCGCCGGGTGTGGCCGACGAAAGCGGTCACCGACGTGGTCAGGGTCGAGATGGTGCGGGTGCTGCTGGGAAGCTCTTCGACGTAGACGCCGGGATACGTCGGCTTGGCGGCGCTCACCGAGCTCATCGGCTTTCCCCCTCCTGTCCCTGTCTCGGGCACCGGACAATGGCACCAAGAGGCAGGCGGCAAAGAGACAGGTTCCGGTTCGGCGCGGCGGACGACCCCACGCAACCGGCCGGTCAACGCTGGACGTGCACCCGCATCAGATTCCCCCGCCAGTTCCCGGTCGGCGGTCGGCCGGCCGGGGCAAGCAACGCTTGTGACTCCTGATGCTCGTAGACGAACCCACCTTGAGGCATGGGGAGTTGGGCCAGCAAGCCGCGTTCCGGCCACCCCAAAGGAAGGTTTCGTGAAGGTAAATGCCAGGTATTATCGCATCCCGCACGCATGTCACCGACAACAGGCCCGAAGGATCTTCACAGGAAATGCCGAGGGAATGTGACGGTTCAATTCCGGCACATTTTGGATCACCTACGAGCGTCCGGAATTCGACTTCGCTCACATTCGTGGTGGCGGATTCCGGTGTTTATGGTCCGCGTGCAGGGCGGGGCGACCCCACGTCACTCAGGCATGCCGTCCCCACCGCCCCCGGTGGACGACCTCCGCCGCGTCGCGTCGGCGTTCTTCGATGCCGGGGCTCTGCGGGGGCAGTTCGTCGGCCCGGTAGCCGACCGTGATGGCGCCGATGGGGTCGTACTCGTCGGGGATGCCGAACTCGGTGCGGAACGGTGGGAGATGCTCGGGCATGATGCCGAAGAAGCAGGCTCCCAGGCCCTCGTCGACGGCCGTCAGCAGCATCAGCAGGGAGGCCATCCCGGTGTCGATGTACCAGTACGGCGCGGGCCAGCGGGCCTCGTCGCGGTCCACCCAGCCCTTGCCGGGTTCGGCGTAGCGGTCGAGGTAGGCCGCCTTGTGGGCCAGGGGGACCACGACCAGCGGGGCGTCCTGCATGGTCGGCGTCTTCTCGACCCGGGTGGGGACGAACGGCCAGAAGCGGGCCCGGTCGGCGGGGTCGGTCAGGGCGAGGAAGGCCCAGCCCTGCGAGAAGCCGGCCGAGGGAGCGCGCAGGGCGGAGGCGAGGACGCGCTCGACCACCTCGGGGGCCAGCGGTTTGTCGGAATAGTGCCGGACCATGCGCCTGCGGCGGACCACCTCGGAGAATTCCATGGCGCGAGATCCTGCCACGCGCGCCTCGGGCGGCACAGTGGTTCCATCCGGCCGCCCGCCCGGCTCAGAACAGCAGGACCACCTTGCCCGCCAGGCCGCCCGCCTCGAAGTGCTCGTGGGCCGCGCGCACCTCGGTGACCGGGTAGTGCGCGGCCACCCGTACCCGCAGCCGCCCGGCGTCGACCAGAGCGGCCAGTTCCGCCAGGTCCTTCCCGCTCTCCTGGACGTAGCTCTTGGCGGCACCGGGCACGTCCGGCAGCGGCTCGTCGGCGATCGAGACGTACCGGCCGCCGTCCGCGAGCGCGGCGGACACGTCGACACCCGCGGTGTCGAGCACCGCGTCGTACGCCCCCCGGGGCAGTTCCGCGGCCGAGCACGTCACCTCCGAGGCGCCGAACTCCCTTACGATTTCGATGTGTTCGGGGCGGGATACCAGTGCGTCGACCGTCACGCCGGTCCGCCGGGCCAGCTGGACCGAAAGGCCGCCCACCGCGCCCGCGGCCCCGGTCACCAGCAGGCGGGCGCGGTCTTCCAGGCGCAGCGCGGCGAGCGCCTGCACCGCCGTGGTCCCGGCGAGCGGCAGCGTCGCGGCCTCGGGCAGGGTGAGCGTCGCGGGGGCGTGGGCCAGCAGCCGCTCCGGCAGCCGGACCAGCTCGGCCCAGGTGCCCAGGCCGGTGGCCAGCTGCGCGGACATGGCGATCACCCGGTCGCCGACCGCGAACCGCGCCGAGTCGCTCGCGACGACGATGCCGGCCAGGTCCCAGCCCAGGGTCGCGGGCAGGGCGGGGCCCACGTCCCAGGCCCGGGTCTTCCAGTCCACCGGGTTCAGGCTGCTCGCGACCGTCCGCACCAGCACCTCGCCCGCGTCCGGCGCCGGGTCGGCCACCTCCCGCACGGTGAGCACCTCGGGACCACCGTGGACATCGATCTGTACCGCGCGCATGACGACAACTCCTCGTGTTCCAGGCCGGATCACCGGCCGCGGTGACCGTTCGGCCACGGCTCGGAGTTCACGCTAAAGTCTGACACCGGTGTGAGAGTCAAGCCGTGGAGGCCGTCATGCGCATCGGTGAGATGGTGCGGCGCACCGGGGTCGCCGAGCGGCTGCTGCGCTACTACGAGGAGCAGGGCCTGCTGGCACCGGAGCGCCTGCCCAGCGGTTACCGCGTCTACGACGAGCAGGACGTCGAGACGGTCCGCCGGATCCGTACGCTGCTCGCCGCCGGGCTCACCACGGACACCATCGCGCGGGTGCTGCCGTGCGTCCGCGACGAGGGCGAGCGGCTGGTGCCGGTCTGCGCCGACCTGGTCGCGGAGCTGCGCCGGGAGCGTGAGCGGATCACCCGTGCCATCGACGACCTCCAGGCGTCGCGCGGCATGCTGGACACCGTCATCGAAGCCGGTCCGCGGTCGGCTCCGGCGGGCGCCCCGGCGGCCCGCGCGGGCGGCCGGCCGGACTGACCCGGCGGCCGGACCGACGCGCCGCCGCCCGGGCTACCCGCCCGTACAATTCGATCCCGGACGATCGCGGGCCGTACGGGCCGCGGTCCAGACGACGAGGTGAGGGGGCGCCCGTGCCCAGCCAGCGGTCCATCGGCGAGGCGGAGAAGCTCGCGGAGGCGAAGCTCGGCGGCATCTCCCTGCGCCGGGAGCAGATGGCCGCCGTGGCCAACATCTACCGTGCCGCGTCGGCCGTCCGCCAGCACCTGGAGAACTCGGTGCTGCGCGGCTCCGACCTGACCTGGACCGCCTTCGTGGTGCTGTGGGTCGTGTGGGTGTGGGGCGAGTCGGAGACCCGGCACGTGGCCGAGGAGGCGGGGATCTCCAAGGGCACCCTGACCGGGGTGTCCCGGACGCTGGAGTCGCGGGGCCTGCTGCGGCGCACCGGCCACCCCACGGACGGCCGGCTCGTCCTGCTGGCCCTCACCGAGGCGGGCGAGGACTTCATGCGCCGGGTCTTCCCCGCGTTCAACGAGGAGGAGGCCTTCGTCACCGCCCGCCTCAGCGACGAGGAGTGCCGTGACCTCGCCAGCGTTCTGCGCCGTGTGGTGCTCCAGGTCGAGGAGGAGGGCGAGGAGCGGCGCAGGTCGCTGCTGAACGGCGAGGAACCGACTCCGCGCCGCAGCGGGCGGCGGGCCCGGAAGTAGCTCCCGCGCCACGACGGCGGCGGGCCCGGAAGCAGCCCCACGCCACAACGGCGGGCCCCCGCAAGCAGCCCCGGTGGCTGCTTGCCGGGACCCCCCCCGTCCCGTTACCGGGCCCGTTCCACCAGCGCGTCGAAGAGCCGCTGCTGCGCCGGGTCCTCGTGCGCGGTGTCCTCCGGATGCCACTGCACGGCGAGCAACAGGCCGTCGTGCGAAGGGAGTTCGACCGCCTCCACGGTTCCGTCGGCGGCCCGCGCGGTGACCGTGAGCCCCTCGCCGAGCCGGTCCAGGCGCTGGTGGTGGTAGCAGGACGCCTCGGCCTTGTCGGTGCCGGTGATCCGGGCCACCGCCGAACCGGGGGCGAGGGCGACGGGGTGCCTGAGGTGGCGGTGGTCGCGGTCGGGTCCGCCCATGTCCTGGTGCAGGGTGCCGCCCAGGACGGTGTTCACCACCTGGAGGCCCCGGCACACGGCCAGCAGCGGCAGCCCGGTCGCGAGGGCCTGACGGGCGAGTTCCAGGTCGAAGGCGTCCTGCTCGTCGTCCACGTCGTAGACGGTGTCGTGGGTGTGCGCGGCGCCGTAGCGGTGGGGGGCGAGGTCGCCGCCGCCGGGCAGCAGCAGGCCGTCGAACCGGGCGAGGCGGACGGCGACCTCGGCGGGGTCGGCCGTGCCGCCGGGGGCGTGCGGGTGCAGGGTGACGGGCTCGCCGCCCGCCCGCCACACGGCCTCGACGAGGGCGCGCGCGTTGACCTCGGCGGCGTGCCGCAGCGCGGAGGCGGTGGCGGAGAAGCGGGCGGGTACGGCGATCAGCGGGCGGTGGGTCACAGCTGGATCCAGGTGGTCTTCAGTTCGGTGTACTTCTCCAGGGCGTGCACGGACTTGTCCCGTCCGTTGCCGGACCGCTTGACGCCGCCGAACGGCACGGTCAGGTCGCCCTCCTCGTAGCAGTTGACCCACACCGTCCCGGCCTTCAGGGCGCGGGAGACGCGGTGCGCGGTGGACAGGTCGGAGGTCCACAGGCCGGCCGCGAGGCCGTACTCGGTGGCGTTGGCGAGGGCGACGGCCTCGTCCAGGTCGTCGAAGGCGAGGACGGCCAGCACGGGCCCGAAGACCTCCTCGCGGGCCAGCCGGCTGTCCGGGGCGACCCGGTCGAAGACGGTCGGTTCGAGGTAGACGCCACCGGTCCCGGTGAGGGTGCGCGAGCCGCCGGTGCGCAGGCGGGCGCCGTCCTCGGTGGCGGTGCGCACATGGCCGAGGACCCGGGTCAGATGGTCCTCGCCGACCAGGGCGCCCATCTCGGTCTCGGGGTCGAGCGGGTCGCCGACCCGCAGGGCGCGGGCCCGGGCCACCACCGCCTCGGTGACCTGTTCGGCGATCGAGGAGTGGACGAGCAGCCGGGAGGGCGCGGTGCACATCTCGCCCTGGTTGAAGAAGATGCCCCAGGCGGCGGTCGCGGCGGCCTTGTCCAGGTCGGGGGCGTCCGGCAGGACGATGTTGGGGGACTTGCCGCCCAGTTCCAGCCAGACCCGCTTGAGGTTGGAGTCGGCGGCGTAGCGCAGGTAGTGGCGGCCGACGGCGGTGGAGCCGGTGAAGGCGAGGACGTCGACGTCCGGGTGCACGCCGAGGGCGCGGCCGGCCACGGGCCCGTCGCCGTTGACGACGTTGAGGACGCCCGGCGGCAGCCCCGCCTCCAGCGCGAGCCGGCCGAGCAGCAGTGCGGACAGGGGCGAGTTCTCCGAGGGCTTGAGGACCACCGTGCAGCCGGCGGCCAGCGCCGGGGCGACCTTCCAGCCGGCCAGGGTCAGCGGGAAGTTCCAGGGGACGACGGCGCCGACGACCCCGGCGGGCTCGCGGGTGACGAGGGCGAGCGCGTCGGGCGCGGTGTGCGGGGACTCGTCGGTGAGCTTGTCGGCGAGCTGGCCGTACCAGCGGAACGTCTGGGTGACGGCGCGCAGTTCGATGTCGTGGGCCTCGCCGATGGGCTTGCCCGTCTCCAGGCTGACGGTGAGGGCCAGCTCCGCGCGGTGGGCGTCGAGGAGGTCGGCGAGGCGCACCAGGACCCGGCCGCGCTCGGCGGGGGCCAGGCGCGGCCAGGGGCCGTTGTCGAAGGCCCGGCGCGCGGCCGCGACAGCCGCGTCGATCTCGGCCGTACCCGCGTCGGCCACCTCGGTCAGCACCTGGCCGTCGCGGGGCGAGACGACGGGAAACGCGCTGCCGCCCCCGGCCTCCTCGGCGCCGTCGATGAGGTGGAGCCGGGGCGGCCGGAACTCCTTGGCCCGGCGGAGCCAGTCGTCGTGGGTGGGTGCGGTCATGCGGTCCTCCGGTCCATGGGTCGTACGGTCCTCCGGTGTGCGGAGGGGCCGCCCGCCGCGCGTCGCGGGGGCCGCGCGGCGGGCGGGCGGGTGGTGGGTTCAGCGCGGGTCGGCCGTCGTACGGCGGCTCCGCAGGCGTTCGTTGGCCACGCCGAGGGCCAGCACGGCGGGCACGGCGAGCACGAGCCATACCGCGGTGCTCATGGCGCCGCCGATGAGGGTGGTGAAGTTGGCCAGGATGAGCCAGATCGCGCCGGCCAGGCCGAGCGCGCCCAGCACGGGGGCGATCAGGGTGTGCCACAGGCGGGTGTCCACGCGCCGGCGGCGGAAGAACACGACGACCGACACCGAGGTCAGCAGGTAGAGCAGCATCATCGCGAGGACGGCGAGCCCGCTGAACCAGGAGAAGAGGGTGAGCACCGGGTCCTTGCCGGCCAGGGCGAACGGGAGGACGAGCAGGACCGCGATCACGGTCTGGACGCAGCCCGCGGCCCAGGGGGCGTGGCGGTCGTTGAGCCGGCACAGGGCGGCGGGCAGCTGCCGGTCCCGGCCCAGGGAGAACAGATAGCGGTTGGCGGAGTTGTGGAAGGTCAGGATGCCGGCGAACAGGGAGGTGGCGAGGAGGACGGGCAGGACTGCGCCGACCCAGCCGCCGAACTGGGCGGCGATGGGCGCGAAGACGAAACCGGCGGAGTCGCCGTGGGCGAGCGCCCGGGCGGCGGCGTCCGGTGCGCGGGAGGCGCCGTAGGCGGAGATCAGCATCCAGGAGACCAGGGCGAAGAAGCCGGTGACGACGACGACCGACAGATAGGTGGCCCGCGGCACCGTCTTCTTCGGCTCCCGGGCCTCCTCGCCGTAGATGGCGGTCGCCTCGAAGCCGAACATCGACGCCACGGCGAACATCACGGCGACCCCGGGTGCGCCCTTCAGGGCCGCCGACGGGGCGAAGCTGTGCGCCACGCCCAGTCCCTCGGGTCCGCCGCCCTTGGCCAGCGTGACGAGGCTGAACACCAGCAGGATGCCGAACTCGGCGAGCACGAACACGGCGAGGACGCGGGCGCCCATCTCGATGCCGGCGGCGCCCAGGGCCTGCACCACGGCCATGGTGAGCAGCGTGTAGACCCACCAGGACAGATGGATCCCGGTGTGGTCGGCGACCAGCCCGCTGACGATGGAGCCGTACAGGCCGTACATGGCCGCCTGGATCACGCAGTACGCGAAGAGGGCGACGCTCGCGCTGCCGGCGCCGGCCGTCCGGCCGAGGCCGGTGCCGATGTAGGTGTAGAAGGCGCCCGCGTCCACGACGTGCCGGCCCATCGCGACGAAGCCGACCGAGAAGAGGAGGATCACGGCGCCGGCCAGCACATAGGCGGCCGGGGTGCCGGAGCCGTTGCCGATGGCGACCGAGATGGGGGCCGCGCCGGCGATACCCGTCAGCGGGGCCTGTCCGGACAGGACGAAGAAGAGGATGCCCAGGACGCCCAGGGCGTTGGGCTTGAGCGTGGCTGCAGTGGAGGCGTCCTGCACGGTCCGCGGGGCGGAGGCCGTCTGACTGTCCACTCGGATCACCTGCCAGAAAAGGGGGAGGATCGTTTCAGGCCAAACGAGTTGCCTTATCGTGGGGCCGAACTATCCGTTTGACAAGGGGGTGGGAGCAGGGAATCCCGCCGCGCGGCGAATCCTTGTGGCGCCGTGACCGAAGGGCGACGGCCCCCGGCAGGCGGCCGTCAGTCCTCGGTCGCCGACCGCTCCAGCAGCGCCCGCAGCTCCGCGAGGGCCTCCTCGGTGACCTCCCGCTCGCCGAAGACGAGCTGGTGCAGCACCAGTCCCTCCAGCGCGGCGAACACCAGCCGGGACAGGCCCCGGCTCGGCTCAGCCGGCAGGATCCGGGCCAGCTGCCGGCCGGTGGCCTCGAAGTACTCCTCGTACAGGGCGCGCAGGTGCGGCAGCAGCTCCGGCCGGCGGCGGGCCTCCAGCAGCAGCTCGTACTGGAAGGCCTGGAGCTCGGGCCCGGACTCCACCATGCCGGGAAGGCCGTCGGCGAAGTCGGCGGCCCGGCCGGAGCCGTTGTCGAGCGCGCTGCCGCGCAGCGAGGCGCGGATGGCGTGGGTGACGGCCTCCTCGATCAGCGCGTCGCGCGAACCGAAGTGGTGCACGACGAGCCCGTGGGTGACCCCGGCCTCCTCCGCCACGGCCCGGTAGGTGAGCCTGCGCAGCCCGCCGCGGGCGACCACGCGGACGGCGGCGTCCAGGAGGGCGACCCGGCCCGTTCCGTAGTGGTTCACGCGCTTGCGGGTACGGCGCTCGCCGAGGGACGGGACGGAGTCGGTCATGGTCACGACCCTACCGGCGGCGCCGCGTTCAGCGCTTCGGCGCCCGGATGCCACGGAACTCCCAGTCGCCGCCGAGCGCGGTGGACAGCACCTCCTCGGACTCGGTGGGCTGCGCGCCGACATCGGTGCGGATCGGGGTGGGGCCGGTGACGATGTGGTTGGTGAGCCTGCCGAGGCCCTCGACCTCGACCTCGACCACGTCGCCGGGCCGTACCGGGCGGGAGTTCGCCGGGGTGCCGGAGAGCAGGACGTCGCCCGGGTGGAGCGTGATGGTGCGGGCGATGTCGGCGACGAGGTAGTGCATGTCCCACTTCATCTCGTCGGTCGAACCGTCCTGCACCACCTGGCCGTTGACGTACGTGCGCAGGCTCTTGCCGTGGAAGTCCCAGTCGGTGACCAGGCCGGGGCCGAGCGGGCAGAGGGTGTCGGAGCCCTTGACCCGGAGCATGGAGCCGGCGTCGGTGTCGCGGAAGTCGTGCAGACCGTAGTCGTTGGCGACGGTGTAGCCGGCGATGTACTCCCCCGCCCGCGCCGGGGAGATGTTGCGTGCCGTCCGGCCGATGACGATGGCGACCTCGCCCTCGTAGTTCAGCCAGTTGCAGCCCTCGGGCCGTACGACGGCGCCCTTGTGGGCGTTGAGGGCCGAGGTCGGCTTGTGGAAGTAGGTGGGGGTGTCGGGCAGGTCGATCCGGAACTCCTCGACCCGGCTGCGGTGGTTGAGGTGGACGGCGATGATCTTCGAGGGGACGACCGGGGGCAGGTGCCGCGCCTCCTCGGTCTTGACGCGGCGGCCGTCACCGGCGACGAGCTCGTCCCCGTCGACGGTGACCTGGACGGTGGCACCGTCCAGGAGGATGCGGCGGTACTCGGGCATGTCGGTGGCTCCTCAGGGGCTGTGCGGGGTGGTGGGGGCGGTGCCGGTCCAGCCGCCCTGCGGGCGGTCGAACCAGAGGTGCACCTGGCCGGTGCCGATCGAGTTCTCGTACGCGCCGTACTGGCGGCCCTTGGCGACGCAGGCCCCCTCGCCGAGGGCGCCGGCCATCATCAGGTAGTGGAAGAAGCGCGCCTCGGGCTTGTACCGCCAGAACTCGTCCATGGTGTCGAGGACCTTGTCGTGACGGCCCTCCTTGAACCAGGCGATCCGCTCGTAGTCGGCCTCGCGGGCCTCGGGGGTGAAGATGTGCGCCGGGTCGCTCGCCTCGTGGTCGCGCAGTTCGCGCAGCGGCCAGAAGGTGTGCGAGAGGGCGCCGGAGGCGATCAGCAGCACCCGGCGGCCGGGCGTGGCGGCGATGCCGTCGGCCAGCGCGCGGCCGAGGCGCAGATGGTCCTCCATGTCGCCGGTCTGGCAGACGCCGATGGTCACCCACCGCTTGTCGGGCAGTCCCTCGCCGAGGAACTTCCAGAGGTTGATGGTGGCGTAGTAGACCGGCAGGTAGGCGTCGTCGATCGCGGTGATCCAGGTGCCGTGCTTCTCGGCGAACGAGGCGACGTTGTGGGCGAGTTCGGGGTCGCCGGGGTAGTCGAACGGCATCCTGCTCATGCCGCGCGGCAGTTCCTCGGAGGTGAACAGGCCGGCCCGGCGGTCCTGCGCGGTGACCACGAACTCGACGGTGGTGGCCCAGTGCGAGTCGAGGACGACGACGGTGTCGTAGTCGTCGCGCTCGAAGACGTCCGCGCGCAGCTGCCGCAGCCCGGTGACGAGGGTGATCTCCTTGCCCTCGTTCAGCTCCAGCCGGGTCCGCTCGGGGAGCACGATGGTGGGGACGTGGGCCAGCAGGCCCGCGCCGACGATCTCACCCATGGTCCCGCCATCCCTTCGGCGCGGTGACGGTGTTCTTGATGTCGCAGTAGAAGTCGAAGCTCCAGGTGCCGCCCTCGCGGCCGACGCCGGACTGGCGGGAGCCGCCGAACGGCGCCTGGAGGTCGCGGACGAAGAAGCAGTTGACCCAGACGGTGCCCGCGACCAGCCGCGCGGTGACGCGGTCGGCGCGCGCCGGGTCGCCGGTGACGACGGTGGCCGCGAGGCCGAAGCGGGTGTCGTTGGCGAGCCGGACCGCCTCGTCCTCGGCAGCGAAGGTCTGGAGGGTCAGGACCGGGCCGAAGACCTCCTCCTGCACGATCTCCGAGTCCTGGGCGACATCGGTGAGCAGGGTGGGCGCGTAGTACTGGCCCTCCCCGCGGTGTCCGCCGATGACCGCGCGGGCGCCGTCGGCGAGCGCGCGCCGCACGAAGCCGTCGATCTTGTCCAGCTGGCGCGGGTGGATGTTCGGCCCGATGTCGGTCGACTCGTCGCGCGGGTCGCCCTGCTTCAGCGCGCCCGCCCGCTCGACGAAGCGCCGGGTGAACTCCTCGGCCACCGTCTCCTCGACCAGCAGCCGGGTGCCCGCGAGGCAGACCTGCCCGGCGTTGTCGTACTGCTCGACCGCGAGGTCCACGGCGAGGTCCAGGTCGGCGTCGGCGAACACCAGCAGCGGGGACTTGCCGCCCAGCTCCAGGCTGAGCGGGGTGAGCCGGGCGGCGGCCGACGCGGCGATGCGGCGGGCGGTCGGCACCGAGCCGGTGAAGCTGATGCGGCGCACGTCCGGGTGGGCCGTGAGGGCGTCGCCGATCTCGGAGCCCAGGCCCTGCACGACGTTGAGGACACCGGCCGGCAGCCCCGCCTCGGCGGCGATGTCGGCGAGCAGGGAGGCGGTCAGCGGGGACCACTCGGCGGGCTTGAGCACGACGGTGTTGCCGGCCGCGAGCGCCGGGGCGACCTTCCAGGTGGCCAGCATGAGGGGCGCGTTCCACGGCGTGATCAGCACGCAGGGCCCGGCCGGGTCCCAGCTGACGTGGTTGGTGTGGCCCCGGGTGTCGAAGTCCTCGTGGTCGAGCGTCAGCAGCCAGTCGGCGAAGAAGCGGAAGTTGTGGGCGACCCGGGGCATGACACCGCGCCGGTGGGAGCGGAGCAGGGCGCCGTTGTCGGTGGTCTCCACCATGGCCAGGTCTTCCAGCCGCTTCTCGACGCCGTCGGCGATGGCGTGCAGGACGCGGGCGCGCTCGGCGCGCGGGGTGGCGGCCCAGCCGGGAAACGCGGCCTTGGCGGCGGCGACGGCGGCGGCGGCCTCGGTGGCGGTGCCGCGGGCGATCTCGCCGAGGGCGGCGCCGTCGATGGGCGAGTGGTCGGTGAAGGTCCCGGCGGAGGCGACACGTTCGCCGCCGATCCAGTGCCGGGTGTCGACGGTGACTCCGGCGACAGTGATCGCGTCGGTCATGGGAAGGGCTCCAAAGGAAGAAGGGAGGGCCCCTTGGGGGCGGGGGCGGGGCGCCGTCGGGGGCGCGGGCGGTCGGGCGCTGTCGCGGGGGGGGGCGGGACGCTCGCGCCTGGTGCGGACACGGGACGGTGGGCGCCCGTCAGGGGCGCGGAAGACGGCGCGCGCGGCGACGAAGCGCCGGCCGCCCGCCGGGCTACTCGGCCGAGGCCCCGGACGTGCCGGACTCCAGCAGCCGTCCGCCGTCCCAGACCACTCCGACCTGCCGGTAGTACGCGGCGATCGGCTCCCGCACCTCCAGGCGGGCCAGTTCCTCGGTGGGCGACTCGAAGAGTTCCAGGTCCGCGTCCCCCACCCAGGGCTGTCCGCCCTCGAAGGAGGCGGCACCGGCCTCGATCAGCTCGTCCAGGGCGAGCCCGTTGCCCTTCTCGATCGAGGGCAGCCAGCGGTGGTGCGCCATGGGGTGGGCGTTGACGAAGCCGTTGGTCTCCGAGGGCTCCCGCAGGGTGACGACGGCCTGGGCGAGGCGCCGGTCGGCGGCGGCGAGGGTGGCGCCGAAGCGGGCCCCGGCCTCGATGCGCGGGGCGGGCCCGTAGGGGTGCGGGCGGGTCTGGTGGATGGAGCCGAACTTCTTCGGGTAGCCCTGGTGCAGTCCGCGGGCGATCGCGAAGTCCTTGTCCACCCAGATGTACACGCAGCGGGTGTAGGTGCGGCCCCGGTACTGGCAGCGCACGACCGCGAACGCCTCCTTGTACTGGGCGCGCACCGGGTCGAGCAGTTCGTCCCCGGACGCCGCGCAGGACTGCCAGTCGGCCCAGATCAGGGCGACCGCGCCGGGGTCCTCGTCGGCCGGTTCCAGGGGTTCCGGGAGCAGTTCGCGCACCCGGGCGGGGTCGGTGCGGTACTCGACGGTGAGCAGGTCGCCGGAGTAGCGCCAGGGCGGGGAGGGGATCAGCGAGGAGGCGCCGGTCGCCGTCTTGGGGTGGAGGAATCCACGGACACTGGTCACGGACGTTCCTTATGCGGTGAGGGCGGGCTGCTGGAGAAGGGCGGCGCGGTGGCGGGCCGCGGCCGCGGCGGCGGCCGGTCCGCCGAGGGCGACGACGCCGACCAGACGGCCGCCCGTGTGGTAGCCGGCCAGGACGTCGCCGTCCGGGTCGCCGTCGAGGACGCGCACGTCGTCCTTGCCGAGGGCGGGGGCGCCGAAGGACTGGAGCCGGAAGTCGTGCTGGTCGCTCCAGAAGGTGGGCAGCGGCGCGAACGGCGCGAGGCCGGGGTCGTCGCCCGCAAGGTGGGCGGCGAGCACCCGGGCGGCGTGCTTGGCGGTGTCCGTGGGGATCGACCAGTGTTCGACGCGCCGGGGTACGCCGTCGTAGCGGGCGTTGGGGAAGCGGGCGACGTCGCCGACGGCGACCACCTCGGGGCGTCCGCCGGCGCGCAGGTGCTCGTCGGTCAGGACGCCGTCGGACAGGTCCAGGCCGTTGCCGTCGAGCCACTCGGTGTTGGCGACGGAGCCGACCGACTCCACGACGACGTCCGCGGGGAGCACCGTGCCGTCGTCGAGGACGACCCCGGTGACATGGTCCTCGCCCTCGAAGGCGGCGACCCCGCGGCCGAGGGCGAACCGGACACCGCGCCGCTCATGGCGTCCGAGCAGCGCGCCGGCCAGCAGGTCGCCCAGGGGGCCGACCATCGGCAGCGGCTGCGGATCGACCACGGTGACCTCGGCGGCGCCGAGGGCCGCGGCGGTGGCCGCCACCTCGCAGCCGATGAATCCGGCACCCACCACGACCACCTTGGCGCCGGGCCTGGTCAGCGCCGCGCGCAGCCCCTGGGCGTCGTCCAGGGTGCGCACGGTGTGCCGCCCGGTGAGCGGTCCGGGGCAGCGCAGCCGCCGGGGGCGCATGCCGGTGGCCACGACGAGCCCGGCGTACGCGAGGGTCTCGCCGTCGTCGAGCCGTACGGTGCGCCGGTCGAGGTCGGCGGCGACGACGGTGCTGCCCAGGCGCCACCGCACGTCCGCGACGCTGGCGCGGGGCCGGAAGGCGAGCGACTCGAACGGGGCCTTGCCGGCCAGCACCTCCTTGGACAGCGGCGGCCGGTTGTAGGGCATGTGGGGCTCGTCCCCGATCAGGGTGATGGGCCCCGTCCAGCCGGCGGCGCGCAGCTGTTCGGCGGCGCGCAGGCCGGCCATGGCGGCGCCGGCCACGACGACGGTCGCGCTCATCGGCTCAGTCCTCGATCCGGATGGCCTGGAGCGGGCAGACGTCGGCGGCCTCCTCGACCTGCTCGCGCAGGGCCTCGTCGGGGTCGGGGACGTAGGCCAGGTGTCCGGCGTCGTCGAAGCGGAAGACGTCGGGTGCGGCGAAGACGCACTGACCGTGGTCCTGGCACTGGTTCATGTCGACGACGACCTTCATGGCCGGTCCTCCTGGTGCTGAGGGGGCGTCGGGAAAGGGGAGAGAGGGGCCCGGACGAGAGGGTCCGGGCCCCGGCCAAAGGGGTGCGGACGGCCGCGGTGCGGAGAACCGCACCCCCAACTCGTTTGGCGTCAAACAACATAGGAACGAGCAGGGCGGTGGTCAATAGCTATCCAGGTGGATAAATTTTTGCGACGCAAGCCTTGCGGGAAGGTGCGGGCCGTCCTTACCGTTTGGCACCAAACGAGCGACGCGCCGCCCGCGCCTCCCGCGAGGTGCCGCCGCTCACTCCCCCTCTCCCCCAGCGCGCTGAGCCCTGGGAGGCGCCCCCTTCCCCTAGAGGAGACACCGGTGAGCGCATCCGACACCCCACCCGTCCGCCGCCATGTGGAGCGGCTGGCCGCCGAGGGCATCGACGTGGTCCGGGTGACCTATCCCGACCTCATCGGCACCGAACGGGCCCGGGACGTCCTGCTGGACCAGCTGCCGTCCGTCTGCGACCACGGCCTCGCCTTCTGCCGCGCCGTCTACCACACCAGCCCCCAGGGCGACGTGGTACCGGTCGTCGGAGGGCTCGACGCGGGCCTGCCCGACATCTGTGTGCGCCCCGACCTCGACACCCTGACCGCCCTGCCCTGGGAGCCCGGGGTCGCCGCCTGCCTCGGCGACGTCACCGACCCGGCCACCGGCCGGCCCGCGCCCGAGTCGCCCCGCGATCTGCTGCGCGCCGTCGTCGACCGCTGCCGGGAACACGGGCTGCGGCCGGTGGTGGGGCCGGAACTGGAGTACTTCCTGTGCGAGGCCGCCCCGGACACCCCGGCCGGCTGGCGCCGCTACAGCGACGCCCGGGGCGTCGTCTACACGGCGGGCCTGCGCGCCGACGGCGACAACCACCTGCTGCGCACGCTGCGGCTGCTGCGCGGCATGGACATCGGCGTCAGCAGTGGCAACCACGAGTTCGACGGCTCGCAGTTCGAGATCAACCTGACCCACGGCGACGCCGTGACCGCCGCCGACCGCGCCTTCCGCTTCAAGGCGGCCGTCAAGGAGCTGGCCCGCAAGGAGAGCCGCCTGGCCACCTTCATGGCCAAACCGTTCAACGACGCGGGCGGCTCCGGCTTCCACCTCCATCTGTCCTGCCTGGACGAGCGGGACGAGAACGCCTTCCACGACCCGGCCGGCCCCTACGGCCTGTCCGCCACCGCGCGCCACGCCCTGGCCGGTGTCCTCGCCCACGCCCCCGCCCTCGCGGCCCTGGCCAACCCGACGATCAACTCGTACAAGCGATTCGGCCCCGACACCCTCGCGCCCTGGCTGATCGACTGGGGCCTGGACAACCGCAGCGCCATGGTCCGCGTCCCGCCCGAGCGGGGCCCCGGAGCCCGGCTCGAACTGCGGCTGGGCGACGCGAGCGCCAACCCCTATCTGCTGATCGCGGGCACCCTCGCCGCCGCCCTGCTCGGGGTGCTGGCCGGCGAGGAGCCGCCCGCACCGCTGGAGGGCTACGGCTACGACGTCACCAAGTCCCCCGTGCTGCCCACCAACCTGCCCGCCGCCCTCGACGCCCTGGAGGCGGACGCGGCGCTGGCCGAGGTGCTCGGCAAGGACTTCACCGCCTCCTACCTCACGTACAAGCGCGACGAGGTCGCGCGCTTCCACCGGCACGTCACCGACTGGGAGTTCACCGAGTACGCCTACCACCTCTGACGCCGAGGAGCCCACCGCCCATGACCACCACCGCCCCGTCCGTGACCGAGGCCGTGCGCGAACCGCTGCCGCTGGCCGACGTCGACCTCGCGAACCTGGACAACTTCACCGACGGCGTGACCCCTTGGCGCATGTTCCACACCCTGCGCCACGAGGACCCGGTCCACTGGCAGCCCGAGGAGGCGCCCAACTCCGGTTTCTGGGCCCTCACCCGGCACGCGGACATCGCCCGCGTCGACCGGGACGCGGAGACCTTCACCTCGACGAAGTTCGTCAACCTCGAAGAGGTGGACGAGGACCAGATCAAGAAGCGCGCCTCCATCCTGGAACTGGACGGCGTCCGCCACCGCGCCCTGCGCAGCCTGCTGCAACGGCAGTTCGGCGCGAGCGTCATCAACGGCTACGCCGACTTCCTGCGCGGTCTGACCGCCACCACCCTCGACGCGGCCCTGGCCAAGGGCACCTTCGACTTCGTCGCGGACGTCTCCGCCGACTTCCCCATCAACGTCCTCGCCCGCCTCCTCGACGTGCCGCCGGAGGACAACCAGCAGCTCATCGCGTGGGGCAACCGCATCATCGGGCACACCGACCCCGACTACGCGGACGTGCTGCTGCACAGCGAGGAGAGCGAGAAGTACCGCGACCTGCCCTTCCGCTCCCCCGCCTCGCTCGAGGTCTTCGCCTACGGACGCGAACTGGCCCGGCAGCGGCGCGGCGGCAACGGCACCGATCTGATCTCCCGGCTGGTCAACGAGGTGCCGCGGGACGGAGTACCGCTGTCCGCGCAGGACTTCGACAACTACTTCCTGCTGCTGGTCGTCGCCGGCAACGAGACCACCCGGCACACCATCAGCCACTCCATGCTGGCCCTGCTCCAGCACCCCGAGCAGCTCGCGCGCCTGAAGGAGGACCCTTCCCTGATCCCGGTGGCCGTGGAGGAGTTCCTGCGCTGGGCCTCCCCCGTCTACCACTTCCGCCGCACCGCCACCCGCGACGTCGAACTCGGCGGCAAGCGGATCAAGGAGGGCGACAAGGTCGTGATGTGGTTCGCCTCCGGCAACCGCGACGAGGAGGTCTTCGGCAACCCCTACGACTTCGACGTCGCCCGGCGGAACAACGACCACGTCACCTTCGGCAAGGGCAGCCCGCACCTGTGCCTGGGCAATCTGCTGGCCCGCACCGAGATCCGCATCATGTTCGAGGAGCTGATCCCGCGCCTCGCGGACATCAAGCTGGCCGGGGACGTGCCGCGGGTGCGTTCCAACTTCGTCAACGGCATCAAGAAGCTGCCGGTGGAGGTCACTCCGGCCTGAGTTCCAGCAGCTCGCAGCCGAGTCGGTGCAGGGCGCGCGCGATCCCCGGCCGGGTGCCGAGCCGGGGGGTGCGGGCCGCGTCGTTGACGACGCTCAGGACCGCCTGCACCCGCACCCGGGCCTCGGCCGGCGCCATGGCCGGGTGGACCGCGCCCAGCAGCGCCAGCCACTCCGCGATGTAGTCGCGCTGGAACTGGTGGGTGCGCCGCCGGTCCGCCTCCTGGAGGTGCTCGGTCTCGGTGGCGATCAGCGTCACCAGGTGCCGGGAGGCGAGCGCGTTGCGCGTGTAGCGCCACACCAGCCGGCGCAGCGCCTGCGCGTGGTCCTCGGCCGCGGCGAGCACCTCCGCGAGATCGAGCCAGAGGCGTTCGACGCAGCGGTGCACGGCCGTGGCCAGGATCTCGTGCTTGCTGGCGAAGTGGTGGTAGATGCTCTGCCCGGCGATCCCGACGGCCGCGCCGGTCTCCTCCAGGCTGACCGAGGCGTAGCCGCGCTCGGCGAACAGTTCGGTCGCCGCGGCGAGCAGTGCCTCACGACGCGAACGATGCGTCAGCAGCGGGCGCGGCGAGCGCGGCCGGGGCTCCCCGAGGCCGGGCAGATGCGCCGTGGCGACGCGGTGCATGAGGTGCCCGACGAGTTCCGGGCCCTCAGGGGCCGGGAGTTCCACGTGCTGGTAGGCGAGGCTGGCCGCCACGCCCAGGGTGCTCCACGACAGCAGCTCCGCGTGGCCCGGGTCCAGTCCCGGCCGGCCCGCGGTCAGCCGGTCGTCGAGCGCGCGCCGGGCCGCGTGCAGCCGGCGGGCGAGCTGGGCGTACTGCTCGGCGGGCAGGTGCCGGGCCTCGCGCTGCCACAGCACGCCCAGCTCGCGCCGGGCCAGCGCGGTGCCGGCGAACTCCCTCGCCAGTACGTCGAGTCGGCCCGGTTCCGCGGTGTACAGACCGGCCAGGCAGGAGTCGAGCGCCTCGGCGACGACGGCGTGCAGCAGCTCCTGTTTGCCGCGGAAGTGCCGGTACAGGGCGGAGGGGCCGATGCCCACGGCCGCCGCGATGTCGCTCATCGCCACATGGGCGTAGCCGTGGCGGGAGAACAGCTCGCGCGCCGCGGTGACGATCAGCTCGCGGCGGTTGCGCGGACGCGTCCCGCGCGCGAGCGGGACGGCCGCGGTCCTCGGTGCGACCCGCGCCGCCGCCGTCTCCGTCCCGGTCCTCACCGTGTCCTCCCGAATCCGCGCCTCGTCTCCGCCCCGGCCGGTCCCCTCATCCGAGTTCGAGCGAACGCCCGATGATCTCCTTCATGATCTCGGTCGTGCCCGCGTAGATCCGGCTCACCCGGCTGTCCTGCCAGGCACGGGCGATCGGGTACTCCAGCATGTAACCGTATCCTCCGTGCAGCTGGACGCAGGCGTCCATGACCCTGCCCTGGAGCTCGGTGCACCACCACTTGGCCTTGGCCGCGTCGACCACCGTCAACTCGCCCGAGTTGAGGGCCAGTACGCAGCGGTCGAGGTAGTGCTGGGCCACCTCGATCTCGGTGGACAGCTCGGCGAGCCGGTGCCGGATCACCTGGAGGGAGCCGATCGGCTTGCCGAAGGCCTTGCGCTCGCGGACGTACTCCACGGTCCAGTCGAAGGCCGCCGACGCCTGCGCCAGACCGGCGATGGCGACCGACATCCGCTCCTGCGCGAGGTTCCGGGTCAGCGCGAAGAAGCCCTCGCCCTCCGCGCCGAGCAGGTTGGCCGCCGGCACCCGGGCGCCGTCGAAGACGAGTTCGGCGGTGTCCTGGGCGTGCAGACCGACCTTCTCCAGCTTGCGGCCGCGCTCGAACCCCGGGGTGCCGCGCTCGACCACGATCAGGCTGAGCCCGCGGTGCGGGTGCTCGCCGGTGCGGACGGCGACGACCACCAGGTCGGCGTTGATGCCGTTGGTGATGAACGTCTTCGCGCCGTCGAGGACGTAGTGGTCGCCGTCGCGGACGGCCTTGGTGCGGATGCCGGACAGGTCGGAGCCGGTGCCGGGCTCGGTCATGGCGACCGCCGTGATCAGCTCGCCGGAGGCGATGCCGGGCAGCCAGCGGGCCTTCTGCTCGTCGTCGGTCTGGTCGAGGAAGTAGGGCAGGCACACGTCCGCGTGCAGGGTGGGTCCGAGGATCGCCGGGATGGCCGCCGCCCTGGCGCCCTCCTCGTGCAGGATCGTGTTGTAGCGGAAGTCGTGGATCCCCGCGCCACCGAACTCCTCGGGCACGGCGATGCCCAGCGCGCCGAGGGCGCCGAGACCGGTGAACAGCTCACGGGGCACGATGCCCGCCTTGTCCCAGTCCGCGTAGTGCGGCACGACGTGCTTGGCAATGAAGGCCCGCACGCTCTCCCGGTAGTCCTCGTGCTCGGCTTCGAAAAGGGTTCGCTTCATGATCGGCTTTCTCAGAGTCGTCGAGATCCGGGGCACTGCCGCCGTACGGCTGAATGCGACAGCGGAGACTACTCGGGATTCACTTGTCGGGGAAGTGGTGAAGTGACGGCGGGTGAGGCGTGATTGACGGGCTCCGTACACTCGGCCGCACACTGATCGCGATTCACAAGAAGCCGTCGCCCGCTGTGCCCCTGGTCACACCCCCCGCGCCTTCTGCGCTTTACTAGGACGTCCTAGTATTTCTCTGATACGCGTCCCGTCGACCTGTCTGGGAAGGCCCCCGATGAGCGATCTGCACCGGCCCGTGCACCCCGTCCGCCTCGTCACCGCATCGGCTCTGTTCGACGGGCACGACGCGTCGATCAACATCATGCGGCGGATCTTCCAGGCCCAGGGCGCCGAAGTGATCCACCTCGGGCACAACCGCTCGGTGCAGGAGGTCGTGAACGCGGCGCTGGAGGAGGACGCGCACGGCGTGGCGGTCTCCTCCTACCAGGGCGGCCACGTCGAGTACTTCGAGTACCTGGTCGAGTCGCTGCGCGAGCGGGGCGCGGAGCACATCCGCGTGGTGGGCGGCGGGGGCGGCGTGATCGTGCCCGAGGAGATCGCCCGGCTGCGCGGCAGCGGGGTGACCATCTTCTCCCCCGAGGACGGGCAGCGGATGGGCCTCGCCGGGATGATCAACTCGGTGGTGCGGGACTGCGACTTCGACCTGTGGGAGGGCAAGCCGGCCGATGCCGCGGCCGTGCTGGCCGGTGACCGGTTCGCGATCGCCCGTGCCATCACGGGCGCGGAACTCGGCGCGCTGCCCCCCGAGTTCCTGGAGCGGCTGCGGGCCGCGGCGGCGTCCCGGGTAGTGCCGGTGCTCGGCATCACCGGCACCGGCGGCTCCGGCAAGTCCTCGCTGACCGACGAGCTGGTGCGCCGCTTCCGGGTGGACCAGCAGGACAAGCTGCGCATCGCGGTGATCGCGGTCGACCCGACCCGCCGGCGCGGCGGCGGCGCGCTGCTGGGCGACCGGATCCGGATGAACTCCCTGGACGGCAACCGGGTGTTCTTCCGCAGCCTGGCCACGCGCGGCAGCCATGAACTGCCGGAGCACCTCTCCGAGGTGATCGACGTGGTCAAGGCCGCCGGATTCGACCTGGTGATCGTGGAGACGCCGGGCATCGGCCAAGGCGACGCGGCGATCGTGCCGTTCGTCGACACCTCGCTGTACGTGATGACGCCGGAGTTCGGAGCCGCCTCCCAGCTGGAGAAGATCGACATGCTCGACTTCGCCGACGTGGTCGCGGTCAACAAGTTCGAGCGGCGCGGCGCCAAGGACGCGCTGCGCGACGTGAGCCGCCAACTGGTGCGCAACCGCGAGGCGTTCGACAAGAAGCCCGAGGACATGCCGGTGTACGGCACCTCGGCCGCGACCTTCAACGACGACGGGGTCACCGCGCTCTTCCAGCATCTGAAGACGTCCCTGGGCGAGAAGGGCCTGTCCCTGGACGAGGGCACCCTCGCGCCCGTCACCGTGCGGCACTCCTCCGGCATCCGCCAGGTGGTGCCCGCCGACCGGGTGCGCTACCTCGCCGAGATCACCGAGACGGTCCGCGCCTACCACGCCCGGACCGAACAGCTCGCCGAGGCGGCCCGCCGGGTGCAGCGGCTGGACGCGGTCAAGGGCGAACTCGCCGCGGCCGGGTCGGACGCCGGCAATGTGGAGGCGCTGCTGGAGGACGCGCTGAAGCGGCTCCCGCACGAGGTCACCGAGCAGATCGAGAACTGGCCCGCCGTCGTGGCGTCGTACTCCGGCGACGAGCAGGTCGTGAAGATCCGCGACCGGGAGATCCACACCAAGCTGACCCGCGAGTCCCTCTCGGGCAACAAGATCCCCCGGGTGGCGCTGCCCCGCTTCACCGACCACGGCGAGCTGGTGCGGTTCTGGCGGCGGGAGAACCTGCCCGGCCACTTCCCGTTCACCGCCGGGGTGTTCCCCTTCAAGCGGGACGGCGAGGACCCGGCACGGATGTTCGCCGGCGAGGGCGACCCGTTCCGCACCAACCGGCGCTTCAAGCTGCTCTCGGAGGGCCAGCCGGCCACCCGGCTGTCCACCGCCTTCGACTCGGTCACCCTCTACGGCCGCGACCCCGACGAGCGCCCCGACATCTACGGCAAGGTCGGCACCTCGGGCGTCTCGGTCGCCCACCTGGACGACATGAAGGCGCTGTACGACGGCTTCGACCTGATCGCCCCGACGACCTCCGTCTCCATGACGATCAACGGCCCGGCCCCCACCGTGCTGGCGTTCTTCCTGAACACCGCGATCGACCAGCAGATCGAGCGGTTCCGCGCGGCCGAGGGCCGCGAGCCGTCGGCGCAGGAGGCGGCCGAGCTGCGCGCGCACGCGCTGGCGAACGTGCGCGGCACGGTGCAGGCCGACATCCTCAAGGAGGACCAGGGCCAGAACACCTGCCTGTTCTCCACCGAGTTCTCGCTGCGGATGATGGCCGACATCCAGGAGTGGTTCATCGCCAACAAGGTCCGCAACTTCTACTCGGTGTCCATCTCCGGCTACCACATCGCCGAAGCGGGCGCGAACCCGATCAGCCAGCTGGCCTTCACCCTGGCCAACGGCTTCACCTACGTCGAGGCGTATCTGGCGCGCGGCATGGACGTGGACGACTTCGCGCCGAACCTGTCGTTCTTCTTCTCCAACGGCATGGACCCCGAGTACTCGGTGCTCGGCCGGGTCGCCCGCCGCATCTGGGCGGTCGCGATGAAGGAGAAGTACGGCGCCAACGAGCGTTCCCAGAAGCTGAAGTACCACGTCCAGACCTCGGGCCGCTCGCTGCACGCCCAGGAGATGGACTTCAACGACATCCGCACCACGCTGCAGGCGCTCATCGCCATCTACGACAACTGCAACAGCCTGCACACCAACGCCTACGACGAGGCGGTCACCACCCCCACCGAGGAGTCCGTGCGCCGGGCGCTGGCCATCCAGCTGATCATCAACCGGGAGTGGGGCCTGGCGATGAACGAGAACCCGCTCCAGGGGTCGTTCATCATCGACGAGCTGACCGACCTGGTCGAGGAGGCGGTGCTGCGGGAGTTCGAGCGGATCAGCGAGCGCGGGGGCGTGCTCGGCGCCATGGAGACCGGCTACCAGCGCGGCCGCATCCAGGACGAGTCGATGCTCTACGAGCAGCGCAAGCACGACGGCACGCTGCCCATCATCGGCGTCAACACCTTCCGCAACCCGCACGCGGACGAGGCCGAGCCCGGCGCCATCGAGCTGGCCCGCGCCACCGAGGAGGAGAAGCGCTCCCAGCTGACCCGGGTGCGCGACTTCCAGGGCCACCACCGGCAGGAGGCGCACGCCGCCCTGGCCGCGCTCAAGGCGGCGGCGGTCGACGGCGACAACGTCTTCGCCGTGCTGATGGACGCGGCGCGCGTCTGCACGCTCCAGCAGATCACCGAGGCGTTCTTCGAGGTGGGCGGCCAGTACCGGCGCAACGTCTGACGCCGGACGGTGAAGGGGGGAGCGGGCCGGCCCGCTCCCCCCTTCGCGCTGTCAGGCCTCGTAGGCCAGCAGCGTCATCATGCCCGCCTCGCCGTGGTAGGCGTTGTGGCAGTGCAGCATCCAGCGGCCGGGGTTGTCCGCGTCGAAGTACACCGACACCGTGCGCCCGGGCAGCACGATGGTGGTGTCCTTGCGGGGGCCGCCGGTGCCGAGCTGGTAGGTGTGGCCGTGCAGGTGCATCGGGTGCCACATGTCCGTCTTGTTGACGAAGTCCAGCCGGACCCGCTGGCCCTGCTCGACCGTGAGCGGGTGGGCGGTCGGGTGCTTCATGTCGTACCGCCTGCCGTTGATGCCCCAGTCGTACGCGGCCATGCCGCCGGTGAGTTCGACGCGGTGGACGCGGTCGGTCTTCTTCGTGTCCAGGCGGACCTCGTCGGCCGCCGTCAGCCGGGCGGCGTTCATGATCATGCCGGTCAGCTCCGCCGGGCGGACGGCGGGCTTCGGCGCGGTCCCGGAACCGGTGCGCACCAGCGCCATGCCGCTCGCCTTCTTGCCCTCGGCGAGGGCGACCAGCGGGAAGACTCCGTCGGCGAGCGTGACCAGGACGTCGTAGCGCTCCCCCATGCCCACCAGCAGGGCGTCCACCTGCTGGTGGGCGACCGGGTAACCGTCGGTGTGGGTGATGGTCAGCTTGTGCCCGCCGAGCGCGACGCGGTACGCCGTGTCGCCGCCCGCGTTGACGATGCGCAGCCGCACCCGCTGGCCGGGCTTGCCGGTGTAGACGTCGGGGTCGGTCGGCACCCGGCCGTTGACCAGGTGGTACGGGTACTTGACGTCCCCGGCGTCGCCGCCGAGCAGATCGCTGCGCGCGCCCATGAGCATGAACTTCATCGACATGCCGCCGGAGCCGCCCCCGTCGTCCGAGCCTCCGATCATGGTCATGTCGCCCATGTCCATCCCGCCCATGTCACCCATGTCGCCCATGTCGTGGCCGGAGGAGCCGCCGTGGCCGGAGGAGCCCGCGCCCATGCCGCCCATGCCCCGGCTCAGTTCGGCGAGGACCTCGTCGGGCGTGCCGGTGACACCGTCGACCCAGTCGTCCAGGACGACCACCCACTCGTCGTCGTACGACAGCGGTTCCCTCGGGTCCTCCACGATCAGCGGGGCGTGCAGTCCGCGGTCGAGCTGGACGCCGACGTGCGGGTGGAAGAAGTAGGTGCCGGGGGTGTCGGCGACGAAGCGGTAGGTGAAGTTGCGGCCGGCCCGGACGGCGGACTGGGTGACCGGGGGCACGCCGTCCATGTCGGCGCGCAGGGCGAGTCCGTGCCAGTGGACGGAGGTGGTGGTGCCGCCCGGCAGCTGGTTGGACAGTTCGGCGGCGAGGGTGTCGCCGGCCGTGAGCCGGATCTCCTTGCCGGGGGCGCGGCCGCCGTAGGCCCAGCTCTTCGCCGTCACCTTGCCGCCGAGGTCGAGCACGGCCGGTGCGGCGGTCAGGGTGACGTTGCGGACCGTGCCGCTGGCCCTGCGCCCGCGTTCGGTGGCGGCGACCACCTTGCTGTCGGGCCTCACCAGGGCCGGGGTGCCGCCGGAGCCGCTGCCGCACGCGGCGAGCGCGCCGCCTCCCGCGACGGCGAGCCCGGCCAGCAGGGCGGAGCGACGGTTGATGCTGTTCATGTGGATGCCTCGTCTCGGTCTGCCGTTGGTCTGGCGCGTGCGGCATCCGCTCCCGGGCGGGAGCGGGCCGCCCGGAGAGGCCTAGATCAACAACCGGGAGAGGACGGAGAGGTCGGGCGGCGCGCGGTGCGGATGGCCCGGCAGGCCGAGTCCGGCGAGCACGCCCCGCACGGGGGCGCCCGGGACGGCGTGGGGCGCGAGGGCCGGGGGCGCGAGCAGCTGCGGCGAGCCGACGGCGCCGGAGGTGCAGTGCTGCATTCCGGGGCCGGAACAGGCACCGTCGGCGTCGTGCTCCAGACCGGAGGTCACGGCCTGGGCGGTCGCGCCGTGCCCGGCCATGGCGTGGTCGGCCATGGTGTGTCCGGCCGCGGCTTTCCCGGTCGCGGTGCGTCCGGACCCGTCGGCCGCTTCCGCGGTGCCGCCGTGCGGCGCGGTGTGGGTCATTCCGGGCATCGTGCCCATGACGGCCGTGGCGGACATGGCCGGCGCGCCGCTCATGTCGTGGTGGACCAGGACGGCGAGCGCGGCGAGCAGCGTCAGCACGGCGGCCCAGGCACGGCGCCGTACGCCGCCCCCGGTGATGGTCCGCCGACAGGTCACGGCCGTCGTCTCCTTCCCGCTGCGCTGGGTCCGCCAGGGCCCTCACTATACCCCCATGGGGTACGGCGCCCACACGGCCCCCAGGCGCGGACGGTCAGATGACTAAGTACCCCTGGGGGGTATATCGTTCAGGTGTCGGGAGGGCCGGTGCACCGCCCCTCCCGCGGACCGAACCATGCTCTCACCCGAGGAAGTAGCCATGACCGAACAGAACTCCGGCTCCTGCTGCGGCTCCTGCGGTACCGGGACGGCGACCGACGTCCAGGTCCACGGCAGCGGCGTCACCACCGTGTACAAGGTCTCCGGCATGACCTGCGGCCACTGCGAGTCCGCCATCTCCAAGGAGATCTCCGTTCTGGACGGCGTCACCGCGGTCACGGCCGTCGCCGACAAGGGCGAGGTGACGGTCACCTCCGCCGCCCCGCTCGACGAGGAAGCCGTCCGCGCCGCCGTGGACGAGGCCGGCTACGAGCTGGTCGGCACCATCTGAGTCCGCGCGGCGCCGGGCGCCGCGCTCCGGGCGAAAACCCCTCCACCCCCTCGGGGACGGAGGGGTTTTCGCCTTTCCTGGGCCCTCCAACCGCCTTTCGGAATCCGTGAGTTCACTCCCTTACATACCCCCGGTGGGTATGCTACGGTGCACCGCACAGGTACCCCCCAGGGGTATACGTAAGAAGGGTGGAGTCATGTCAGCCGTCAATCCCAGGCGCTGGTGGGCACTGGTCGTGCTCGCCGCCGCGCAGTTCATGGTCATCATGGACACGTCGATCATCGGGGTGGCGCTTCCCGAGATGCAGAAGGACCTCGGCTTCTCGCAGGGCGAGCTGCAGTGGGTCTTCAACGCCTACGTCATCGCCTTCGGCGGTCTGCTGCTGCTCGGCGGCCGCCTGTCCGACCTGCTCGGGGCCCGCAAGGTGTTCGTCACCGGCTGGACGGTGCTGGTCGCGGGCTCGATCGTGGCCGCCGCCGCGCAGAGCGCGTCCGTCGAGGTCGTCGGCCGCGCCGTCCAGGGCGTGGGCGGCGCGCTGATCGCGCCCTCGGCCATGACCCTGCTGATGATGCTGTTCGCCCACGACCCCAAGGAGCTGGGCAAGGCCATGGCGCTCTACGGCGCCGCGGCCCCCGCGGGCGGCACCGCCGGCGTCTTCATGGGCGGTGTGTTCACCCAGTGGCTGAGCTGGCCGTGGGTGTTCATCATCTACATCCCGATCGGCCTGGCCACGCTCGCGGCCGCCAAGCTGCTGCCCGCCGTCGGCGGCCGGCGCGGCGGGGTGGACGTGCTCGGCGCCGTGTCCGTCACGGCCGGTCTGGCGCTCGCCGTGTTCGCCGTCGTCCGCGCCCCGGAGGTCGGCTGGTCCTCGACCGGCACGGTGCTGGAGCTGGTCGGCGCCGTCGCCCTGCTCGCCCTGTTCTTCGTGATCCAGAAGACGGTGAACGAGCCGCTGATGCCGCTCGGCATCTGGCGGGTGCCGCGCCTGGGTTCGGCGAACCTGGCGATGGCGCTGCTCGGCGCCGCGTGGATCCCGATGTGGTACTTCCTCAACCTGTACCTCCAGCAGGTCCTGGGCTACGGGGCGTTCGCCTCCGGTGCCGCGCTGCTGCCGATGACCGTGCTGCTGATGATCTTCATGACAGCCATCACCGCGCGGCTGATGGCCAAGTTCGGGGCCAAGCCGTTGATCGGCGGCGGTCTGCTGGTCCTCGCGGCGGGTCTGGTGTGGCTGTCCCAGGTCCAGCCGACGGGCACCTTCGTGGTCGACGTCCTGCCCGCGTCGCTGGTCGCGGCCCTCGGCATGTCGCTCGCCTACATCCCGGCGATGATGGCAGCGATGTCCGGGGCTCCGCAGGAGCAGGCGGGTCTGGCCTCCGGCATCGTCAACACCACCTACCAGGTGGGCTCCGCGCTCGGGCTCGCGGCGCTGACCGCCGTGGCCACCTCCGCGGGCGCCGGCAAGCTGGGCGACCTCCCGGCCCTCACCGACGGTTTCAGCGCGGCCTTCGTGTGGGCCGCGGCGATCGCCGCCGTGGGCGGACTGATCACCCTGCTGTCCATGCGCAGCGAGAAGGCGGCCGCGGCACAGGCCGGCGCCGCACAGGAGGCGACCGGCGAACGGGCCGGTGTCTGACGGGCATTCACCCGGCGAACCGGCACGGCACAGGCCGCCGGCACCGCCGTCCACCTGGACGACGAGCCATCTGGACAACGAACCCCTCGACGGGCCGTTCGGTTTCGGGCAACCGGAACGGACGGCCCTGTCCCGTGTACGGAGGAGCACCGCGATGGACATACAGACCCGCGCCGTACAGGTGCACCAGGATTCCCCGGCGACCGGCGGCCGGCCGCTCAGCGTGCCGATCGTGCAGTCCTCGGCCTTCGCCTTCGAGTCCGCCGCCGAGCTGGCGCAGGCCATGGGCGGGCCGGACGGGGCGTACGTCTACTCCCGGCGGGGCAACCCCACCGTGCGGGCCCTGGAGCGGACGCTCGCCGCACTGGAGGGCGGGGCCGCCGCGATCGCGTTCGCCTCCGGGATGGGCGCGATCAGCGGCGTCCTGCTGGCGCTGCTGCGACCCGGTGACCATGTGATCGCCGGGCAGTGCCTGTACGGCGGCACCTACTCCGTGCTCACGGATCTCGCCCGGCGCTTCGGCGTCGAGGTGGACCACATCAGCGGCGACGACCCGGCCGACTTCGCCGGCCTGGTCCGCCCCACCACCCGGCTGCTGCACCTGGAGACCATCGCCAACCCCACGGGCCGGGTGCCCGACCTCGGAGGTCTGCTCGCCGAGGCGCGGCGGCACGGGGTGCCCAGCATGGTGGACAACTCGCTGGCCTCGCCGGTGCTGTGCCGCCCGATCGAGCACGGCGCCGACGTGGTGGTGCACTCCACGACCAAGTACCTGGCCGGGCACTCCGACGTGCTGGGCGGGGTGGCCGTCTTCGCCGACGAGGCGCTGCGGGACCGGGTGTGGCCCAGGACCGTGGAACTGGGCGCGTGCGCCGACCCGTTCGCGGCCTGGCTGACCCTGCGCGGCCTGCCGACGCTGCCGTTGCGCATGCGCCAGCACTGCGCCGGCGCGGAGCTGCTGGCCCACCGCCTCGCCGGGCACGACCGAGTCGCCGCCGTGCACTGGCCGTTCCTGCCGGACCACCCCTCCCACGACCGCGCGCGGGCGCTCCTGGACGGGGGCGGCGGCATGGTCTCGTTCGAGCTCACCGGCGGGCGGGAGGCGGGGCAGGCGTTCATCGAACGGGTGCGGATCGCCCGGCTGGCGCTGTCGCTGGGCGGCGTGGAGACGCTGGTCACGCACCCGGCGTCCACCTCGCACCGGGAGCTGGACGACGCGGCGCTGGCGGCCGCCGGCATCGGCGCGGGCACCGTGCGGATGTCGGTCGGCATCGAGCACCCGGAGGACCTGTGGGCGGACATCGCCAACGCCTTGATCGAGTCGTAGATTTTGGTTGACAAAATAAACGGCCGATTCGTAGATTGAGTGAAGCCCAGAGAACCGGCTCTTCGGCCCAGAGGGGGGCTTCATGCGCTACTTCGAGGACTTCCGCACCGGTGACATCCACGAGCTCGGTACGGTCACCGTCACCGAGGAGGAGGTGCTCGAGTTCGCCCGGCGGTACGACCCGCAGCCCTTCCACATCGATCCCGAGCGGGCGAAGCAGTCGCCGTTCGGGGGGCTGATCGCCAGCGGATTCCACACCTCGGCGCTCTTCATGCGGCGCTACGTCGACGGCCTGCTCGCCTACAGCGCCTGCGCCGGCTCCCCCGGCATCGACGAGGTCCGCTACCACCGGCCGGTCCGGCCGGGCGACGTCCTCACCGCACGGATCGAGATCCTCGGATCGCGCCCCTCGCTGGGCAACCCCGCCACCGGCATCGTCCAGCCCCGCTGCGAGCTGGTGGCCGCCGACGGGACGGTCGTGTTCAGCATGATCCTGCACAGCATCTTCCGGCGGCGTCCCGCCGACTCCCGCGCCGCGACCCCGTCGTCGATGTCCGCGGCGCAGGACCCGGTCGCCTGCTGTGCCCGACAGCGCTGAGCACGGCCGTCCGCACACCCACCGCTTCAACCGACGAAGCGCCGCCCCGAAGGGAGACCTCCCGTGGAGGCCGTATCCCGCACCGCCCAGTGGACCGCCGCCGCGCGGGCCCTGGAGACCGACCGCGAGGACCGGCTGTTCGCCGATCCCCACGCCCGAACCGTCGCCGGCACCACCGGCTTCGAGCTGCTGGAACGCTACGCGGGCGCGGGCACCGTACCGTTCCTCGCCATCCGCACCACCTACCTGGACCGCGCCATCGAGCGCGCGGTGCGCGAACGCGGGCTGCGCCAGGTCGTGTTCCTCGCGGCCGGCATGGACACCCGCTACTACCGCCTCGACTGGCCCGACGGCATCACCCTGTACGAACTCGACCGGCCCGCGCTGCTGGAGGCCAAGGCCGCGCTGCTCGCCGACGAGCCCGAACCGGCCGGCCGCGAGCGCCGTACCGTCGCCGTCGATCTGCGCGAGGACTGGACCGGCGCCCTCAAGGAGGCGGGCTGGCAGGCGGAGCGGCCCACGCTGTGGGTGGTCGAGGGACTGCTGTTCTTCCTGCCGGAGACCGCCGTACGCACCCTGCTCGCCACCCTGTGGCAGCACAGCGCGCCGTCCTCCGTGCTGCTCGGCGACGTCATCAGCGAGGCCGCCCTGCGCAATCCGCTGTCCCGGCCCTTCATGAAGGCCCTCGAAGAGGACGGCAACCCCTGGCTGTTCGGCACCGAGGAGCCGGAGCAACTGCTCGTCTCCTGCGGCTGGACCGTCCAGGAGGTGCGCCAACCGGGCGAAGAGGGCGCCGACTTCGGCCGCTGGCCGTACCCGGTGCCGCCCCGCGAGACCCCCCGCGTGCCCCGTTCCTTCCTGTTCACGGCGACCCGAGACGAGATCACGTCATGACCCAGCCGACCGGCCCCGGGGCCACCGAGCCCGCGGCCGCCTTCCACCAGCGCGTCATCGACGACGCGGCGGCCGCCGTACGCGGTCTGACCGTCTCCCTCGGCCAGCGGCTCGGTCTGTACCGCGTGCTCGCCGAACAGGGCCCGCTCACCCCCGCCGAACTGGCCGAGCGCGCCGGCATCGCCCCGCGCTACGCCGAGGAGTGGCTGCACGCGCAGCTCAGCGCCGGCTATGTGGAGCGCCACCCGTCCTCCGACAAGTACACCCTGCCCGCGGAGCACGCCGCCGTCCTCGCGCAGCCCGCGTCGCCCACCTACGCGGCGGGCTTCTTCACCGCGCTCAAGGCGCTGTACGCCACCGAGGACCTGCTCCTCGACGCCTACCGCAGCGGCGAGGGCGTCGGCTGGGCCGAGCACGACCCGGCGCTCGACACCGGCATGGGCAGCTTCTTCCAGCCCACCTACCAGCACCGGCTGCTGACCGACTGGATCCCGGCGCTGCACGAGGTGAGCGACAAGCTGGCGGCCGGCGGCACGGCGGCGGACGTCGGCTGCGGCGTGGGCCACACCACCCGGCTGATCGCCCGTGCCTTCCCCGAGGCCCGGGTGTACGGCTTCGACTACTCGGAGGAGGCGATCGCCATCGCCCGGCAGCTCGCCGAGGACGAGGGCCTGAGCGACCGTGTCGTCTTCGAGACCGCGTCCGCCGACGACTACCCCGGCGGCGGCTACGACCTGGTCACCTTCTTCAACTGCCTGCACGACATGGGCGACCCGGTGGCCGCGGCCCAGCACGTCCACAAGTCGCTGGACGCGGACGGCACATGGATGCTGGTCGAGTCCAACGTCTCCCCCTCCGACATCGACACCCGCACTCCGCCGGCGCGCATGTTCATGGCGCTGTCCGCCGTGATGTGCCTGCCGGTCGCCCTCGCCCAGCGCGGCCCGCACGCGCTCGGCAACCACTCCGGCGAGAAGGCGTTCCGCGCCATCGCCGAGCAGGCGGGCTTCACCCGCTGGCGGCGGGCGACCCAGACCCCGGTGAACGCCGTCTACGAGGTCCGTCCCTGACCCGGCTCCCGCACTCGGACAGGAGAAACCATGGCCGCCACGGCCCTTCCCGTCAACGACCGCTTCCTGGAGATCCTCGAACGGCTCAGTGAGAAGTCCATCGAGGACTACTACAACCCGTACCAGCGGTTCGCCTGGCCGCAGACGCTGGACGAGAACCGCATGTGGACGAGCCCCGACCTGCTCACCGTCTACGGCACCGAGCACTACGACCGGCTGGACGAGGACACCCTCAGGCGGCTGTCCAAGTGGGAGTCCGTCAACTTCTACAGCCTGAACGTGCACGGCATCCGCGAACTGCTCATCGAGGTCGTGGGACGCATCCACACGCCGGGCTTCGAGGTGCCCTCCGACTTCTTCCACCACTTCATCGGCGAGGAGAACGAACACATGTGGTTCTTCTCCGAGTTCTGCCGGCGCTACGGCGGCAAGATCTACTCGTCGATGACCATGAGCGCCGACTCCGCCTGGGAGAGCGAGGTCGAGAACTTCCTCGTCTTCGCCCGCATCCTGTTCTTCGAGGAGCTGGTCGACCACTACAACACCCGGATGGCGCAGGACGATTCGCTGTGCGAGACCATCCGCCAGGTCAACCGCCTGCACCACCAGGACGAGTCCCGGCACATCGCCTTCGGCCGGGAGCTGGTCTCGCTGCTCTTCACCCGCATGCGCGAGGCGGTGAGCGCCGAACGGCTGCGCGAGGTGGAGAGCTACCTGAAGCGCTACGTCGTCTTCAGCGTCAACTCCCTCTACAACCCGCACGTCTACCGCGACGCCGGCATCGCCGACCCGCTGGGGCTGCGCAACGCCCTCCTCGCCGACGAGCGCAGGCGCGCCCACGAGCGCAAGGCCATCCGCAAGCCGCTCGCCTTCTTCCTCAAGACCGGGATCTTCTCCGACGACACTCTGCCGGTCCTCTGACCCGGACCGGCCGGTCCTTCCGGCCATGCCCGCCGAGGAGCGGGACGGCCCGTCCAGCGAACCGAGAGGTGGTCCACCACCGTGCCCGACACCATATCCACCGCGCCCCCGCGCTCACCGGCCGTGAGCCGCGGCCTGCCCTCCCTCGGAGCGGAGGAGACGGCGCTGCTCCGGCTCCTCGACGACACCTTCGAGAAGTGGGGCGTGAGCGCCGGGGCCCGTCCGATGACCATGCCCCCGCTGCTGCCCGCCGCCGACCTCAAGCGGCTGGACTACTACGAGAACTTCCCCCACCAGGCCGTCGTCGCCACCGCGATCGACGTCGACCGCCGCGGCGAGTACTGTTCCGAGACGGGCTGCTTCCCGTGCAGCTCGCTCCAGCCCGCCGAACTCGGCCTGCCCTCCGCCTCCTGTTACGCCGTCTACCTCGACCACGAGGGCCGCGAGGTCGAGGCGGACACCCTGGTGACCGTGGTCGGCTGGTGCTTCCGCAAGGAGGAGCGCTACGAGGGGCTGCGCCGCCAACTCGGTTTCCACATGCGGGAGATCGTCGCCCTCGGCAGCCGCGAACACGCGGACGCCCACCTGCTGGACTTCACCGACCGCATCACCGCCTTCGCCCGGGCGCTCGACCTGCCGTTGCGCAGGGAGGCCGCCACCGACCCCTTCTACGACAAGGGCGGTTCCAAGGCGCTGTTGCAGCGGCTGTCCCCGGTCAAGCACGAGTTCCTCTTCGAGGACCTCGCGATCGCCTCCGTCAACACCCACCGCAACTTCTTCGGCGACCGCTGCTCCATCACCCTCGCCGGCACCGGCGAGCCGGCCTCCACCAGCTGTGTCGCCTTCGGGCTCGAACGCTGGCTGTCGGCCCTCACCCGGCGGTACGGCACCTGGGCCGCCGCCACCGACGCCGTGCTCGCGGCAGGCGACCGACTCCAGCCGGTCGGCCCGGGGGTGTGAGGTGCCTGCCCACCCCACCGCCCATGGCGGCGGCCCGGGCTGGGCGAACCTCGGCATGGACATCGTGTCCGTCAAGCGCGTCCGCCGGCTCCTCGACGACCACGGCGAGGATTTCTTCCAGCGGATGCTGAACCCCGGCGAACTCGACGACTGCCGTACGTCCAGCGGCCTCGATCTGCTCAGCCTGTGCGGACGGATCGCGGCCAAGGAAGCGGCGTTCAAGACCCTGCGGGTCCGGGGCCGGTTCCTGCCCTGGCGCGACATCGTGGTGCGCCGCTCCGACGGCGGCTGGCCACTGGTCGAACTGCGCCGCACCGCCGCCGAGATGGCGGCCGAGTCCGGCATCCAGGACATCACGGTGAGCATCAGCCACGACGTGGACTACGCGGTGGCCGTGGCCGCTCCCGTCCTCGGCGATCCCCGGCACCGGCCGTGAGACGCCCGCTCCGCCCACAACTCTTCCTCGATCACCGTTAGGAGTACCGCCATGACCGACGGCCTGCAGCAGGTGAAGGACTGGATCCTCAAGCGCCACCCGGAGCGCGAGGACATCCCGAACGACCTCGACCTGATCGAGAACCGGCTCATCGACTCGCTGTCCTTCGTGGAGTTCGTCTTCCTCCTGGAGCAGCACAGCGGCCGCGCCATCGAGATGGAGACCCTGGAGGTCGACTCCCTGCGCACCCTCGACGCCATCGAGGCCGCCTTCTTCCTCGCGGAGGTGAAGTGAGATGAGCCGGCGGCTCTTCACCTCCGAGTCCGTCACCGAAGGCCATCCCGACAAGATCGCCGACCGGATCAGCGACACCGTCCTGGACGCGCTGCTCGGCCAGGACCCGGCCGCCCGGGTGGCGGTGGAGACCCTGATCACCACCGGTCAGGTGCACATCGCCGGTGAGGTCACCACCCACGCGTACGCGCCCATCGCCCAGCTGGTGCGCGACACGATCCTCGACATCGGCTACGACTCCTCCGCCAAGGGCTTCGACGGCGCCTCCTGCGGGGTCTCCGTGTCGATCGGCGCCCAGTCGCCGGACATCGCGCAGGGCGTGGACGCCGCCTGGGAGGCGCGCGCCGAGGGCAACAGCGACGAGCTGTCCCGGCAGGGCGCCGGCGACCAGGGCCTGATGTTCGGCTACGCCTGCGACGACACCCCCGAGCTGATGCCGCTGCCGATCCATCTCGCGCACCGGCTGGCCGAGCGGCTGACCGAGGTCCGCAAGAACGGCGGCTGTCCCTATCTGCGGCCGGACGGCAAGACGCAGGTCACCATCGAGTACGACGGCGACCGCCCGGCGCGCCTGGACACCGTCGTCGTCTCCTCCCAGCACGCCGGGGACATCAGCCTGGAGGGCCTGCTCGCCCCGGACATCCGGGAGTCGGTGGTGGAGCCGACGCTCAAGGCGCTCGCCGAGCAGGGGGTGAGCCTGGAGAGCGACGGCTACCGGCTGCTGGTGAACCCCACGGGCCGCTTCGAGATCGGCGGCCCGATGGGCGACGCGGGCCTGACCGGCCGCAAGATCATCATCGACACCTACGGCGGGATGGCCCGGCACGGCGGCGGCGCCTTCTCCGGCAAGGACCCCTCCAAGGTGGACCGCAGCGCGGCGTACGCGATGCGCTGGGTCGCGAAGAACGTGGTCGCCGCGGGTCTCGCCCGCCGCTGCGAGGTACAGGTCGCCTACGCCATCGGCAAGGCGGACCCGGTCGGCCTGTTCGTGGAGACGTTCGGCACCGAGTCCGTCCCGGTGGACCGCATCCAGGCCGCGATCACGGAGGTCTTCGACCTGCGTCCGGCGGCGATCGTGCGCGACCTGGACCTGCTGCGGCCCGTCTACGCGCGGACCTCCGCGTACGGCCACTTCGGCCGCGAACTGCCGGAGTTCACCTGGGAGTCGACCGACCGGGCCGGCGCGCTGCGCGCCCACGTGGAGGGCTGAGATGCGTATCGCTGTCACGGGTTCCATCGCCACCGACCATCTGATGTCCTTCCCGGGGAGCTTCACCGACCAGCTCCTGGCCGACCGACTGGACCGCGTCTCCCTGTCCTTCCTCGCCGACCGGCTGGAGATCCGCCGTGGCGGCGTGGCAGCGAACATCTCGTTCGGCCTCGGGCTGCTCGGCCTGCGGCCGGTGCTGGTCGGGGCGGTCGGCGACGATTTCGAGCCCTACCGCGTCTGGCTGAAGCAGCACGGGGTCGACACCGACTCCGTGCTGGTCAGCGAGGAGCACCACACCGCCCGTTTCGTCTGTACGACGGACCGCGCGCAGAACCAGATCGCCACCTTCTACGCCGGCGCGATGACGGAGGCCCGCCGGATCGACCTGCGGGCGATCGCCGAGCGCACGGGCCGGCTCGGGCTGGTGATGATCTCGCCGGACGACCCGGAGGCCATGCTGCGGCACACCCGGGCCTGCCGGGACCTCGGCATCCCGTTCGCCGCCGATCCGTCCCAGCAGCTGGCGCGGCTCAGCGGCAAGGAGGTGCTCGAACTCATCGACGGGTCACGCTGGTTGTTCACCAACGAGTACGAGACCGCGCTGCTCCAGGAGCGTACCGGGCTCGGTGTGCCGGACGTGCTGCGCCGCGTCGGCCGCTGGGTCACCACGGAGGGCGCCGCGGGCGTCCGCATCCGCCGCGACGGCCGGCCGGACCTCGCCGTGCCCGCGGTCGAGGTCTCCGGTGTGGTGGACCCGACCGGTGTCGGCGACGCGTTCCGCGCGGGCTTCCTCGCCGGCACGGCGTGGGGTGTCCCGGAGCGCTGCGCGGCGCAGCTCGGCTGTGTCGTGGCCGCCACCGCGCTGGACTACGTGGGCACCCAGGAGTACCGGCTGTACCGGGACATCGTGCTCGGGCGGCTGCGCACGACCTACGGCGTGGGCTGCGCGGCCCAGCTGGCCACGCATCTCGCGGCGAACCTGAGGGGGCTGACATGACGGCCGCCCGGATCGGCGCCCTGCGGACGGCGCTCGCCACCCGGGTGGTGGTGGCCGACGGGGCGATGGGCACCATGCTCCAGGCCCAGGAACCCACCCTGGACGACTTCCAGCAGCTCGAAGGCTGCAACGAGATCCTCAACCTGACCCGCCCGGACATCGTCCGCTCGGTCCACGAGGCGTACTTCGCGGTGGGCGTGGACTGCGTGGAGACCAACACCTTCGGGGCCAACCACGCGGCGATGGCGGAGTACGACATCGCCGGCCGGGTGTACGAGCTGTCCGAGGCGGGCGCCCGGATCGCCCGCGAGGTGGCGGACGAGTTCACCGCCCGGGAGGGCCGGCAGCGCTGGGTGCTGGGCTCCATGGGCCCCGGCACCAAGCTGCCCACCCTCGGGCACATCGGCTACGGCACGATCCGCGACGGCTTCCAGGCGAACGCGGAGGGCCTGCTGGCGGGCGGCGCGGACGCGCTGCTCGTGGAGACCACCCAGGACCTGCTCCAGACGAAGGCCGCCGTGCTCGGCGCCCGGCGCGCCCTGGACGCCCTCGGCCTGGACGTGCCGTTGCTGGTGTCGATGGCCTTCGAGACCACGGGCACCATGCTGCTGGGCTCCGAGATCGGCGCTGCCCTCACCGCCCTGGAGCCGCTGGGCATCGATCTCATCGGACTCAACTGCTCGACCGGACCGGCCGAGATGGGCGAACACCTGCGCCATCTCGCCCGCAACGCCCGCATCCCCCTGCTGTGCATGCCGAACGCCGGCCTGCCGGTGCTGACCAACGACGGCGCGTACTTCCCGCTCGGTCCGGATCAACTGGCGGACGCGCAGGAGACGTTCGTGCGTGAGTACGGTCTGTCGCTGGTGGGCGGGTGCTGTGGTACGACGCCGGAGCATCTGCGGCAGGTGGTGGAGCGGGTGCGGGGTCTGACCCCGCCCGGGCGTGACCCGCGGCCGGAGCCGGGTGCGGCGTCGCTGTACCAGTCGGTGCCGTTCCGGCAGGACACGTCGTATCTGGCGATCGGTGAGCGGACGAACGCGAACGGGTCGAAGAAGTTCCGTGAGGCGATGCTGGAGGGCCGCTGGGACGACTGTGTGGAGATCGCCCGGGAGCAGATCCGCGAGGGCGCGCACATGCTCGATCTGTGTGTGGACTATGTCGGCCGGGACGGTGTCGCGGACATGGAGGAGCTGGCCGGCAGGCTGGCGACGGCGTCGACGCTGCCGATCGTGCTGGACTCCACCGAGGTGGAGGTGATCCGGGCCGGTCTGGAGAAGCTGGGCGGGCGTGCGGTGATCAACTCGGTGAACTACGAGGACGGGGACGGTCCCGAGTCGCGGTTCGCCCGGGTGACGGCGCTGGCGCGTGAGCACGGTGCGGCGCTGATCGCGCTGACGATCGACGAGGAGGGCCAGGCCCGCACGCCGCAGAAGAAGGTGGAGATCGCCGAGCGGCTGATCGCGGATCTGACGGGGAACTGGGGGATCCGTGAGGAGGACGTCCTCATCGACACCCTCACGTTCACGATCTGCACGGGTCAGGAGGAGTCCCGCAAGGACGGTGTGGCGACGATCGAGGCGATCCGGGAGCTGAAGCGGCGTCATCCCGCGGTGCAGACCACGCTGGGGCTGTCGAACATCTCCTTCGGGCTGAACCCGGCCGCCCGGATCCTGCTCAACAGCGTCTTCCTGGACGAGTGTGTGAAGGCGGGGCTGGACTCGGCGATCGTGCACGCCTCGAAGATCCTGCCGATCGCCCGGTTCAGCGAGGAGGAGGTCACCACGGCGCTGGACCTGATCTACGACCGGCGTGCGCCGGGCTACGACCCGTTGCAGAAGCTGATGCGGCTGTTCGAGGGGGCGACGGCGAAGTCGCTGAAGGCGGGCAAGGCCGAGGAGCTGGCCGCGCTGCCGCTGGAGGAGCGGCTCAAGCGGCGGATCATCGACGGGGAACGCAACGGTCTGGAAGCGGATCTGGATGCGGCGCTGGCCGAGCGGCCGGCGCTGGACATCGTCAACGAGACGCTGCTGGACGGCATGAAGGTCGTCGGTGAGCTGTTCGGCTCGGGGCAGATGCAGCTGCCGTTCGTGCTGCAGTCCGCCGAGGTGATGAAGGCCGCGGTCGCCTATCTCGAACCGCACATGGAGAAGTCGGACGCCGAGGGCAAGGGCACCATCGTGCTGGCCACGGTCCGCGGTGACGTGCACGACATCGGCAAGAACCTCGTCGACATCATCCTGTCCAACAACGGCTACAACGTGGTCAACCTGGGGATCAAGCAGCCCGTCTCCGCGATCCTGGAGGCCGCCGAGGAGCACCGCGCGGACGTGATCGGCATGTCCGGGCTGCTGGTGAAGTCCACCGTGATCATGAAGGAGAACCTGGAGGAGCTCAACCAGCGCGCCCTGGCGTCGAAATACCCGGTCATCCTCGGCGGCGCCGCTCTCACCCGCGCCTACGTCGAACAGGACCTCCACGAGATCTACCAGGGCGAGGTCCGCTACGCCCGCGACGCCTTCGAGGGCCTGCGCCTGATGGACGCCCTCATCGGCGTCAAACGCGGCGTGCCCGGCGCGAAACTCCCCGAACTGAAGCAACGCCGGGTACCCGCGCGGAAGGCGGTCCCGGAGGAGCCCGCGGAGGCAGGCCGTTCCGACGTCGCCACCGACAACCCCGTGCCCACCCCGCCGTTCTGGGGCACCCGCGTCAGCAAGGGCATCCAGCTCAAGGAATACGCCTCCTGGCTCGACGAAGACGCCCTCTTCAAGGGCCAATGGGGCCTGACCAAGGACCTGTTCGAGACCGAGGGAAGGCCCAGGCTGCGCGGCTGGCTCGATCTGCTGCGCACCCGCAACCTGCTGGAAGCGTCCGTCGTCCACGGCTACTTCCCCTGTGTGTCCAAGGACGACGACCTGATCGTCCTCGACGAGCACGGCACGGAACTCACCCGGTTCACCTTCCCCCGGCAGGACCGCGGCCGGCGGCTGTGCCTGGCCGACTTCTTCCGCCCGGAGGAGTCCGGCGAGAGGGACGTCGTCGGCTTCCAGGTCGTCACCGTCGGCTCCCGCATCGGCGAGGAGACCGCGCGGCTCTTCGCGGCCAACGCCTACCGCGACTACCTCGAACTGCACGGCCTGTCCGTCCAGTTGGCCGAAGCCCTCGCCGAGTACTGGCACGCCCGCGTCCGCGCCGAACTCGGTATCGCCGGCGCCGATCCGGACTCGCTGGCCGGCATGTTCCGCACCGACTACCAGGGGTGCCGCTACTCCCTCGGCTACCCGGCGTGCCCCGATCTGGCGGACCGCGCCAAGATCGCCACCCTGCTGGAACCCGAGCGGATCGGGGTCCGGCTGTCCGAGGAGTTCCAGCTCCACCCCGAGCAGTCCACGGACGCGATCGTCGTCCACCACCCCGAGGCGGGATACTTCAACGCCGGGCGGCGCTCATGACCACCTTCTCGTTCGAGTTCTTCCCACCCGCCACCGCCGCGGGCGAGCGCGCCCTGTGGAGCGCGGTGCGCAAAGTGGAGGCGCTGCGGCCCGACTTCGTGTCGGTCACCTATGGGGCGGGGGGTTCCTCCCGCGACCGTACGGTGGCGCTCACCCGGCGCATCGCCGCCGAGACGACCCTGCGTCCGGCCGCCCATCTGACCGCCGTCGGGCACTCGGTGGCCGAGCTGCGCCGCATCATCGGCAGCTACGCGGACGCGGGCATCCGCGACGTCCTCGCGCTGCGCGGCGACCCGCCCGGCGACCCGCGGGGCCCGTGGGTCCCGCATCCCGACGGGTTCACGCACGCCTACCAGCTGGTCGAACTGCTGCGCTCGCTGGGCGACTTCACCATCGGCGTGGCGGCCTTCCCGGAGGGGCATCCGCGCTCGCCCGACGCCCGGTCCGATCTGCGCCACTTCGTGGCCAAGTGCAAGGCCGGCGCGGACTACGCCATCACGCAGATGTTCTTCCGCGCGGAGGACTATCTGCGGCTGCGGGACCGGGTCGCCGCGGCCGGCTGCGAGACCCCGATCATCCCGGAGATCATGCCCGCCACCGACGTCCGCCAGATCCGCCGGTTCGCCGAGCTCAGCGCGGCGACCTTCCCGAAGGACCTGGCGCACCGGCTGGAGGCGGCCCGGCACGATCCCGCCGTCGCGCACCGCATCGGCGTCGACCACGCCGTCGCCATGGCCGACCGGCTCCTCGCCGAGGGGGCGCCCGGTCTGCACTACATCACCCTGAACCGCTCGACGGCGGCCCTGGACATCCATCGCACCATCCAAGCATCGAGGAGCCTCAGTGTCCGCTGACACCCCCGACTTCAAGGTCGCCGACCTCTCGCTGGCCGAGTTCGGCCGCAAGGAGATCACCCTCGCCGAGCACGAGATGCCCGGCCTGATGGCGATCCGCAAGGAGTACGCCGAGGCCCGGCCGCTGGCCGGCGCCCGCATCACCGGCTCGCTGCACATGACCGTGCAGACCGCCGTGCTGATCGAGACCCTGGTCGCCCTCGGCGCCGAGGTCCGCTGGGCGTCCTGCAACATCTTCTCCACCCAGGACCACGCGGCCGCCGCCGTCGCCGCGGCCGGGATACCGGTGTTCGCCTGGAAGGGTGAGACCCTGGAGGAGTACTGGTGGTGTACCGAGCGGGCGCTGACCTGGCCGGACAGCCCCACCGGCGGCCCGAACATGATCCTGGACGACGGCGGTGACGCCACCCTCCTCGTCCACCAGGGCGTGGCCTTCCAGAAGACCGGCGACCTCCCGCCCGCCGACAACGAGGAACTCGCCGTGCTCAGGGCGCTTTTGGAACGCAGCGACCTCGACTGGACGGCCGTCGCCGCCGGCATCCGTGGTGTGACGGAGGAGACCACGACGGGTGTGCACCGGTTGTACGAGATGCAGCGGGACGGTGTGCTGCTGTTCCCGGCGATCAATGTGAACGACGCGGTCACGAAGTCGAAGTTCGACAACAAGTACGGTTGCCGGCACTCGCTGGTGGACGGTATCAACCGGGCCACCGATGTGCTGATCGGCGGGAAGACCGCGGTGGTGTGCGGTTACGGCGATGTCGGCAAGGGCTGTGCGGAGTCGCTGCGCGGTCAGGGTGCGCGGGTGATCGTGACGGAGATCGACCCGATCTGCGCGCTGCAGGCGGCGATGGACGGGTACCAGGTCACGACGCTGGACGAGGTCGTGGACAAGGCCGACATCTTCGTGACGACGACGGGCAACAAGGACATCATCATGGCCTCGGACATGGCCCGGATGAAGCACCAGGCGATCGTCGGGAACATCGGTCACTTCGACAACGAGATCGACATGGCCGGTCTGGCGAAGATCCCGGGCATCGTCAAGGACGAGGTGAAGCCGCAGGTCCACACGTGGACCTTCCCGGACGGCAAGGTGATCATCGTGCTGTCCGAGGGGCGGCTGCTGAACCTGGGCAACGCCACCGGTCACCCGTCGTTCGTGATGTCGAACTCGTTCGCGGACCAGACGCTGGCGCAGATCGAGCTGTTCACCAAGCCGGACGCGTACCCGACCGGTGTGTACGTGCTGCCCAAGCACCTGGACGAGAAGGTCGCCCGGCTCCACCTGGACGCGCTCGGCGTCAAGCTGACCAGGCTGCGCCCGGAGCAGGCCGCGTACATCGGCGTCGAGGTCGACGGCCCGTACAAGCCGGACCACTACCGCTACTGAGAGCGCGGAGCAGACAGAGATGTCCGAGCACAACCCGTACGCGGCGGCGGGCCGGGACCCCGGCCTTCCCGGCCGCCTGCTCCGCACCGAGCGAGACGCGCTGATGCCGTTGCTGCGTGCCGCTCCCCGGGAGCTGTTCGAACTGCGCACCGCCTGTCCCGGATGGACGGTGCGCCAGGTCCTCGCCCACTGTGGGGCGGCGCTGATCCGCATCGTCGAGGGCCGGCTGGAGGAGGGCGCGTTCCTGCCGGAGGCGAACGCCGCGGATGTGGCGGAGCGCGCGGACTGGCCGCTGGAGCGCGTGCTGGACGAGCTGGAGCAGGGGCTCACGGAGGCCGGTGAGGTCATCGCCCGGCGCTGCGACGACCGGCTGGACGCGGTGGCGCTGGGCGAGTGGGTGCACGCCGGTGACGTGCGCGAGGCGTTCGGCGAGCGGGGGGCGTACGCCGGGGAGAGCGCGGAGCACGCCCTCCCCCTGCTGACGGCGACCAGCCGGCAGCGCGGCACCCCCGGCCTGCACGCCCATCTCCCCGGCGCCGACGCGCCGTTGCCGCTGGGGAACCCCTGCGCGGAGCGTCCCCTCGCGCAGTTCCGCGGGGACCTGCCGACGCTGATCCGGATCTACACCGGCCGTCCGCTCGTCGGCACCCGCTACCACCTGTCGGGCGCCACGGAGAAGGAGCTGTGCATCTACCGGTGAGCGGGGCGGCTCACTCGGTGCTGACGATCTGGAACGCCTCGGCGAGCCGGCCCGGGGGCAGTCCGCCCGCCCGGGCGTGCTCGGCGAGCCAGTCGCGCAGCAGCCCGGCGAGGTCCTCGAAGTGGGCCGTCTGCGAGGTGTGGATGCGCAGCGCCTCCACCTTGCGGGCGAAGACGGTGGTGACGTCGACGTACTGGTTGGGCGTCGGCCCGGTCATCAGCCACAGCTCGGGGACGATCCAGGGTTCGAGCCCCTCGCTCTTGAGGAGTTCCGGGTGCGCGAAGGGGTTGCGCGCCTCCGGGTAGATCGCCCGCAGGGCCGCGTCGCCGACCGCCCGGTGGTCCGGGTGCAGGTCCGCGACGCGCTTCCAGTTGATCTCGGGGCTCGGGATGATCGCGCGGCGCGGCCGGACCTGGCGGATGACCCGGCACAGGTCGCGGCGCAGCTCGGCGGTCGGCTCCACGAAGCTGTCCGGGTAGCCGAGGAAGCGCACGTCGTGCACGCCGCTGAGCTTGGCCGAGTGGACCTGTTCGGCTCGGCGCAGATCGGCCATCGCCTGGCGGGGCAGCCGTTCGTCGTAGCCGCCGGCGTCGCCGTCGGTGACGATGCAGTAGGTCACGCGGGTGCCGTCGGCGATCCAGCGCATCACCGTGCCGCTGACGCAGAATTCGATGTCGTCCGGGTGCGCGGCCACGACGAGAAGACTCTCCGGCGCGCCGCGGTCGGGGGGATCGGCCTTGAACTCTTCCATGCCACAACCCTGTTGGCCGGGCGGTGGCCGGACAAGGCGGTGCCGGTGGCGCGTCGACGCCATGACACTTACGCGCCAGACAAAAAATTGGTAGCTTCAAAACATTGTCGGGACCAAGTTTCGTCGGTGCCTGTCGCACACCCGTGTCCCGAAGTCCACGTCTCGGATCCACAGTCTCGGAGGCCACCAGCATGTGCAGGATCTTCGGCTCCTTCGCGGTCGCGGCCACCGGCGCCGAACTCGCCACGGTGTCGGCCCGGCAACGGCACGGGGGGCCGGACGAGCGCGGTGTCATGACCGGCCGCGGCTGGTCGCTCGGCTGCGACCGGCTCGCCGTGACCGACCCGGCGGGCGGCACCCAGCCCTTCACCCTGCCGACCGCGCCGGGCGTCGTGGCCGTGCTCAACGGCGAGATCTACAACCACCGGAAGCTGCGCCGCCGCCTGGAGGCGCGCGGTCACCGCTTCCCGGACCGCTGCGACGGCAGCCTGCTGCCCGCCCTGTACACCGAGTTCGGGACGGCCTTCGCCGACGAGCTGGACGGCATGTTCGCGGTCGCCGTCCTCGATCTGCGCGGCCCGCTGCCCCAACTGGTCCTCGCGGTCGACGGCATGGGCATGAAGCCCCTCCACTACCACCAGGGCGAACGCGGCGCCGTGCGGTTCGCCTCCGAGATCCCCGCGCTGCTCGCGTTCGACGGGGTGCCCGCCGAACCGCGCGAGGAGGCCCTCGACACCGTGCTGTCCACCAAGACGCCGTTCGGCACGGAGACCGCCCTCGCGGGCATCCGCGTCCTGCCTCCCGGGAGCGTCGCGGTGGCCCGCGGCGCCGAGGGGCTGCGCATGCTCCGCTGCGGTCCCCGCGCCGCGGCGCCGGACGCCGGACCCGCCCCGTCGGCCGCGGACGTGCTGGAGGCCCTGCGCGGCGAGGTGCACCGGCTGGCCGAGGTCGACGTGCCGCTGTGCGCCCTGACCAGCGGCGGCCTGGACTCCGGGCTGGTGACCGCGCTCGCCGCGGAGCACGTGCGGCCGCTGCACACCTTCCACCTCGGGTACCGGGGGCGCTGGCCGGAGGCCGAGCACACCTACGCCAGGGCCGTCGCCCGGCGCGTCCGCACCCGCCACCACGAGGTCTGCGTCGACCCCGCCGAACTCCCCTCGCTGCTGACCCGCACGGTGCGCCACCTGGGCCAGCCCAACGCCGACCCCATCGCCGTCAGCACCTACGCGCTCTTCCGGGCCGTCCGCGAGGCCGGGTTCACCGCCGCGCTCACCGGGGACGGCGCCGACGAGCTCTTCGGCGGCTACGACCGGGTGCGCACGGCGCTGGCCGCACCCGCGGGGACCGACTGGACGGCGGCCTACGTGGACGCGCTGGCAGCGGCCCCCCGGCTGGTACGGGAGTGGCTGTACACCCCCGAGTACCGGGCGTTCATCGCCGAGCGCGGCTCCGCGGCCGACCGGATCGCGGCCGAGCTGCGCGCCCGTGGCACCGACCGGGCCGGGACCTTGCAGACGTTCGAGACGCGCCGGCGGCTGCCGGCGTACCACCTGCGGCGCGTGGACCACCTGAGCATGGCGTGGGCGGTCGAGGCCCGGATGCCGTTCTGCCAGCCGGGCGTGGTGGACCTCGCCCGCCGGCTGCCCACCGGACCGCGCACCGGCAAGAGGGCGCTGTACGAGGCCGGGCGGGGCCTGCTGCCGGCCCCCGTGCTCCGCCGGCCCAAACAGCCCTTCACCCTGCCGCTGTCGGCGATGCTCGCCGCGGACGGGCCGCTGCTGTGGTCCGTGCGGGAACTGCTCGCGCCCGCACGGCTCCGGCGGGGCGGGCAGTTGCGTGCCGACCGGGTGCAGGCGCTGTTCGCCCGGCATGCCGAGCGGCCCTCCCAGCAGGACGCCCTGACCCTGTGGGCGCTCGCCGTCCACGAGCTGTGGACCGACGTCGTCCAGGGGCTGCGGGTCTCGGCCGACCTCGCGGCGTGATCGCGGACGTCGTCCGGGCCGAGGGCGCGCCCGGCCCGACGCTCGTCCTCGACCAGGGCCGCCTGCCCCGGGGCGCGCTGGCCCTGCGCGGCGAACTCAGCGCGCTGCGCCGCTGGTTGGAGGCGACCGGCCGCGGCCAGGTACGCAAGATCGCGCTCGTCGGCCCCTCCCCCGTCGCGTCGTACGACGTCGACTACCGCTTCGTGCAGTGCCTGCCGGAGCCGGACGGCTTCGACTTCCGTGCCGGCTGCGGTCATTCCCTGCTCGCGGCCGTCGTCGCCTCCGGACGGCGGGGGCCGGTGCGGGTGCGCGCGGTGACCACCGGCGATCCGGTGCTCTGCCTGCCCCGGCCGGACGGCTCGTACACGGTACGGCTCGAACGGGCCGTGCCCCTCGACGGGTTGCTGCCCACCGGGCGGCCGCTCCAGCGGCTGTGCGGGCTGCCGGTGTCGCTGGTGCGCTACGGCAACCCCTATGTGTTCGTGGCCGCCCGCGACCTCGGCCTGTCCTCGCGCGAGGCGCTGTTCGGCGCCGGAGCCGAGGTACTGGGACGGCTGCTCGGCGTACGGGCGGCGGCGGCCCGGCTGCTCGGGCTGTCGACCGGGGGTGCCCTGCCGAAGGTCGCCGCGGTGGGCGCCTTCCTCCCCGGCCGCCTCTCGGTGCGCGCGGCCACCGTGACGGGCTGGCATCCGGGGCTCGCGCTGACCGGCGGTGTCTGCCTCGCGGCGGCCCTCGGGGTGCCGGGGACGGTGCCCTGGCTGCTGTCCGAGGACCCGCGCCGGCGGCCGTGGACGGCCGGGGACCGGGTGCGCCCGCTGCGGCTCGACACGCCGTCCGGCGCGGTGCTGGTGTCGGCCGCCGGAAGCGGGCGACGCCTCGCGCACGTCGCCGTGCACGGCAAGCGCGCCCGGGTCCTGGAACGCTCCCTGCCGCTGCCCTGGCGTATCCACGTCACGGCGTGAACGCGCACCGCCCCAGGCCAGAAGGATGACGCCGCTTTCTGTCAGGGTGGAGACAGCCCCAGAAATCCCGCCGAGGGCAACGGGGACGAGTCCCTGTCGCGCTTTTCGAACCGGGGAGTGTCTCCGCCATGAAATTCCAGAACCTGCGCGTCGTGGTGACCGGTGCGTCCCGGTATTTCGGCCGGGCGATCGCCATCGGGTTCGCGCATCTCGGCGCCGAGGTCTTCGTCTCGGCGCGCACCGTCGAGGCCGCCGAACGCACCAGGGCCGAGGTGCTGGGCGAGGCCCGCTCGCGCATCCACGCCTTCGGGTGCGACCTCAGCAAGCCGTCCGAGATCCAGGCGTTCGCGCGGCAGGTCGGCGAGCACACCGACCGGGTGGACCTGCTCGTCAACAACGGCGCCCGCTGGCTCGACGGGTTCGACCTGGAGGGCGCCTCCGACGAGTCGATCGTGGAGACCATCGAGTCCACGGCCGCGGGGACCGTGCTCATGGTCAAGCACTTCCTGCCGCTGCTGCGGCTCTCCCAGCGGCCCGACATCGTGAACATGGTCGCCGTCTGCGCACCCGGCGAGGCGGCCGACTCCCCCGCACACGAGGCGTTCTACGCCGCCAAGGGCGCACAGGCCGGCTTCGCCGACATCCTCGCCCGCCGGCTGCGCCCGTCCGGGGTCCGGGTGTTCTCGCTCTATCCCCCGGACTTCTCCACCGCCGACCCGCGGTCCACGGAGTGGCAGGGGGCCGGCCTGGACCCCCGCTACGCCGACGAAAAGCTCACCACCCAGGCCCTGTTCGAATGCATCGTCTACGCGGTCGAGCAGCCTCGCGACTGCTTCATCCGTTCGTTCCACTTCGAGCCCCGCTGACGCTCGCGGCTCAGCAGTGCTCCCCCACCGCCAAGGAGCTCCGTCCATGAGCAGCCCACTCTGGATCACCGCCACCCCCCTTGCCAGTGACGGCGAACTGCACCTCGGGCATCTCGCCGGACCGTATGTCGCCGCCGACGTCCTCAGCCGCTCCCTGCGCGCCGCCGGACGGCCCGTGCTGTTCACCTCGGGCACGGCCGACCACGCCGAGTCCGTCGAACTGCGCGCGGTGCGCGGCGGACGCAAGCCGGCCGAGGTGGCGGAGGGCTACCGGGCGGCGATCACCGCCGACTTGCTGCGCGCCGGCGTGGAGTTCGACCGCGTCGTCCACCCGGGACGCGACCGCGGCTACCGGCACTGGCTCCAGGAACTCTTCCTCGCCCTGTACGCGCAGGACGTCATCGTGCCCCGCACCCGGCTGGCGCACTACTGCGAGTCCTGCCGGCTCTGGCTGCACGGGGCGTACGTCACCGGCGCCTGCGGCCACTGCGGGGCCCGCGGCGAGGGCGGCCCCTGCCAGGAGTGCGCCCGGCCCACCGAGGGCGAACTGACCGACCCCGCCTGCGCGTTGTGCGGGGCTCCGGCGCGGCCGCGCCGCTGCCGGCGTCTGTACCTGCCCCTGGAGCCGATGCGGGAACTGCTCGCGGACCACTGGCGCACGGCGGGGCTGCCGCCGCGGCTCGCCGTGCTGTGCGAGAGCCTGCTGGAGGACGGACTGCCCGACGTGCCCGTGAGCCACCCGGGCGACTGGGGTGTGCCGGTGCCCCTCGACGGCTTCGCCGGGCACCGCGTGGACGCCTGCTTCGAGGCCGCCGCGATGCACCTGTTCGGGTACGGCCACGACCAGCGGCCGCTGCCCGAACGCGCCGTGCACTTCTGCGGCTTCGGGCACGCCTTCTGCCATGTGGCGCTGCTGCCCGCGATCCTGGTCGCCCTCGGACTGAAGCTGCCCCAGGAGTTCCACGTCAACGAGACGTTCCACCCCGGTGCCGGAGAACGGCGCGAGGAGAGCGGCGCGTCCGCCCTGTGGGCGCTCGACCTGCTCACCGAGTTCGGGTCCGACACCCTGCGCCGCCATGTCCTGACGGCCGGGCCGCCGGCCCCGGGCCCCGGGACGGGACGCGAGGAGCTGGGCCGTACCCGGGAGTTCCTGGACGGCACCTGGAACAGCTGGCTGAGCCGGTTGTTCGCGTCCGTGCGCGAGGACAGCGCGGGCCGGGTCCCGGACGCGGAGCCCGGCGGGGAGGGCTGGGAGACCCTGCGCCACCGTCTGCACCGGGCCGCCGACGATGTGCGTGAGGCGTACGGCCCCGAGGCGTTCGACCCCCGGCGGGCGGTCGCCGTCCTGGACGAAGTGGTGCGCTGCACCGCGGACTTCGGGTACGTCAACCAGTTCGAGCGGCACCGGCCGTCCGGTGTGGAGCGCCATTTACCCGCTCTGGCCGCGCAGTTGGCGGTCGCGTCGGCGCTCGCCTCCTGGGCCTGGCCGGTGATGCCGGAGGGCGCGACGCGGCTGTCCCAGGCCCTGCGCATGCCGGCCGGCGGACCGGTGATCCCGGACACGCTCGCCCCGCTGCCCCCGGGGACGCGGCTGGCCCCGCCGTCCGGCCCGGTGTTCGGCTTCTGACCCACTGCTCCCGCACCTCGCGGGAGCCCCGCGTGCCCACCCCCTCCTTCCCCCGGAGCGGGTGGGCACATCGGTTTGCGGATCCGTCAGCGAAGGAGTCCCTCTCGTGTCCCTGCGCATCGCCATGCTCAGTGTCCACACGTCGCCGCTGCACCAGCCCGGCACGGGTGACGCGGGCGGCATGAACGTCTACATGGTCGAGCTGTCCCGCGCCCTCGCCGGGGAGGGCGCGCGGGTGGACCTGTTCACCCGCTGTCTGGGCGAGGACCGGCCGCCCCGCGTCGAACTCGCCCCGGGGGTGCGCGTGCTGCACCTCGACGCAGGACCCCGGCGGCCGCTGCCGAAGGAGGCCATGCCGGGTCTGGTCCCCGACTTCGCCCGCTCCCTGCTGGCGGCGACCGCCCACGGCCGCTACGACGTGGTCCACTCCCACTACTGGCTCGCGGGACAGGCGGGCGCCCTGGTCGCCGAGCACCGGCGGATCCCGCTGGTGCACACGATGCACACGCTCGCGCGGGTGAAGAACGCCTCGCTCGCCCCGGGCGACCGGCCCGAACCCGAGCTGCGGGTGCACGGAGAGGAGGCACTGGCCAGGGCCGCGGACCGTCTGATCGCCAACACCACCGAGGAGGGGCTGGCGTTGCGGGAGCTGTACGGCGCCGACGCCGACCGCACCGATGTGGTGACGCCCGGGGTCGATGTGCGGATCTTCCACCCGGCGGACGGACGGCGGGCGGCACGCGCACGGCTCGGTCTGCCGCAGCGCGGCTTCATCCCGTTGTTCGCCGGGCGCATCCAGCCGCTGAAGGGACCGGACGTCCTGCTCCGCTCGATCGCCGCGCTGCTGCGCGAGTCACCGGGGCTGCGGGAGCGGCTGCTCGTGCCGGTCGTCGGCGGGCTCAGCGGGGCGGGCACGCGCGCGCCGGACGAACTGCGCGACCTGAGCGCGCGGCTCGGTCTGCCGGACGTGGTGCGCTTCTGTCCGGCCGCTCCCCAGCACGAGTTGGCGGACTGGTACCGGGCCGCGGATGTGCTGGTGATGCCGTCGCGCAGCGAGTCGTTCGGGCTGGTGGCACTGGAGTCCCAGGCGTGCGGCACACCGGTGCTGGCGGCGGCCGTCGGCGGACTGCCCGCCGCCGTGCGGGACGGGGTGACGGGACTGCTCGTGCGGGGACACGACCCGGACGACTACGCGCGCCGGCTGCGCTGGTTCGCAGAGCACCCGGCCCGGGCGGCGGCCATGGGGCTCGCCGCCGCCGGCCACGCGCGCCGGCTGGACTGGCGGTCGACGGCCCGCGGCACGCTGGGCAGTTACGCCCGTGCGCTGCGGGACCGGGCGCCGAAGGCGGGGCAGGAACGGCGGCACGTCCCTGCCCCCGCGGCCGCTTCCTCCCGGAGGTACAAAAGGGCCGCTGTGCCAGCGTAGCATTTCATTTGGGAGGACCAAAGGTGCTGGCTCACCCAAAAAGGATGTCCGGCCTGATTTCTTCGGTTGGCCGGATAAAGCCACCCGCGGCATATCCATTCGGCATCACCAGTCCCGGCGCTGTCATATCCGCGCCATGGCAGGTCCACGACTTGAGGAATCGTGGACTCGCAGTCCAAGGAGGGCGATTATAGAAATGTCTTCGGGAGCAGCCCGGCGGCACGGGCCCCGAAGGCGAAATCAATCGATCACTTCCTGGAGGAAATCGTGTCCGCGTCTTCCCGTCCCGCCGGCTTCCGCACCGTCGCCCGCCAGTTCGCCCTGGCCGCCCTCGTCTGTACCGCCGTCGCGGGCGGGGCGGTCGCGGCCACCACCGCGGGTGCGGATGCCGCGCAGCACTCCGTGGCCGACAACAACTGGCCGGTCGCGCCCACCCCCACCGCGACCCCGGCGGACAACAACTGGCCCAGCACCGCCACCCCGGCGGACAACAACTGGCCCAGCACCCCCGCCCCGGCGGACAACAACTGGCCCACCAGCGCCACCCCGGTCGACAACAACTGGCCCGCCACTCCCGCGCCGACGGACGACAACAACTGGCCGGCGCCGCCCGCGGCGGTCTGACGCGGACCCCCACCGGGCCGGGAGAGGTGCGTTCCGCCTCCCCGGCCCCGCCCTGTCACCGCCCCGCGCAGGAGGCGGAACGACAGTCCGGGCACAGCCCCTTGAAAACAATGTCGGCGTCATCCAGCTCCCAGTCCGGGAGATCTTTCCGCGGCAGCACGGGGGCCTGGTGGGCGACATTTTCCACGCGTCCGCATTGCACACACAGCGCATGCTGGTGACGCGGTCCCGCAATTTCGAACACCGCCGGCCAGCCGGGCCGCTCGAATTTCGTCACCAAGCCCGCTTCCAGAAAATGCCGCAGCATTTCATAGACGGCCTGGGACGTGAGTGTGCCCAGCCGTTCGCGCGCCGCGGCCGTCAGGCCCTCGACATCGAGATGTTCGCCCGCCGCGAGCACGTGCAGGACTTCGAGACGCGGACTGGTGACCCGCAGCCCTGCATCGCGGAGTTGCCGGATCGCCGTCTCGCGCCCCTCTGCCACCGCTTCGCGTGCCATCTTCCCGCCATCTGGTGAGACCAAAAGTTTGAATGCATCGTACCTCTTGGTGCGACCAGGGCGCGGGGGGCGGCGCAGGGGGTGGCCGAGAACGCCTCCCCGGCGGATCAGTCGAGCCAGCCGAGCCGGGCGGCCCGTACTCCCAGCTCGAAACGGCTGGACGCGCCGAGTTCCTGCATCAGCTCGGAGATCATCCGGCTCACCGTGCGCAGCGAGACGCCCAGGCTGCGGGCGACCTTCTCGTCCTTCATGCCGGAGGCCAGCATGCGCAGCGCGGCGCGCTGCTGTTCCGACAGCCCGTCCCCGCCCCGCGCGGGCAGCACCTGCTCACCGTAGGGCGTGGCGGTGTGCCAGCAGTGCTCGAACAGGGTCCGGTAGGAGCGCACCAGGGCGGAGCCGCGGGCGAGGATGGCGCCGGCCGAGCCGTCCTCCGGGTCGACCGGCAGGAGGGCGAACTGCTCGTCCGCGATGATCATGTTCATGGGGACGACGGGCGACAGCCGCACCTGGACGCCGAGCTTCGCCTTCATCCGCAGGTGCTCCGCGTCCTCCGGGACCGAGGTCAGACGCTGGCTGAAAATGGAACGGACCTGGACGCCCTTCTCGATCTGCCGCCGGTCCCGGTCCAGGGCCCGCTCGGGGATCTCCCGGCCGCGCGCGATGGGGTGCATGGAGGCGAGGTTGCCCTGGACGGTCACCGTGATGTCCTCGAGCACCTGCTGGATCCTGCGGTAGTCGTGCAGGATCTCGATCTCCACGCCGACCGCCCGGGCCAGCGTCTCGGTCCGCAGGAAGTTGCCGGCGAGCGTCTTGAGCGTGTGATGTGCGCGGTCCGCCTGCTCCAGGTGGTGGCGCAGCCGGGTGCGCTCGCGTTCCAGCAGTCTGAGCAGGGCGATCTCGGGCGCGATGACGGTGACCACATCGGTCTCCGCCGCCTCCCTGGGCTCCGGCTCCAGGCGGCTCGCGTGCAGTTGGCCGGTCCTGACGACCAGGCCGAGGCCGATCAGTTCCTCACGACATCGCGCGAGGTCGTCCTCCGACAAGTCCATCTCGGACGCGACCTGACGCAGGCTCGACGCCCCCCGCGCGCGTAGCTGCCGGTAGAGAGTGAGAGCCAGATCAGTGGATTGCGTCCCTGCACCGCCACTGCCATTGATCACCGTGAAGTGGCCCCCCTTGTGATTGTGCGAAGCTCTCCGATCACACTTTGTCACATAGGTGGCCAAGGATCTCCGATGCTGCTTAGTAATGTGATGCTCGTCACGAACGGACGCGGCATACCAGCAGCACGCTCCGGGTCCGCTCGTCGAGCCGGTGCTGCCGCTCGTCGGCGACGCACAGGCCCGCGGCCCCCAACTCCCGGTGCAGATCGGCCCGGTTGACGACCCACTTGTCGGTCGTCACCGACGCGGCGCGGACGTGGTCCTGTTCCGACCGCTCGATGGCGTAGGTGATGTGCTCGCGCATGGCCACCGGGTCGAAGTCCTGTCGCACCACGACCCATTCGGCGGTTCCGTCGAACCTGGGCACCTCGAACGACCAGGCGCGGTGGGGGTGTTCGATCAGCCCGGCGGCGTCATGGGCGGTGTAGTCGAAGGCGAGCGCGCCGTCCGGCCCCAGGTGCTCGGCGATCTCCCGCAGCACCCGGGGGCGGGACCACGGCGGGACCGCGGTGATCATCGTCCCGGCCATCAGGGCGAGTTGGTAGGACCGCCGCAGGCGCAGGCGGAGCAGATCGGCGCGGGTGGCGGTGATCCGCTCGCGCACCCCGGGGCCGACGCGCCGGGCCCAGTCGAGCAGCCGGTGCAGGCTGCGCCGGTCCCGGTCGACCGCCTCCACCGTGAATCCGTGGCGCGCGAGGGGCACGGCCAGCCGGCCGGCGCCCGAGCCGAGGTCGAGCACCGGCCCGCCGGTTGCCCTGGCCAGCGCCAGATAGTCCAGGATGTCACCGCTGAACGGGCCGAGCAGGGCGTCCTGGAGCCAGACGTCCTCCGCGGTGAGCGGCGCGAGGCACTCCAGACCGGGGAGCCGGTCGGGCGGGGCCGGGGACACGGTGGCGGCCGGGGGAGCCAGGTCCGGTCCGGGCGCGGACCGTAGCGGTGTGCTGGTCTGTGTGTGCATGGTTCCTCCAGGTGGCCTCGGCCGGTCCCGGCCCTCCGGGCGGGCCCCGTGCCGCCGGGGCCACGCCGCCCGACCATCGTGTCCGGGTGCGTCGGCGGCGGTCCAGCCAGGAGGAATGCGCGTTCACGCCAACGCGTGGGTACGCCACGGTTCGCCGCGGTCGCCGGCCTGCGCGGCGGCTCCGGCGGCGTCCGGACCCGCCCGGTTCACAGGGCCCGGGCCAGCCGCCGTCCCTCGCCGGTGAAGCCGTGGGCCGTGAAGAAGGCCACCGCGGGGTCGCCGTCCCGCAGCAGGGTCACCCCCTGGCGCCGCGCGTCCAGAGGACGCATACGGTCGCTGAGCGCGGCCAGCAACGCGCCGCCGATGCCGCGGCGGCGCCGGTCGGGCGCGGTGCACAGGGTGTAGATCTCGCCCGCGCCGGCGCCGGGGACGCCTCCTGCCGCGGCGCCGGCGATCCGGCCGTCGGGCTCGGCCACCACCAGCCAGCCGAGCCAGCCGGGGGCGCCGCCCGGTATCCCTATCTCGGCGGCGATGCGTGGCAGCGAACAGTTCGTACCCACCAGCCGTGCCACGTCGTCCGGCGCGAGCACCCCCGAGCAGCTGTGCCGTATCACCGTCGCGAGCAGGTGCGAGATCGGGGCCGCGTCCATGGCGACGGCGGGCCGTACGTCCACGCTCATCAGGGCAGAACCTCCCGTAGGCCGTCCTTGGTTCCCCCGATGCGAACAGTGACCACCCTATTGCGCGCGGCAGTCGGGAACAGACCGATGTGCGCCGTCACATGCCGGGCCCCGGTACCGAACAGCACACGGCCGCCAGCGCGGGCAGGCCGACCGCCAGGGTCAGCACGAGCAGCGCGACCCCCTGCACCGTGGGCCGCTCGGTCGGCGGTTCGAGGATGCGCCGCATGCGCAGCACAGCCGACGACCCGCCCGCCGCCAGCGCCGCGTGCGGCGCCTGCCCGGCCGCGACCGCGTACAGGGCGACGGCGAGCGAGGGGCGCGAACAGCGGCGCAACGCCCGGTCGTCGGCGGCCATTTCGAGCAGCAGCGGCACCTCGTCGCGCACGAACCGGGCGAGCGGCAGCCGCCGCGAGAGGGCCCCCACCGCCGAGGCGGCGGCCGTGAGCAGGTGGTGGCGCCCGGTGATGTGCGCGCGCTCGTGCTCCAGCGCGGCCGCGAGCTGTTCCGCGGTCAGCGCGTGGACGGCGCCCTCGCTGACGACCACCTGGGGCGCCCGCCCGGGCAGACAGTAGACGGCGGGCGTGGTGTGCGGCAGCACGGTGGCGCGCAGCTCCGCGCGCCAGGTCCCCACCATCCGCACGAGTTCGGCGTGCCTGAGGCGGCGGCGCCGGAACTCGGCCAGTTCCCGTGCGAAGGCCAGGGCGAGGGCGAGCGGCGGGCAGACGGCCGCGGCGAAGCCCGCCCAGGCGCGGGCGCTGAACCGTCCCATGTCGTCCAGCATGACGGCGGCACAGCGCGCGCCTCCGCTGAGGAAGCAGCCCTCGACCATGTCGGACATCCGGTGGCTCTCCGCGACGGGGAAGAACAGTTGCAGCACGGCGAGGGACAGGGAGGCGGTGAGGACGAGCACCAGCAGTCCCCACAGCCCGAGTGTCAGCCGCGGGGTCCGATGGGCCCAGGGGCTGCGCACGAGGAAGCGCGGCAGCACCACCCCGACCGCGGCGGCCACCATCAACGGCGGCAGGACGTGGTGCAGGGGCAGCACGAACTCGCCGATCCGGTAGAGGAGTTCGCTCACGACGGTCTCTCCGGTGGCGCCTCGCCGGCGGGCCGGTGCCCGGCGGCGCGGAGGGCGGCCTCCAGCACGGAGACGTCCTCCGGCGACATGTGCTCCACGAAGCGCTGGAGCGCGGCCTGCCGGTCCTCGGTGCTGCCGAGCACCTCCTGCATCAGGCTCGCGGTGTACTCCTCGCGGCTGCGCAGGGCCTCGTACAGCCATGCGCGGCCCGCCTTCTCGCGCCGCAGCATGCCCTTGCGGTGCAGTATGTCCGCGACCGTCATCACCGTCGTGTAGGCGACCGGCCTGGTCCTGTTGATGTCGTCGACGACCTCCCGGACCGTGGCGGGCCGTCCCCAGTTCCAGAGACGGTCCATGATTTCGGCTTCCAGACCACCGAGCCGTCGCACCTGTTCCCCTCCGCCGCCCGTCACCGAGGTGCTCCACATCGTAGGACAAGCACCGTCGATGCAGCATCACCGATGCTGCCCACATACCCGGTAGGGGTATGGTCGAAGCATGGTGAACTTCAGCCGGAACATCGTTGTCGGACAGGCGAAGGACGGGTGCGCCAGGCTCTGCGGAGCGAGTCTGGGCGAGGCCGAACTGGTGCTGCTGCGCCAGGTGTTCGGCCTGTGCGTGGCTCTCGGGCTGCGGTTGCGCGCCGAGTGCGCGGCGAAGGGGAGGTGACACGCGAGGGGCCCCGGGCGGATCGCTCCGCCCGGGGCCCCCCGTGCCGGAGGCCGGCCATCAGGCCCGGACGAGCCGGGCGATGGCCGAGGACGCCTCGCTGACCTTGGTCCTGGCCTGTTCACCGCCCTCCACGATGGCCTCCGTGACGCACGAGTTGAGGTGCTCGTCCAGCAGTGCCAGCGCGCAGGACTGCAACGCGGCGTTGGTGGCGGCGACCTGGGTGAGGACGTCGATGCAGTAGGCGCCCTCCTCGACCATCCGCTGCAGGCCACGGACCTGGCCCTCGATGCGGCGCAGTCGTCTCACGATGTCGTCCTGGTGGGCCACGGCGGCCTCCTTGTCCTGGTCGGCGGCTCAGCGGTCCGCCGGCTGGAAGCCGCGCAGCCGCAGGCTGTTGCCGACCACGAAGACCGAGGAGAAGGCCATGGCCGCGCCGGCGATCATCGGGTTGAGCAGGCCACTGGCCGCGAGCGGCAGTGCCGCGACGTTGTAGGCGAAGGCCCAGAAGAGGTTGGACCGGATGGTGCCCAGCGTCTTGCGGGACAGCCGGATCGCGTCCGCCGCGACCCTGAGGTCGCCCCGGACGAGCGTCAGGTCCCCGGCCTCGATGGCGGCGTCCGTTCCGGTGCCCATCGCGAGACCGAGGTCGGCCTGGGCCAGCGCGGCGGCGTCGTTGACGCCGTCGCCGACCATGGCGACCGAACGACCCTCGCCCTGGAGGCGCTTGACGACGTCCACCTTGTCCTGCGGGAGGACCTCGGCGAAGACGTGCTCGGGCGCGATCCCGACCTCCGCGGCGACCGCCTCGGCGACCGCCCGGTTGTCACCGGTCAGCAGGATGGGCGTCAGGCCCAGCGCGCGCAGCCGGCGGATGGCCTCCGGGCTGGTCTCCTTGATGGCGTCGGCGACCTCGAGCACCGCGCGGGCCTCGCCGTCCCAGGCCACCGCGATGGCCGTACGACCGGCCGCCTCGGCCTGCGCCTTGGCGTGCGCGAGCTTGTCGGACAGCTCGATCGCCCACTCGCCGAGCAGCTTCTCCCGGCCGACCAGGACCGCGTGCCCCTCGACGATGCCCTGGACGCCGAGGCCGGCGATGTTGGCGAAGTCCTCGGGGGCGGGCAGGGTGCCCACGCGGGCGGCGGCGCCCGCGGCGACGGCCTGGGCGATGGGGTGCTCGGAGGCGTGCTCCAGGGCGCCGGCCAGCCGCAGTACCTCGGCCTCGTCGGTGGTGTCGGCGGTGTGCACGGCGAGCAGGGTCATCCGGCCGGTCGTGACGGTACCGGTCTTGTCCAGGACGATGGTGTCGACCTTGCGGGTGGTCTCCAGCACCTCGGGACCCTTGATCAGGATGCCCAGCTGGGCGCCGCGCCCGGTGCCGACCATCAGCGCGGTCGGCGTGGCGAGCCCCAGGGCGCAGGGGCAGGCGATGATCAGCACGGCGACCGCGGCGGTGAACGCCTCGGTGATGCCCGCGCCGTTGCCGAGCCAGAAGCCCAGGGTGCCGATGGCCAGGGCGATGACCACGGGGACGAACACCGCCGAGATCTTGTCGGCGAGGCGCTGGGCCGCGGCCTTGCCGTTCTGCGCGTCCTCCACGAGCTTGGCCATGCGGGCCAGTTGGGTGTCGGCGCCGACCCGGGTGGCCTCGACGACGAGCCGGCCGCCCGCGTTCAGGGTGGCGCCGGTGACGCCGTCGCCGACGCCGACCTCGACCGGCACGGACTCGCCGGTGAGCATGGAGGCGTCCACGGCGGAGGAGCCCTCGACCACGGTGCCGTCGGTGGCGATCTTCTCGCCGGGCCGGACCAGGAAGCGGTCCCCGACCTTCAACTCCGCAACCGGCACGAGGTGTTCACGGCCGTCGCGCAGGACGGTGACTTCCTTGGCGCCCAGTTCCAGCAGGGCTTTCAGGGCGGCGCCCGCCTTGCGCTTGGAGCGGGCCTCGAAGTAGCGCCCGGCCAGGATGAAGGCGGTGACGCCGGCGGCGGCCTCCAGGTAGATGTTCCCGGCGCCGTCGCTGCGCGCGATGGTCAGCTCGAAGGGGTGCCGCATCCCGGGCATGCCGGCCGTGCCGAAGAACAGCGCCCACAGCGACCACAGGAAGGCCGCCGCGGTGCCGACGGAGATCAGCGTGTCCATGGTGGCCGCGCCGTGCCGGGCGTTGGTCCAGGCGGCCTTGTGGAACGGCCAGGCGGAGTAGGTGACCACCGGTGCCGCGAGGGTGAGCGACAGCCACTGCCAGTTGTCGAACTGGAGGGCCGGGATCATGGCCATCGCGATGACGGGCACCGCGAGCACGACGGCGGCGGTCAACCGCTCGCGCAGCGGCCGCAGTTCGTCGGCCTCCGGTGCGGCGCCGCCGCCGTCCCCGGATTCGGTGCGCGGCGGCTCGGGCTCGCGCGCGGTGTAGCCGGTGGCCTCGACGGTGGCGATGAGGTCGGCGACCGCGACGTCCGGGCCGAAGCTGACCTTGGCCTTCTCGGTGGCGTAGTTGACGGTGGCCTCGACACCGTCCATGCGGTTGAGCTTCTTCTCGATCCGGGCGGCGCACGAGGCGCAGGTCATGCCGCCGATGGCGAGTTCGACCTCGGCCGCGCCGGGCGTGGTGGTGGTCATGTCTCTGCTCCTCGGAGCTGGTGGTGGTACGGAGCCGGGGCGGGCACCGCGGGCGGACGGCCCCGCCCCGACGCGGGTGGGCCGGGCGCTGGTGCCCGGCCGGGGCGGGTCAGACGGTGGCCCGGCCCGCGAAGTCGTAGCCGGCCTCGTCGACGGCCTCGGCGACCAGCGCGTCCAGCGCCTCGTCGGCCGCGGCGGCGGGGGTCACGGTCACCAGGCCGGTGCCGATCTCGACCTCGACGGCGGCGACCTCGTCCAGCGCGCCGACCGCCTTCGCGACGACGCCCTGGCAGTGGGCGCTGCCGACTCCCTCGACCTTGTAGACGACCTTGGTCCGGGCGTCGGTGTGGCAGCTGCCGTCAGGGGTGCAGCAGTTCGACACGGGAACCTCCAATGTGACTCCGTGATACCCCCACGGGGTATCTTCGAACGGCTCCATGTATACCCCCCACCCGTATTCGACGCAAGCCTGGAGCCGGTTTGACTTCATACCCCCTGGGGGTATGGTGTGGCCACGGTCGGCCGCACCCGAAGCGACCGAGAGGGACGAGGAGTTGGCCATGAACACCGCACTGCGGATCACCGTCTTCGCCGCCGCGCTCGCCGCGACGTTCGGCACGGCGTACGGCGTCGGCAACACCGTGGGTACCATCACCCCGCAACCGAAGGGCGGCCATGCCATGCGGCACGCGTCAGGCGGCGGCCACGACGACATGGCGTCCATGCCCGGCATGTCGTCCATGGACCACGACATGGCACCGGGCGGTCTGGAGGTCTCCAAGGACGGCTACACGCTCGCCCTGAAGACGTCGCGGGTGGCGGCGGGCGAGCGGACGAACCTGAGCTTCGCCGTCGTGCGTGACGGCACGGGCCGCAACGTCACCGCGTACGAGAGCGAGCACGGCAAGGAACTCCATCTGATCGTCGCCGCGCGCGATCTGACCGTCTACCGCCATCTGCATCCGACGCGGGCCGCCGACGGCACGTGGTCCACGGCCGTGGAGCTGCCGCGGGCGGGCGGCTACCGCGTCATCGCCGACTTCCGGCCGAAGGGCGGCGAGCCCCTGGTCCTGGGCGCCGACCTGGCCGTCTCCGGGCACTTCACGCCGGCGGCGCTGCCCGGTCACAGCACGACCGCGAAGGTGGACGGCTACGAGGTGAGCCTCGCCGGCACGCCCGTGGCCGGCAAGGCCACTCCGCTGACCCTCACCGTCTCCAAGGACGGCCGCCCGGTGCGCGATCTCCAGCCCTATCTCGGCGCCTACGGCCACCTCGTCGCCCTGCGCTCCGGTGACCTCGCCTACCTCCACGTCCACCCCACGGGCGAACCCGGCGACGGCACGACCGCCCCGGGGCCGAAGGTCTCCTTCGAGACCACGGCCCCCAGTGCGGGCGCCTACCGCCTGTTCTTCGACTTCCAGCACGAGGGCAGGGTCCACACGGCGGCGTTCACGGTGCACGTGACAGGAGGGGCGGACAAGCACTGACCGGCACATCGTGCTCGCCGGTCGAGGGCGACGCGCGTCCGTCGCGTCACACGGGGTCCGGCCACTCCTCGCGGAGCATTCCGAAGAGCACGCGGTCGTAGCGCTCCCCCTCGACCAGCACGGCCGACCGGCGGCGGCCCTCCTCGTGGAAGCCCAGTCGCGAGAAGGCGCGCACGGCGCGTTCGTTGCCGCTCCAGGTGTCCAGCTCCAGCCGGCGCAGACCGTACGCGCCGAACAGGTGGGTGACGAGCAGCCGCAACGCGTCACTGCCGTGGCCGCGGCCCCAGAACTCCCGCTCGCCGATGGTGACTCCCAGCGTCGCCACTCCGGCGTAGGGGTCGAGGTCGCGGTAGTCGGCCATGCCGATCACCTTGCCGCCGGCCAGCTCCTCGACCGTGAACACGGCCGACTCCCTCGGGCTCAGTCGCAGCATGGTCTCGAAGCCGAGTGCGATCGCCTCCACCGTGACCGGGCCGAAACACGGGTCACCGGCCGCCGCCCAACGCACCACCTCCGGGTCGTTGCGCCACCGGACGTGGTGGGCCGCGTCCTCGGAGCGCAGCGCGCGAAGCCTTACGAGTTTTCCTTCGAACATTGTGCGAGCCTAGTCGGCCGCGTTGGGCGACCGGTCCGCCGGTGCCACAGCCGGCCCGTGCTCCTCCCCGGCGGCCACCGCCCCGTCAACGGGCGTTCCGGCGATGCCGATACCGGCCGCAGGGGTCCGTGCGGCCCGTCCCGAGCTGCCGAGCCACGGCACCGGACGTACATTCGCGCTCATGGAGGAGATGCCGCGGCGCATCGATCCCGCCACGGACCGCACCGCCGCCGCGCACCTGCTGGGCTGTCTGCCGGACGAGGTCGGCTACTGCCCGCGCTGCCACGGCCTCACCCACCGCTACGGCCGCCGGGCCCGGCTTGTCTGCCCGGCGTGCCGGGCGGCCGAGGCGCAGCCGGCGGACACCTCCCCCGGCGCGTCCAAGCGCCCGTCCTGAGCCGTCCTCCTCACGCCCCGGCCCGGACCGCCGCCCTGGTCACGCGCTCGCCACCCGCGAGTACCGCCACGTCAGCAGCGTCCCCGTCGCGCCGTACGCCATGAGCAGGATGCCGTTCCCGGCGTCCTGGTGCCGCGCGTCGGACTGCACCCACCGCTGCTCCTCGTAGGTCCGCGTGGCCACCGCGTGGGACCCGTCCAGCACCGAGCACCGGGTGTCGCCGGGCCGCATCGGCCCCGGGCGCTCCTCCCCGTCCGCGCCCACGTTCTCGCCGGGGCACAGGACCTGCGACGAAGCCGTCAGGGAACCCACGAGATCCACCGCCCCCCACACCAGTGGTATGAGGAAGAGGCCCAGAAGGCCGACTCCGCGCTTCACGGAACTCACCGATCCCCACTCGCACACTTGTCCGTCCCGTACCGACCTTAGCGCCCGGTCCCGGCCGGACCGCGCCCGCCGGCCGCTATGCCCGGTCCGCGAACGCGTCGACACCGGTCAGTTCGGCGGACAGCGCCCACAGCCGGGCCGCCTGCTCCGGGTCGATCGCCCAGTCCTTGACCCCTTCGCGCTCGCCGTCGGCCGGCGCGGGCTCGGCGACGTCGCAGTCCTCCAGGTAGAGACCGCCGAGACCGTCCAGTTGCGGGGAGGTCGCCGCCCACACCTGGGTGGCCGCGCCCTGCTGCGGGGTCTTGAAGGCCTCGGGGTGGAGCACGGTGCCGTTCTCGTCGATCCAGCCGCGCTCGATCTGCTCCTCCTTGCCGAGGTACCGCTGGAGCGGGGTGAGGATGCCGCCGGGGTGCAGCGCGAAGGCGCGCACGCCCGCGTCCCGGCCGAGCTTGTCGAGATGGACGGCGAACAGCACGTTGGCGGTCTTGGCCTGGCCGTACGCCTCCCACTTGTCGTACCCCTGGCGCCAGTTGACGTCGTCCCAGCGGATGCCGCCGGCGTGGTGGCCGCGGGAGGACACCGAGACGACCCGGGCGCCGCCCGCCGTGATCGCCGGCCACAGCCGGTTGACGAGGGCGAAGTGCCCGAGGTGGTTGGTGGCGAACTGCGCCTCCCAGCCGGGTCCCACCCGGGTCTCCGGGCACGCCATGATCCCGGCACTGCCGATGACCATGTCCAGCGTCCGTCCGGAGCCGAGGAAACGCTCGGCGAAAGCGCGCACGCTCTCCAGGTCCCCGAGGTCCATCTCGTCCACCTCGACGCCGGGCGGCCCGCCCAGCGCCTGCTCGGCGGTGTCCGGCCGGCGCGCCGGTACGACCACCCGGGCACCGGCCCTGACGAGCGAGCGCGTGGTCTCCAGGCCGATGCCCGAATAACCGCCGGTGACGAGGGCGAGCCTGCCGGTCAGATCGATGCCCCGCAGAACGTCGTCCGCCGTGCTGCGGGCACCGAAACCGGACCCGATCTTGTGCTGTGCGGTAGTCATGCCCGGAACGCTACGGATTGGAGTGCCCTCGAAGTCAAGCGGCGCACGGGCCCGTGCGCGAGCGGCGGCGGGAGCCACGATGCACCGAGCCCCGGGGCGGCGGAACAAACGGCTTGCCGTGCCGTCGCGCCGGTCGGCATGCTCGGGACCGTGACCCCCGTACCCGAATCCGCCGGCTCCGGCGTCGCCGTCGTCATACCCGTCAGCGTCCGCGACCTGCGCCCGCGCGACCTGCCGGCCTGCGGCTGGTCGGGCTCGGCGACCCATGTGCGGCAGATCGAGCGGCAGTTGGCCCGTGCCGCGGCCGGCGAGGCGGACTACCTGGCGGTGTGCACCCCCGCGGACCTGCCGGTGGCGATCGGCGGCATCGACTACCGGGCTTCCGCGGGGGCCGGCACCCTGTGGCAGCTCGCCGTGCTCCCGGCGCTCCAGTCCTGCGGTCTGGGCACGCTGCTGATCCGCGCCGCCGAGCAGCGGATCAGGGACCGCGGCCTGCGCAGGGCGGAACTCGCCGTGGAGGAGGACAACCCACGGGCTCGCGCCCTGTACGAGCGCCTGGGGTATGCCGCGTACGGGCGCGAGCCCGACGCCTGGGACGAGGAAGGACCCGACGGGTCGATCCACCGCTACGAGACCATGTGCGTCCTCATGCGCAAGGCCCTGTGAACCACCGTTCCACCAGCGGGCCCCCGCCTCGGCGCCGTGCGCCGACGCGGAGTCACTTGGTGAAGACCGCCCGCGCGATCCCGTCGGGCGCGACGCCCGCCTCCGCGACCCGTCGCCCGTCGGCGGACCAGATGCCCGAACGGCCGGACGTGCGGTCGAAGCCGCCACCGGTCGGACCGGCGAAGGCCGCCGTGGCGACCCACACACCGTGGTCGGCGGCGACCCGGCGGGCGCGCTCACCGTGGACCTCGGCCTCGTGATCGGCGTGGACGACCCCGGCGACATAGCCGTCGATCCCCAACGCGGCCGTTCTCGCGGCGTGTTCGGGGATACCCGTGTCACGGCAGACGGCCAGTCCCAGCCGCCATCCGTCCACTTCGATCACGGTGTGCTCCCCCGGCACGAAGTGCGCGGCCTCGCTGCCGTGCAGATGGACCTTCCCGTAGGCCACGCGCGCACCGTCCGCGTCCACCGCCAGGACGCCGATGCGCGGACCCGGGACCGGCGCGCCGACGAGCGCGAGCGTTCCGGTCTCGGCGCACGCGGCGACGATCGGGGCCAGCCGTTCGTCGTCCGGGGAGACCGGCGCCGCGTCCAACCAATAACCGGTCAGCGACATCTCGGGGAAGACCACCACCCGCGCGTGGGCCGCCCGCACGGCCTCCGCGTGCGCGACGGCGTTGACCGTCACGTCGTAGTCCGTGCACCTCGGCTGCGCCACCGCGATGCTCAACGACCGCTCCACCCGTACCCCCTCGTCGAACCCGCGCTCATCCTACCGAGCGGCCGCACGGCGGGCCGCCGGCCACCGCCCGCGGCTGCCGGCGCAGGGCCCTCAGGGGTTCCGCGACGGGACCAGAGCCCAGTCGGCGGCGTGGCCGGGCGGCAGGGCCAGGTCGCGGCGGACGGCCGCGTAGTAGCCCTCGCGGGCGGCGCGTTGGCGTGCGAGCATGCCGGACCAGGCGTCCGGGTCATGCGTCCCCTCGCGCAGGAACGCTTCCATCTCCATCACCACGACGACCCATTGGCGGCCCTTCTCCACCACGTCCCGGGCGCCGAGCATCAGCAGTGCCTCCCCGGCCGGGTCCCGGGCATCGGTGGCGGCGGCCACGGCGGGTGCCGCTTCCTCGGGTGACAGGGGGTGGGGGTGCGGGTCGTTGCCGAGGTGCGCCGCGATCCGGTAGGCCAGGGTGACGCTCTTCTTCAGCGCCCTGGCGTACTCCGAGTAGGCCGTCAGCCGCCGCTCGTCCCAACGGGCCGCCTGCTCACGGCGGAAGCGGGCGCGGTCGCCGCGCGCACTCGCCCAGTACGACCCGAGGGCACCGATCACCACGCCGATCAGGGCGGGGAGTTGCTGTATGAACGCCGACATGGCCACACCGTATCGCCGCGCTCGCGCGGAGGGGATGTGTCTCTGGAGTGGCCGGCATGCCGACAGCCGTCCACGCCCTCGCCCATTGCCCGTTGACCGCCGACGCCGTCGCCCACACCGTGGGCTTCGGCCTCGCGCTGACCCACCGGATCTGGCGTACCCCGACCCACGCCCTGATCCTCGGCCCGTCGGCCGACGAGGGCCCCTACGGCTACCTCACCCACCTCCGGCTCTCCCAGGCCCCCCTGTCCTGCGCCCCCGACCTGCCGCCCGCAGGCGCGGAGCACGAGGAGGTCCTGAAGACCTCCTCTGCCGCGCCGACGTGCCCAGCCTGCCCCCCCGAGGACGAGCACTGAGGCGGTGGGTGCGGCACGTCCGCTACCCCGCGCCGCGCAGGGTGAGGACGTACCTCGCCGTGAGGGCCACGGCCCGGTCCTCGTCGGTGGACAGGGCCGCGAGAGCGTGCGAGGCCGTGGTTCCCGGGATGTCCGCGAGCGCCTGTGCCAGCCGGCGGCGGGCGGCCGGGCCGGGGGTGTCCCGGGAGAGGCGGTCGACCAGACCGGTGGCGATCCGCTCGGCCCGCGCGGGCTCGCTCGCCAGCGTGCCCAGCGCGTCGGACGCGTCCGTGTCGTTTCGGCCCTCGACGACCATGTCGAGCAGTGTCGGGACCGCCTCGGCCACCCCGCGCGCACCGAGGGCCAGGGCGGCATGGCCGCGCACCGTGCCGTCGGGGTCCGTGAGGGCGTCCCGCAGCAGTGCGGTCGCCGTGTCGTCCGGGATCTCGGCGAGGGCCCGGACGGCGCGTTCGCGCACCTCGGCCTCGGGCGCGGCGAGGCCCTCGGCCAGCAGTGCGGGCGCGTCCCCGCCCGTGTGCGCCAGGGCCCAGCGCAGGGCCCCGGCGACGTGCGGGTCCGACTCGCCCAGCGCGGCCTCGACCAGTGCCTCGACCGGCACGGGCACCTCCTCCGCCGCGGACAGCGCCGCCCGCTGCCGGGCCCCCGCGCTGTCCGACCTCAGGGCCTTGAGGAGCGCGACGGTCTGGAGGACGTCCTCCCAGTCGGCGGGTTCCGCGGCACCGATCCGGCGCAGTCGCGTGAGCAGTTCCGTCTCCGCCGCGATGCGCTCGCGCGTCCGGCGGACGAGGTCCTCGACGAGTTCGGCGGGTGCGAAGCCCGGGTCGTCGAGCGCGCGCCCGACGTCGCTCAGCGACAGCCCCAGGGACCGCAGGCTCTCGATGTGGAAGACGCGCCGGATGTTCTCGCCGGAGTACTCCCGGTAGCCGGAGCCGGTCCGGCCCGTCGGCCGCACCAGGCCGAGCGATTCGTAGTGCCGGAGCATACGGGCACTGACCCCGGACCGTCGCGCCACATCGCCGATCAGCACTGCCTACCGCCCCTCCCGGCCGGCCCCGCCGAGGGCCACGACGCGCTTCGCCTCCTCGATCGCGAACCCGAATCCGGCCTCCGGGTCGCGCCACAGCCGCTGCGTGGCCAGTGCGTGGGCGCGCACCCGCGGGTCGGGATCCGTCGTCGCGGCGTCCAGCACCGGCGGCATCACCTCGCCGAGCGCGATCAGCGCGCGGCTGAGGCTGAGCTGGGTCTCCTGCTCGCCGCGCCCGAGCTGTGCCGCCAACACTACGGCCAACTGGTGCTCCGCGCCTTCGGGTACGAGGACGACCGCCGCCCGCCAGGCGCTGCGGGCCACCTCGTCGTCCGCGTCGGACAGCAGCGCCGGGGTGATCGCCGGCCAGGCCCGCCGGTCGCCGATCTTGGACAGCGTGTGCAGCGCCTGACTGCGCGCCTGCGCGTGTTGGGAGCGGAGTTCGCCGAGCAGGGCCGGGACCGTCGTCGCGGCCGCGTGCCGGGTGAGGGCCCACGTCAGCATCTCGCGTACATGGAACTCGGGTTCGCGCCCGCAGCGCTCGACGAGCTTGCCGACGAACCCCGGGTGCGGGGTCGTACCGGCCGCCAGCGCCGCTCGCAGCCGGACCGAGGAGTCGTCGTGCTCCAGGCTTCGCAGAAGTTCGGCCTCGTGCGGCAGGGTCATGGGGACCACCTCCTCGGCCGCAGTGAAGTCCTTGTCACGGTGTCAAGGTCAAGCGGCGCCGGGACCGGAGGCCGGAGAAGGCGAGGAGGCGGGGCCCGCGATCCGGTTGGATCGCGGGCCCCGACGGCCGCGGCAGGCGCGGGCTAGCCGGCCGTGTCCTCGTGGGACAGCTCGACGTCGAGGTCCGTCGTGCCGCCGGCGTCCAGGCGCACGGACGTGGCGACCGGGGCGTAGCCGCCGGCGATGACGGTGTACTCGCCGCGGTCCAGGTCGCCGAAGCCGTACACGCCGTCGGCGCCGGTGGTCGCGGTGCCGATCACATTGCCCGCCGAGTCCAGCAGGGTCACCTTGGCGTCGCCGAGCGGGTTGCCGGTGACGGAGCTGACGACGCCGTGCAGCCGGGCGCCGGGTTCGAGGCCGATCTCGCAGGGCTCGGTGGCTCCCGGTGCGACCTCGACCGGCACGGCCGTCGGACGGTAGCCCGGCGCGTTCACGGCGAGGGTGTAGCTGCCGGGGACCAGGTCCGCGAGCGAGAAGCCGCCGTCGGCGCCGGTGGTGCCGGAGGTGACGACCTCACCGCGCAGGTCGGTCGCGACCAGCAGGGCGCCCGGCAGCGGGTGCCCCTCGGCCGCGTCCCGGACGGACCCGGCGAGGGCCGCGGTACTGCCGCTGAGCACGAGGTCGTGGACGACCGGCTCCTCGCCGACCAGCACGGTGACGGCCTGCGGCTGACGGGCGCCCGCGGCGCCGATCAGCACGTACGTGCCGGAGCCGGTCACCGTCACCTCGTAGCTGCCGTCCTGGGCGCTGACGGCACGGTCCAGCTGCCGGCCCCGGACGTCGATCAGGGTGACCGCCGCCTGCGGGACCGGGGCGCCCGAGCCGTCCAGCACCCGGCCGCGCACGGCCTGCCGGGCGGTGCCGGCGGCGCCGTCCCGTGCGGGCGGGGCCTCGACGGCCGCGGGGGCGTCCGCCACCGGGGCGGGCGCGGCGGCGGGCTCCGGCGCCTGGGCGCCGTCCCCCTGACCGCCGTCCGCCGCCGTGCCGTTCGCCTCGGCGGCGCGGGCCTCCAGACCCGACACCTTGCGCAGCGGCACCTCCTTGGTCCACACCGCGACCAGGAGGCCGAGGACCATGATGGCCGCGGCGCACAGGAACACGAGGTGCATCGAGTCGGTGAAGCCCTCCTTGAAGGGCTGGGCCAGACGCGGGTCGAGCCGCTGGATGAAGGAGGAGTCGTCCAGCACGCCCGAGCCGCTGCCGCCGCTCGCGCCGGGGTGCTCGACCATCTTCAGCACGGGCGCGTTCGCGGGGTCGGCGCGGACGGCCGGGTCGTGCAGCGCGGCCTGGAACGCGGGCGTCCGGGCCGCGGCGGCGAACGCCGAGGCGATCTTGTCGCCGACGGTGCTGAACAGCACGGACAGGAAGACCGCCGTACCGGCGGTGCCGCCCATCTGCCGGAAGAAGGTGGCCGACGCGGTCGCCACGCCCATGTCCTTGGGCTCGACGGAGTTCTGCACGGCCAGGGTCAGGATCTGCATGCAGCCGCTGAGGCCGACGCCGAACAGCGCCATGTAGGCCATGGTCTCCGGCAGCGGGCTGTCCCACTGGACCCGGTAGTGGAAGAGCAGCATGGCCGCGACGAGCAGCATGGTGCCGACGATCGGGAAGATCTTGTACTTGCCGGTCTTGGAGATGATGCGGCCGACCACGATGGTGCCGGCGATCATGCCGACCATCAGCGGCAGCATCAGCAGACCGGACTTGGTGGGGCTGACGCCCTTCACGATCTGGAGGTACAGCGGGACCATCATCATCCCGCCGAACATGCCCATGCCGATGAGCACGGACAGCAGGCTCATCTTGCTGAACACGGAGCTGCGGAACAGGCGCATCGGGATCAGCGCCTCGTCGCCCATGGCCCGCTCCACGAGGACCCAGGCCAGCAGGCCGACGACCCCGACCGCGTAGCAGACGTACGCCTTGGTGGAGGTCCAGCCCCAGCTCTGGCCCTGCTCGGCCACGAGCAGCAGCGGCACCACGCCGACGGTGATGGTCACCGCGCCCCACCAGTCGATGCGGTGCTCGCGCCGGGTGTGCGGGAGGTTGAGCACCTTGGCGACGACGAACAGGGCGATGATGCCGACGGGCACGTTGACGAGGAAGACCCAGCGCCAGCCGGAGATGGCCAGGATGCTGCTGCGCCCGGCCAGGAAGCCGCCGATGAGCGGGCCGAGGACGCTGGAGGAGCCGAACATGGCGAGCATGTAGCCCTGGTAGCGGGCGCGCTCGCGGGGCGGCACGATGTCACCGATGATCGCCAGTGCCAGCGACATCAGACCGCCGGCGCCGATGCCCTGGAAGGCCCGGAAGGCCGACAGCGCGTTCATCGAGGTGGCGAACGAACAGGCCGCCGAGCCGACGACGAAGATGGTGATGGCCGCGAGGAAGAAGGGCTTGCGGCCGTAGAGGTCGGACAGCTTGCCGTACAGCGGCGTGCTGATGGTCGACGTGATCAGGTACGCGGTGGTGACCCACGCCTGCGCGCTGAGTCCGTGCAGATCGTCGGCTATGGTCCGGATCGAGGTGCTGACGATGGTCTGGTCGAGGGCGGCGAGGAACATGCCCAGCATCAGGCCGCTCAGGATCGTCATGATCTGGCGGTGCGTCAGCCGGCCGGCCGGCGGTGGCGACGCGGATATCGCTGGGGTTCCCCCGCGGGCCGGGGACGCGGACATGGTCATGCGTGCGGATCTCCTTGCCTCGCCTCGCCCGCCGGGTGCGGCCCGGCTCCGAGGCTCGTGTACGTGCTGTCCACCAGGTCGTCGTCGAGGCGCTTCGGCGGACGGGTGAGCCGGCGGCGGTCCTCGGCCGGCCGCGGCTCCGTCTCCCGCCGGCGTACGGCGCTGCGGTATCCGGCGTGACCTGCCTCGGTCGCGCCGGGCGGTGAGCCCCGGCGGCGCCGGCCGCAGGCCGGCGGCCGGGCGAGCAGGATGCGGTCGGCCGCGCCGTGCTCGCGGCCGGAGCGCCGGGTCCGGGCGGTGGAGAGCCGCGTGCGGCGCACCGTCTCCGCGCCCGGGCCGGACGCCGCGGCCTCGGCGGCCGCCGTCCGCGTGCCCAGTGCCCCGGTACTCAACGCTTCGGCGCTCCCCGTCTCGATGTGTGTGCCCTCCCGGCGGTCGCCGTCCAGGCCGTGGTCGTCGCACCGTCCGTGGGTACGGCGCGCTCCTGGCCCCCGCGGCTCGCGGTGCCGGTCGTCACCCGCATTCCGTTGCTTGCGGCTACCAAGTGAGTGTAGGGCCTGCCGGAGGCCGGTGTACGCCGATGTCCGGTCAGGCTTCGCCCGCGCGACGTCCTGGTGCGGCGAGGGTGCAGGGTACCCGGCCCGTCTGTGTGCCAGGACCGCGCGGCACGTGCCCCGCCGCAGCACCGGGCCGGCCGGGGGTGTGCCGCGCGGACGGCCACGGCCGCGGCGCCCCGGCCGGTCCACGAGGACGCACGAGACACCGGATGCGGGGAGGCGTGCCCGGGCCGCTCCCCCGCGCCCGGTCGAACATCCGTCGCCCCTCGTTCCCGGAACGTTCAACTCACTTCCCTGCCAGGGTTCTTCGGCGCCCGCCTACGGTCCTTGCGGTCTGAAGGAGGGGTTCATGGACGCAAGTCTCGCGGTGCGGGCGCGCGGGATCGCGAAGTACTTCGGCGAGGTGGTCGCGCTCGACGGCGTCGATCTGGACGTGGCACCGGGCCGGATCCACGGTCTGGTCGGCCCGAACGGAGCCGGCAAGACGACGCTGCTCGGCCTGCTGCTGGGGCTGGCCGTCGCCGACTCCGGCGAGCTGGAGATCCTCGGCGTGCCGGTCGGCCGGACACTCGCCGCCGTGGACGGCGTGGCCGGTTTCGTGGACGGGCCGGGCCTGTACCCCTCGCTCACCGCCCGGCAGAACCTGGCCGCGCTGGCCGCCCTGCGCGGCGGCGGCCGGACGGCGGGGATCGAGGAGGCGCTCGCCGAGGTCGGCCTCCGCGAGGTCGCCGACGACCGGGTGCGCGGGTTCTCCCTCGGGATGCGCCAGCGGCTGGGACTCGCCGCCGCCCTGCTCACCCGGCCCCGCCTGCTCGTCCTCGACGAGCCCGCCAACGGACTGGACCCGGCGGGCAAGCGGGACGTGCACGGCGTCCTCGACCGGCTCGCGGCGGACGGCACCGCCGTGGTCCTCTCCAGCCACCGGATGGACGACGTCGAGGCGCTGTGTTCCGAGGTCACCATCCTCGCCACCGGACGGATCGTGTTCTCCGGCCCGCCGGCCAAGCTGGCCGCCGAGAACCGGGAACTGGACTACCGGCTGGTCACCTCCGACCCCGCGGCGGCGCGGCGGCTGGCCGCCGGGACGGACGGCGTGCGGCTGGTGGAGGGCGGCGCGGCGCGGTACGGCGACGCGGTGGTCGTCGTACGCGCGGCGGTGCCCGCGCTCGACGAACTCGTGGCGGACGTCGTGCGGTCGGGCGTCGCGGTACGTGAACTGGCGCCGCTCGTCTCGCCGTTGGAGTCCGCCTTCCTCGCCCTCACCGACTCCCAGGAGGCCGGCCGATGACCGCGGACCTCACCGTGGCCCGCTCCGCGCCCGCCCGGCCGGTCTCCGTGCCGCGCGGCTACCGCTTCGAACTGGTCAAGCTGGTGTCCCAGTGGCGGATCAGACTGCTGGTCCTCGCCTGCTGGGTCGTGCCGGCGCTGTTCGTCGCCGGGGTGAGCCTGCAGAGCACGCTGCCCTCCGACACCCTGTTCGGGCGCTGGATGCACGCCACCGGATGGGCCGGACCGCTGGTCGTGCTCGGCTTCGCGGGCACCTGGGCGCTGCCGCTGCTGACCTCGGTGGTGGCCGGTGACGTGTTCGCCGCCGAGGACCGGCTCGGCACCTGGCGCCATCTGCTCGTGGTCGTACGGTCGGCCCGGCGGATCTTCGTGGCGAAGACGCTGGCGAGCCTCACCGTCATCCTGCTGCTCGTGGCCGGACTGGCCGCCTCCAGCGCGGTCGGCGGTCTGCTCGCGGTCGGCAACCATCCGCTGGTGGGCCTCGACGGCCATCTGCTCGCGCCGTCGGACGCCGCCGTCAAGGTGCTGCTCGCCTGGACCGCCGTGCTCGCGCCGACGCTGGCGCTGGCCGGGGTCGGGCTGCTCGGTTCCGTGACGCTCGGGCGGTCCCCGATGGGGCTGCTGCTGCCCGCGGTCGTGGCGCTGGCGATGCAGCTCGCCCAGATGCTGCCGCTCCCCGTCGTCGTGCGCCTCGCGCTGCCCGGCTACGCCTTCATCGCCTGGAACGGGCTGTTCACCAGCCCGGGTCAGACGGGCCCGCTGCTCATCGGCGTGGCGGTGAGCCTCGTGTGGGCGGTCACCGCGACCGCGCTGGCCTACGCGCTGTTCCTGCGGCGGGACTTCACCCATCCGGGCTTCGACGGCTCGGGGCGCCGCGCGGTCACCGGGGGGCTGCTGCCGCTGGCGGGCCTGCTCGCGGTGTCGGCCGCCGTGCTCGCCCCGGCGACCGGGGCCTCGGGCTCCGGGATCGAGCAGGACAAGGTGCAGCGCTCGCTGGCCACCGCGTTCGGCCACCTGTACCGCATGCAGACCGATCAGCTTCACCGACCCCACGTCACCGAGGCGCAGTTGAGGGCCACGGCGGCGTGCGACAAGGGCAGCGACAAGGTCGCGGCCCAAGGGCCGGGCAACGACTGGCGTTGCGTCGTCTCCTGGCACCTTCCCGGCGTCGAGGCCACTGGTACGGCCATCTACCAGCTCGACGTCGCATCGGACGGGCGGTTCGTCGCCGACGGCGACGGCCCGAAGGAAGTGAACGGCTACTTCCTGGTGCACACCCCGACCGGGGACGCACCGAACCCGCTGTGGCAGTTCGACGGCGACGTCGAGCTGCTTCCCACCTCGAAGGGATAACCCATGCAGGTAACACGCCGCCGCAGGCGTGTCCAGAAGGAGCGTTCCGGCTTTCTGGCCGGACGCTTCGGCCGCCGCATACCGCTGGTGACGGCGGGCACCTCCGCGCTCGCGCTCGTCGCGGCCGGTGCCGCTTTCGCCCAGACCCACCAGTTCGGCACCCAGCAGGTCGGCCAGAACACCCGCAACGGCCAGGTCATCTCCAGTGACCAGTACATCGCGCCGTACGGCGACCGGCTGGTGGTCGACAACGGCAAGATCATGTCGTCCACGGTCAGCCCGGACGGCACCCACCTCGCGGCCTCCGTCACCGACGGCGGCAGCGCGCTGGCCGTCGTGGACCTGAAGAACTGGAAGGTGCAGCAGGTCGTCGGCAACGCCGCGTCGTCCAGTCCCCGGATCAAGGGCAACGCCGTGGGCCAGGAGGGTCCCACCTACTCCCCCGACGGCAAGCAGCTGTGGCTGGGCCAGACCGACGGCTACACCCGCTTCACCGTGAACGCGGACGGCACCGTCTCCGACCCCACGTACATCACGATCCCGGCGGACGGCAGCAAGCACGCGCTGGTGGCCGCGGCGGTGTTCTCGGCGGACGGCTCCACCGTGTACTCGGCGGTCAACGGCCAGAACCGGGTGGTCGCGATCGACGCGGCGACCGGAGCCGTCAAGCAGAGCTGGGCCGTGGGCAACGCCCCGCGCGGCCTCGTGCAGGTCGGCGACAAGCTCTACGTCAGCAACGAGGGCGGGCGCCCGGCCAAGGCCGGCGACACCACCATCAACTCGTACGGCACCCAGGTGCCAGCCGACCCGAAGACCGGCGCCACCACCACCGGCACGGTCAGCGTCATCGACCTGGCGCACCCCTCCGCGCCCGTCACCGGCATCGACGTCGGCCTGCACCCCACCGCCCTGTACGCCAAGAAGGGCGCGGTGTTCGTCACCAACACGGCGACCAACAACGTGTCGGTGATCAACACCGCCAACGACAAGGTCGTCCAGACGATCTCCACGCAGCCGTGGCCGGAGGCGTCGGTCGGCTACGAGCCCGACGCGGCGACGCTCACCGACGACGGGCACCTCCTCGTCACGCTGGGCCGGGCCAACGCGGTCGCCGTCTACCGGTACACCAGCCCGCAGGAGCCGGTGAGTTACGTCGGTCTGCTGCCGACGGACTACTTCCCGGCGGAGATCACGACCGTCGGCAAGCAGGTGGTGATCTCCAACACCCGCGGCATCGACGCCCGCCGTCCCACCACCAGCGCCGGGCACGCCACCCACGACACCACGTCGAGCGTGCAGCGCTTCACGCTGCCCGACGACAGCGTGATCCGCGCCCAGACGGCCAAGGTCTTCCGGCAGAACGGCTGGACCAACGGCTCGGTCAAGGTGGCCGAGGGCAAGAGCCACGCCAAGCCGGTGCCGGTCCCGACGCGCCTGGGCGACCCGTCGACGATCAAGCACGTCTTCCTGATCGTCAAGGAGAACCGCACCTACGACCAGGTGCTCGGCGATGTGCCGCAGGGCAACGGCGACGCGTCGCTGGCCGAGTTCGGCGCCAACGTCACGCCCAACCAGCACGCGCTGGCCGAGCAGTTCGGGCTGTACGACAACACCTACGACATCGGCACCAACTCCGCCGAGGGCCACAACTGGCTGATGCAGGCGGACGACCCGGAGTACACCGAGTCCTCCGCCGGTGAGTACGCGCGCAGTTACGACACCGAGGACGACGCCCTCGGCCACCAGCGGACCGGATTCCTGTGGTCCGGGGCGCAGGCGGCCGGCAAGTCGGTGCGCGACTTCGGCGAGTTCCAGCAGTTCCTGACCAAGCCGTCGGACGCGAGCTGGCAGAACCTGTACTGCGACGCCAAGAACATGGACGCCACCGGGCAGGGCACCGCCTACCCGCTGAACTCGTCCTCGCCGATCCCGTCGCTCAACGACGTGTCGGTGCACGGCTTCCCGAAGTTCGACACCAGCGTCCCGGACCAGTACCGGTACCAGATCTGGAAGCAGGACTTCGAGAAGAACGGTCCGGCGAACCTGAACATGTTCTGGCTCTCCAGCGACCACACCGGCGGTCCGGCGAGCCCGGCCGCGCAGGTCGCCGACAACGACCTGGCCACCGGCAGGATCGTGGACGAGATCTCGCACAGCAAGTACTGGAAGGACTCGGCGATCTTCGTCGTCGAGGACGACTCCCAGGCGGGTCTCGACCACGTCGACGGCCACCGTGCGCCGGTCCAGATCATCAGCCCCTGGGCGCAGCACCACACGGTCGACAGCCACTACTACTCGCAGATCACGATGATCCGCACCATCGAGCAGATCCTCGGGATCCACCCGATGAACCAGAAGGACAGCGCGGCCACCCCGATGTCCGCCGCGTTCACCAAGCACCCGGACTACACGCCGTTCACGGCGCTGCCCAACCGGACCTCGCTGACCGACGGGTTGAAGACCGCGCCGTCGTGCGGTGCGGACACCCCGGCGCCGCAGGACCCGAAGGCGGCCGCGGTGCCCGCGACGAAGGTGCCCGCGTCCGCGCGGACGCTCGCGGCGCAGTGGAGCACCTGGAAGTCCGAGCAGCGGCTGACCGGCCCGAACGCGGTGCCCGACTACGCCAACCCGGCCCAGATGAACCACTACACGTGGTACCAGACGCACAACTGGGCCAAGCCCTACCCGGGCGAGAAGAAGCTCTACGCGCCGAACGACGTCCCGGGCGCGTTCATCCCGTCGTCGGAGAACGACGGCTGACGCGACCTGACGGATTCCGGGCCTCCGGCCGGCGTGGCAGCCGGCCGGGGGCCCGTACCGTTTCCCGGACCGCTTCCCGGTGCAGGTTTCCTCCATGCCCGATCCCTCCGCTTCTCCCGCCCCTTCCGTTCCCTCCTCCCCCTCCGCTCCTTGCATGCCGCGATGGCCGTCCGGCTACCGGGGCCGCTCCGCCACCGCCGCCGACTCCGCGGCGGTGCACCGTCTGGTCAGCGCGTACGAGCGCGCACTGCACGGCCGGGTCACGACCGGCGCCGACCACGTCGCCGCCGACCTCGGCACGTCCGGGCGGGAGCCGTCCGACGTCGCGGTCCTCGTCCACGACCGTGCCGGGGACCTCGCCGCGTGGGGCCGGGTGCGCGGCCGGCGGGCCACCGTCCATGTGCACCCCGGCCACCGCGGCCGGGGGCTCGGCGGCTCCCTCCTGGCCTGGACCGAGGCGCGGGCGCGACAGCTGGGCGGCGACCGGCTCGCCCAGACGGTCTCCGACGAGGACCACGCGGCGACCGCGCTGCTGCGCCGCGGCGGATACGCCCGGCTGGTCACCGAGTGGCTGCTGGAGATCGCGCTGCCCGCCGCGCCGCCGGTGTCCGAGCCGCCGGCGGGCATCACGGTGCGCGCCTTTCGCGCGGGCGACGAGGAGGCGGCGTACCGGCTCACCGAGGACGCGTTCGACGAGTGGCAGCAGCGGCGCAAGACCTACCCGGAGTGGACCCGGCACACGGTCGGCCGGCCCACGTTCACGCCCGCGGCGTCACCGCTCGCCTTCGCGGACGGCGAGCTGGTCGGCGCGCTGCTGTCGCTGGACGCCCCGGACGGCGACGAAGGCTACGTCGAGCGGCTCGCGGTACGGCGCGACCACCGCGGCCGGGGCATCGCCCGGCTGCTGCTGCACGAGGCCTTCCGTACCTTCCACCACCGGGGACGGCGTGCCTGCACCCTGTGGACCCACTCGGACACCGGGGCACTGCCGCTGTACGAACACCTCGGCATGACGGTGCGGCGCAGTTCCACGGTGTACGGCAGGGCGCTGGTCGCCGGGTAGCCGGTTCCGGGGGTTGTCCCCCGCACGCGCGCTGGTGCGGGCCCCCGCACCGGTCCGGCTGTCTGCCGGAGTGATCGCGGCGCGACCGCTGCCTACCGTGCTGTGCATGGCAATTCCGTTACTCAGTGCGGTACTTCTCGGACGCGCCGCCCTCACGGCCGGGGTCGTGGCCGGCGTGCTGGCCGCCGCGCCGGTGGCGGCCGCGCAGCCACGGCCGGACACGTCCGGCTCCTGCGGCACGCACCAGGCCGTGCACCGGTCGGTGCGGCAGCTGGTCACAGAGGACCGGATCGCCGGGGCCTCGGTCCTCGTCACCGAGCCCGCGGGGCGGCCGGGTTGCGCGCGCTGGTCCGTGACGGACGGGGGTGGCCGACCTCGGCACCGGCCGCCCGATGAACACCACGGACCGGCTGCGCGTCGGCAGCGTCACCAAGACCTTCACCGCCACCGTCGTCCTCCAGCTGGCCGCCGAGCACCGGCTGTCCCTGGACGCACCGGTCGAGCGCTATCTGCCGGGTCTGATCCGGGGGCACGGATACGACGGCCGGCGGATCACCGTGCGCGGGCTGCTCCAGCACACCAGCGGTCTGCCCGACTACCTCGACGCGCCCGAATGGGAGAACCCGCAGGCGCTGCGGTACCGCCACTTCGAGCCGCGCGAACTCATCGCCCGCGCGCTCCGGTTGCCGCCTCCGAAGCAGACCTGGCACTACGCGACCACCAACTACCTGGTCGCCGGGCTGATCGTCCGGGAGGTCACCGGTCACTCGACCGAGGCGGAGACGATCCGCCGGGTCATCGCACCGCTCGGGCTGCGCGACACCTACTGGCCCGGCGACGACCCCCGTGTCCAAGGGCCGCACTCGGAAAGCTACTTCACCGGGGCTGACGGCCACCGGGTCGACGGCACCGACTGGAACATGACCTTCGGCGGTGCCGGCGGCGCCCTGGTGTCCACCCAGGCGGATCTGACCCGGTTCGCGACCGCGCTGCTGGACGGGCGGCTGCTGCCCCCGGCGCAACTGGCCGAAATGCGCCGCTCGTTGCCCGCCGACCCGGACCGGCTCTGGCCAGGCGCCCGCTACGGCCTCGGCCTGATCTCCACACCGTTGTCCTGCGGCGGCTCCTGGTGGGGCCACGCGGGAACCGTGCCGGGCGGCCACCGGGCACTGGTCGCCGTCGGGCCCGGCGGGCGCACCGTGGCCCTGGCCCTCAACCAGGTCCCGGACACGCTCCGGGCCGAACAGGACTTCCTCGACGTGGTCGACAAGGCCCTGTGCGATCACTCCCCCACCACCGAAAGGACCCCCGCATGACGAGCCCAGTCGCCGACGGCGGCGAGCGCCGCGCACGCGCCGGCGGTATCCGCCGCCTGGTGGCGCGGACCGGTCCGGTGGCCGCGCTGAGCCTGGCGGGCGCGCTCACCCTGGGCGCCGCACCCGCCACCACCGCCTCCGCGGCTTCCGGTGCCTCCCGGGCCCCCGCGACCGCGGGACCCGGTCCCCTCGCCCGCTTCCACCACCAGCACCTCGACTGGAAGAGCTGCGTGCTCGGCCCCGACGACGCCACCGGCAGGGAACTGGACGCGGCGGGCGCCCGATGCGCCGACGTCACCGTGCCGTTGGACTACACCCGCCCCGGCGGCCGCACGATCAAGGTCGCCGTCTCCCGGATCCGGGCCACCGACACCGCGCACCGCATCGGCGCGCTGCTCCTCAACAGCGGCGGCCCCGGCGGGCAGACGATCGGTGACCCCCCGTGGGTGCGCAAGGCGATGAAGGAGGTCGGCGGACGGTACGACGTCGTCGGCGTCGACCCCCGCTTCGTGGGCCGCAGCACGGTGCTGGACTGCCAGTGGCCCACCGGCACCATGATCCGCGGCGCGGGCACCGGCCGCGCCGGCTTCGACCGTTCCGTGGCCCTCGCCGCGGACCTCGCCCGGCGCTGCCGCGACCACGCGGGCGACCTGGTGCCGTACGCGAGCACCCGGAACACCGCCCGCGACATGGATGTGATCCGGGCCGCGCTGGGCGAGCGCAGAATCTCCTACCTGGGCTATTCGTACGGCAGTTATCTCGGCGAGGTGTACGCCACGATGTTCCCCGGCCGCACCGACCGGGTGGTCCTGGACGGGGTGATCGACCCCGCCCGCTACGGCCCGAGGCTCCTGCGGGGCACGGACGACGCGCAGTGGCACGCCCTGCGCGACTGGGCGGACTGGGCCGCCGCGCACGACGCGGCCTACGGCCTGGGGCGCACCCGGGACGCGGTGCTCGCGGCGGTGGAGCAGGCCCGGTCGGCCGCCGCCCGCGAGCCGCTGCGGCTGGGCGGACACCGGGTGGACGACCACGTCCTGCCCGTCATCGTCTTCAACGGGCTCTCCCAGGACAACCCCGAGTCCTTCGGCGACCTCGCCCGGGCCGTGCGGGACCTGCGCGACGCCGCCGAGGGCCGTGCCGTCTCCCCCACCCCCTGGCTGGCCGACACGCTGCGGTTCGTGCTGACGGGACAGGACTCCGCCTACGGCAGCGCGCAAACGGCGATCCTGTGCGCCGACGGAACCGCGCCCCGCGATCCGCGGACGTACTGGCGTGATCTGCGCCGGGCCGGAACGCGGGACCGGCTGATGGTGCCCGTCACCGACAACATCAACCCGTGCGCGTTCTGGGACGCCCCGCGCGAGCGGCCGACGACCATACGCGCCGATCTGCCGGCCCTGCTGGTGAACGCCACCGGCGACCCGCGCACCGTCTACCCCGGCGCCGAGGCGGTCCACCGCAACTGGCCCGGCTCCCGCCTGGTGACCCTGCGGGACGCGGACCAGCACGCGGTGTTCGGCGTCTTCGGCAGCTCGTGCGTGGACGACGCGGTCAACGCCTACCTGGCGAGCGGGCGGCTCCCGGGCACCGACCTGACCTGCCCCCGGCCCTGACACCGCTCCCCGAAGGGCCCTGCCCCGCGCCTGCCGCGGGGCGGGGCCCCGCCAGTCCCGCGTCAGGGCGCCGTCAGCGGCCGCTGCCATCCTCTTTCCTGTGAACGGCACGGGGCACCGGCCCCGGACCGGGAACGAGGAGAGGTGCCCGGAGTGGCTTATCGGGGACCACGAGCACGCCTCACGGTCGGGCCCCACGGGGCCCACGCAGGTTCAAATCCTGCCCTCTCCGCCGCAGCGGTCCGCCCCCGCCGCCGGGACCTCGACCGAGTGGGTGCCTTCCGGCGCGCCGGGCGGCACGGCTCCCGAGGCTGCTCTTAGCCTCGCAGCATGCCCCGGCTTCCCTCCCATGTACGCGCCTGTCTGTTCGACCTCGACGGGGTGCTCACCCAGACCGCCACGGTGCACGCGGCGGCCTGGAAGGAGATGTTCGACGCGTATCTCCGCGAGCGCGCGGCACGCGAGGGGACACCGTTCGTGCCCTTCGACGCGACGCGCGACTACGACGCCTACGTGGACGGGCGCCCCCGGGAGGACGGGGTGCGCACGTTCCTCGCCGCACGCGGGGTGCGCCTGCCCGAGGGGACGCCGGAGGACCCGCCGGACGCCGAGACCGTGCACGGACTGGGCACCCGCAAGAACGAACTGGTGCTGCGCCGGATCCGGGAGGACGGCGTGCGGCCGTACGAGGGTTCCGTCCGCTTCCTGCACGCGGTGCGCGAGGCCGGTCTGCGGTGCGCGGTGGTCTCGTCCAGCGCCAACGCCCGGGACGTGCTGGCCGCGGCCGGCATCGGGGATCTCTTCGACGAGCGGATCGACGGGGTGGTGGCGCACGAGCGGGAGCTGCGGGGCAAGCCAGCGCCCGACACCTATCTGGAGGCGGCCCGCGCGCTGGCGGTGGAGCCCGCCGCCGCGGCCGTGTTCGAGGACGCGCTGGCCGGGGTCGAGGCGGGGCGGGCAGGCGGGTTCGGGCTGGTGGTGGGGGTCGACCGGGTGGGCCAGGCGGACGAGCTGCGGGCGCACGGCGCGGATGTGGTGGTGCGTGACCTGGCGGAACTCCTGGAGTCGCGGTGATCACCCATCCCAATTACGCGGTCGAACCCTGGTCCCTGCGCGAGACCGGGCTGAACCTGGACGTGCTGGCCCAGAGCGAGTCGGTGTTCGCGCTGTCCAACGGGCACGTCGGCTGGCGCGGCAACCTGGACGAGGGCGAGCCCCACGGACTGCCCGGCGCCTATCTCAACGGCGTCCACGAGAAGCACCCGCTGCCGTACGCGGAGGCCGGCTACGGCTATCCCGAGTCCGGCCAGACGATGATCAACGTCACGGACGGCAAGGTCATCCGGCTGCTGGTGGACGACCACCCGTGCGATCTGCGCTACGGCCGGCTGCTGTCCCACGAGCGGGTGCTGGACTTCCGCACCGGCGTCCTCAGCCGCACCGCCCGCTGGACCTCGCCCGGCGGCCGCACGGTGCGCATCACCTCGCGGCGGCTGGTGTCCTTCACCCAGCGCGCGGTGGCGGCGGTGGTCTACGAGGTGGAGCCCGAGGACGGACCGGCCTCGGTGGCCATCCAGTCCGAGCTGGTCGCCAACGAGCAACTCCCGCACATCGAGGGCGATCCACGGGTCGCCGCCGCCACCGAGTCCCCGCTGACGGCGGAGGAGCACTACGCCGAGGACACCCGGCTGCGCCTCGTCCACCGCACCGAGCGCAGCGCCCTGCGGGTGGGCGCCGCGGCCGACCACATCGTGGAGGGCCCCGAGTCCACCCGCTGGTCGGCGCAGTGCGAGCCCGACGTCAGCCGGCTGACGGTGACCGCGGACCTGGCCCCCGGACAGCCGCTGCGGCTGGTCAAGTTCGTGGCCTACGGGTGGTCCGGGGAGCGTTCGCTGCCGAGCATGCACGATCAGGTGGACGGCGCGGTGGCGGTCGCCGTCAGCACCGGCTGGGACGGTCTCGTCGCCGCCCAACGGGAGTATCTGGACCGGTTCTGGGCGGGCGCGGACGTCACGGTGGAGGGGGACGCGCAGATCCAGCAGGCGGTGCGGTTCGCCCTCTTCCACGTGCTCCAGGCGGCGGCCCGCGGTGAGAACCGGGCGATCCCCGCGAAGGGCCTGACCGGGACCGGGTACGACGGACACTCCTTCTGGGACACCGAGTCGTATGTGATGCCGGTCCTGACGTTCACCGCGCCCGAGGCCGTGGCGTCCGCGCTGCGCTGGCGGCACAGCACCCTGCCGACGGCTCGGGAACGCGCGCGCCAGTTCGGCTTCGCGGGCGCGATGTTCCCCTGGCGGACCATCGAGGGCGCCGAGTGCTCCGCCTACTGGCCGGCCGGCACCGCCGCCTTCCACATCAACGCGGACATCGCGCTGGCCGCGGTCCGCTATGTCGCGGCGACCGGGGACGTGGACTTCGAACGCGGCGCGGCACTCGACCTGTTGGTGGACACCGCCCGGCTGTGGCGCTCCCTCGGCCACCACGACCCGGAGGGCGTCTTCCACATCGACGGGGTCACCGGTCCGGACGAGTACAGCGCCATCGCCCGGGACAACCTCTACACCAATCTGATGGCCCGGCAGAACCTGCTGGCCGCCGCGGACGCGGCCACCCGCCATCCGGACCGGGCCGGCGAACTCGGCGTGGACGACGAGGAGGCCGCGGGCTGGCGGGACGCCGCGAGCCGCATGGCGCTCCCCTTCAACGAGGACCTGGGCGTGCACGAGCAGTCGGCCGGGTTCACGCACTTCCAGCGCTGGGACTTCGACGCGACCCCGCCGGAGAACTACCCGCTGCTGCTCAACTACCCGTATTTCGACCTGTACCGCAAGCAGGTGGTGAAACAGGCCGACGTGGTGCTGGCGATGCTGGAGTGCCCGTACGCGTTCACCGAGGAGCAGAAGGCCCGCAACTTCGCCTACTACGAGGCGCTGACGGTGCGCGACTCGTCCCTGTCGGCGTGCTGCCAGGCGGTGCTCGCCGCCGAGACCGGGCATCTCAGGCTGGCCTACGCCTATCTGAACGAGGCAGCGCTGATGGACCTGGACGACCTGGAGCACAACACCCGCGACGGGCTGCACATCGCCTCCCTCGCCGGGACGTGGATCGCCCTCGTCGGCGGCTTCGGGGGGCTGCGCTGGCACCTCGGCGAGGACGGGCGGCCGGACGTCCTCGGTTTCGCGCCCCGCCTGCCCGAGGCGCTGTCCCGGGTGGTGTTCACGGTGCAACTGCGCGGACGCCGGCTGAAGGTGGACATCGGCCCGGCACGGGTCGGCTACCGGCTCGCCGGCGGCGAGCCGCTCACGGTGCTCCACTACGGGGAGCCGGTGACCGTGACCGCCGAGGCGCCGCTGGAGCGCCAGATCCCGCCGCTGCCCGCCCGTCCGGAGCCGCAGCAGCCCCGGAACCGGCGCCCGGAGGGGCCAAATGAGCCGGAGGAGCCGCGGGCGGAGGCTCCGGAGCAGTAGCCGTTCACCCGGACGGGTACATCCCGCGGACGAGTCGGGGCGCGTACGCATGACCGCCCGCCGGCCGGTGAGACATCGGACATGGGGATGAGCAAGGACGAACCGTCGCCGGGCGGCCCGTTACCGGGGTCGCGGCGCTTCCCGGCCGCCTCCGACGTGGTGTTCACGGCGGACTTCACCTCCACCGCCCAGTGGGTCGCGGTCCGCTCCCGCGCCCGTCCCGCCGACGGCCCGGACCATCCGGACGACGACCGGCTGGACCGTCCGGTGGACGACCCCCGCTACTGCCGCTCGGGGGTCTTCCGGGCAACCCGCCTGCCGGACGGCCGCTGGCAGACGGGGCTGCTGACCACCCGGGGAAGCCGGGAGGGGTTCACGGTGCGACCTGGCGATGTGCTGGACGCGCGGGTGCGGCTGCCCCGGGAGACCGGCGCCTGGCCGGCGATCCGGGCCTGGGGGGACGGCGGGCAGGACGTCGACGTGTTCGAGTACCACGCGGACAACCCGGACCAGATGGAATTCACCAACCATGTGCGCAGTGCGAGTTGTTATCTGCACGACGACGCCGTGCGCCCCGGCGCGTGGGTGGACGTGCGCACCGAGTTCGGGCCGCGCTGTGTGATCTGGTCGCTGAACGGTGCCTCGGTCTTCGCCGACCACCGGGGCGTGGGGCACGCCTGGCGGGCCCATCTGGTCGTCGGCCTGGCGGTGAGCGCCGGGCGCTACCATCCGCCCCCGGAGCCCGGGACGACCGAGATGTCGTTCGAGGTGGGCAGCCTGGCCGTGCGCCGGCCCTCCGGCGGCGGCCGGACGGCGTACGCACGGCCCGTATGAGGAAGGTGGCCGTTCCATGCCCGTACCGAGTCTGCTGGCGGTGTTCGCGCACCCGGACGACGAGTCGCTGTCGGCGGGCGGGGTGCTGGCCCGGCACGCGGCGGCGGGCGCCCGTACCGGGGTGGTCACCGCGACCTGGGCCGAGGGCACCGAACGCGCCGGCGAGCTGGCCAAGGCTCTGCGTGTCCTCGGCGCGGGCGAGCCCCGGCTGCTCGGTTACGCGGACGCGCGGGTGCCGTGGTCGGCGCCGGGCCGCGCACGGTTCTGCGACGCGCCGCTGGACGAGGCGGTGGGGCGGCTGGTGGCACACATCCGCGCCTTCCGCCCGGACGTCGTGGTCACCCACGACGCCTACGGCGGGCTGCCGGGTCACCCGGACCATGTGCACACGCACCGGGTGACCGTGCTCGCCGCCCAGGCGGCCGGGCTCGCGGGGCTCTATCCGGACGCAGGTGAGCCCTGGCAGCCGGGCGCGCTCTACCTGGCCACGCATCCGCACTCGGTGGTCCCGGCGCTGCGGGAGGTGATCGGCGAGCGCAAGACGGTGTACGCCGTCCCGGACGAGCGGATCACGGCGACGGTCGATGTCCGCCCCTGGCTCGACCAGAAGACCGCCGCGGTGCTCGCGCACCGCTCCGAGGTGGCGCGCGGGGCCCTGCCGGGGCTGATCGCCAAGCTGACGCCCCGCGAGCGCGGGCGGTTGCTGGGCACCGAGTGGTTCACCCGCCACGACCTCGCGACCACGGCGCCGCCGGGCACGGAGCTGACCGTCTGACCGCCGAGAGGCGGGGGCCCGCCCGATTGGCCATGCTGGGCTGAGAGTGACCCTTTCGCGCGACAAGGAGCACGGCATGCCGACGGACACGGTCGGACGATTCATGGCGGCCCTGGACGCCGATCAGCGCGAGGCCGTCGGCGCGAAGCCGCGCGCCGAACAGGAGCAGCTGGCGGCGGCCTGGGAACGGGAGCTGGAGGCGGACGACGAGCTCGACACGCTGGACGAGCTGTCCCCGCCGGCCGCGGAGGCCGAGGCGGCCCGCCGCGTGCTGCACCGCGAGGCCGGATAGCGCCCGCACCGGCCGCCGACGGCACCCGGCCGCCCACCGGACCCGGCCCGCCGCGGTCGGCCCGCGTCCCGGGATCGGCCACCGCCGCCCGCGGCGGCGCGCGGCCCGCTTCGGCACCGCCGGCCGGGTGGCGCGCTGAGCGGACTCGCGGACCCTGCCGACGGGGCCGGTGCGACAGGGGGCTACTGTCACCTGTCGTCCGTTGTGCTCCCCGTCCGCAGCAGGAGGCGGCTTTCCCATGTCAGGTCATGCGACGGCCGCCCTGTCGGCCGGGAGCCTGCCGGAGCTGACGCTCGGCCGCGCGCTCGGGTCGTGGCAGCCGGATGTGCCCGCGCTGATCCTGATCGTCCTGCTGGGCGGCCTGTACGGCTGGGGTGTGCTGCGGGTGCGCCGGTCGGGCGGGAGCTGGTCGCCGGGCCGCGGCGCCGCGTTCGCGCTGCTGGGTCTCGGTGGTCTGGCGGTGGCCACGATGTCGAGTCTCGCGGTCTACGACCACGAGCTGTTCTGGCCGGCCGCGGTGCAGAACGTGCTGCTGGACCTCATCACCCCGCTGGGCCTGGCCCTGGGCGATCCGCTGCGGCTGGCCATCGAGGCGCTGCCCGGGGAGGGGCCCGGGCGGGTACGGAGGCTGATGTCCGGCCGGCTCGTACGGCTGCTCACCTTCCCCCTGGTCAGTACGGCCCTGGTGCTGGCGACCGAGCTGACGGTCTACTTCACGCCGTACTTCGCGACGGCCCTGCGGGTGGGCTGGCTGCACGAGCTGATGTATCTGCACCTGCTGGTGGCCGGCTGTCTCTTCGTGGTGCCGGTCCTCACCCGCGAGGAGGCGCTGCCCACGTGGTGCAGCCATCCGGTGCGGGCGGCGCTGGTGTTCCTGGACGGCGTCATCGACGCGGTGCCCGGCCTCGTGGTGATGACGCACGGCACGCTGATCGCGGGCGCCTGGTATCTGCACCACGCGCCGTCCTGGTCGCCGGACGTCGCGCACGACCAGCAGATCGGCGGCGGTGCCATGCTCAGCATCGCCGAACTGGTGGCGCTGCCCTTCCTGCTGGCGATCCTCGTGCAGTGGGCGCGCGCCGAGCGGGTGCAGGCCGCGGCCCTCGACCGGCGGCTGGACCGGGACCTGACGTCCGTGGCGCCCCGCACGACCGGGCCAGGTGCGGCCCGGGCCGAGGACGAGGCCGTACGGGTGCGTCCCTGGTGGGAGACGGAGCAGAACGACGTGGCCGCCAGGATCCGCCGCCAGCGCGGCGAGGACTGACCGGCGCGGCTCAGGGCCGGGCACCCCGGGCCAGGACGACGACGTAGCGGCACTCGGCGCCGGTGGTGTTGGCGAAGACGCGTTCGGCGGGCTCGCCGAGTTCGATGCTGTCCCCCGGCCCGAGGTCATGGCACCGCTCGCCGTCGTGGAAGGTCAGCCTGCCGTCGAGGACCCAGACGACCTGGCGCACGAAGGCGAAGGCCGCGGCCGGGTACGGCACCCGGGCCCCGGCGGGCAGCCGGATCTCGGCGACCTCGGCGGGAAAGTCCGGGCCGGTGATCTGGCGGCGCCGGTAGCCGGTGGCGGGGTCCTGCCACTCGGCCGTGCCGGTACGGCGGGACGCGCCCGCTCCGCCGTCCGGCTCCTGTCCCGCCGCCCCGTCCCCGTCCTCCGCGAGGGCGAGCAGGGAGGCGATGCTCAGCTGGAAGGCGGCGGACAGCTTGCCGAGCACCACGGCGGTGGGGCTGCTCTCGCCGCGTTCGATCCGGTTGATCATCGCGCGGGAGACCCCGGACGCCTCGGCCAGCTGGGCCAGGCTCCAGCCGCGCCGCTCCCGCTCGGTGTGGATGCGGCTCGCGATCCGCCCCACCAGGGGATCTACTATGTTGGACATGCTTCCAATATATGAGAGGGCCGGTGCCGTGACCGTGCGCCGGGCGCACGCCGGTGATGCGGAGGCGGTGCGCGCGATCCGCAACCATGCGATCGAGCACTCGACGGCCCTGTGGACCGAGATCCCGCAGTCGGCCGCCGAGGGCGCGGCCTGGCTGGCCGCCCACCTGGAGCGCGGCTCGGCGTTCGTGGCCGAGACCGACGGCGAGGTGGCGGGGTTCGCCGTCTTCGCGCCGTGGCGGGCCCTGGACGGCTACCGGCACACGGTGGAGGACTCGGTCTACGTCCGCGAGGGCCGGCACGGTCTCGGCATCGGCTCCGCGCTGCTGGCGGCGCTGATATCGGCGGCGCGCGAGGCGGGCCACCACCTCGTGATCGCCGGTATCGAGGCGGGCAACGGTGCGTCGATCCGGCTCCATGAACGCTTCGGCTTCGAACACGCGGGGACCGTGCGGGAGGCCGGGATCAAGTTCGGCCGCCGGCTCGACCTGACGCTCATGCGGCTGTCGCTGGACTGAGTCCGGGCGCCCCTCGTCCGGGCGCCCGCCGGGATGCGGGGCGGGGTGGGCGGTCGTTTACTGAAGCCGTTCGGTGGAGCCGTCGACCGTGGCCCGCCGGCGGCGTCGCCGGACACCGCCGAAGGCGCCGTCGGGTGGTGGAGGTGGAGCGGGCGTGAGCGGCACGGTCGGGCAGTCCTCCGCGTCCGCGGCGGCCGACGACCCCCAACGGACCATGCTGACCCGCGGTTACCTCCGGCTGCTGGTGCTGTCCCTGGGCCTCGGGGTGCCCATCGCGTTCGCCAGTTTCTTCTTCGTCGGTCTCCAGCACTGGCTCCAGCACCTGGTGTGGCAGGAGCTGCCGCACACGCTGGGACTCGGACGGCCCCCGTGGTGGTGGCCGCTGCCCGCGCTGACGCTGGCCGGGCTGATCCTCGCCCCGATCGTCACCCGGCTGCCCGGGGCCGGGGGCCATGTCCCGGTGCACGGTCTCGGCGGCGATCCCGTCGGCCCGCGTGCCCTGCCGGGGGTGGTGCTGGCCGCGGTGCTGACCCTTCCGCTGGGTGTGACCCTCGGCCCGGAGGCACCGCTGATGGCGGTCGGGTCCGCGCTCGCCCTGCTGGGGCTGCGCACCCTGGGCCGGCACCCGGCGGGCGCCCCTTCGGCGGCGGTCGTGGCCACCGCCGGGTCCACGGCCGCGATCTCCACCATCCTGGGCGGCCCGGTGGTGGCGGCCATCATGGTGGTGGAGGCCGCCGGGCTGGCCGGGCCCCGGCTCACCGTGCTGTTGCTGCCCTGTCTGACCGCCAGCGGGGCCGGCGCGCTGGTGTTCACCGGGTTCGGCCGCTGGACCGGGCTGTCGACCGGCGCCCTCGCCCTGCCGAAGCTGCCGCCGGACACCGCACCGGACGCGGGCGACTTCCTCTGGGGGCTGCCGGCGGCCGCGCTGATCGCCGTGGTCGTCTCGGTGGCGCACCGCCTCGGCGAGCGGACCCACCGGTGGACCTCCGCGCGTGCCACCGGGGTGCGCACCCTGGCGTGCGCCATGGCCGCCGGGACCTGTCTGGCGGCGTACGCGCTGCTGACCGGCCGTTCGCCCGAGGAGGCGGCGCTGTCCGGGCAGGCGATGCTCGCCCGGTTGGCCGAGGACCCGCACGGCCTGCCGGTGCTCGCGCTGGTCGCGCTGGTCGTCTGCAAGGCGCTCGCCTGGGGCATCAGCCTGGGCAGCCTGCGCGGTGGCCCGATCTTCCCGGCCGTGCTGACCGGGGTGGCGGTCGGGGTGGCCTGCTCGGGGCTGCCGGGGTTCGGGGCCGCCCCGGGGATCGCGCTGGGCATCGCGGCGGCGGCCACGGTCGTCACCGGCCTGCCGCTGACCGGCTCGGTCCTGGCGGTGCTGCTGCTCGGCCGCGACGCCTACAACCAGATGCCGCTCATCGTCCTCGCGGCCGTCACCGCTCTGCTCGTCAGCCGTCTGCCGCTTCGGCGCCGGCCGCGGCCCGCCCCGGACGGCGCATAGGGACGCCCCGGCGCGGGGAGGCGGGCCGGGGCTCGCCGACGACGCTATGCGCCGGGCCGTACCCCGAGGGAGTCCCCTGACGCGGCGCTGACGGGCGGGGGCCGCATTTTGACGGGCTGTTGAGGTCCGCCGGGCGGCACGGGGGTCAGGACGGCCGGCCGCCCGGCCGCCAGGCGTGCACCTCGATAGCGGCGTAACGGTCCTCGGTCAGCAGGGCGCGGGCGGCGGCCGGGTCCGGGGCACGCAGCAGTGCCGCCGTGCCCAGCCATGCGGTGGCGTCGTCGGAGAGGAGGGGGCCGTAGGCGATCAGGTCCGCACCGCGCTCGGCCGGTACCGTGAGGTCGGCGGCCTCGCCCTCGCCGAGGCCGAGCACCAGGTAGCGGTCGCCTCCGGCGCGGCCGCCGGGGAACTCCCACATGGTGCGCCCGAGCAGATTGCGCCAGCGGCGCAGCAGTACGTCCCGGTAGGCGCCCGCCTGGTAGCCGGGCTCGTCGAAGGCGAACGCGCGTGCCGCGGCCGGGTCCGGCAGGTCCAGGACGTGCACGCTGCCGGTGGGCGTCTCGCCGTCGGCCGCGAGGGTCGGGCCGCGGGCGATCATCTCCTTCTGGAACAGGTCCATGTACGACCAGTGCTCTTCCAGCAGCTGTTTGCGCAGCGGGAAGGAGCCGGGCCGGTCGCGGTGGTGGCAGAAGAACTCCATGGGCCCACCCTCTCGCGCCGACTGCCGCCACAGCACTCCCTTTTCCGGGGCTCCGGGTGTTCCGCTCGCCCGGGTGGGGCAGGACACCCCGCGGGCGTTCCACGTGCGGCACCGGGAGAGACCCCGCACGGTGGGACGGTCGGCCGTCCGCCCGCGCGTCCGACGGCCGAACGACACGAGGAGAGCCGATGTCCGATGCCGTAGCACCGGCGCAGCCGGTACTGGAGCCCGCCGCCGCCGAGTTCGCGGCGGCCACCGACAAGCCGCCGTTCCCGTTCGACCTGCCGCCGGCCGAGGGCCGCAAGGCGGTCGACGAGGTGCAGTCCGGCGACATCGAGAAACCGGCGGTCGACGAGGAGTGGATCACCGTCTCGGGCGGCCCGACGGGCAGTGTGCGGGCGCGGATCGTCAGGCCCGCCGGGGCCTGCGGGACGCTCCCGGTCGTCCTGTACCTGCACGGCGCCGGCTGGGTCTTCGGCAACGCCCACACCCATGACCGGCTGGTGCGGGAACTCGCGGTCGGTGCCCGGGCCGCGGTGGTCTTCCCCGAGTACGACCTCTCCCCCGAGGCGCGCTACCCGGTCGCCATCGAGCAGAACCACACCGTCGCCCGCTGGGTGGTGGAGCAGGGCGCGACCAAGGACCTGGACGGCTCGCGGCTGGCGGTCGCCGGGGACTCCGTGGGCGGCAACATGGCGGCGGCGCTCACCCTGATGGCCAAGGAGCGCGGCGGCCCGGCGCTGGCGCAGCAGGTGCTGTTCTACCCGGTCACCGACGCGAGCTTCGACACGCCGTCGTACCACCAGTTCGCCACCGGCTACTACCTGCGCCGGGACGGCATGCAGTGGTTCTGGGACCAGTACACGACCGACGCGGCCGACCGCGCCCGGATCACCGCCTCGCCGCTGCGCGCCACCACCGAGCAGCTCGGCGGGCTGCCGCCGGCGCTGGTGATCACCGGCGAGGCGGATGTGCTGCGCGACGAGGGCGAGGCCTACGCGGCCAAGCTGCGCGCGGCGGGCGTCCCCGTCACCGCCGTCCGCTTCCAGGGCATCATCCACGACTTCGTGATGCTCAACGCCCTGCGCGGGACGCACGCCGCGCGGACCGCCATCGGCCTGGCCTGCCGCACCCTGCACGAGGCGCTGCACACCGGCTGAGGCCGGGCGGCGCCGCCCGCCCGGGCAACCCGGACCGATCCCGTGCCGCCGGGACGGTTGCCCGGGGCGGGCGGCCCGGATTTCATGGGGCCCATGTCCCACGGCTCATCACCCACGAACGATCCGGTGCTCTTCTTCGCCACGCGGCAGGCGTGGGAGGAGTGGCTGGAGGAGAACCACGCGGACGCCAGGGGCGTGTGGCTGAAGATCGCCCGGAAGGGCTCCGCGCCGCCCGTCCCCGACGCGGTCGACTATCCGGGCGCGTTGGAGTCCGCGCTCTGCTTCGGCTGGATCGACGGGCAGAAGAAGAAGCTGGACGAACGGCACTGGCTCCAGCGGTTCACCCCGCGGCGGCCCGCCGGCCGGTGGTCGCGGCTGAACCGGGAGAAGGCCACGCGGCTCATCGAGGAGGGCCGGATGCGTCCCGCCGGCCTGCGGGAGGTGGAGCGGGCCCGGGCCGACGGCCGCTGGGAGGCGGCCTACGCCGGTCCGCGCACGGCCACGGTGCCCGACGACCTGCGCGCCGCACTGGACGCCGTTCCCCGCGCGGCCGCCTTCTTCGCGACCCTGGACAGCCGCAACCGCTACGCCGTCCTCCACCGCGTCGAGGAGGCGAAGCGGGCCGAGACGCGGGCGGCCCGGATCGCCAGGTTCGTCGCCATGCTCGCCGAGGAACGCAAGCTCCATCCCTGAGCACCCTTACGGGCCCTGCGCGGCGGATCGGCGCCGCCGCCCGGTGCGTTCGTGCTCGCGTCCGGCCGCGGCGGCGCCCGACGGGTGCGCCGGGCGCCGCCGTTCACCGTCAGGGCGCTGAGGTGACCGTCCGGCCGAGGTGCCGGGCGAGGAACCGGACCGCGCTGTCGGCCTCGAACCTGGGCATGTCGAAGTGCTTGCCCGCGTTGGCGTGCAACGTCTTCTCCTTCGAGGCGAAGGCGTCGAACAGCGCGAGGCTCGCCTCGCGCGGGATGCGCTCGTCGTCCCATTGCATGGCGAACTCGATCGGAACGGTGATCTGCTGCGCCGTCTCGAACAGGGCGTCGGGCCAGTTCATCCCGAAGGCCGCGGACACGATCCGGGGCTCGGCCGCCACCAGCGGCACCCCGATCGCGGTGCCCAGGCCGATGCCGAAGTAGCCCACCGGCCCGTCGGGGCCGATCTCCGGAAGTTCCTGAAGGGCGTCCAGGACCGCCTGCCACTCGGGCACGGCCAGTTCGGCCAGGCGGGCGTTGTAGGGAACGACGATCGGGCCTTCCGGGGCGCCCGCCGCCTGCGCCTTGCGCAGCTCGGCGATGTCCTGCTCGTCCCGCGCGGAGCGCGGCCGGTCGCCGTGGCCGGGCGCGTCGACGACGGCGACATGGAGACCGCAGCCGGTGACGAGTCGCTGGGCCCGGCCCGTCATCGCCGGGTGCTTCTTGTGCTGTCCGCCGCCGTGGCCCATCAGGACCAGGGGGGCGCGCTCGGTGCCGGAGGCCGGCGACCAGAGGACTCCGGGGACGTCGCCCAGGGTGAAGTCGCGTTCGACCATGCCGTTCGAGGACGACTCGGCGGTGAATCGCAGAGAATGCATGAGGTGTTGCCTTTCGGGAGGGCCTTGGTGTCGAGGCGCTCCCGGCGACACCTACGTCAGTCGCCGGCCGTGACGCGAAGGGAGAGCACCCACGTCGATACAGCGTTCATGGGTCTCACCTCCTCGGGCGGTGTCACGGTCGATCGCACGTTAGCGGTCCGATCATCACACCGTCCAATCCTTTTCGCGCGGGAGGCTTGGTCGCACGAACCGAATGCCGGCCGCTGGGGGCCGGAACCGTGCGGCCGCCGGGAAGCGGTCCGCGCCCCGGGCGCGCCATCGCCGCATGTCCGGATGATCCGTCTCCGCACCGCTTACGATGCGGAAGCGAAGCCTCATCAAATCCCATCGATCCGCATCGATCTCTTTCGAGCCTTGTCGACTGGAGCAGGTATGACCGGTGATCCCGAGCCGATCAGCGCCGAGGCGCGGCGCGCGCTGGAGCAGGAGTTGGCCGATCTGCTGGACGAGCGCCGGATGGTCGCCGGAACGCTGAAGGACAATCCGGACGTCGGCGACCAGGCCGATCAGGCGGACGAGTTGCAGCGGGTGAACCAACTGGACCGTCTCGACCGCCGGATCGCGGACATCACCGAGCGGCTGCGCCAGGCGGAACTGGCCGGGCCCGCGCGGACCGATGCGGTCGGGGTCGGCAGCACGGTCACCGTGCGCTTCGCGGACGGCTCGGTGGAGACCCTGCAGATCGGCGAGGGCGCCGAGGCGCTCGACCAGAACCTGGTCACCGCGGACAGCCCGCTCGGCCGTGCCCTGCTCGGCCGCCGCGCGGGGGACAGCGTCCGGTACGACACCCCGGACGGCCCCGCGAGCGCGGCCGTGGAGTCGATCGGGGAGCCGCCCGCGTAGGACGACGCGCCGTCAGGCGGGCTTGCGCACCGAGCAGTGCAGGGAGTCCTTCTCGACGTCGGCGACGATGGTGTCCCCGGGGTCGGCCTCCCCGCCGAGCAGCAGCGTGGCGATGCGGTTGTCGAGTTCCGCCTGGATGGTGCGGCGCAGCGGACGGGCGCCGAACTCCGGCTGGTGGCCGTGGGCGATCAGCAGCTTCTTGGCGGCCTCCGTGACCTCCAGCCGCATCCCCTGGGCGTGCACCCGGTGCTTGCTCCGGTCCAGCAGGTGGTCCACGATCTGCGACAGATCGTCCTCGGTGAGGCCGTGGAAGATGATGATGTCGTCGATGCGGTTGAGGAACTCGGGCAGGAAGCGGCCCCGCAGGTCCTCCATCAACTCGTCCTTCAGCTCCGACACGTCGCCCTGGTGGTCGAGGATGCGGTGCGCGCCGATGTTCGACGTCATGATGACGACGCAGTGCCGGAAGTCGACGGTGCGGCCCTGCGCGTCGGTGAGCCGGCCGTCGTCCAGGATCTGCAGCAGGGTGTTGAAGACATCGGGGTGCGCCTTCTCCACCTCGTCGAACAGCACGACGCTGTACGGCTGGCGGCGCACCTTCTCGGTGAGCTGGCCCGCCTCCTCGTAACCGACGTACCCGGGCGGGGCGCCGACGAGCCGGGCGACGGTGTGCTTCTCCTGGAACTCGCTCATGTCGAAGCGGACCATGCGGTCCTCCTCGCCGAACAGCAACGCGGCGAGCGTCTTGGCGAGTTCGGTCTTGCCCACCCCGGTGGGGCCGAGGAACAGGAAGGAGCCGACGGGGCGATCGGGGTCGCCCATGCCCGCGCGGTTGCGGCGCACGGCCTGCGAGACTGCGGTGACCGCCTCGTCCTGGCCGACGATCCTGGCGTGCATCTCCTCTTCCAGCCGCAGGAGTTTCTCCTTCTCGCTGGCGGTGAGCTGGGAGACGGGGATCCCGGTGCGCCGGGAGACGACGTCCGCGATGTCGGACGCGGTGACGGAGACGACGCCCTCGCGGCGTTCCTCGATGCCGGCGAGTTCGGCCTCCGCCTCGGAGACCTCCCGCTTCAGCTCCGACGCCCGCTCGAAGTCCTCGGCGGACACGGCCTGTTCGAGCTCCCGGCGGAGCACCGCGATACGGTCCTCGCGGCTGACGACCTCGGTGGATCGGCTCGCGCTGCGCAGCCGTACCCGGGCGCCCGCCTGGTCCATGACGTCGATGGCCTTGTCGGGCAGGAAGCGGTCGGTGATGTAGCGGTCCGACATCTCGGCCGCGGCCGCCAGCGCGCCGTCGTCGAACCGGACCTGGTGGTGCGCCTCGTAGGCGTCCCGCAGCCCTTCGAGGATCTGCACCGTCTCCTCGACGGTCGGCTCGGGCACCATCACCGGCTGGAAGCGGCGTTCCAGGGCCGCGTCCTTCTCGACGTACTTGCGGTACTCGTCGATGGTGGTGGCGCCGACGACGTGCAACTCACCGCGTGCCAGCGCCGGTTTGAGCATGTTGCCCGCGTCCATGGAGCCCTCGCCCGTCGCCCCGGCGCCGACGACCGTGTGCAGTTCGTCGATGAAGAGGATGATGCTGCCACCGGCCGTCTGGACGTCCTCGATGACCTTCTTCAGCCGCTCCTCGAACTGGCCCCGGTACTGCGCGCCCGCCACCATGGCCGACAGGTCGAGCGCGACGACCCGCTTGTTCTTCAGGGTGTCGGGGACCTCACCGGCCACGATCCGCTGGGCGAGGCCCTCCACGATCGCGGTCTTGCCGACGCCGGGCTCGCCGATCAGCACGGGGTTGTTCTTGGAGCGCCGGGACAGGATCTCGACGGTCTGCTCGATCTCCTCGGCCCGGCCCACCACCGGGTCCAGCTTGCCCGCCTTGGCCTCGTCGGTCAGATCGCGGCCGTACTCGTCCAGTGTGGTCGCCGGCTGTCTGCGCTCCGGGGGCGTGCTCTCGGGGCGGGCGGCCTGTTCGGCGAGGCCCGCCAGCTTCCCGTTGTCCATGCCCTCGGCCCGCAGCAGCCGGGCCGCACCGGTGTCACTGTCGCCGAGCAGCGCGGCGAGGATGTGCTCGGGACCGATGTACGACACCCCGGCCGCCTGGGACCGGGCGTAGGCGGCACCGAGGGTGCGCTTGGCCGCGGGGGTCAGGCCGGGCTGCGCGGAGGGCTGGCCGGACTCGCGGGGCAGCACCTTGGCGATCTCGTTGGCGAGGGTGTCGGGGTCCACGTCCACCTGGAGCAGCAGCCGGCGCGCGGGCTCCACCTTCGTGGCGGCCCACAACAGGTGCTCGGTGTCGAGGTCGGACGTGCCGTCCTCGGCCGCCCGCTGCGCGGCCAGGTTGAGGAGTTGCTGCGACGACTCGGTCAGCAGCCGCCCGATCGGCACGCGCTGCACCGCGGGCGGCGAGGACGCCGGCGACATCCCGAAGAAACGATTCAGCAACTCGCTGAAGGGGTCCTGGGAACCGAAGGGGGCGCCGAACGGCATCGACATGAGAACTCCTGGAGCGCAAGGGGTCAGTATTCACTGAAACCCGGCGTTGGGTGGCCCGCAAGCGGAGGCCGCTCGGGGGGATCGTCGAGGAAGGCGATGGTCGGCACGTGGAAGAGACAGCCCGTGACCGGGACGGAGAAGTCGAGGATGCGGTCGTGCCGCGCCGCCTCGCGGCCGAGGAACATGTTCCGCAGCATCGACTCCGTGACCTCGGGCGTACGGGCGTACCCGATGAAGTAGGTGCCGAACTCGCCCTGCGCGATGGAGCCGAAGGGCATGTTCTCGCGTACGATCCTGCGTTCGTTCCCGTGCTCGTCGGTGATGGTGTTGAGCGCCACGTGGGAGTCGGCGGGTTTCACCTCGTCGGGCAGTTCGACGTTGGCGAGTTTGGTGCGCCCGATGACCTTTTCCTGGTCCTCCGCGGGCAGGGCGTCCCACGCCTTCATGTTGTGCAGGTACTTCTGCACGATCACATAGCTGCCGCCCCGGAATTCCGCGTCCTCGTCGCCGATGAACACCGCGTCGTCGGCGATCTCGCCCTCGGGGTTCTCGCTGCCGTCCACGAAGCCGAGCAGATCGCGTTCGTCGAAGAACTTGAAGCCGTGCACCTCGTCCACCACGGTGGCCGCGCCGTCGAGCCGCCGCGCGAACAGCCGGGCCAGTTCGAAGCAGAGGTCCATGCGCCGGGCGCGGACGTGGAAGAGCAGGTCGCCGGGGGTGCCCGGGGCGTGGTGGCGCGGACCCCTCAGCTCCCGGAAGGGGTGCAGGTCCCGGGGGCGCGGCCCGCTGAACAGCCGGTCCCAGGCGGTGGACCCGATACCGACGACGCAGCTCAGCTCCTCGGGCGGGGCGCGGAAGGCGACCGAACGGCGCAGGGCGGACACGTCCTGCAACAGGTCCCGGACCGTGTCCTCGCCGCCCGGGTCGATGGTGACGACGAGGAACAGGGCGGCTCTGGCCGGCGGGACGACGACGGTCTGCGATTCGGGCACGGTGCCTGCCTCCTCGTGCGGGGCGGGGCCGGACCGTTCCAGCATGCCGTCATGCCGCGGACTCGGCAGGTCGGACGGCCGGTCGCGGCACTAGCGTGGAGGGATGCACCACCGGGTGACCGAGGCCGACACCGCGCAGGCGCTGGGCAGCGGTGAGGTGCCCGTGCTCGCCACGCCCCGGCTGATCGCCTGGCTGGAGGCGGCGACCGTGCGGGCCGCCGCGCCGTACACCGGACCGGGCGAGACCACCGTGGGGACCGCCGTCCGGGTGCGGCATCTGCGCGCGACCGGCGTGGGCGGCCGGGTCGAGGTGACCGCGCGGCCGCCGGCCGACGGGTCCGGGCGGCGGCTCACCTTCGCCGTGCGGGCCGTCGACGCGGCGGGCCGGCTGGTCGCGGAGGGCGAGATCGAGCGGGCGGTCGTGGACCGGCGGCGGTTCCTCGAAGGGGACCTCTGACCGGCATCACACGGGGGTGTGGCCCTCGATGTAGGTGCGGACGGCCGGGGGGAGCGCGGCGCGGGCGGTCTCCCCGATCGGCGTCCAGTGGATCTGCTCGGACGCGAGCCGGGCGCCCTCCGACGGTTCCTCGCTGAGGAGTTGGCAGACCACGGCCCCGGTGCCGTCCAGCGGCGCGGAGCCGTCAACGAGGTAGCCGGTGAGTTCGTAGACGACGCGTGCGGCGGTGGCCTCCGCGGTCTCGGCCGGCTGCCCGGTGCCCGACGGCAGTTCCCCGCCGTCCGCCTGCCCCACCAGCAGCAGCCGCCCGTCGTAGACGACGACGGCCTGTACGACGTTCCCCATGCGTTCCCCCCTGTTCTCCCGCCCGTCCGCGGTGCCCCGCCCGGTCGTTGCTCGCCTACCCGCGCCGCGGGGGCGGCACACGGGTCAGGCCGGATCGGCCGGCCGGTACAGCACGGGCAGGTCCCCGGGCCGCACCCGCACCGTCACGGGCAGGGTGGCCTCCACCTCGCCGTCGGCGCCGTAGGGGACGGGACGGGTGGCCTCGATGCGCAGTTCCCTGGCGCGCAGGACGCGCACTTCGGGGCGGCGTATGTGGGCGCCGGTGCGCAGCTCGTTCATCAGGGTGAAGAACAGTCGGCGGGGCGCCTCTCGGATCATCACGACGTGCAGCAGGCCGTCGTCCACCCGGGCACCGGGGGCGATCTGCCGGCCGGAGCCGTAGTAGGGGGAGTTGGCGGCGACGACCGTGTAGCCGCGGTGGCGGTGTTCCGCGCCGTCGACGGTGACGCGGTAGTCGGCCGGCCGCCAGGTGGTGACGGCGCGCAGTCCGCCCGCGTAGTAGGAGGCGGAGCCGCGCAGCAGCCGGGCGTGGTTGGCGTGCCGGTTGGCCAGCGCGTCGACCCCGGCGTAGACGCTGCCGAGGACCACGGTGCGCCGGTGGACGGCGGACTCCACCTCGATGGTGTCCACCGGGCGCGGCTCCGCGTGCAGCAGGATGTCGGCGAGCGCGGCGGGCTCGGACGGCAGGCCGAGGGCGCGGGCGAAGTCGTTGCCGCGCCCGGCCGGGACGATCCCGAAGACGGTTCCGGTGCCGCTCAGCGCGCCGCCGATGCCGCCGGTGATGCCGTCGCCGCCGACGGCGAGCACGATCCGGCCCCGCTCGCCGGCCCGGCGGGCGATGTCCTGGGCGTGGGCCAGGCTGTTGCTGTACTCGGTGTCGAGACCCGCCCCGGCCTCGCGCAGCAGGCGGGCCACCTGGAGCAGCGTGGCCGCCGCGGTGGAACCGCCCGCGGTCGGGTTGACGACGGCGGTGAACTGGCGCATCGATGTGCCTCCGGGGCAGGCGGTCGGGTCGGGTCAGTCGGTGGGCAGCAGGACGCCGGGGTTGAGCAGGCCGTCGGGGTCCAGGCGGCGCTTGACGGCGCGCAGTGCCTCGACGGCCAGCTCTCCGGCCTCCCTGACATACCAGTCGCGGTGGTCGGTGCCCACCCCGTGGTGGTGGGAGATGGTGCCGCCGGCGGCGAGCACGGCCTCGTTCGCCGCGTGCTTGGCGGGCGTCCAGTGGGCCACCGGGTCCTCGCCCTGGGCGCTGACGACGGTGAAGTAGAGGGAGGCGCCGTTCTCGTAGACGTGGGAGATGTGGCACATCACGAGCGGCGGGGTGCCGGCCCGGGTGAGGGTGTCGGTGAGCGCGCCGCGCACGGCGCCGTACAGCTCCGGGATGCGGGACCAGAAGGCCGCGGTCTCCAGGGTCTCGGCGAAGGCACCGACGTCGAGGAGGGCGTCGCGCAGGTACGGCGCGGAGAAGCGGCCGTGGGCCCAGCGTTCGCCGGGCTCCGTGCCGAGCGGGGTGCCGCCCGCGGCCGTCAGGACGGCCGCCGCGCGCTCGCGGCGGTGCGCGGTCTCCTCGGGGGTGCCCTCGTAACCGGTGATGGCGAGGCAGCCGGCGTCGCTCTGGCCGAGGGAGGTGCCGATCTTGTCGGGCGAGGCGAGGCCGATCAGGGTCTCGGTCTCGTCGGACAGGCGCAGCACGGTCGGCCGTGGTCCGTCCTGGGCGAGCCTGCGCAGCGCGGCGGCGCCCTCCTCGAAGGAGGCGAACCGCCAGCCCTCGTAGATCTTCGTCTCGGGCAGGGGGCGGACGCGCACGGTGACGGAGGTGATGATGCCGAAGGCGCCCTCGGAGCCGAGGACCAGCTGGCGCAGGTCGGGGCCGGCGGCCGAGCGCGGGGCGCGGCCGGTCTCCACCGTGCCCTCGGGGGTGGCGAGGGTGAGGCCGAGGACCATCTCGTCGAAGCGGCCGTAGCCGGCGGAGGCCTGGCCGCTGGAGCGGGCCGCGGCGAAGCCGCCGATGCTCGCCCACTCGAAGGACTGCGGGAAGTGGCCGAGGGTGAAGCCCTGTGCGGCGAGCAGGGCCTCGGCCTCGGGGGCGCGCAGACCCGGCTGGAGGACGGCGGTGCGCGAGACGGTGTCCAGGTCGAGCAGGCGGTTCATGCGGCGCAGATCGAGGGCGACGAACGCGCCGTGCTCGGGGGCGAGGCCGCCGACCACGGAGGTGCCGCCGCCGAAGGGGACGGCGGCCAGGCCGTGCGCGGCGCAGGCGCGCAGCACGGCGAGGACCTCGTCGTGGGTGGCGGGCAGGACCACGGCCTGCGGGACGTCGCGGGTGTCGCCGGTGCGGATGCGCAGCAGGTCGGGGGTGGACTTGCCGCGGGTGTGCCGGATGCGGCTCTCGGGGTCGGTGCGGACGTGGGCGGCGTCGCCCACGGCCTCGGCGAGCGCCGCGAGGGCGGCCGGGCCGGCCGTGGGGGCGGGCGGCTCGATGTCCTCCAGGGCGAGCGCGGGGGTGCTGCGCGGCTTGACGCCGAGCAGGTCGCGCAGCAGCCCGGTCACCGAGTCGGGCAGCGGTGCCGCCTTGGCCGGGTCGCCCCAGCCGTTCCACAGCATGTCCATTGAACGGTCGTCCTCACAAGGTCGGTGTGCTCGGTCCGGGCGGCGGCCGACGGGCCGTGCGCCGGGCGGCCGTCGCGGTCCACCGGTTCCGCCCGGCCCGGGGCGTTACACTGTTACACATGACGCCTATTCGTCACAACGGTGCCGACGGTTCCGGCACGGACAGCGACCCGGTGCTCGACGCGGTCCGCGACTGCGTGCTGGCCGTCGGGGTCCGCCGCACCACGCTCGCCGACGTCGCCCGCCGCGCCGGAGTCTCCCGGATGACCCTGTACCGGCGCTGGCCCGACCTGCGCACACTGGTGGGCGATCTGATGACCCGTGAGTGGATCGCGGTGGCCACCCGGGCGATCCCCGAGGCCGCGCCCGGTGTCGACACGCGCACCCGGCTGGTGCGGGGGCTGGTGGCCGGCGTCGAGGCGTTCCGGGCGCACCCCCTCTTCCACAAGATCGTCGACGTCGATCCGGAGCTGCTGCTCCCCTATGTGCTCGACCGGCGCGGGGCGAGCCAGGAGGCGCTGCTCGCGCTGCTGGCCGAGGGCCTGCGCGAGGGCCACGCGGACGGTTCCGTGCGCCCCGGACACATCGAACGGCAGGCGCGCGCCCTGCTGTTGACCGTGCAGTCCTTCACCCTGTCCCTGCGCACGATGACCGACGAGGACGACCCGGAGCTGGACTCCGCCGCCTTCCTCGGCGAGCTGCGCACCCTCCTGGAGAGGATCCTGACGCCATGAGCCAGACCGAGGCGATACCCGGCTCGTCCCTCAACGCGGCCCGGCGCACCCGGGAGCTGGCCGAGGCCGCGGACGGCCGGACGGTGGACGTCCTGGTCGTCGGGCTCGGCGCCACCGGTGCGGGCGCCGCCCTGGACGCGGCGGCGCGCGGACTGGACGTGGTCGCGGTGGACGCCCACGACCTGGCCTTCGGCACCTCGCGCTGGAGCTCCAAGCTCATCCACGGCGGGCTGCGGTACCTGGCGTCCGCGCAGTTCGACGTGGCGCACGAGAGCGCGGTGGAGCGGGGGGTGCTGATGACCCGCACCGCCCCGCATCTGGTGGCGGCGCAGCCGTTCGTGCTGCCGCTGACGCCGATGGTGTCGACGGCTCAGGCGTCCATCGCCTGGGCCGGGTTGCGGGCCGGGGACATGCTGCGGCTGGCCGCGCGGACCCCGCGCCAGGTGCTGCCCGCGCCGCGCCGGCTGTCGGCGACGGAGGCGCGGCACCTCGCGCCCTCGGTGCGGGCGTCCGGGCTGCGCGGCGGGCTGCTGTCCTGGGACGGACGGGTCACCGACGACGCCCGGCTGGTGACCGCGCTGGCCCGCACGGCCGCCGCGCACGGCGCGCGGGTGCTGACCCGGGTCCGGATGCTGGAGCTGACCGGCACGGGCGCCCGGGTCCGGGACGAACTCACCGGCGAGGAGAGCGAGATCAGGGCCCGCGCCGTGATCAACGCGGCCGGGGTGTGGGCGGGCGGACTGGTCGAGGGCATCCGGATCCGGCCCTCGCGCGGCACCCATCTGGTGCTGCGCTCGCAGCGGCTCGGCGACCTGCCCGCCGGGCTGCACATCCCGATCCCCGGCGAGACCAACCGGTTCGTCCTGGTGCTGCCCCAGGGGGACGGCCGGGTCTACGTCGGCCTCACCGACGAACCCGTCGAGGGCGGCATCCCCGATGTGCCCGAGGTGCCGGAGACGGACATCGGCTTCCTGCTGGACGTGCTCGGCTCGGCCCTGGACACGCCGGTCGCCCGGGACGAGGTCGTCGGCGCCTTCGCCGGGCTGCGGCCCCTGCTGGACACCTCGACCGGCGGCACACCGGCCCGCACCTCCGACGTCTCGCGCCGGCACGCCGTGCTGACCTCGCCGGACGGGGTGACCACGGTGGTCGGCGGCAAGCTCACCACCTACCGCCGGATGGCGCAGGACGCCGTGGACGCCGCGGCCGCGGCCCGGGGGCTTGCCGCGCCCCCGTCCCGGACCGCCGCGCTGCCCCTGGTCGGGGCCGCCGCACCCGAACGGCTGCGCGCCCTCCCGGTGCCGCGCCGGCTGGTCCGCCGCCACGGCACCGAGGCCGCCGCCGTCCACGCCCTCATCGCCGAGGACCCCGCACTGGCCGGCCCGGTGCTGCCCGGCCACCCGGTCACCCGCGCCGAACTCCTGTGGGCGGTCCGCCACGAGGGCGCGCTGGACGAGTCCGACCTCCTGGACCGGCGCACCCGCATCGGCCTGGTGGACGAGGACCGCGAGGCGGCTGTGGAGGTCGCGCGGGAGGTGCTGGCCCGGGAGGCTCACAGCAGCCGCCGGATGTCCCCCCGCACCCGGTAGAACCCGCCCGCCGCCGGGTGCAGGGCGTCCACCACGTACCGGGCGCCCGCCTGGCGTATCGCGCGGGGGAACTGGACGTTCCAGGAGGAGTCGTAGCCGTCGGAGACCACGTGCACCCGCAGCCGGCCGGCGTCCTGGACGCACTCCACGACGACCGAGCCGGTGGGTGCCTGGGTCACGGTGGCGACGGCCTGCACGGCCGTCGCCGGGGCGTAGGTCGGCAGGGCGGCGGCGAGCTTGACGTCCCGCACCACCGGCACGCTGCCCTGCTGGGCGGCGCCGATGGCGGTCTCGCTCGCGTCCACGCAGACCAGGGAGCCGTCCGTGGTCACCAGGTACAGCCGCCCGTCGTGGTACTGCATCGACAGGGCGGAGCCGCTGCCGGTGCCCAGCTTCCACAGCCGGGTGCCGTCCCGGTCGAAGCAGTAGACGGACGAGGCGGAGTCCCCGGCGAACACGAACCTGCCGCCCGGCGAGGTGGCGCAGGAGTACACCGCGCTGTCGCAGGCGTACGTCGCCTCGATCGCGCCGGTCGCCTTGGAGAGCCGCTGGACCACCCGGTGCCCGGTGCCCGCGTACACCGCGTCGTCCTCCTGCCAGCCGAACAGCACCCCGCCGCGGGTGCGGGTGTGCCACAACTCGCCGCCGCCGTCCGGGCGGTAGGCGGTGACGCCCTGCTGGTGGCCGTGGTAGACGGCACGGTCGTCGGCGCGCACCATCCAGGCGTGCTCGCCCTGGCTGCGACGGGCCCACTGGTGTTCGTCCTCGTGGTCGATGACGGTGAGCCGGCCGGCGCGGTCCGAGACGTTCAGCACGCCCTCGTGGATGTCCAGCCAGAAGATGTCGACGTCGGCGGTGATGTCGTAGGCGGCGAAGGGCAGTTTGGAGGACAGGTCGTAGACCTTGCCGTCGTCGCAGCCCGCGTAGATCCAGAAGTCGTCGGCGACCAGGCACTTCACGCCGTCCGGCAACCCGAAGCGGGCCAGCACGGCGCCCTCGTGGTCCAGGGTGTAGACGTCGCCCGCCTGGTTGCCCACCCAGCAGTGCTCGTCGTCCACATGGATGCCGAAGGCGGCCGAGCCGGTCCGGAAACGCCACAGCACCGGTGCCACGGCCCGTGCGGTGGAGGGCGCCGAGGTGACCTGGCGCCGGGTCACCGCGCGCGGGGCCCGGCCGCCCGGGACCGCCGGGGCGTACCCCTTGCGGACCTTCTCCCCCACCTTCCTCGCGGCGGCGGCCCGTGCCTTCTCCGCGGTCGGGAACGAGCTGGTCTGGGTCTGCCCGGCGGCGCCGATCCGGCCGTACCGCACCGTCACCACCAGGCCGTCGACGGTCACCTCGTAGAACTTGTGGGCGCCCCCGCCCTCCTGGGACAGCTCCAGATACGTCGTCTCCCCGGTGGACACCGCGGACATGGCACACCCCTCCCCGCAACGGGCCCGCGGCCGTCCCGGCGGGCCCTCTCACTGATCACACCGTAGGCGGGGGCACTGACAATCGACCGGACGGCAGGACGCCCGGCGGTCAGCCGGCCATCAGCTCCGTGAAGCGGCGGGTGTCGATGTTGCCGCCCGAGGCGATGACGCCGACGCGGGGCGGGAGGTCCTCGACACGGCCGGACAGCAGGGCGGCCAGGGGGGTGGCGCCGCTGGGCTCCAGCACGATCTTCAGCCGTTCGAAGGCGAAGCGCATGGCGTCGATGATCTCCGCGTCACCGACCAGGGCGATGGCGTCGACCAGGCGCCGGTTGACGGTGAACGTCAGCTCCCCGGGGACGGCCACGGCCTGGCCGTCGGCGACGGTGCGGGGCACGGGGACGGCCACGCGGGTGCCGCTCTCCAGCGACCGCTTGGTGTCGTCGCTGCCCTCCGGCTCCACCCCGATCACCCGGATGTCCCGGTGCAGCGCCTTGGCGGTGACGGCGCTGCCGGCGATCAGTCCGCCGCCGCCGACGGGCACCAGCAGGGCGTCCAACGGTCCGGTCTCCTCCAGGAGTTCGAGGGCGGCGGTGCCCTGGCCGGCGATGACGGCCGGGTGGTCGTAGGGCGGGATCAGGGTCAGCCCCCGGTCCTCGGCGAGCGCCTGGCCGAGCGCGACGCGGTCCTGGGTGTAGCGGTCGTAGGTGACGATCTCCGCGCCGTACCCGGCCGTGGCCTCCATCTTGGAGCGGGGGGCGTCCTCGGGCATCAGGATGACGGCGGTGGTGCCCAGTTCGCGGGCTGCGAGGGCGGTGGCCTGGGCGTGGTTCCCGGAGGAGTACGCGGCGACGCCCTTGGCCAGTTCCCCGGGCGTGAGCGAGGCGATGGCGTTGTAGGCGCCGCGGATCTTGAAGGCTCCGATGCGCTGGAGGTTCTCGCACTTGACGAACACCTCGGCGCCCACCCGCTCGTTGAGGGTGCGCGAGGTGAGGACGGGGGTGCGGTGGGCGAAGCCCTCGAGGCGTGCGGCGGCCTCGCGGACGTCGGCGAGGGTGACGGGCAGGTCGGCGGCGGGCATGGTGAAGTCCTCTTTCTCTACCGGGCGTTCGTCGGTGTCTGTCGCGGCGTGCGGGTTCCGTTGCCTGGCCTCAGGCGGAATCCGCCGCCGTTTTCGCGTAGTTGTAGACGGTCGCCCGGGACACGCCGAGGAGGTCGGCGATGGTCCGGGCGGCGTCCCGGGACTCGAAGCAGCCGTCCCGGTACAGCTGCCGGACGAGCGCCTTCTTGTCCGCGCGGCTCAGCGAGCGGGGCGGGCATCCCCGCTCGGCGGCCAACTCCTCGACCACACGGCGCAGTTCGCGGGAGCGGCGGTCGCGCAGCGTCTCCGGGGGCTGATCGCCGTGCCCGGTGTCGGTGGCGACGAGGTTGGCCAGGGTGAGCGCCACGGGCGAGAGGACGGAGACGTCGAGGTTCAGGCAGAGCGCCGCGACGTACCGGCCCTCGGCGTTCTTGATGCCGATGGACGTGCTCTTCGCGGGGCGGCCGTCGGGGAACCGGTTGGGGTAGTTCTGGACGACGCCGGGGTAGGCGGGGTCGGCGATCCGGGCCAGGCCCAGTTCCGTGGCCGGGTCGCCGACCCGGCGGCCGGACAGGTTGTTCTCGATGGCCCGGATCGAGTGGTCGGGATCCCTCAGGTCGTGCAGGACCACCTCGCACAGGCCCGGGAACATCCGGCCCAGGGCGACGGCGATCTTCTCGGCCTCCCGGACGAGGTGCTCGTCCGCCGCCCCACCGTCCACCGACCCACCTCTTGGCCTGAAAATCCATTTCTGGACAAGGAGGCTAAGCACTGGAGCGTCCGCTGTCCAGGGCCGTCTTCGGCCCGGGCCTCAGCGGTCCTTGGCGAGGGCCACCAGTTCGGCGAACAGGCCGCCGGCGTGCACGAGTTCGTCGTAGTGCCCCTCCTCGACGATGCGCCCGTGCCGCAACACGACGATCCGGTCGGCGAGACGGGTGTTCTCCAGTTGATGGGTGACCACGATGGTCATGCGCCGCGCGGCGATGCGTTTGATCTCCAGGAAGATGCGGTGCTCGCCGCGCGGGTCCATCTGCGAGGTGGGTTCGTCCAGGATGAGCAGGGGTGTACGGCGGTACAGGGCGCGGGCGCAGGCGAGGCGCTGCCACTGGCCGCCGGACAGTTCGACGCCACCGTAGACCTCCCGGGCGAGCAGGGTGTCGAGCCCCTGCGGCAGCCCCTCGACCGCCTCGCGCATGCCGACGGCGTCCAACGCCTCCCACACCAGGGCGTCGTCGTGGCCGCGCGGCTGGCCGAGGGTGATGTTCTCCCGGGCGCGCAGCGGCCAGCAGGCGAAGTCCTGCGGCACGAGGGCGGTGCGCGACCAGACGGAGTCGGGCCGGGCCCCGGCGAGGTCCGTGCCGTCCCACAGCACGCGGCCCTTGTCCGGCAGCAGGATGCCGGTGACGAGCCGGGTCAGGGTGGACTTGCCGGAGCCGTTCTCGCCGACGATCGCGATGATCTCACCGCGGCGCAGGGTGAGCGAGACACCGTCCACGGCGGGTTCCTCCTGGCCGGGGTAGCGGTACACGGCCTCGTCGAGGCGGATCTCCTCCACCTGCTCCGGGATCGTGGACTCGCCGCGTTTCGGGGCGCGTTCGGCCGCCATGTCGAGGAAGGAGCGCATGTCGGCGAGGTAGAGGGAGGTGTGGAACATCGCGGCCCCGTTCTGCACGAACTGGGTCAGCGCGCCGAGCGTGGCCTGGACGGCGACGACGGCGGTGGCGGCGACCGGCAGGGCCACCCGCCCGGTCATCGCGAGCCAGGCGAGGGCGGCCCAGGTGAGCAGCAGGAACGCGCCGCCGAGCGCGGAGGTCGCGAGGACGATGCGGAGCATCCGGGGCGCAGCGCGCAGGATGCGCTGGTCGATCCGCTCGGACAGCGCGCGGTACCAGTAGACGAGGTAGCCGGTCATGCCGTTGGCGCGGACCTCGTCGCCGTGCCGGGAGTAGGCGGCCCACCAGCGCATCATGCCGCGCACGTTGCGGTCGGCCAGGTTGAGGTAGTGCGTCTCGTAGTCGACGCGGGCCGAGAGCACGGCGCCGAGCCCGGCGGGCAGCACCGCGAGCAGCAACAGCGGGAGCATCAGCCAGTGCAGTGCGGTGACGACGCCGCCGGCGGCGATCATCCGGACGAGGGCGGCCATGAACCGCTGGGCGTCCTTGACCATCGTCGTGGTGCGGGTGACGCCGACCTCCGCGGCCTCCTGCCGGTCGGCGAACCCGTCCTCGCCGTGCGCGGAGGCCTCCACCCGGCAGACGGCGGAGACGAGCGCCACGTCGGCCTCGGTGACCAGCCGGGGGGTGATCCGGCCGTCGGCGTAGGAGGCCACGGCGGAGCTGATCCGGCCGGTGGCCGCCGCCGCGGCGACCACGACGAGGGCGGGCAGCGCCCCGTGCAGGCGTTCGGACACCGTGCCGGTGCCGAGGATGTGGGTCATGGCCCGCGAGGTGGCGGTCAGCACGACGGCGGCGGCGACGCCGGTGACCACCTGGCACAGGAGCAGCAGCACGACGCCGGTCCGGTCCACCGCCCAGGCCATGCGCTCGGTCCGGCCGAGCACCGAGGGCAGCCGACCGCACATGGCCCAAAAACCGGCCTCTTCCAGCGGGTTCTTGCCGAAGACCCCCTCGTAGCCGATGGTGGCCGGCGGTGGTGGGGGCGGGGTCGGGGAGCTGTCTGTCGAAGCGTCGGTCACGGTCACCCGCGTTCCTCCTCGGAGTCGGCACCGCACCCGGGTGGTCCGGCGGTGCCAGGCTCAACGAGGAGGTGGACGATTCGAACGCGCTCGATTCCGGACGAAGAGCCGGCCCGTGATCCCGGGGCCTCGAACGCACGGTCGCAGCGGCGCAAGGCCGCCCGCGCGGACGGGGGTGGCCGAAACGCCGGTGCTCGATGCGCGTGTGACCGATGAGGTTCGCGGCGGCGTCAGAGCGCCAGTTGCGGGTAGAGCGCGGCCAGATCGCCGGAGAGGCCCGCCTTGACGCCGCGGGTGAGGTCGTCCGCCAGGACCTCGTGGGCACCGGTCTCGACGCCGTCGAGGGCGAGCGCGGCGACGTCCCGGGCGTCGGACTTCGGCGCGTCGATGCCCGAGGTCATGTCCGTGTCGATGTAGCCGACGTGCAGCCCGGTGACGCCGATGCCGCGCGGCCGCAGCTCCAGGCGCAGGGAGTTGCTCTGGGACCACAGGGCCGCCTTGGTGGCGCTGTAGGACCCGGCGACGCCGAGCCAGGAGAGCACCGAGTGGACGTTGAGGAGGTGACCGCCGCCGTTGCGCTCGATCACCGGCACCAGGGCGCGGGTGACCAGCAGCGGTCCGTAGAAGTTGGTCTCGAACTCCCGGCGCACGTCGTCCAGCGGGGCGTCGAGGAGGGAGTGCGCGCCGACCGAGATGCCGGCGTTGTTGATCAGAACGGTGACGTCCGGCGTCCGCGCGGCCACGGCCGCCACCGACGCGGGGTCGGTGACCTCCAGGGCGAGCGGAACGGCGTCGGGATGCGTCACCGCGCGGGGGTCGCGGGCCGTCGCGTACACCTTGGCGGCCCCGCGCCGGAACAGCTCCTCCACCAGCGCCCGGCCGAGGCCGCGGCTGCCGCCGGTGACGAGGACGACGGAGTCCTTGATCGCGGTCATGATGCCTCTTCCCCTTCGGAAACCGATCGGTTTCCACCCACCGTAAACCGATCGGTTTCCCGACCGCAAGGGTGTCCCGTCACCGAGTTCGGAATTCCAACCTTGCAGGTCGATGAGAGAGCGCTGCCGACGCGCATCGACCGGGATCGGGGCGGGGAACGACCCGAGCGCATGGATTCACTGTTCCCCGCCCCGGGTCGGCCCGCCGCCGACGCCGACAGGTCGGCGGCGCGGCGGGGGCCGGTCTGGGGCGCTGCGGGGCACGGGGGCGTGCCGCGGCGGGCGAAGATCTCGTTCAGACCTTCCGTCGCCGCCCGCGCGGGGGCCATCGGAGACGGACCGACCGGGTGACGCGGGGGCCGTCACCGCTTCGGGCCGTCCTCCTCGCCCGTTCCCGGCTCGGTCATCGAGCGGTGCACGGCGGCCTTGACGCCGTCCGGCAGGACCTTGTTCGCCAGTACCTGGGCCTTGGTCTTCAGCGAGCCGGTGACCGAGGTGGCGCGGCCGCGCACGATCGCCTCCTAGGCCTGCCGGGCCACGTCGTCCGGGTCGTCCTTCTCCATGGTCCCGAGCTTGGTGTCGCCGAGGTCCGCCCGGCGGAAGAAGCCGGTTTCGGTCGGGCCCGGCAGGAGCGCGGTGACGGTGACGTCCGTGCCCTTCACCTCGTCGCCGAGCGCCTCGGCGAAGGACCGCACGAAGGACTTGGAGGCGTTGTACACCGGCTGGAAGGGGCCCGGTACGGTCGCGGCGACGGAGGACGTGAAGGCGAGCCGGCCCGTGCCGCGGCGGACCATGTCGCGCAGCAGCGGCTTGGCGAGCCGCACGGTCGAGACCACGTTCCGCTCGATCACGGCGAGGTCGTCGGCGAGATCGGTGTCCGCGAAGGCTCCGCTTCCGGCCGATCATCACCGGCGGACCCGGTCCGGCGGACGCGCCCGGTTCGCCGCCGCCCCGATGCGGGCCCCGGCCCCTCCCCCATCCGCATGGTGAGGCCCCCGCGATGGTGCGACATTGGGGGGAGACTGTCCGACGAGGGTCATCCTGGAGGGCCGATGGGGCGAGACGTCCCGGCGCTCGTGTTCACCCGCGAGGACCGCCGACGGTACCGGATCAAGATGCAGGAGTGCCTGGACGCGTTCGCGAAGATGTTGCGGGAGGAACGGTTCGAGTCCGAGCGTCCGCAGGTCGGTCTGGAGATCGAACTCAACCTGGTGGACGAGGACGCCGAGCCGGCCATGCGCAACAGTGCCGTGCTGGAGGCGATCTCCGACCCCGCCTGGGCCACCGAGCTGGGCCGGTTCAACCTGGAGATCAACGTGCCGCCGCGGCGGCTGACGGCGGGCGGTCCGGACGCCTGGGAGTCGGAGATCCGGGCCGCGCTGGACCACGCCGACGAGCGGGCCCGCTCGGTCGGCGCCCGGCTGATCACGGTCGGCATTCTGCCCACCCTGGAACAGAAGGACATCGGCGAGGAGACCCTGTCGGAGAACCCCCGCTACCGGCTGCTCAACGACCAGGTGTTCGCCGCCCGCGGCGAGGATCTGCGCATCGAGGTGGACGGCGTCGACCGGCTGCGCACCTACGCGGACAGCATCACCCCGGAGGCCGCCTGCACCAGCACCCAGTTCCACCTCCAGGTCTCCCCCGAGGAGTTCGCCGGCTACTGGAACGCGGCGCAGGCCATCGCCGGCATCCAGGTCGCGCTCGCGGCGAACGCGCCCTTCCTGTTCGGCAAGGAGCTGTGGCACGAGACCCGCATCCCGCTGTTCGAGCAGGCCACGGACACCCGCCCGCAGGAGATCAAGGTGCAGGGCGTACGGCCCCGGGTGTGGTTCGGGGAGCGGTGGATCAACAGCGTCTTCGACCTGTTCGAGGAGAACCTGCGCTACTTCCCGGCCCTGCTCCCCCTGTGTGACGAGCAGGACCCGGCGGAGACGCTGGACCGCGGCGACGTCCCCGAACTCGGCGAACTCACCCTGCACAACGGCACCATCTACCGCTGGAACCGGCCCGTGTACGCCGTCTCCCACGACCGTCCGCACATCCGCGTGGAGAACCGGGTGCTGCCCGCCGGGCCGACCGTCGCCGACACCCTCGCCAACGGCGCCTTCTACTACGGGCTCACCCGGGCGCTGGTGGAGGAGGACCGCCCGGTGTGGTCGCGGATGTCCTTCCAGGCCGCCGAGGACAATCTGCACACCGCCGCCCGGCACGGCATCGACGCGCTGCTGTACTGGCCGGGGGTGGGCGAGGTGACCGTCCCCGAACTGGTGCTGCGCCGACTGCTGCCGCTCGCCCACCGCGGCCTCGAACTCTCCGGGATGGACGAGGCGTGGCGGGAGCCGCTGCTCGGGATCATCGAGCAGCGCTGCGTGGCCGGCCGCAACGGGGCCGTGTGGCAGAAGGAGATGTTCCACCGCATCATTGACACCACGCACGCCGGCCGGCACGAGGCGCTGCGCCGGATGACCCAGCTGTACATCGACTACATGCACCTCAACGCCCCGGTGCACACCTGGCCCGTCGACTGAGCACCGGCGCCCCGGGCGCTCAGGTCAGGACGAGTACCAGCGGAACTCCCCGGCACGGCACCAGCCGCATCTCCTGGTGCGCCCCGATCCGCGCGCCGCCGAGCAGCAGTTCCGCGAAGTCGGGTCCCCTGGTGAGGGAACCGGCCAGATGCGCGGGATCCGCGGAGGCGGCCACCCGGCCGCGGGCGTTCACCAGATGGGCGGGGCGCGCGAGGTGCCGCAGCAGCGGGAGCACGGCCGCCTCGAAGTGCCGCAGATACACGTCCGCAGCGGCCACTCCGGCGAACTCACCCTGGACGTAGACCGGTTCGGAGAGGGTGAGGCTGTACTCGGCGGAACAGAGGTAGTCCACGTACGGGCCGGCGACGGCCCGCCGCCCGGTGTCGCGGGGCAGCGCGAACCAGTCCCAGTGGGTGTAGTCGGAGTACGCCGAGCGGCCGGGGTCGAGATCGGGCAGCAGGGGCCGTATGCCGCCGTCGGCACCGCGCTGCCACCACTCCAGCCAGGCGGGCACATCGGCGAGCAGTCCGGGCGCGGCGACGAAGCCGGCGCCGGAGACCAGCTCCACCTCGGTGAGGTGGCGGTGCAGGGCGGGGCGGAGGGCCGCGAGGTCGGCACCGGCCGGCCGGCGGCCCTCCGCGATCGCCCGGGTGAGCAGGGCGGCCGTGTCGGCGCGGGTCGCGGCGACCGCCTGGAAGACGGCCTCCAGCGCGCCGCCCACCCGCGCGGCCACCCACAGCTGCGTCTCCGTGCCGGGGGCGGCGAGCCCGGGGCTGACGCCCATGGTGTCCTCCAGCGGACGGTGACCGGACGCGGCGCGGTCAGAGGGCGAGGCGTACGGCGACGAGCCGCGCCGTCGACTCCCTGACGCACCGCTCGGCCAGCGGACCGGCCGTTTCGTGGGCCCCATCCTGCACGGAACGCAGCAGTGCGCGCTGCCGGTCCGCAACTTCTTCACGATATGCGGGGTCGGCCAGGACCAGGCAGAGCAGTGCGCCCACCTCCCCCTGGAGCGCGACCTGTTCACGGGTGAGGCGCGCGGACTGGGCGGCGGCGGCGAGTTCGACGTGGAAGCGGCCGTACAGCCGGCTGCGCGCTGGGGCGTCCGCTGCCTGGCCCAACGCGTCGGCGGTGCGCCTCAGTTGACGCAGGTCCTCGGGTTCGGTGCGCTGGGCGGCGAGCCGGGCGGCGGCTCCGGACAGGGCGGCCCAGTGGTCGCCGAGGTCGCGCAGTTCCTCGGTGCTCCAGCCGCGCAGCCGGGTTCGGAGCCGGTCCTCGGCGGGGGCGTCGGGCAGCGAGACGAAGCTGCCCCCGCCGCGGCCCCGGCGGGTGATGACCAGGCCCTGCTGGCGCAGCGCCATGAGCGCCTCCCGCAGGGTGACGGTGGAGACGCCGAGCCGGCCCGCGAGTTCCGTCTCGCCCGGCAGCTGTTCGCCGTCGGCGAGGAGGCCCAGTTCTATCGCGTCCCCGAGCCGGCGGACGACCGTGTCCACGCGGGCCCGGGTGTCCACCGGGCTGAAGACGGCACTGCGGGCACCGCCGTCCGCCTGGTCCTGCCTCACGGTCATCACCTCGTGCGTTGACTCAAGCTTTACCCCAACGGGCTCTTGAGTTGAGAACTATGACTTCATATGTTTGCCGTCAACGTACAGGGCGCCAGAAAGGTTCCCCCATGCAGGGAGTTGCGATCCGGCTGCAGGACCTGCGCAAGTCGTTCGGCGGGACGACCGCCGTGGCGGGGGTCGATCTGGAGATCAGGGACGGCGAGTTCTTCTCGATGCTCGGCCCGTCCGGCTCCGGGAAGACCACGGTGCTGCGGCTGGTCGCCGGGTTCGAGACGCCCGACGGGGGCCGGATCGAGCTGGCCGGGCAGGAGGTCACCGGGCTCGCCCCGTTCGAGCGGGACGTGCACACCGTCTTCCAGGACTACGCGCTCTTCCCGCACATGACGGTCGAGCAGAACGTGGCGTACGCGCTGAAGATCCGCAAGGTGCCGAAGGCACGGCGCCTGGCCCGGGCCCGTGAGGCGCTCGCCGAGGTGCGGCTGGAGGGCTACGGCGGGCGGCGGCCCGCCCAGCTGTCCGGCGGGCAGCGGCAGCGCGTCGCCCTCGCCCGCGCCCTCGTCGGCCGTCCCCGCGTCCTGCTGCTCGACGAGCCGCTCGGCGCCCTCGACCTCAAGCTGCGCGAGCAGATGCAGGTCGAACTCAAGGCGATCCAGCGGGAGGTGGGCATCACCTTCGTCTTCGTCACCCACGACCAGGAGGAGGCGCTGACGATGAGCGACCGGATCGCCGTCTTCGAGCAGGGCCGCATCGCCCAGGTCGGCACGCCCGCGGAGATCTACGAACGCCCGGCCACCCCCTTCGTCGCCTCGTTCGTCGGCACCTCCAACCTGCTGGACGGCGAGGTGGCCCACCGGATCGCCGGCGCCCCCGGCACCTACAACATCCGCCCGGAGAAGATCCGTGTCCTGAAGGAGTCCGCGGAGGCGGACGAACCGGAGCACACCACGGTCACCGGTACGGTCGCCGACGCCGTCTACCTCGGCGACGCCACCCGCTTCCTGGTCGACCTCGACGGCGGCGGCCGGCTCACCGCGGTGCAGCAGAACCTGGAGACCTCCGCCGAGGACGTCGCCGCCTACCGGGGCAGCCGGGTCCGCCTCCAGTGGCACCGCCGCCACGCCGTCCGCCTGCCCTCCTGACCCCCACCTCTTGGAGAAACGCCGTGCGTCTCACCCGAACCCTGCGCACCGCCGCCTGCGCCGGCGCCGCGCTGCTGCTCGCCGCCGCCTGCGACTCCTCCGGCTCGACCTCCTCCACCGGCCTCAACCCGCCCGACCTGAAGGCCCCCACGAAACTCGGCAAAACCGAGGGACAGGTGGATCTGATCGCCTGGGCCGGCTATGTCGAGGACGGCTCCAACGACCCCAAGGTGAACTGGGTCGGCGACTTCGAGAAGCAGACGGGTTGCCAGGTCCACTCCAAGGTCGCCGCCAGCTCGGACGAGATGGTCAAGCTGATGAAGACCGGCGACTACGACGCCGTCTCCGCCTCCGGCGACGCCTCCCTGCGCCTGATCGCCTCCGGTGACGCGGCCCCCGTCAACACCGATCTGGTGCCCAACTACAAGGATGTCTTCAGCGGTCTGAAGAACGGCGCCTGGAACTCCGTCGACGGAAAGATGTACGGCATCCCGCACGGCCGGGGCGCCAACCTGCTGATGTACAACACCCAGAAGGTACGGCCCGCGCCCACCTCCTGGTCGGCCGTCTTCGACCGGGCCTCGGCGTACAAGGGCCACGTCACGGCGTACGACTCGCCGATCTACATCGCCGACGCGGCCCTGTACCTGAAGGCCACCCGGCCGGAGTTGAAGATCAAGGACCCGTACGCGCTGGACCAGAAGCAGTTCGACGCGGCCGTGGCACTGCTGAAGCGGCAGAACGCCGACATCGGCGAGTACTGGGGCGACTACCTCAAGGAGGTCTCGGCCTTCAAGAGCGGTGACTCGGTCGTCGGCACCACCTGGCAGGTGATCGCCAACCTCGCCGCCTCCGAGGGCGCCAAGGTCAAGGCGCTGGTGCCGAAGGAGGGTTCGACCGGCTGGTCGGACACCTGGATGGTCTCCAGCAAGGCCAAGCACCCCAACTGCGCCTACAAATGGCTGAACTGGATCGTCTCGCCCAAGGTCAACGCCGAGGTCGCCGAGTACTTCGGGGAGGCGCCCGCCAACTCCAAGGCGTGCGCGCAGACCAAGGACCGCCGCTTCTGCTCGGTCTACCACGCGGCCGACGAGAACTACTGGAAGCGGATCGCCTTCTGGAACACGCCCATCGAGCAGTGCCTGGACGGCCGCACCGACGTGAAGTGCGTGCCGTACGCGAAGTGGGTGCAGGCATGGACCGAGATCAAGGGCTGAGCCGTGGCGAGTGAAGCGACGAGCGCCGCCCGGCCGGGCACCGTCCGCCGGCTCGCCGGGGCGCTGCACCGCCGGCCCCGGCTGCGGCTGACCCTGCTGCTCACCGCGCCGCTGCTGTGGCTGGCCGTGCTCTATCTCGGCTCGCTGGCGGTGCTGTTCGCCTCCGCCTTCTGGACCACCGACTCCTTCACCTCACAGGTGGTGAAGGTCTGGTCGGCGGACAACTTCCACCAGTTGGTGACGGTGCCGGTGTTCCGCGAGGTGATCGTGCGCAGTGTGGGCGTGGCGCTCGCGGTGACCGTGCTGTGCGCGCTGATCGCCTTCCCGGTCGCCTTCTACACCGCGCGCGTGGCCCCGCCGCGCCGGCGTCCGCTGCTGGTGGTGGCCATCCTCACCCCGCTGTGGGCGAGTTACCTGGTCAAGGTGTACGCCTGGCGGCTCATACTGTCCCAGGGCGGGCTCGCCGACTGGCTGCTCGCGCCGTTCGGGCTGAGCGGCCCCGGGTTCGGGCTGCCGGCCACGGTGCTCACCCTGACGTACCTGTGGCTGCCGTACATGATCCTGCCGATCCACACCGCGCTGGAGCAGCTGCCGGCGCAGCTGCTCGACGCGTCGGCGGACCTCGGTGCCCGGGCGGGGCGCACCTTCCGCTCGGTGGTGCTGCCGATGGTCCTGCCGTCGGTCGCCGCGGGTTCGGTGTTCACCTTCTCGCTGAGCCTCGGCGACTACATCACCGTGCAGATCGTCGGCGGCAAGACGCAGCTGATCGGCAATCTCGTGTACTCCAACATCGAGTTGAACCTGCCGATGGCCGCCGCGCTCGGCACGGTCCCGGTGGTGGTGATCGTGGTCTATCTGCTGGCGATCCGCCGTACGGGCGCCCTGAACAGTCTGTGACCGGTCCCCGGAGAGGATGAGCCACGTGCATCTCAGCCGCAGTGCCCGCGTCGCCCTGCGTATCGGCGCCGGGATCGGATTCGCGGTGATCTACGTCCCGTTGCTGCTGGTCCTCGTCAACTCCCTGAACCCGGACCGCAGCGCGAGCTGGCCGCCGCCGGGGCTGACCGGGCGCTGGTGGTCGGCGGCCGTGCACGACTCCGGTGCCCGGCACGCCCTGTGGGTGTCGGTGAAGGCGGGGCTCGGGGCCACGGCGATCGCGCTCGTCCTCGGCACGCTGATCGCGTTCGCCGTGGCCCGGCACCGCTTCTTCGGGCGCGGCACGGTGTCGTTCATAGTGGTGCTGCCGATCGCGCTGCCCGGCATCGTCACGGGCATCGCCCTCAACTCGGCCTTCGGTACGGTGCTCCGGCCGCTCGGCGTGGGGCTCGGGCTGTTCACGGTGATCGTCGGGCACGCCACGTTCTGCATCGTCGTGGTGTTCAACAACGTGGTGGCGCGGCTGCGGCGGACGACGACGTCGTACGAGGAGGCGGCCATGGACCTCGGCGCGCACACGTTCCGCGCCTTCCTGGACGTGACCTTCCCGCTGGTGCGTTCGGCGCTGCTCGCGGGCGCGCTGCTCTCCTTCGCGCTCTCCTTCGACGAGGTCGTGGTCACCACCTTCACCGCGGGGCCCGGCGTCGAGACGCTGCCCATCTGGATCTTCGGCAACATGACGCGGCCTCAGCAGGCGCCGGTGGTCAATGTGGTGGCCGCCGTGCTGGTACTGGTGTCGGTGGTGCCGATCTATCTCGCCCAGCGGCTGTCCGCCGACACGGCGGCGTCCAGCCGGGTGTGAGCCGGGCCCGGACACGCGCGGGCGAGGGCCGGTCCGGGCGTGCCGGGCGGGTTGGTGGAACCCTGCGGCCCATGACCAACCCTCCCAGCGTGAACAGCTATGTCGACCGGGTCACCGCGGGCCCCGGCGGGGCGATGACCGACGAGATCGGCGTGATCACCGGTGATCTCACCGTGGCGACGATCCTGCGGTCCGACGGCCGCAGTGCGCGCGTCGCCGTCCAGCACTTCGGCGGCGACACCTGGTACACCCTGACCGGCAGTCCGGCCCCCGTGCCCGCGGGGCAACTGGCCGCCTATCACCGGGACCTGCTGGGCCGCATCCGCCGAGGCGGCGGCACCCGCGCGACCTGATAGCACATCAAATACGGACACCGCGCTGTCGGTTGACTGATTCACGACAAGGCAAAAAGGCGACTCCCGTACCTTGACCGGAGTTTGGTCCAGACCAATCATGGCCTAGACCAATAGCCCCGGCCGGGCCCTACCGTGCGACACCCCCGCTCGATCGACTGTCGTTCGCTATCCGGGAGTACCCGATGACACGTCCGAGATCCGTACGCGCCCTGCTCACCGGCGTGGCCACCCTGGCCGCGTCGGCGGGGCTCGCCCTGGGGATCGGGGGCGCCGCGCAAGCGGCGACTCCGCTGCCCGCGCACGTCTTCGCGCCCTACTTCGAGGCCTACAACGGCGACAGCCCCGCCGCCCTCGCCCAGTCCTCCGGCGTCAAGTACCTGACCATGGCCTTCCTCCAGACGGAGAAGAAGGGCTCCTGCACGCCGTACTGGAACGGTGACACAAGCACCCCCGTCACCTCCTCCGTCTTCGGCTCCGACTTCACCACCATCCGCTCGCGCGGCGGCGACGTCATCCCCTCGCTCGGCGGGTACGCGGCCGACAACGGCGGCACGGAGATCGCCGACAGCTGCACCAGCGTCGACTCCATCGCCGCCGCCTACGAGAAGATCATCACCACCTACGACGTCTCCCGCCTGGACATGGACGTCGAGGACAACTCGCTGACCAACCAGGCCGGCATCGACCGCCGCAACCAGGCGATCAAGAAGGTGCAGGACTGGGCCGCCGCCAACGGGCGCTCGGTGCAGTTCTCCTACACCCTGCCGACCACGACGACCGGCCTCGCCGACAGCGGACTCGCCGTGCTGCGCAGCGCCAAGAACGCGGGCGCCAAGGTCGACGTCGTCAACCTCATGACGTTCGACTACTACGACGGTGCCACCCACCACATGGCCACCGACACCCAGACGGCCGCGACCGGGCTGCACAACCAGCTGGCCTCGCTCTACCCGAACCTGTCGGACAGCCAGCTGTGGAACATGATCGGCGTCACCGAGATGCCCGGCATCGACGACTACGGGCCGGCCGAGACCTTCACCACCGACGACGCCACCGCGGTGTACAACTGGGCCGTGTCCAAGGGGCTGAACACCCTCTCCTTCTGGGCCCTCCAGCGTGACAACGGCGGCTGCCCCGGCACCGGCGGCTCCGACAGCTGCTCCGGCATCAGCCAGGACACCTGGTACTTCTCGCACACCTTCGCGCCGTTCTCGGGCGGCACGACCACCCCGCCGGCCAACGACTTCTCGGTCTCCCTCTCCCCCGCCACCGCCTCGGTCGACCCCGGCGGCTCCACGACGGCGTCCGTGAAGACCTCGGTGACCTCGGGCAGCGCCCAGTCCGTCGACCTGGCCGTCAGCGGCGCGCCGAGCGGGGTGACGGCGACCCTCAGCCCGACCTCGGTCACCGCCGGTGCCGGCTCCACGCTCACCGTGAAGACGGCCGCCTCCACCGCGCCGGGCAGCTACCAGCTGACCGTCACCGGCACCGCGGGCTCGACCAAGCACAGCTCCACCTTCAACCTGACCGTGAACGGGACCGGCGGCGGCACCCCCACGGCCCTGGCCAACGGTGACTTCGAGAGCGGTTCGCTGACGCCCTGGACCTGCGACAGCGGTGCCACGGTGGTCTCCTCCCCGGTGCACGGCGGCAGCCACGCCCTGAAGACCGACGCGACCTCCTCGTCGACCGGCCAGTGCGCCCAGACCCTCACCCTCAAGCCGAACACGTCGTACACGCTGCAGGGCTGGGTGCAGGGCTCGTACGCCTACCTCGGCGTGAGCGGCGGCGCGACGGCCAGCACCTGGACCTCGTCCTCGTCCTGGCAGAAGCTGACGGTGCCGTTCACCACCGGCTCCTCCGGCACGGTCACCGTGTACGTGCACGGCTGGTACGGCCAGGGCACCGTCTACGCCGACGACCTCGCCCTCTCCTGACCCGTCCCCGCGGCCGAGCCCACCCGGTGTGACCGAACCGGGTGGGCTCGGCCGTCGCGGAGCGGCTCGTGCGGCGGCCGTCCCGTCCGCTTCCGTAGGCTGAAGGGGCCCGAGGCCCCTTCGGTGCAGGCGGGAGGCAGGGTCGTGATCGAACTGGCCGCGGCGTTCGCCGTGGCGGGCGCGGCGAGCAACGCCGTCGGCACCGCGTTCCAGCGCAAGGCCGCCGCCGCGAGCAGCCACGGCGGGATCCGGCTGCTCGCCGAACTGGTGCGCCGGCCCTTCTGGGTGCTGGGCATGATCGGCGTGGTCGGCGCGGCCCTGTTCCAGAGCCTGGCCCTGGTCAACGGCCCGCTGGCGCTGGTCCAGCCGCTGTTCATCCTCGAACTGCCCTTCGCGCTGCTGGTCGCCGCCCCGCTGATGCACCGGCGGCTGCCGCACTGGGGCTGGTGGGGCGTGGCGGGCTGTGTGCTGGGCCTGGCGATGCTGCTGGTCGCGGCCGCGCCGCACGGAGCGCTCGACCAGGCCCCGCTCAGCCGGTGGATCCCGGCGCTGTCCCTGTGCGTCGGCGCCATGGCGGGCTGTGTGCTGCTGGCCGCTCCCGGGCGCCCGGCGGCCCGGCGCGCCGCACTGCTGGCGGCCGCCTCCGCCACCGGCAACGCGCTGACGGCCGCGCTGCTGAAGTCGGCCTCGGGCACGTTCGCCGACGAGGGCTTCCTGGCGTTCCTGCGTTCTTGGCAGACGTACGGTTTCGCGCTCGCCGGGGTGGCCGCGGTGCTGCTGCTGGAGAACGCGCTCCAGGCGGGCCCGCTGGTCGCGGCCCAGCCGGCGCTGACCATCGGCGACGCGATGGTGAGCCTGGTGCTGGGCATCGCCCTGCTCCAGGAGCAGGTGCGCACGGGCTGGTGGCTGGTGCCGGAGGCGTGCGGGGCGCTGCTGATCGTGGCGGGCGTGCTGGTGCTGAGCCGGGCCGTGCAGCACATCACGGTCGTCCCCGATGCCACGGCGGAGGGCGAGGAGGCCGCCGGGTGACCGGGGCGGGGCCGCGCGCCGGGTCAGCTGGGGCGCACCAGCCGTATGTCGTCCACGCCGAGCAGTCCGAGCAGGGGCACCTTGGCGACGCGCTGTCCGGGGTCGACGACCAGCCCGGCGTCCCTGATCAGGTCGAGGAGCAGCTCGGCGAGCGGCATGACCATGTGCCGGCCCCAGCAGCGCTCCGACGAGTGGCCGAAGGGCAGATAGCCGGGCGTGGCCTCGGGGTCCAGGTGGTCCCAGCGTTCGGGGCGGAAGGTGTCGGGGTCGTCCCACAGGGCCGGGTCGCGGTGGGAGAGGAGGGGCAGCAGCAGGACGTCGTCCCCGGTGCCGATCCGGTCGTCGATCGCCGGGTACTCGGGGGAGGCGTTGCGCAGCAGGTTCCAGGAGGGCGGCAGCAGGCGCAGCGACTCCAGGATGATGTTGCGGTTCGGGGTGCCCTCGGCGAAGGGCGAGCCCAGCCAGAGCGCGTTGGCCACCAGGGTGGAGACGGTGAAGCAGACCGGTGCGGCGGCCCTGCGGTACATGCCCATCGCGTACCGGCGTTCCTGGTAGCCCTCGGCCCGCGCGGTGCGCTCGGCGAGCCCGGTGAGCCGGTCGCCGGGGCGGGGCCAGCCGGGCAGGGCGGCGCCGACCGCGATGACCGACCAGGTCAGCTTGGGGGTGAGTTCGAGGGTGCGGCTCATCAGCATGCGCAGCCGCCGGGGATCCCGGCCGAGGATGAGGTCGCGCAGGAAGAGGTGGCCGGTCAGCGGCCAGGAGCCGGTGAGGTCGACGTTCCCGGGCACCGGTCCGGCCAGGGCCTCGCGCACGTCGTTGCCGATGGTGCGGGTGATCTGGGAGGCCTCGGCGCGGGTGATGGACCGGCCCTGGAGCGGCTTGAAGGTGGGGCGCTCGGTCTCGGTCGCCCGGCGCGCGGCGAGGATGCGGTCGGCGACCTCCGGTCCGGCGACGCCGATGGTGTCGGGTTCCAGCCGGAAGAGGTCCTGGCCCAGGTGGTCGCGGATGAGCGCGGCGAGCCGCGGGTGGAGCACGGTGGTGCGCGTAAGCGCTGCGGACGACGGCGACGGCGGCATGGCTGGCGCTCCGATGCGACGAAACGGGGGCGAGGGGAGACCGCGCGGCGGTGGGACAGCGCTGCCCGGCCGGCTCGTCACCGAGCACGGCCGGACAACGATGTCAAGCACGGTACGTGACTGCGAGGCGCCGTCAGTACCAGATGTACCAGGCGCTCGCCTTGAGGCTCTTGCCGGCCGCGACCTTGTTGCGGATGGAGAAGAGAAGCTTCATCTCTGCACCTCCTTTCGGGATGGGCGGGTGACGCGCGTCCTCCCGGGGCGGGCCCATGAAGATCACGTGTCGGCGACTCCCGGAAACTTCCCTCACCCATCCACCGAATAATCCCGGCCGGACGCAACGAACGTGCCAGGTAGCCACTTTCGGTCATTCTTCTGTCAGTGGCGATCCGACTTGACTGGATATCGCAACAAGAGAGCGCCACCCCGGTCGGCAACCCTTCGGCACTGATCGCAGGCCGTGCCGATCGTTCGAATGCCGGACGGCGTGACAGCGAGAGCGGACGTGCGACGGCATGCCGCCGCGCGGTTCACCGTCGACAGAATGGCCGGATGTGTACATGCCGAGCAGGCACGCGACTGCACCCATTCATCTTCTGACGCCCTTTTACACACCACGCCGCACCAAATACCCCGGTTCATAGGCTTATCGTCCTTATCGTGCGAGGTGTCGTTCACGACGATCTAGGAGGCGATGGCGTGACGGCACAGGGAATCAGCCGCCGGAGCATGGCGCGCCTCGGCGTCGGCGCCGGTCTCGGCATGGCCGTCGGCGCGCTCGGCGGATGCAGCCGGGACGGCTGGTTCGGCTCGTCGGGGCCCGGCGGGCAGCGGCAGGCGCCCCGGCTGATCGGCGACGGCTCGACGTCGTACACCGGGCGTCAGCCGAACCAGCCGGAAGCGCCCGCCCCGCTCGAACCCGGCGAGACGCCACCGCAGTTCGTGGTGTTCTCCTGGGACGGCGCGGGCGAACTCGGCACCGGGCTCTTCCCGCGCTTCCTGGAACTGGCCCGCGCCCACGACGCCCGGATGACCTTCTTCCTGTCCGGCCTGTACCTGCTGCCGGAGGACAAGAAGCGGCTGTACCGGCCGCCGAACAACCCGGTCGGCGCCTCCGACATCGGCTACCTCACCGACGAGCACGTCCGGCAGACCCTGAAGTACGTCCGCCAGGCGTGGCTCGACGGGCACGAGATCGGCACGCACTTCAACGGGCACTTCTGCGAGGGCTCCGGATCGGTGGCCGACTGGACCCCGGCCCAGTGGCGCTCGGAGATCGAGCAGGCCCGGTCGTTCGTCAAGTCCTGGCGCACGAACACCGGTTGGCGCGACGAGCCGCCACTGCCCTTCGACTACGACAAGGAACTCGTGGGCGGCCGCACCCCCTGCCTGCTCGGCCAGGAGAACCTGCTGCCCGCCGCGCGCGAACTGGGCTGGCGGTACGACGCCTCGTCGCCGGGCGGGGTGCAGCGCTGGCCGCGCAGACGGAACGGGCTGTGGGACCTGCCGCTCCAGAGCATCCCGTTCCCCGGGCGCGGCTTCGAGGTGCTGTCCATGGACTGGAACATGCTCGCCAACCAGTCGCAGAACTCGACGCGCGCGCCCTCGTACAACTACCCCTACTGGCGCGCCCAGACGTCCCAGGCGTACATGGCGGGCTTCGACCGGGCGTACGAGACGAACCGGGCGCCGCTGTTCATCGGCAACCACTTCGAGCAGTGGAACGGCGGCATCTACATGGACGCGGTCGAGGAGGCGCTGCGGCAGATCGCCGGCCGGCCGGAGGTCCGGCTGGTCTCCTTCCGGCAGTTCACCGACTGGCTCGACGTCCAGGACCCGGCGATCCTCGCGCTGCTGCGCACCCTGGAGGTCGGCGAGAAGCCGGCGGGCGGCTGGAGTTCGTTCCTGCGCCCGCCCAAGCGGGGCTGAGCGGGCGTCACTTCACCGGACGGCGGGCGTACACCTCGATCTCGATCTTCATCCGCGGGTCGGCGAGGCCGCACTCCATCATGGTGGCGGCCGGGCGGATCTCGCCGAAGCAGGCGCGCAGCACCGGCCAGCAGGGCTCGAAGTCCGCACGGTCGGGCAGCAGATAGCGCACCCGCACCACGTCGGCGAAGCCGCACTCCGCCTCGGCCAGCGCCGCCCCGATGTTGCGCAGGCACTGCTCGGCCTGTTCCACCACGTCGTCCGGGATCGTCATGGTGGTGTAGTCGAACCCGGTGGTCCCGGACACATGCACCCAGTCGCCGTCGACCACGGCCCGGGCGTAGCCGATCTGCTCCTCGAAGGCCGAACCACCGAGGATCGCGCGTCGCTCCGTCATGGGCGGAACGCTAGGCGGACGGACACCGCCGCGTCCAGCCGCGCTCAGCCGGGCGCGGTCATGCGCTGGGTGCCGACGACCGCCAGCAGCCGCAGGGCCTGCTCGGAGGACGAGCCGGGAACGGCGGTGTAGATGACGACCTGCTGGTCGCGGTCGGTCAGTTCCAGCGCGTCGCAGGCGACGGTGACCGGTCCGACCAGCGGGTGCCGGAAGGTCTTGCTCAGCGTCGGCTCGGCGTCCACCTCGTGGGAGGCCCACAGCCGGGCGAACTCCTCGCTGCCGCAGCGCAGTTCCCGGATCAGACCGGACACCTCGGGGTCGTCCGGGTAGCGGGCGGCGGCACCGCGCAGACGGCGCACCGCGTGCCGTGTGAAGGCGGCGGCGTCGGACACCCCGTACAGGCTCGGGCCCTCGTCGTGCGGTCCGAGGAAGGCCCGGCGCGCCAGATTGCGGTCGCGGCGCGACAGGGCCGAGAAGTCCTCCATGAGGGCGGCGGCCAGGTCGTTCCAGGCGAGCACCTCCAGGGTGGCCGAGGTGACGAAGGCGGCGGATCCCGGCAGCCGGTGCACCAGGTCGAGGATGCTCTGCCGCACCTCGCGCGGGGGTCCGGGCGCGGCGCTCGGCGGGGCGCCCGCCAGCTCGTGCAGATGGCCGCGTTCGGCGTCGGTCAGCCGCAGGGCCCGGGCCAGCCCGGACAGCACCTCGCGCGAGGGGCGCGGGCCGCGGGCCTGTTCGAGGCGGGTGTAGTACTCGGCCGAGATGAACGCCAGCGCCGCCACCTCCTCGCGCCGCAGCCCCGGTGTGCGGCGGCGCGGTCCGACGGGCAGACCGACGTCGGCCGGTCCGATCCGCTCGCGCCTGCTGCGCAGGAAGGCGCCCAGTTCCACTCTGTCCACCCCGCCAGTGTGCCGCTGCCGCGGGCGGCCGATCCAGGTACACCTGGTACCTGGATCGGCCCCGCCGCCGGGCACAGGCTGTTCTCCATGAACAACACACAGGAAACCGCCGCATATCGGACCGCCCCGGCCGGGCTGCTGGCCGGGAAGGTCGCCTTCGTCACCGGGGCCGGGCGGGGCATCGGAGCCGCGGCGGCGCGGCTGTTCGCCCGGGAGGGCGCCAGGGTGCTGCTCGCGGCCCGGACGGAGGACCAGCTCAAGGCGGTGAGCGAGGAGATCCGGGCGGCGGGCGGCACCGCGGACCACGTGGTGTGCGACCTGGTGGACGCGGCGAGCGTGCGTGCCGCCGTGGACCGCGTCGTGGACCGGTACGGCCGTCTCGACATCGCCTTCAACAACGGTGCGACGATCCAGCGCCCCGGCCCCATGGACGGGATCCCGGAGGACGACTTCGACCAGGTCTACGCGGTGAACCTGAAGGGCGTCTGGCTGGCCATGGCCGCCGAGGTCGCGGCCATCCGGGCCACCGCCAAGACCGGCGCCATCGTCAACAACTCGTCGGTGGGCAGCCTGCGGGCCAACGCCGAACTGCCCGTCTACGGCGCGATGAAGCGGGCGGTCAACAGCCTGACCGCGTCGGCCGCCGCGACGTACGGCCCGGAGGGCATCCGCGTGAACGCCATCGCACCGGGCTTCACGCTGACGGAGATGACCCGGGCCTGGGAGGCGGATTCGCCGGGGATCCGGGAGCGGATCACGGCGGGGAGCCCGCTGCGCCGGGCGGCCGCCCCCGAGGAGGTGGCCGAGGCGGCGGCGTGGCTGCTGAGCGACCGGTCCTCCTTCGTGACCGGCACGGTGCTGCGGGTCGACGGCGGCGCCCTGGCCTGAACCGCGTCCGGGCCAGGGCGGCCGGCTGCCGCGTCAGCCGAGGCCGAGGGCGCTCATGGTGCGCTCGGCCATGCGCTGCTCACCGAGCGCGTTGGGGTGGACGGGCACGATGTTCGTCCCCAACAGCAGCGGCTCGATCCACCGGGTGCCCGCGGGCCGGCACGCGTCGTGCCCGTCGGACGCCTGGGAGAAGTCCACGAAGGTGGCCCCGGTCTCGGTGGCGGCGCGCTGGACGACGGAGTTGAGGTGGGCCTGGAGCGCGCGCAGGTACGGCACGTCCCCGGAGGCGATCGGCAGCTTGACGAAGCACGACGGGTCGGCGGTGGCCGGCACGATCCACGGGTAACCCAGCACCGCCACCCGGGCGTCGGGCGCCTTGGCCTTGACGGCCAGCAGCGCGCTCTTCAGCGCCGGGTAGGTGTTGGCGTCGATCGCGTCGTCGAAGGAACTGCCGTACTTGTCCTTGCAGGGGCTGCCCTGTCCGGCGCTGAGCACACCCGCGGTGCCGCAGTCCACGATGGCGTTGAGGAAGGTGCTGTTGTCGTTGCCGCCGATGGTCAGGGTGACCAGGTCGGTGCTGGAGTTCACCGCGTCCACCTGCGGCGCGACACCGGGGTACTGGGACTGGGTGAAGTCCTTGGTCTGCGCGCCGCCACAGGTGACGTCCGTCAGCCGGGCGCCCGTTGCGGCGGCGATGACGTGCGGATAGTTCACGGTCGACCGCATACAGAGCAGATTGCTCGCGTCGACGGGCAGCACGCCCGAGCCGGCGCTGTAACTGTCCCCCAGAGCCGCGTAGTCGAGGGACGTCGAGGCCTGGGCGGGGGCGGCGGTGAGGCCGAGGGCCAGGGCGCCGGCGAGGGCGGACGCCGCGGCGACGACACGGCGCAGAGCAGGTCTGATCATGGGGCGTGCTCCCTCTTCTCTGGTGCCGCCCGGGTGGGGAACCCGGCGCGGCGGACAGGGCGGAACCCGAAGCGGGCTGGTGCGCGAGGACGCGGCGGCTCGCAGCGGTGGGGGTGGGTCGGCCGTCGAAGCGTGGGCGAACGGGGGGTTACCGCTAGGTAATGTGGAGTCACCCGGACGGCGAGTCAACCTTATTGACAGAAATTCTTGAAACGCCCACACGACACGGCCGGCAACTCACCCGTTCGGCAAGGGATGTCGACACCCCCGGCTCGGTGGTGGACTGCCGTGGCGTCCGGCGGTGGAATCGGGTCATGACAGACAAGACGCACACCGCTGCTCCGGGGAGCGCCGCCGGTCCCGCCGTCTCGGTGGTCGGGCCGGGCGAGGGCGAGACGATCACGCTGGGCACCATCCGGCTGCGCATCCTGGAGGACGGCAGCACCACCGGGCATCGGCTCGGACTCGCCGAGACCACCCTCGCGCCGCACTGCGAGGGACCGCCCCAGCACCGGCACGCCCAGCACGACGAGGGTTTCTACGTCGTCTCCGGCACCGTGCGCTTCACGGTCGGCGACCGCACGCACGACGCGGGCGCGGGCACGCTCGTGATGGTCCCGCCCGGCGCCCCGCACACCTTCGCCAACCCGACCGCCGAACCGGCCGTGATGGTCAGCACGTTCACCCCCGATCTGTACGTGCAGTACTTCCGGGACCTGCGGGACATGATCGCCGCCGGCCAGGAGCCCACCCCCGAGGCGGACGCCCGGGTGATGCGCCGTTACGGCACCGAGCCCGTCACCGGGGCCGCCCGGGAACAGGGCGACGAATAGGGCTTGTCCACGCCGCCGGGTGGTGGCAAGATCCCTTCAGCTCGAACAGCGGTACCCCACACATCACTTCTCCACGAAGGACTGAGGTCCATGGTCACGGCGTCCCGCAGCGGCCGCCGTCGGCACTGAGCCCTGCCCGCACGGCAGCGCGCTCCCGTGTCGTTCGCCTCTTCTCACGGCGGCCCGACAACGCGGTGTCCCGCACACCGCCGCCTCGCTCACCGAGGCGTTCACCCGTCTGTCCGGCCACCCGGACCCCCGCGGCCCCGATCCGCCGCCGAGGGTTCCCGGGCGCCTTCACCGTGAGGTCCTTCCCACCGTGCACACCGATGTCCAGAGCTTTGCCGTCGCCCATCTCCTGCGCCGTCCCGCGGCGCACCGGGTCGGCCCCTTCGTCGCCGGGTTCGACCCGGCCACGACCAGCCCGTACGTCAACTACGCCACCCCCGTCCCCGGCGCCGAGCCGACCGCCCGGGACGTGACCGAGCTGATCGCCGCGTTCCGTGCCCGCGCGCTCACGCCCCGGCTCGAATTCGCGCCCGACGCCGCCCCGGGCGTGGAGTCCGCGCTCCGCCGCGCGGGTTTCGCCACCGAGGCGGAGCACGAGTACCTGGTCTGCACCCCCGCGACGCTCGCCGTCCCGCACTCTTCGCCGGAGCCCGAGCCGAAGCCGGGCGGCGAGCCGGTGCCGTGGCCCCGGGTCCGGGTGGAGGCGCCGGTCACCGAGGCGGACTACGTCGCGCTCGACACCGCGCTGGCGGAGGCCTTCGGCGGCGCGTGGGCGCCGTCCCCGGAGGGGGCGGCGCGGCTGCGGCGCACCGCCGAGGGCGGCGGCGCCGTCCGCTTCGTCCGCGCGCCGGACGGCGGCTGCGCGGGCGGCGCCCTGTGTTCGGCGCCCGCCGAGGGCACCGCGGAACTCGCGGGCGTCGGCACCCTGCCCGCCCACCGCGGCCGGGGCATCGCGGCCGCGGTCACCGCGAGCCTCGCCGAGGCGCTGTTCGCCCGTGGCGCCCGGTCCGTGTGGCTGGAGTACTCGGGCGAGGGCTCGCGCCGGGTGTACGAACGCGTGGGCTTCCGGCCCGGCGGGAGGCGCCTGTATCTGACGCTCGAAGGGTGACGGGTCACCCGCCGTCCTCCCCCGGCAACGGGTGCTCCGCGACGAACCGGCGGATCTCGTCGGTGAGGGCGGCGGGATTGTCCAGCGGGACGAGGGTGCGGGCGTCGGCGATCTCCACGTAGCGGGAGTTCGGAAGGAGTCCGGCCAGGCGGCGGCCGGTGGCCGGCGGCATCATGCGGTCCTCGGCGCCCCAGGCGACCAGGGCCGGGCGGGTGAAGGAGGGCAGGTTGCCTGCCGCCCTCAGATAGCAGTCCTCACGGGTGGAGCGCAGGAACCTGCCGAGGTCGCGGCGGATGTGCCGGTTGGTCAGCAGCGGCCGGTACCAGCGCGCGATCAGGTCCTTCGGCAGGGGGCGCCTCGCCATGCCGCCGAGCGACGTGCGCATGCGGGCCAGGGCCGGGAAGCGGAAGGACTGGACGAGGAGGAAGAGCCCGCCGGGGACCCTGCTCGCCCGGTGCAGCAGGCGGCCCTGGACGCCGGGCGGGTAGTTGTCCAGGGCCTCGCAGGAGGTCAGCACGAGACGGGCGAGGCGTTCGTCCCGTACGCCGACGAGGAGTTGGGCCGTACCGGCGTCGTTCTGCACGAGGGTGACGTCGCGCAGGTCGAGGCGGTCCATGAACTCGGCCAGCAGAGCGGCGACGCCGTGCGCCGAGAGGTCGGCGTCGGGGCGCACGGGCCGCCGGTGGCCGCCGATCGGGAGCACCGGGACGAGCACCCGGAAGTCGGCGCGCAGGGCCCGGGTCACCTCGGTCCAGACCGACTCGTCGAAGCACAGGCCGTGGGCCAGCACGAGGACGGGGCCGTCGCCCCCGGTGTCCACGTAGTCGATCGTCCCCGCGCTGAGCTCGATCTCCGGCATGTCCGCGCCTCCGCCCGGTCGGCCTCGCCGCCGACCCGTTCCGGCCGTCAGGTGACTTGATAGATCGTTCTACTTGCCCTGCTGACAGAATAGGCGCGGTACGCCCGACGGCGACAGCGGCTTTCCGGAGGTTCACCGTGAGCGACGGCCAGACCGGCAGCACCCATGAGACGCGGCAGCGCATCGTGCGCGCCGGGACCGAGCTGTTCCGGCGCTCCGGGTACACCGGCACCGGGATGAAGCAGATCGCCGAGGCGGCCGGTGCGCCGTTCGGTTCGATCTACCACTTCTTCCCCGGCGGCAAGGCACAGTTGGGCGAGGAGGTGATCCGCACCTCGGGCGCCGTCTACCTGGGACTCGTCGCCACGCTGATGGCCCCCTACGAGGACCCGGTCGCGGCCACCGCCGACGCGTTCACCGCCGCCGCGGACACGCTCCTGGAACTGGACTTCGCCGACCCGTGCCCGATCGCCACGGTCGCCCTGGAGGTGGCGAGCACCAACGAGGCGCTGCGGCAGGCGACTTCGGAGGTGTTCGACAGCTGGATCGAGCGACTCGGCGCGTACTACGCGGCGGGCGGCATCCCCGGCCCCGCCGCCCGCGAGACGGCCGCCTCGGTCATCGCCCTCCTGGAGGGCGCCTTCATGCTCGCCCGCGCCGCCCGCAGCACCGCGCCGGTCCTGTCGGCGAGCGGGGCGGCCGCGGCGATCGTCCGGGCGGCGCTGCCCGAGGGCTGAGCGGTGGGCCGGGCGAGGTGACGCCCGCCTCCCGCGTCCGGGGCGGGACCGCCGGCCGTGCGGCAACCCGGCGGGCGCGGCGGCCCGTTGCCGGCGGCGGCAGACTTATTGACGCTGCATACCGGCGATGATTCACTCCGTGGCTGAGAGCGCTCTCTCGCGGTTGGGGACCAGCCGCGGTCCGTTTGCCCACCATGTTCAGGGAGAGCCGTGTCCGTGATTCCCTCTCGTCGTGCCGTGCTCCGCGGGGCCGCCGCGGCTGTGGCGGCGGTGCCGCTGGCCGGTGCGACCGCAGGATCCGCCTTCGCCTCGTCCGCCGCCCCGGACGGCCCCGGCGCCGCAGGCCACGGGACGGCCGGTCTGGGTCCGAACGTCCTGGTCTTCGACCCGTCGATGGGCGACGCGGCGATCCAGGCGCAGATCGACGCCGTGTTCGCCGTCCAGCAGTCCAACCAGTTCGGCACCGAGCGGTACGCCCTGGCGTTCAAGCCGGGCACGTACCGCGTCGAGGTCAACGTCGGCTTCTACACCCATGTCCTGGGACTCGGCGACAGCCCCGAGGACGTCGTGATCAACGGTCATGTCACCGTCGACGCCCAGTGGTTCGGCGGCAACGGCACCCAGGACTTCTGGCGGGCCGCGGAGAACCTGACCATCGTGCCGCCGGACGGCCTGGACCGCTGGGCCGTCGCCCAGGCCGGGCCGATGCGCCGCGTCCACGTCAAGGGCGACATGATCCTGATGCCGAGCCCGCCCGGCAACGGGTGGTCCAGCGGCGGCTTCCTGGCCGACAGCGTGGTGGACGGCCGGATCGACTCGGGCTCGCAGCAGCAGTGGCTGTCGCGCAACGACACCATCGGCGGCTGGACCGGCGCCAACTGGAACATGGTCTTCGTCGGCGTCCAGGGCGCCCCGGCCACCTCCTTCCCGACCCCGCCCTACACGACCGTGGACCGTACCCCGGTGATCCGCGAGAAGCCGTTCCTGACCGTGGACCGGCACGGGGCGTACCACGTCTTCGTGCCCGCGCTGCGGCGCGACAGCACCGGCACCTCCTGGGCCGGCGGGCCGGCCGCCGGACACAGCGTCCCGCTGACCGCGTTCCACGTCGCGCGGCCGGGCGACTCCGCCGCGAGCATCAACGCGGCGCTCGACCGCGGCAAGCACCTCCTGCTCACCCCGGGCGTCTACCCGCTGTCCGCGCCGCTGCGGGTCTCCCGGCCCGGCACCGTCGTCCTCGGCCTCGGTCTGGCCACCCTCCAGGCCGTCCAGGGCAACTCGCTGATCGAGGTCGCCGACGTCGGCGACGTCTCCGTGGCCGGCGTGATCCTGGAGGCCGCCTCCGCGCACTCCCCCGTGCTGCTGCGGGTCGGCGACGGCCGCTCCCGCAGGAGCCACGCGGACCGGCCCACCGCGCTCTTCGACGTCTTCCCGCGCATCGGCGGCGCCGTCCCCGGCGGCACCGACGTCAGCATCCGGATCGACAGCGACGACGTGCTCGTCGACCACGTCTGGGCCTGGCGCGCCGACCACGGCCTCGACGGCACGGTCGGCTGGTCGGTCAACCCCGCGGGCGTCGGCTTCCTGGTCAACGGCGACCGGGTCACCGCCTACGGCCTGTTCGTCGAGCACCACCAGAACTACGAGGTGCTCTGGAACGGCGACCAGGGCCGCACCTACTTCTTCCAGAACGAGCACCCGTACGACGTCCCCGCGCAGTCGGCCTGGAAGCACGGCGGCACCAACGGCTTCGCCGCCTACAAGGTCGGCGACCACGTGACCCGCCACCACGCGTGGGGCCTGGGCAGCTACGCCTACTTCGACCTCGGCGCGGACATCTACACCGACCGCGCCTACGAGGTGCCCGACACCCCCGGGGTCGTCCTCACCTCGCTGATGACCGTCTGCCTCAACGGCGCGGGCGGCGGCGGCATCCTGCACTGTGTCAACGACACGGGCGATCCCGTCCAGAACGGCTTCGCGACCTACGACATGAAGTCGTACTCGAACGGCGTCGGCGTGGTCTGACCCGGCCCGGCCCGGGCGGCCTCCCCCGCGGGGCCGCCCGGCCGTTCACAGCTGCCGCCGCACCCCCGCCTCGCGCTCCGCCTGTTCCGGCTGGCGGCCGGGGTCGCCAAGCACCGTCAGCGTCGTACGTCCCCCGCTGCTGGTGGCGGCACCTGCAGCACCCCAACCCTCGGGCCTCGCGCCGGGGTTCTGTCGCGGGGCCGACCCGGAATTGTCCTTGATCGGTAACAGCGGGATCCCCCGCCTCCCGCCCGCCGTCCTGCCAGATGCACAGGGAATCGAACACGGCGAGAAAGTGGGGGCGGACATGGCGCGGCACGCGGGGCGGGGATGGTACGGCCGGGTGATCGGAGCGGCGGTCGGGGTCACGGCGGTGACGGCCGCCGCCTCGGTGTGGACCGCGCAGGCGGGCCAGACCCCGAGCGCCCCGGCCCACCGCACCGCGCCGAAGACGGTGGCGGTGTCCCCCGTCATCGCCCACTCCTCCGACGCGGGCGCGCACGCCGTCAACATCACCATCGACGACGGCCCCGACCCGACCTGGACCCCGCAGGTGCTCCAGGTGCTGCGGGAGAACGGCGTGAAGGCGACGTTCTGCATGGTCGGCCCCCAGGCGCAGGCGCACCCGGACATGGTCAAGCAGGTCGTGGCGGCCGGGCACCGGCTGTGCGACCACACGGTCTCGCACGACACCGGGATGGACCACAAGTCCGAGTCCTACCAGTCGCAGCAGATCCTGGACGCCGAGAAGCAGATCACCGAGGCGTCCGGGGGCGTGCGGCCGATGTACTACCGGGCGCCGGGCGGGGCGTTCACGCCGTACAGCCGGACGCTCGCGGCCTCGCACGGGATGCGGCCGCTGGGCTGGAACGCCGACTCCAAGGACTTCGAACGGCCGGGCACCGACGCCATCGTCAGCACCGTCAAGAGCGAGCTGGCCAACGGTCCCACCCTGCTCTTCCACGACGCGGGCGGCGACCGCTCCCAGACCGTGGCCGCGCTGCGCATCCTGCTGCCGTGGCTGAAGCAGCAGGGGTACGCCTTCGGTTTCCCGGTGCGCTGAACGGGACTTCACCGGCGCAGGCCACGGGCCGGTGAACCCAGGGAGAATTCTCGGCTACCGAACGCCCCGGACGGGTGTTCGGTTCCCTCCGGGTGTCTACGATGAGGCCGTCCCGCGGGCGAGCGAATCCGCCGCGCGGACAGCTGCGTACGTCGTCCGGAAAGGCTCAGCATGCCGTTGCCCCGCCTCGGCACGCGGTCGGAACGTCTCCGGACGGCACCGGCCGTGTTCCTCGTCCTCGCCGTGCTCCTCGCCGTGGCGGCCCTCTTCCACGCGGACGCCGAGCCCGTCCGGTCCACCGGTTCCGGGCACATCGCCGTGGAGGTCTCCGAGAGCCGCTGCGGCCGGGGCTGGACCCGCCCCGAGCCCGGCGTGCGGACCTTCGACCTGCACAACACCTCCGACGGCGCCGCCGAGGTGTATCTGGAGGACCCGGGCACCAAGGTGGTGTACGGCGAGGTGGAGGGCATCGGCCCCGGCACCACACGGCAGTTGACCGTCCGGGTGGGCCAGGGCGCGTACGCGTTCATGTGCGTGCCCGACGACGCCGACGCCGTCACCGGGCCCACCGTCCACGTCACCGGCGGGCGGCGCGGTCCGGGCGCCGCGCCGGTCACCGAGCACGATCTGATCCCGCCCGCGCTCGACTACCAGAAGTGGGTGGGCGGCGGGCTGTCCGAGGCGGTACGGCTGACGACGGTGCTCAGGGACGCGATCGACCGCGGGGACCTCGGCGCCGCCCGCTCGGCCTGGCTGCCGGCCCACCTCCAGTACGAACGGCTCGGGGCGGCGTACGACGCCTTCGGCGACGCGGACGCGGAGATCAACGGCACCGACGCCGGCCTGCCCCGGGGCGTGCGCGACCCGGGCTTCACCGGGTTCCACCGCATCGAGTACGGGCTGTGGCACGACGAGGCGGCCGACGCTCTGCGGGCCCCGGCGGCCGCGCTGGTCAAGGCCCTCTCCGGGCTGCGGGACAACTGGGCGCAGACCCGCATGGACCCCGCCCAGCTGGGGCTGCGCGCGCACGAGATCCTGGAGAACACCGTGCAGTTCGAGCTGACCGGCCGCACCGACTACGGCAGCGGCAGCAATCTCGCCACCGCCCGCGCCAACCTCGACGGCACCCGCGAGGTGCTGTCCCGGCTGCGCCCGCTGCTCGTCGGCCGGTACGCCGATCTGCCGGGCCTGGAGCAGGAGTTGACGCGCGCCGGGCACATCCTGGACGGGTTCCGGCAGCACGGCGAGTGGACCCCGCTAAACCGGCTGACCCGCGCCGAGCGGGAGCGGACCGACTCCGTGCTCGGCGGCCTCGTGGAGCGGCTGGCGTCGGTGGCGACCCTGTGCGACCCCCGGAGGACCGTGTGAGCACCGACCGAACCCATGGCCTCGCCCGGCGCGGCTTCCTGCGCGGCGCCGCCCTCGCGGGCGCGGGCCTCGCCGGCAGTGCCGCGGCCCCCGTCGCCGCCGAGTCCGGGGCGGCGAACGCCGTCGCCCCCTTCCACGGACCGCACCAGGCCTCGGTGATCGCGGCCCCACGCCGCTCCTGCGTGTTCGCCGCGCTGGACGTGACCGCCGAGAGCCGCGCCGAACTCACCGGTCTGCTCCGCACGTTGACCGACCGGGCCCGGCTGCTGACCACCGGCGGCACCCCGGCCCCGCAGGGCATCACCGGACCGCCCGCCGACTCGGGCATCCTGGGCGACCGGTTGCCCGGAGGGGAGCTGGCGGTGACGGTCGGCGTCGGCGCCTCGCTGTTCGACGACCGGTTCGGGCTCTCCGCGCGCAGGCCCGCCCGGCTGACCGCCATGCCCGCCTTCCCCGACGACGACCTCGACCCCGCGTGGTGCCACGGCGACCTCAGTCTCCAACTGCACGCCGACGACCCGGACACCGCACTGCACGCGCTGCGCGACATCACCCGGCACACCCGGGGCGCCGCGCAGGTCCGCTGGCGCCTCGACGGCTTCTCCAGCCCGCCGCGGCCGGCCGGCACCCCGCGCAACCTGCTGGGGTTCAAGGACGGCACCGCCAACCCGGACCCGGGCAGCGCCCGCGAGATGGACCGGTTGATCTGGGTGGGCCGTGGCGGGGGCGAGCCGGAGTGGGCCGTCGGCGGCAGCTACCAGGTCGTCCGCCTGATCCGGATGCTCGTGGAGTTCTGGGACCGGGTGTCGCTGGCCGAGCAGGAACGGATGATCGGCCGCTCCCGCTCCTCCGGCGCTCCGCTGGACGGCGACCGCGAACACGACGTGCCGCGGTACGCGGACGACCCCAAGGGCGACGTCATCCCCCTGGACGCGCACATCCGGCTGGCCAACCCGCGCACCCCGGCCACGGCCCGGCAGCGCCTGCTGCGCCGCGCCTACAACTACGACCGGGGCATGGACGCGGGCGGCAACCTCGACATGGGCCTGCTGTTCTGCTGCTACCAGCAGGACGTGGTCCGGCAGTTCGAGACCGTGCAGCACCGGCTGGCCGGTGAGCCGCTGACCGACTACATCAGTCCGTTCGGCGGCGGCTACTTCTTCGCGCTGCCCGGGGTCCGCGATGCCCAGGACTGGTACGGACGCGCCCTGTTGGGATGAACCTGTCCGGACAACTCGGCGGTCCGCTTGGTCAACACACCGTCAAGAATTGCCCCAGGTTCCCTGACTCGGTGTTCACCCGCGCGCCATCATGGCTCCGCCAAAGCGCCCCGCGGGGCGCGCACCATGCCTGCTCGTACACCGCACAAACGTTCTGTCCAAAGGGGTAGACCACCATGGCCAGCAGAGGAAGACGAGCCGCGATGCGCAGCCTGGGCGCGCTCGCGGGAGTCGCGGCGCTCACCGCACTGGGCAGCACCGCGCCCGGCTGGGCCGCGACGCCCGTCCACGCGCACGGCAAGCCCTCGTCGACCGCGACGCCGATCCAGCACGTCGTCGTGCTCTTCGACGAGAACATCTCCTTCGACCACTACTTCGCCACGTACCCGAAGGCCGCCAACACGGACGGCACGAAGTTCACCGCGTCGAAGAACACCCCGAAGGACATCGACACCCTCGCGCACGCCGGGCTGCTGAAGAACAACCCGAACCAGTACGCGCCGAAGCGGCTGTCCCCGTCCCAGGCGATGACCTGCGACCAGAACCACTCCTACGGCCCGGAGCAGTACGCCTACAACGGCGGCAAGGCCGACCAGTTCGTGCAGAACACCGAGGTCGACAAGTGCAGCGGCGGCCTGTTCGGCGAGCCGGGCCTGGCGATGGACTACTACGACGGCAACACCGTCACCGCGCTGTGGAACTACGCCCAGCAGTACACGCTGAGCGACCGCGCCTACAGCTCCAACTACGGCCCGTCCACGCCCGGTGCGCTCAACCTGGTCTCCGGCAACACGCACGGCGTGGTCTCCATCGACCCGGCCACCGGCAAGCAGACCTCCAAGCCGGACTCGTACGCGGTCCAGTCGCCGGACAAGAACGGTGTCGGCACCGTCGTCAACGACCCGGACCCGGCCTGGGACGACTGCTCCGGCAAGGACCACACCAGCTCCAACGCGCTGGCGTCGATGCAGGGCAGGAACATCGGTGACCTGCTCAACGCCAAGAAGGTGAGCTGGGGCTGGTTCCAGGGCGGGTTCCGCCCGTCGACCGCGTGGAACGGCCAGTCCGGCTCCTACGCCAAGTGCGACACCACGCACGCCAACGTGGGCGGCGCGAACGTGGTGGACTACAGCCCGCACCACAACCCGTTCTCGTACTACAAGTCGACGGCCAACCCGCACCACCTGCCGCCGAAGTCCGTCTCCGAGATCGGCCACGGCGGCCAGGCCAACCACAACTACGACCTGACCGACTTCTCCGCCGCGCTCAAGGCGGGCAAGCTGCCGTCCGTCAGCTTCCTGAAGGCCGGCGAGTACCAGGACGGCCACGCCGGTTACTCGGACCCGATCGACGAGCAGCACTTCCTGGTCGACGAGATCAACGCGATCCAGAGCTCGCCGCAGTGGAAGTCCACCGCGATCGTGGTCGCCTACGACGACTCCGACGGCTGGTACGACCACGCGTTCGTCGCCCCGCGCAACGGCTCGCAGGACACCTCGATCGGCTCCAACGGCAAGGCCACCGACAGCCCCGCCTGCCAGCAGGGCCCGAAGGCGGCCGGCGGCTACGCGGACCGCTGCGGCCCCGGCACCCGTCAGCCGCTGCTGGTCATCTCGCCCTACAGCAAGGTCAACAAGGTCGACCACACGCTGACCGACCAGGCGTCCATCACCCGCTTCATCGAGGACAACTGGCGCACCGGCCGCATCGGTGACGCCTCCTTCGACGCCAAGGCGGGTTCGCTGCGCGGGATGTTCGACTTCCGGCACCCGAACAACAAGCAGGTGCTGCTGAACACCGACGGCTCGGTGAAGTCGGTCGGCCCGATCAAGCACGTCGCCCCGGTCTCCACCAGGATCACTCCCGGCCCGGCCATGCAGAACACGGCCGCCACCACGGACGCGTCCTTCCCGGCCCTGCCGGTCGGCCTGGGCGTCGGCGCCCTGCTGGCCGCCGGTGCCACGGGCACGTACTTCACGCTGCGCCGCCGTCAGCAGGCCTGACGACAACCCCTTGGGGTGCCCCCGGCCGTCGGCCGGGGGCACCCCCGTGTCCGGGGAAAAACCGGTGGTCGAAGCGGCGACGGTGATGCTGGGATGGCGCGATGCGCGACGAGATCACCATGACCGTGGACCGGGGCCGCTTCCCGGACGCGGTGACACCGTGGGAGCGGGAGACCTGGCGGACGGCGGCCCTCGGCTGGATCCGGGAGCAGCTGGACGCCCACGGGCTGCGGGCGGGCGACGAGCTCCAGGTGCGGCTGCGGCCGTGGTCGGTGCTGGTGCGGGTGCCCGTCGAGGGGCGGGAGCCGGTCTGGTTCAAGGCGAACCCGCGCCCCAGCGCCTTCGAGGGCTCGCTGACCGCCGCGCTGGCCCGCTGGGTGCCCGAGCACGTGCTCACACCACTGGCGGTGGACGGGACGCGCGGCTGGTCGCTGCTGCCGGACGGCGGCGATCTGTTCCGGCAGGTGCTCGCGCGGGAGACGGTCGGCCCCGGCGCCTGGGAGGACCTGCTGCGCCAGTACGCCACCCTGCAACGGACCCTGACCCCGTACGCCGGCGACCTCGAACGACTCGGGGTGCCCACGGCCCGCACCCGCGACCTGCCCGCGGTCTTCGACCGGCTGCTCGCGTCGAACACGGCCCTCGGACCGGACGCCCGCGCCCGGCTGACCGCCCTACGGCCCCGCGTGGTGGACTGGTGCGACGAGCTGGCCGCCGTCGGCGTCGCGGACAGCCTCGACCACGCCGATCTGCACGACGGGCAGCTGTTCCGCCCGGAGCCCGGCCGGTTCACGTTCTTCGACTGGGGGGACGCGGCCGTCTCCCACCCGTTCTGCAGTCTGCGGGTCACCGCCGAACGGGCCCGCGACCACTACGGGCCGGGGGTGCTGCCCCGGCTGCGCGACGCCTACCTGGAGCCCTGGAGGGGCACCGGGCCCACGCCCGCCGGACTGCGGCGGGCCGCGAGCCTCGCCTGGCGGCTCAGCTCCCTGGGCCGCGCCGCCTCCTGGGGCCGTATGTTCCCCGACCCGGACCGCCCCGCACCCGGTGCCCGAGAGAGCGCCGAGTGGCTGCTGGATCTGCTCAACGAGCCGCCCCTCTAGATGGGTTGGCGGCGCTCCGCCCGAAGTGGCCGGGACGGCGCGGGCGGCGGACACTGGCGGTATGAGCCGTGGCCGCGCGTGCGCCGCTCCCCCGCCGGGCCGCCGTGCCGTACTGGGCGCGCTCGCCGGTGCCGCGCTCGGCGCGGCGGGCTGCTCCGCCGGTACGGCCCGCACCGCCCGCGCCACCCCCTCCCCCGCCCCTGCCCTGCCGCGCACCACGCCCTGGCGGCCGTTCCCGGGCGAGGTCGAACCGGCGGCGAAGGAGCGGGCCGTGCGACTGGTGGAGGCGATCGGGGCCTGGCCGGACGGCCACGGCGGACCGGCCGCCGCCCGGTCGCGGGTCGAGGCGCTGGGTCTGCCCGCCGCACTGGCCGGGCAGGCCGGGCCGCTGCTGCTCCCGGCCGACCGAGCGGCCCTCCAGGTCGTCTTCGCGCAGTACGGCGGCATCCTGCCCCGGTCCGCCAGCGTGCTGGTGGTGTGCCGGCAGTGGCTCCGGCGCGGCGGGGCGCTCACCCCGGGCGGTACGACCGTGGACGTACGGCTTTCCCGGGGGACGCACGGCTGGACGGTCGACGCCCTGCGTCCCGCGCACCCGGGGCCGGCCGCCCGCGCCCTGCCCGCGTCGACCCGCGCGGCACTGTCCGACGACCGGATCACGCTGCCGCCCGCCGCCGACGCCGATCTGCGCGGCGGCCGGGTGCACACCAGCGTGGCCAAGGCGATGCGGGACCTGGCCCGCACCTACCGGATCGACGTGAGCGTGGTGCGCTCCGGACATCCGCTGGACGTGTTCGGCACCAGCCGGCCGAGCGACCACCCGCGGGGGCGGGCCTTCGACGTGTGGCGGATCGACGGACACGCGGTCGCGGACCCGGCGACCCCGCGCGCGCTGATCGAGCGGTTCATGCGGGACGGGGCGGCCGCGGGGTCGTACAACGTCGGCGGGCCGGTGCTGCCGTCCGGTGGCGGGCCCGGCCTGTTCTTCAGCGACGCCACCCATCACGACCACGTCCACCTGGGCTTTCGCGCCTGACCCCGCCCGTCCGGGTTGCGGCCGGGCGCGGGGCGCCCCGACGCTGGAGCGGTGACGAGCGAGACGACGGCGCGGGACGCCGGGCTCGGCCGGCGGCGTTTCCTCGCCCTGTGCGCCGGTGCGGGCCTGGGGACGGCAGCCGCCTGCACGGCGTCGCCGTCGCGCCCGGGGCACGGCGTCCACCGGCCGGAGTCGGAGCGGGACGCGCCGGGCAGCGCCGACTGGCGGCTCGGCGCGACCGGCCCGCCGGACGCGGTGACCGGCTATCCGGACCGGGTGAGCGTGCTTCCGGGCGAGAGCTTCGGGCTGCGCGTGTCGACCACGGCGGCGTCCTTCCGGGTCTCCGCGTTCCGCATCGGCTGGTACGACGGCCGCCAGGCCCGCCGGATCTGGACCTCGCAGCGGATACCCGGCCGTGCCCGGCCGGCCCCGCGGGTGCTCGCCGCCACCCGGACCGTGCGCGCCGACTGGCCGGTCAGCCTGCCCGTGGACACGACCGGCTGGCCCGAGGGCGCGTATCTGCTGCGGCTGGAGGCGGACACCGGGCACCAGCGGTACGTCCCGTTCGTCGTCCGCTCCGCCGACGGCGCGGGCCGCACCGTCCTGCTGCACGCCCCGGCCACCTGGCAGGCGTACAACCGCTGGGGCGGCGCGAGCCTGTACGCCGGCGCGAACGGCGCGTACGCCACCCGTTCCCTCGCGGTCAGCTTCGACCGGCCCTACGAGGGCGTGGGCGCGGAGAAGTTCCTGACCTACGAGCGTGCCCTGGTGGTGCTCGCCGAGCGCCTCGGCATCCCCCTCGCCTACAGCACCGGCACCGACGTCCACCGGGACCCGGGGGTGCTGCGGGGCGCCCACGCCGTGGTCTGCCTGGGGCACGACGAGTACTGGACGCCCGAGCAGCGGGCCCATGTGACCGCCGCGCGGGACGCCGGCACGAACCTCGCCTTCCTCGGCGCGAACACCTGCTTCCGCCGGGTCCGCCTCGAGGACGGGCCGGACGCGGGGGACCGCACGGTGGTCTGCTACAAGACCTCCTACCGCGCCGACCCCTGTTACCCCTCCGCCCCGGCGCTGGTCACCACCGACTACCGGCTGCCGCCCGGCGCCGACCCCGAGTCCTCGCTGACCGGCGTGCTCTACGAGGGCTACCCGGTGGACGCGCCGTACGTCGTGCGGGCCGCCGGCCACTGGGTGTACGAGGGCACGGGCGTGCGCGCCGGGGACGGCTTCGCGCATCTGGTGGGCGTGGAGTACGACCGGGTCACGCCCGGCGCCCCCACGCCCGGCCCGCTGGAGATCACCGCGCACTCCCCGCTGGTGCGGGAGGGCAGGCCGAGCCACAGCGACTCGGCGTACTACACCACCCCGGGCGGCGCGGGGGTGTTCGCGACCGGCACCATGCGCTGGGTGGAGGGCCTGCTGGCCGGCACCGGCGAACTCGGCCGGGACCACGGGATGGACGGCCGCACCCGCGCGTTCGTCACCCGCACCACGGAGAACGTGCTGCGCGTGTTCGCGCGGGGGCCGGCCGGCCGGCACGCGCCGCCGCCGCGCGCCGACACCCGTGCGGTGTACGGGGGTTGAGCGCCCGGGGTCAGGCGCTCTCCGCCCGCAACCGGTCCCGGCGGGCCTTGTTGTACAGGCGCCACAGGTGCTTGGCCACCGCGCACGGCGCGGCATCGGCACGGCACTGACGGCAGGCGCCAAGGTGCTGTTCGTACTCGGTACGTGCGTCTTCTAAGGCATCGCTGACAGCAGACATGGACATCTCCGGACAGTTTTGCACCGAACGGCGCGCCGACTTGACTGGCTGACACAGCCAGGTCCAAAGGTGATCATGTTACTGCCGGTAGAGGGAAATCCGGGGGTTCAGGACCGGCCGGACGCGCGCAACGCCCGGGCATGGTTCATGAAGGCGGTCAGGCCCACCTCGAAGGCGCGGTCGGCCCGGCGGTCGCCCACGGCGGCGAGGGCGGCGGCGAGGTGGGGCGTCGAGGTGCGGTCCGCCGGCTCCCACATGGTCTCGGGGGCGGCGAGGTCGAGGGCCGAGCCCAGCACCAGGTTCTCAAGGGCGGTGATCAGCGCCATGATGCCGTCCGGTGCGAACCCGGCCTCCAGCAGCCGGGTGACCGCCCGCTCGTACTGGTCCAGGACCCGGGGCGCGCGCACCGGGGAGGTCATCAGCAGCGGGATCGCCCGGGGGTGCGCGGCGAAGGCGGCGCGGTAGGAGCGGGCCCATGCCTCGACGGCCGCGTCCCAGGGGGCGAGGTCCAGGGTGGCCGTCTCGATCGCGGAGGCGACGCGTTCGCGCAGCAGTTCCACGATGCCGTCGCGGCCGTCCACATGGTGATAGACGGACCCGGTCTGCACGCCCAGCCGTCTGGCTATCTGCGGGACGCTGAAGTCGCCGGTCTCGTCGATGAGTTGGAGCGCGGTGGTGGTGATGCGCTCACGGTCGAGGAGCGGAGTGCGCGGCCGTCCCATGGTCAGTCTTCTCCCTGAGGTCTTCCCGGTTGCCCGACCGCAGGCTACATTGCGGAAACCGAAAGCCTTTAGGTTTACGGCCCCGGGCGCCCGCCATCCCTTCCGCGTGCCCGTGGAGCCGTACGCCTGGGCGCGTCCACCGGGCCCACCCCCTCGGCCCGCCCCGCGCGCCCGCACCCGTCTCCGGGACCCCCTCCCGTCCGCCGCCAGAAGGGCTCCCCCGCATGTCCGCCACCACCTCCGAACCACCGAAGGAGAAGGCCCCGGCCGCCGCGTCCGGTCTTCGCACCGGCACCCTCGGCACCGCCGACATCGCCTTCTTCGTCGTCTCCGCCGCCGCGCCGCTGACCGTCATGGCGGGCGTCGCCCCGCTCGCCATCCTGCTGGGCGGCATCGGCGCCCCGGTCGGCTACCTCCTCGCCGGGCTCACCCTCGCCGTCTTCGCGGTCGGCTTCACCACCATGAGCCGCCACGTCACCCACGGCGGCGCCTTCTACGCCTTCATCACCCGGGGCCTCGGCCGCCCGGTCGGCATCGGCGCCGCGCTGCTCGCGCTGATCGGCTACAACGGCATGGAGATCGGCGTCTACGGCCTGCTGGCCTCCGCCAGCCGCGACACCCTGCACGCGCTGTTCGGCGCCGACGTCCCCTGGCTGCCCGTCTCGCTGGCCGGGCTGCTCCTCATCGGCTACGGCGGGTTCCGCTCGATCGACTTCGGCGCCAAGCTGCTCGGCGTCCTGCTCGTCGCCGAGACCGGGATACTCGTCCTGCTGGCCGGCGGGGTGCTGCTGAAGGGCGGCGCGCACGGGCTGTCCCTGTCCTCCCTCGCCCCCGCCCATGTGTTCGTGCCCGGCACCGCCGCCGTCCTCGCCTTCGCCTTCGCCGCGTTCACCGGTTTCGAGTCGACCGTCATCTACCGCCGCGAGGCCCGCGACCCCGGCCGCACCGTGCCCCGTGCCACCTATCTGGCCGTCGGATTCCTCGGCCTGTTCTACGCGTTCGTCGTGTGGATCGCCGTCCAGGCGTTCGGCGACGACCAGGTGGTACGCGCCGCCGGAAAGGACCCGGCCGGGCTGTTCTTCACCGCGATCACCACCTATGTGGGCGGCTGGGCCGCGGACCTGATGCACGTCTTCATCGTCACCAGCGTCATCGCCTCCCTGCTCGCCTTCCACAACGCCATCAACCGTTACGCCCTCGCGCTGGCCGAGGAGGGCGTGCTGCCGCGCCGGCTCGGCCGGGTCCACCCGCGCCACCGCTCCCCCTACGTCGCGGGCATCGCGCAGACCGTCCTCGGCGCGGTCGTCGTGCTCGCCTTCTGGACCGCGCACGCCGACCCGTACCAGCAACTGCTGCTGTGGGTGAACACCCCCGGCATGATCGGCCTGATGCTGCTCCAGCTGCTGGCCGCGATCGCCGTGCCCTGCTACTTCCGGCGGGTGCGGCACACCGAGGGCACGCTGCGCACGGTGGTCGCGCCGGTCCTGGCCACGGTGCTGCTCGCCACCGCGATCGTCCTGGTGGTCGGCCACATCGACCTGTTCACCGGCGCCTCGCGAACGGTGAACACCCTGCTCGTCCTCGCGGCGCCGGCCGTCTTCCTCCTCGGCCTGCCGCTGGCGTGGTGGCTGCGCCGCAGGCGCCCGGAGGTCTACGCGTCCTTCGCCGCCGAGCCGCCCGAGACCGCCGATCCCCTCCCCCGGCCCGCTTAGGCCGTCCAGTTGTCCGTTCGACCCCCGTCCGCGAAGGAGCTGCCGGCATGCCCGCCGCCGATCTCGTCCTCACCGGTGCCCAGGTCCGCACCCTCGACCCCGCCCGCCCCACCGCCACCGCGGTCGCCGTACACGACGGCGTGATCTCCGCGGTCGGGGAAGCGGCCGACATACGCGACTGGAGCGGCCCCGGCACCGAGGTCGTCGACCTGCGCGGGGCGCATCTGGTGCCCGGTCTGGTCGACTCCCACAGCCACCCGGTGTGGGGGCTGGAGATGGCGACCGGCGCGGATCTGTCGGGCGTGCGCGACCTGGCCGGACTGCGCGCGGCCCTCGCCGGGGCCGAGCGCATCGGGGGCTGGGTGCTCGGGCACGGCCTGGACCACAACGCCTTCGAGGGCCGCCCGATCCACCACGACCTGGTGGCCGGCGTCCTCGGCGACACCCCCGCCCTGCTGCGCCTCTACGACGGCCACTCCGCCCTCGCCAACGCCGCCGCGCTGGCCGCCGCCGGGGTGTCCGGGCCCCGCTCCTTCGAGCAGCGCGCGGAGGTGGTGTGCGACGCCTCCGGGCGGCCCACCGGACACCTGGTCGAGCACGCCGCGATGGACCTGGTGACGGCCGTCGCGCCCAGCCCCTCCCACGCCGAACGCCGGGCGCGGTTGCTGGAGTTGCTGTCCGCCATGGCCGCCACCGGACTCACCGGCGCCCATGTGATGGACGGCGGGGACCTGGAACTGGTGACGGCGGTGGCGCGGGAGACGGTCCTGCCGGTGCGGCTGCGGTTCGCGCCCTGGTGCATGCCGGGCGCGGACGCCGAGGCGCTGAACGAGCTGATCGCGCTCCAGGGGCGGGGCGGGCGGCACTGGCTGGTCGGCGGGGTGAAGTTCTTCATGGACGGCACCGTGGAGGGCGGCACCGCCTGGCTGGACCGTCCCGACTGCCACGGCCGGGGCACGGACGCGTTCTGGCCGGACCCGCACGCCTACGCGAAGGCCGTGCACAGCCTGCACGCGGCCGGGGTCCGCACCGCCACCCACGCCATCGGGGACGCCGCCGTGCGGCACGCCCTGGACACCGTGGCCTCGCTCGGGCCGAGCGGCCGCGGGGCGCACCGGATCGAGCACATCGAGACGGCCCCCGACGAACTCCTGCCCCGTTTCGCCGAGTTGGGGGTGGCGGCGTCCATGCAGCCGCCGCACACCGGATACACCCGCGACGACGGCTCCGACGAGTGGTCGCGCCGGCTCGGCGGCGAACGGGCGGCCCGCGCCTGGCGCTTGCGGGACCTGCGGGAGGCGGGCGCCACGGTCGCGCTCGGCTCGGACTGGCCCATCGCGCACTACGACGTCCGCGCGGTGCTCGCGACCGCCCAGCGCCCCAAGGGCGCCGCCGCGCACCGCGCCGGCCTGACGCCGCTCCAGGCCCTGGAGGGCTGCACCACCCACGCCGCCGCCGCGGCGGGCGAGTCCGCCGTCGCCGGCCGGGTCGCCCCCGGCCACCGCGCCGACCTCACCGCGCTCGGCGTGGACCCGGTGCGCGCGAGCGCGGACGAACTCCTCGACGCGCCCGTGGTGTTGACGGTGACGGGCGGCCATGTGGTGCACCGAGGCGCCGTCTGACGTCAGCGCGGCGTCAGCGCCTTGGGGCACCGTTCTTCCTGTGACCGGCACGGGAAACCGGAACCGGTCACGGGGAGAGGTGCCCGGAGTGGCTTATCGGGGACCACGAGCACGCCTCACGGTCGGGCCCCACGGGGCCCACGCAGGTTCAAATCCTGCCCTCTCCGCGCGACAGCCTCTTCGCGGCGGCCACTTCGCGACGGCCCTTCGGAGGGTCCCGTCACTCGAAGAGGGCGACGAGCCCGTTCACCCAGACGGCCAGGAACGCGAGGGCGGCCAGCAGACAGCCGCCCCCCGCCAGGAAATCGGTGAGGGAGCGTTCGCGGCCGTCCGATTCCGCGCCGGACGGCACCGCGTCCCAGTCGACGGGGCGCCCCACTTCCCGGGAGCAGCGGACGCGGACCGCGGCCAGTCGCTCCCTCGCGAAGTCCGTCCGGGCGAGCGACTCCGGCCCCCGCCAGGCGAGCGCCCGCATCCGGTCCGGAGCCGTCCGGTACCTCGCTTCAAAGGCCGTTGTCTCCACCGCGTCCCGGTCCGGTTCGAGGTACATCCAGCGGCCCGCCTCCGCGGGCTCGCCGTACAGGCGGTACACCTCGGCCAGGCGCCGGCGAGGCGTCGGGTCGTCCGGGTAGGACGACACCAGCCCGCGCAGACGCTGACGCGCGACGGGGATCCGGCCGGCGGCCAGATCCGCGTCGACCCGGGCGAGGGTGTCTCTCAACGGCATGAACACATGATCGAACAGCGGGGTTCCCGCCGTCGAACCGGTTTCGGCGGCACGCCGGCCGCGGGCTCACCAGCGTGTGGAACGCCCGCACCAGGGGGCCATGATGATGCCCATGGACCGGCCGAGTCAGATCATCGAGTGCGAGGGGTTCGTCCTGCGGCGCTGGCGGGCGCAGCGAGATTTCGACCAGGCGTTCACGCTCATCGAGGAGTCCCGGGAGCACTTGAGCCCGTGGATGCCGTGGGTCGCGCGGCACGACGAGCAGAGCACCCGGGACTTCCTGGCGAGGGCCGAGGAGAAGTGGGCCGGCGGCGAGGTCTTCACCTACGCCGTCGTGAAGGACGGCACGCCCGTCGGCATGTGCCAGGCGTACCGCTGGGGCGATCCTTCGGGATGGCGGCTCGGGTACTGGCTGCACCCCGCCGCCGCCGGGCAGGGCATCGCCACCCGGGCGACGGCGGCCCTGGTCGCGGAGATGTTCGCGCTGCCGCACGTGGCCTACCTGGAGATCACCCACGATCTGGCCAACACCGCCAGCGGCGCCGTACCGCGCCGGTTGGGGTTCACCGAGGTCCGGCGCGAACCGGCACCGCCGCCCGCGCCCCCGTCCGGTCGCGGCATCGACGTCGTCTGGCGCCTGGACCGCCCCGCACCGCCCGCGCCCTGAGCCCGCGCTTCCTCCTCACTCGTGCCTCACTCGTGCGGTACGACCGCGACCGGGCACTCGGCGTGCTGGACGACCGCGTGGGCGACGCGCCCGAGACGCTCCCCGAACCTGCTGCCGGTGACGCGGCGGCCCACCACGACGAGTCCGGCCTCGGAGGTGGCCCGCACGAGTTCCTCGCCGGGCCGGCCCGCGATGACGGTCGTGGCGACGGACAGGTCCGGGTACTTCTCGCGCCACGGCCTCAGCAGCGCGATGACCGCGTGCTCGGCGGCGGCCGCTCCCCCGGCCGCGTCTTCCCCGGAGACCGGCTCGTGGACGTGGCACACGCGCAGTTCGGTGGCGCGCCGCCGGGCGGCCTCGAAGGCGAACCCGATCGGTTCGTCGCAGGGGCTGCCGGCGTCCAGGCCCAGCACGACGGCGCGGTACGGGATGGTCGGGATCTCGTCGGGCGCGAGTCCGGGGGCGGCCGGCAGATGCTCGTCGGCGGCGCTGCGGCCCGCCCGCACCAGCACCACCGGGCAGGAGGAGCGTCCCGTGACGCGCAGGGAGACCGAGCCGACGAGGACCCCGGCCGCACGGCTGAGCCCGAGCGAGCCCAGCACCAGCGTGTCCGCCTCCTCGGCCGCCGACAGCAGCGCGGGGACGGGCGAGTCGCCGATCAGCCTGCCCGTCACGGGCAGCGTGGGATGCGCCGCCCGCACGCTGTCCACCGCCTCCCGCAGCACGCGCTCCGCCCAGCCGCGCTCGGTGCTGTCCCGGCCGGCGAGCGGCGCCGGGCGCACGTTCGGCAGCCAGGCGTGGACCACGACCAGTTCCGCGCCCCGGCGCACCGCCTCCTGTGCGGCCCAGTGGGCGGCGGCGACGCTCTGCGGGGACCCGTCGACTCCCGCCGCGATGTGACCAGCCATGATGCGTCCTCCGGATCCGGGCCGAGATGTGCCGCCGCCGTACGCCGGGCGTCCTTCCGTAGCTCAAGCGTGCCCCCTGGAGCGTCCTCCCGCCCGTGGGCCGCGTGGGTCTTCCGGGGGTCGCGTCGGGTCATGCCGGGGGGATCGAGGCCGTCGTACGGGCACGGCGCTCCGGCGTACCGCACGCGGTGGTGGCCACGGCTGGCGGCGGAGCTGCACGGCCGGCGGGGCCGGGACCAAAGGTCCCCTTGACGGGGGCGCCCGGCCCTCGGATCGGGGCGATGCGGGCGGCAGGCTGGGGCACCGGCTCGAACGGCGGGGACGCGCGTGGCCGGGCGGCCGAGCGGGCCGAGGACGGCGGAAGACCGCCGCTCCCCGCCGAAGGGGGCTCGCGCGCCGCAGAAGCGCACCACAGAAGGAGGACGGGCGTGATCCACAGCACGATCGGCGAGGTGATGACCGACGATGTCGTCACCGTGTCGGAGACGACACCGTCCACGGACGTGGCCCGCCTGCTGGACCGGCACGGCATCAGCGGGCTGCCGGTGATCGACCGCGACGACAAGGTGCTCGGCGTGGTCTCGGCCTCCGACCTGGTACGCGAGCGCGCCGCCCGGTGGCCGGACGGCGCGGGCGAGGCACCGGTGCGCGAGGTGATGTCGACGCCCGCCGTCACCGTCCACCCGGAGCAGCGGGTGCCGGACGCGGCCCGGCTGATGGAGCGGCGCGGCGTGGAGCGGCGCGGCGTGGAGCGGCTGCCCGTGGTGGACGAGGAGGACCGGCTGATCGGCATCGTCACCCGCCGGGACCTGCTGCGGGTGTTCCTGCGCGGCGACGACGAGATCCGCCGTCAGGTGTCCGAGGAGATCGTGGCGGGCGAGCTGGGGCTGCCGCCCGAGGCCGTCGGCGTCTTCGTGCGCGACGGTGTGGTGACACTGGCGGGCGACGCGGGACTGCGCGGCGCCATCGCCCGGGCCGGCTTCGCGGCCTGGCGGCTGGACGGGGTCGTCGGGGTCGTCAACCTGGTGCCGCCCGTGCCGCCGGAGGGGGTGGCGCGGCCGGGGTGACACCGCGTGGCGGGGCGCCGCCGACGGACCGCCGCGGCGCTCCCGGACCGGTGCCGCCGAAGGCCCGGAACGCGGCAGCCGGATCGGGGCCCGCGGACCGCCGCGGCGGCCCGGCCGGCCCCGGTGACGCCTCAGCCCGCTTCGATACGGCGTCCCGTGAGCGCCGTGGGCTCGATCCGCACCCACAGATCGCGTTCCCCGCCCGCCCAGGGCTCGCTGTACGCGCGCTCGGCGAGCCGCTCCGCCTCCGCCCGGTCGGTCACCGGCTGGGCGGTGCCGCGCACCAGGACGCTCCAGCCCTGACTCAGCGCGTCGTCCACCCGGTCCACCTCGAAGGCCACCTCACGGCCGAACCCCTCGCTGAGCACGGAGCCCTCGCGGGTGCGGAACACGATCGCGCCGTCCACGACGGTGTAGTTCACGGGCAGGACGACGGGCGCGCCCTCGGTGCTGACGGAGAACCGGCCGACCCCGTGCGTGGACAGCAGTTCCCTGCACTCCCGTTCGCTCAGTTCGTCCAGGCGCGGGTTGCGGGAGGCCTGTCCGAGACCGGCGGGCAGCCCGGCGTATCCGCCGCCGAGTTCCCGGGGGGTGGTGCGCAGCGCCCCGGCCAGCCGCAGCAGGGTGCCGGAGTCGGGCGCGGCGGTGCTGTGCTGCTCCAGATGGGCGACGTAGGCCTCGGCCATGCCGGCGCGGGCGGCGACCTCTTCCCGGGTGAGCCCGAGTTCCGCGCGGCGCCGCCGCAGTCGCCGTCCGAGGTCGCTCCGCGCGGGGCCGTCCTCCGGGTCCGGCGAGCCGTGCCGCGGTGTGGGGCGTTCTGCCATGATCGCTCACTCCTCGCCCTCGGGCCGCCGGGGCCCTGGCTCGTACCACGTCTACCACCGGTGCGGGGCGCCCACCACTTCGCTGCGTCGCGCGCCCTGGGACCGACGGCCCCCGCGGCCGGGCGGTTCGGCGCCCGTGTAGCCTGCTGGGCATGTCGAGTCCCGAGTCGGTTGAGGTGGGGGCTTTCGGTCACGCCGTCAGCCCCTGAACCACCGGCTTCACCACCGTCCGCCGTGCCCGCGTGGGCCACGGCCGGACGAGTGTGCCCTCGGGTGCTGACCGCGGTGACGAGATGACCCTCTCGTGCTTCTCCTCACCCCGGAGCCTTCCTCGATGCCTCTCGCGCTCTATCTGCTCGCCCTGGCCGTCTTCGCCATGGGCACCTCGGAGTTCATGCTCGCCGGTCTGGTGCCGGACATCGCCTCGGACCTCGGCGTCACCGTCGGCACGGCCGGCCTGCTCACCTCGGCGTTCGCGCTGGGCATGGCCGTCGGCGCCCCGCTGATGGCCGCGCTCGCCCGCAACCGGCCCGGACGCTCCAGCCTGCTCGGCTTCGTCCTGCTGTTCGCGGCGGCCCACGCGGTGGGCGCCACCGCCTCCGCCTTCCCGGTGCTGTGCGCGACCCGGGTGGTGGCGGCGCTCGCCAACGCCGGGTTCCTCGCCGTGGCGCTCACGACGGCCGCCACGCTGGTGCCGCCCGACCGCAAGGGCCGGGCGCTCGCCGTGCTGCTGTCGGGTACGACGGTGGCCACGGTCGCCGGTGTTCCGGCGGGGGCGCTGCTGGGCACCCTGCTCGGCTGGCGGGCCACGTTCTGGGCCGTGGCCGTGCTGTGCCTGCCCGCGGCCCTCGGCATCCTCAGGGGAATCCCGGCGCCCGCGGCGGTGGACGGCGCGACCGGTGCGCTGCGGCCGGAGCTGGCGCAGCTGCGCCGTCCGCGGCTGCTGCTGGTCATGCTGCTCGGCGCGCTGGTGAACGCGGCGACCTTCGCGAGCTTCACCTTCCTCGCGCCCGTGGTGACCGGTGTCGCCGGGCTGGGTGAGCTGTGGGTCTCCGTCGCCCTGGTGCTGTTCGGCGCCGGTTCCTTCGTCGGGGTGGGCGTCGCCGGACGCCTGGCCGACCGGCGGCCCGGCCTCGTGCTCGCGGCCGGCGGCCCGCTGCTGCTGGCCGGCTGGCCGGCGCTGGCGCTGCTGGCCCACCGGCCGGTCGCGCTGTTCGCGCTGGTGTTCACGCAGGGCGCGCTGTCCTTCGCGCTGGGCGGCACCCTGATCACCCGGGTCCTCTACGAGGCCGCGCAGGCCCCCACCATGGCCGGTTCCTACGCGACCGCGGCGCTCAACGTGGGCGCCGCCGCGGGTCCCCTCGTCGCCGCGGCCGCCCTCACCGGGACGCTGGGCGACACCGGCCCGCTGTGGGCGAGCGGGGCGCTGGTCGCCGTCGCCCTGGCCGTCGCGGTCCCCGTCCGCGCCGTACGGGCGGCCGGCTGAGGTCAGCGGTGCGTCAGGGCGCGGTCAGCGCCCTGCGGCACCGTTCTTCCCGTGACCGGCACCGGACACCGGAACCGGTCACGGGGAGAGGTGCCCGGAGTGGCTTATCGGGGACCACGAGCACGCCTCACGGTCGGGCCCCTCGGGGCCCACGCAGGTTCAAATCCTGCCCTCTCCGCTGCGCCGAACGGCTGACTACAATGGACGGCGGCATCGCGTGCCGGTCACCGACCGGGTGAGGCATGGAGGTGCCAGGACATGCCCTGGAGGCATTCCTTGCCGGTCGAGTTGAACCACACCATCGTCCATTCCCGCGACAACCGGGAGTCCGCCCGTTTCTTCACGGAGATAGTCGGCCTGGACATCACCTCGGAGTGGGGCCCGTTCATCGCCGTGGCCCTGGGCAACGGCGTCACGCTGGACTTCGCCACCGTCCCCGAGGACACCATCACCCCGCAGCACTACGCGTTCCTGGTCTCCGACGAGGAGTTCGACGCCGCGTACGCCCGCATCACCGAACGCGGCATAGAGCACTACGCCGACCCGCACAAGAAGCACCCCGGCGCCATCAACCGCAACGACGGCGGCAAGGGCGTGTACTTCATGGATCCGGTGGGGCACGCCATGGAACTGCTCACCGTTCCCTACGGCGGGTGGCCCACCGCGTAGGCGTCCCTTCCCCGCGGCCGGCCCGGCCGGCCGCGGGGAAGCCGGGGCGCCGAGCTGTCTGACCGGGGCCGAAGCTCACTCGCCGGGTGCCACGGTGCGCGCGGCGATGCGGGCCGCCTCCCTGATGAGCGCCTCGTCGACCGGCGCGTCCTTCTCGTCCTTGGTCGACAGCACGGCCAGGACGACCGGGGTGCGCCGGGTGGTCCAGGCGACGCCGATGTCGTGGGCGCTCGCGTAGAAGCCGGTGCCGGTCTTGTCGGCGAGGGTCCACCCTTCGGGCAGCCCGGCGCGGAACCGCGCGCCGCTGGTGGTGTTGCCCTTCATCCAGGTGACGAGCCGCTCGCGGTCGGGGGCGGGCAGTGCCCGGCCCAGGGTCAGCCGCTCCAGGCTCGTGGCGATGGCCTCGGGGGTCGTGGTGTCGCGGAGGTCGCCCGGGATCGCCGTGTTGAGCTCCGGCTCCCAGCGGTCCTGGCGGCTCACCCGGTCGCCGAGCGAGCGGAAGAACCCGGTGAGCCCGGCCGGGCCGCCGACCTGCTGCAACAGCAGGTTGCCCGCCGTGTTGTCGCTGTACTGGATGGCCGCCGCGCACAGGTCGGCCACCGTCATCCCGGTCTCCTGGTTCTCCTCGGTGCGCGGCGAGTTGGGCAGGATGTCGTGCGGCGGGTAGTGGATCACCTTGTCCAGCGGGGCGCAGCCGGACCGGTCGCGCAGGACGGCGGCCGCCGCGAACGCCTTGAAGACCGAGCAGTGCGCGAACCGCTCCCCCGCCCGGTGGGCCAGCACCCGACCGGTGCGCACATTGCGCGCGTACACGCCGAGCCGGGCGCCGTAGTCGCGCTCCAGGACGCCCAGTTCGCCCGCTTCACCGCTGGTCGAGGCACCCGCGGCGGCCGCGGCCGTGCCGGTCGACGCCACGACGGCGGCGGATGCGAGCGCGAGGCCCGCTCTGAGCAGGCCACGGCGTGCCGGCGGTCCGGAAGCGGTCATGGTGAAGTCCTCCTGGTTCGTCGCCCTTTGGGCGGTGCGGATCTCCGTGGGCACAGCGAAACAGCAGGGGCACACTCATGTCCAAGAGTGATCTGGGCACCCTCCATGCCTTTTTGATATGACTGCAGGATGGACCTGCTGGCGCACCTGGAGGCCTACGTGGCGACGGCCGACGAGGCGAGCTTCTCCCGCGCCGCCGACCGGCTCGGCATCGCGCAGCCGCTGCTCAGCCGCCGCGTCAAGACGCTGGAGGGGCACTTCGGCGGTCCGCTGTTCGACCGCTCCCGGCGGCAGGTCACGACGACCGAACTGGGCGTCCTGCTCCTCCCCTACGCGCGGGACGTCCTGGACCGCGCCCAGCGGCTGCGGCAGGCCGCCCGCTCGGCCCGGCACTCGCGGGTGCGTGCCGTCGGGGTGCCCGCGGACTGCGCCCCGGCCGCGCTGGCCCGCGCCCTGCGCGCCGCCGGCGAGCACGGGATCACCCTCGGCATGCGTGAACTCCCGCCGCTGGAACGGGAGTCGGGCCTCGCCGACGGCTCGCTCGCGTACGCGCTCGTGCGGACCGCGCCGGAACGCGCGTCCTTCCGGGTGCCGTTGGGCCTGGCGTCCGCGCCGGGCGACGCGGCCCCGGAGGCACCGCGCGCGGTCCACCTGGAGGAACTGCGGCCGCGTCGCCGCCGCCTCGGCGGGCCGCCCGCGCCCGCGCCGCCCCCGATCCTGGTCCTCGCGGAGGACCAGGTGCCCTGCTTCGACGACAGGTTCGCGCGCGCCATCGCGCGCGCCGGGCTGCCGGAGGGGCGGATCCGGCCGGCCGGTCCGCCGTCCGACGCGCTCGCCGGGACCCTGGCCGGGCGCGCCCTGCTGCTGTGCACCGAGCCGTACGCCCGCCGGTACGGCGCCGCCTGGGCGCCGCTGGGCGACCCCGCCCTGCACCGGGGGTACGACGTGAGCGCGCCGCCGGGCCCCCGGGGCGCGCCGGACGTGCCGGGCTGGCTGGCCCGGCTGCTGGCGGCGTCGGTCGGCGCCTCGGGTGCCGTGCGGCCGCCGGCGCGGCCCGGTGCCGCCGATGACCCCTCCGCCCGGCTGGCGGCCCGCGGATGAGCCCGGCGCAGGCGAGCGGAGTGGAGACGTACCGGCCCGGCTGCGTGGGGGACGACGGCGCCCTGCTGGACGTCGCCGAGGAGATCGCGGCGGACTGGGCGGCCCTGGGCGTGCGCGGTTCCTTCCTGGCCCTGAACCTGGACACCGGCGACCGGCTCGGCTTCGACGTCGACGAGCCGGTGCCGCTCGCGTCGGTGGCGAAGGTCCCGCTCGCCCTGGTCGTGCTGGACCGGATCGCGGCCGGGGAACTGGACGCCGCGCACCCGGTCACCCTCGACCCGGCCCGCAGCAGCGTCGGACGCACCGGCTTCGCGGCGTTCCGGCACCCGGTCACCGCCGCCGTCGGCGATCTGCTGCTGATGATGCTGTCGGTGAGCGACAACGCGGCCGCGGACGCGCTGTTCGACCTGGTGCCCGCGGCGGAGGTGGACGCGCGGCTGCGTGCGTGGGGGTGCGACGGCATCCGGATGCGGCACCGGATGAACCACATGTACGAGTGCGCGGCCGGGGCGGCGGGTGACGACTTCTCCCTGGCGCTGGAGCTCGCCGTGCGGGACGAGCGGGCGGGCCGGCCCACCATCGCGACGCTGGATCCGGCACACGCCAACACCGGCTCGGCCGGGGCGCTCGTCGGCCTGTTGCGGCGGGTGTGGTGCGACGAGATCGCCGTACCGGAGGCGACGGCGGAGCTGCGGCGGCTGATGGGGCTCCAGCTCTTCACCCACCGGCTGGCCTGCGAGCTGCGTACGGACACGCTGCGGTGGAGCGGGAAGACCGGCACCTTCCTGCATCTGCGGCACGAGATCGGCGTGGTGGAGGCGGAGTCCGGGGACCGGGTGGCCATGGCCGCGCTGACCCGCGCCGACCGGCGGGCCGCTCTGGCCCCCGACATCGAGCTGGCGCTCGGGGCGGCGGCCCGCTGCGCCTTCGAGGCGCTACGCCGCTGAGCGGCGGCGGTCAGGGCAGCAGACGCTGTTCCTTGGCCACGGCGACCGCGCCCGCACGGGTGTCCACGCCCAGCTTGTCGTAGACGCGGCGCAGATGGGTCTTGACGGTGGCCTCGCTGATGTACAGGGCGCGGGCGATGGCGTGGTTCGGCAGGCCCTGGGCGAGCTGCGCGAGGATGTCGCGCTCGCGCGGGGTGAGGGCCGGGCGCGGGTCGCGCAGCCGGGACAGCACACGGCCGGCGACCGGCGGCGAGAGCGCGGGGCGGCCCTTGGCGGCGGCGTGGATCGCGGTGAACAGGTCCTCGGGGCGCTCGGCCTTGAGCAGATAGCCGGTGGCGCCCGCCTCGACGGCCCGGGTGACGTCGGCGTCCGTGTCGTAGGTGGTGAGGACCAGGACGTGCGGGGCGGGGTGCGCGGCGCGCAGCCGGCGGGTGGTCTCGACGCCGTCGATGCCCGCGCCGAGTTGCAGGTCCATCAGGACGACGTCCGGTGCCGTGCGGCGGGCCAGCGCCAGCGCCTCCTCGCCGCTGCCCGCCTCGCCGACGACCTCGATGTCCGGGGCGCTGTGCAGCAGGGCGAGCAGTCCGGCGCGTACGACGGCGTGGTCGTCGCAGACGAGGATGCGGACGGGGGGTTCGGTCATCGTGGCTCCAGGGGGATCGCCGCGGACAGGACGGTGCCCCGGCCCGGCGCCGACTCGACGGTGAGAGTGCCGCCCAGCTGCCGCAGCCGGGCGCGGATCGCGGGCAGTCCGTGGCCGCGCCGCTCGTCGCCCCCGGGGTGCCGGGTGTGCGCGGGGTCGAAGCCGCGCCCGTCGTCCATGACGTCCAGCACGATCTGGTCGTCCAGGCAGGTCAGGGTGAGGGTGGCGGTGGTGGCGCCCGCGTGTTCGCGGACGTTGGCGAGGGCGCCCTGGGCGATGCGCAGCAGGGCGGACTCCACGGGCGCGGGCAGCGCCTCGGGCGGGGCGCCCTCGGTGTGCACGCGGACGGTGAGGCCGTCCGTCGTCTCCCGGCCGGCGACCGCGCGCAGCGCCTGGGACAGGCCCCCGCCCCCGGCGAGGTCGGCCGGGGTCAGGTCGTGCACGAAGCGGCGGGCCTCGGCGAGGCTGCGCTCGGCGATCGCCGCGGCCGTGCGGACGTGCTCGCGGGCGGTGCCCGGCGCGGTGTCCCAGAGCCGGTCGGCGGCCTGGAGCAGCATGCGCTGGCTGGACAGGCCCTGGGCGAGGGTGTCGTGGATCTCCCGGGCGAGCCGTTCGCGTTCGGCGAGGGTGCCCTCCCGGCGTTCGGTGGCGGCGAGTTCGCGGCGGGTGCGGACCAGGTCGTCGATGAGGGCGTGCTGGCGGGTGGCCTGGCGGTGCATGACGACGTAGACGGTGGCGGCCACGGCTGCCACGGCCGGCGGCGCGACCAGCACGTTCGGGTCCGGCCACCCGGCGAGTTCCAGCTGCGCGGCCACCGCGAGCGCCGTCAGCAGCGCCACCAGCGGGATCGCGGCGCGGGGCGGGAGGGTGCGCAGGCCGGTGTAGAAGAGCGGGACCGCGCACCAGGCGAAGCTGGGGGCCTGCACGACGAGCAGCGCCCAGGCCGCCACCACGAGGGCGAGCCAGGCCAGACGGCGCGGGCCGGGGCGGGTGCCGAGGGCGGGTCCGAGGACGTAGAGCACGGCGAGCAGCAGGGACAGGGCGACGATCCAGGGGGTGTGCGGGCCGCCGCCGTGCCGGGCCAGATAGCGGGCGAGCGAGGCGGCCAGCAGCACGAAGAAGGCCGTGTGCATGACGGTCGTGAGGGCGCGGGTGTCGTCCTGTGCGGGCTCCGGCACCGCCACCACCTCCCGTGTCACCGCGCTGAACTGGGCAAACAAGCTCCATTGTGCCCAGGCTCCGGGCGCCCGGGGTCATCCGATCGGATGACCCCGGGGACCACCGGTCCGGCGACGGGTGGCGGCGCCGGGCGGTTCCAGGATCGGTACCGAGGCGATTCGGCCTCGGCCCGGCCGTCCCTCGGCCGCGGTCTTTCCGCCACAGGAAGGTTGTCCGTCATGTCCAGCCGCAGGAAGCCCACCCGCCGTACCCGTGTCCTCGTGGGCGGCGCCGCCCTGGCCGTCGTCGGCGCGGGTGTCGTCGGCACGGTCGCCGCCAACGCCGCCGACACGAACGGCGCCGCCCCGGCCGCCACGCCCGTCGCCGTCCGGGCCGGCGATCTCGCCCAGACCACGCACCTCACGCTGAAGGCCGCGGAGCAGGCGGCGCGGGCCGCACTGGACGCCGCCGTCAAGGACGGCCGGCAGGTGTCGGTGGCCGTGGTGGACCGCGACGGCAACACGCTGGTCACGCTGCGCGGGGACGGAGCGGGCCCGCAGTCGTACGAGTCCGCCGAGCGCAAGGCGTTCACGGCGGTGTCCTGGAACGCGCCCACCTCTGAGCTGGCCGGGCGGCTGGCGCAGGCACCGGCCCTGAAGGACATCCCCGGCACGCTGTTCCTCGCGGGCGGCACCCCGGTGACGGCCAAGGGTGCCCCGGTCGCGGGCATCGGCGTCGCGGGCGCGCCGTCCGGGGACCTGGACGAGAAGTACGCCCGCGCGGGCGCGGCGGCGCTGGGCCGCTGACGCGCGACGACGTCCGGGCCCCCTGGTGGGGGCCCGGACGTCGGGCCGAGGAACCGGCCGGATCAGGCGAGGTCGAACCGGTCCAGGTTCATCACCTTGTCGAACGCGGCGACGAAGTCCTTGACGAACTTCTCCTTGGCGTCGTCGCTGGCGTAGACCTCGGCGACGGCGCGCAGCTCCGAGTTGGAGCCGAAGACGAGGTCGGCGCGGCTGCCGGCCCACTTCAGCTCGCCCGTGGCGGCGTCCCGGCCCTCGAAGGTGGTCTGGTCCTCGGAGGTCGACTTCCACGTGGTGCCCATGTCGAGCAGGTTGACGAAGAAGTCGTTGGTGAGGACGCCGGGCGTCTTGGTGAAGACGCCGAGCTGCGACTGCTGGTAGTTGGCGCCGAGCACGCGCAGGCCGCCGATCAGGACGGTCAGCTCGGGGGCGCTGAGGGTGAGCAGGTTGGCCCGGTCCAGCAGCAGGTACTCGGCCGGCAGCCGGTTGCCCTTGCCGAGGTAGTTGCGGAAGCCGTCCGCGGTCGGCTCCAGCGCCTCGAAGGACTCGGTGTCGGTCTGCTCCTCGGTGGCGTCCACCCGGCCCGGCGTGAACGGCACCCGGATTTCGAAGCCGCCCTCCTTGGCCGCCTTCTCGACGGCGGCGACACCGCCGAGGACGATCAGGTCGGCGAGCGAGACCTTCTTGGCGCCGGAGGAGGCGTTGAAGTCCCGCTGGACGCCCTCCAGGGTGCGCAGCACCTGGGCCAGCTCGTCGGGCTCGTTGACCTCCCACTCGCGCTGCGGGGCGAGGCGGATGCGGGCGCCGTTGGCGCCGCCGCGCTTGTCGCTGCCGCGGAAGGTGGACGCGGAGGCCCAGGCGGTGGTGACCAGCTGGGACACGCTCAGGCCCGATGCGAGCAGCTTGGCCTTCAGCGCCGCGATGTCCGCGTCGTCGATCAGCTCGCCCTCGCGCTCCGGCAGCGGGTCCTGCCAGATCAGGGTCTCCTCCGGGACCTCGGGGCCGAGGTAGAGGGACTTCGGGCCCATGTCGCGGTGGGTGAGCTTGTACCAGGCGCGGGCGAAGGCGTCGGCGAACTCCTGCGGGTTCTCGTGGAAGCGGCGGGAGATCGGCTCGTAGATCGGGTCGAAGCGCAGGGAGAGGTCCGTGGTCAGCATCGTGGGCAGACGCTTCTGGGTCGGGTCCTGCGGGTCGGGGATCGTGGCCTCGGCGTCCTTGGCGACCCACTGCTTGGCACCGGCCGGGGACTCGGTCAGCTCCCATTCGTGGCCGAAGAGGTTGTCGAAGAAGCCGCTGCCCCACCGGGTCGGGGTGGAGGTCCAGGTGACCTCCAGGCCGGAACCGATGGCGTCCCTGCCCTTGCCGGAGCGGTAGGTGCTCTTCCAGCCGAGGCCCTGCTCCTCCAGGCCGGCGGCCTCGGGGTCGAGGCCGACGTGGTCGGCGGGGCCGGCGCCGTGGGTCTTGCCGAAGGTGTGGCCGCCCGCGATCAGGGCGACGGTCTCCTCGTCGTTCATGGCCATGCGGCGGAAGGTCTCGCGGATGTCGCGGGCCGCGGCCAGCGGGTCCGGGTTTCCGTTGGGTCCCTCGGGGTTGACGTAGATCAGGCCCATCTGGACGGCGCCGAGCGGGTTCTCCAGCTCGCGGTCGCCCGTGTAGCGCTTGTCGTCCAGCCAGGTGGTCTCGGGACCCCAGTAGACGTCCTCCTCCGGCTCCCACACGTCCTTGCGGCCGCCGCCGAAGCCGAAGGTCTGGAAGCCCATGGACTCCAGCGCCACGTTGCCGGCGAGGATCATCAGGTCGCCCCAGGAGATCTTCTGGCCGTACTTCTTCTTGATCGGCCACAGCAGCCGGCGGGCCCGGTCCAGCAGGACGTTGTCCGGCCAGCTGTTCAGCGGGGCGAAGCGCTGCTGGCCGTGGCCGGCGCCGCCGCGGCCGTCGCTGATGCGGTAGGTGCCGGCGCTGTGCCAGGCCATCCGGACCATCAGCGGCCCGTAGTGGCCGAAGTCGGCGGGCCACCAGTCCTGTGAGGTGGTGAGCAGTTCCTGGATGTCCCGCTTCACGGCGGGCAGGTCGAGGCTCTGGAAGGCCGCGGCGTAGTCGAACTCCTCGCCCAGCGGGTCGGCCGCGGGCGGGTTCTTCGCGAGGATCTTCAGATTGAGCCGGTCCGGCCACCACTGGCGGTTGCCGCCGCCCTGGGTCGGATGCGGGGCCCGGTCGTGGGCGACCGGGCAGCCGCCGCTCCCCTCCTCCGACTTCGCGTCTGTGACGATCGCGTCGTGGTTATCAGTCATGGCAATCCTTCCGAACTAAGCGGAACCAGGTGCTCAGGAACTGCGGCCGGTGGAACAGTCGGGGCACACGCCCCAGTAGACGACCTCGGCTTCGTCGATGGCGAAGCCCCGGCCGTCCGCGGCGGTCAGGCAGGGCGAGTCGCCGACGGCACAGTCGACGTCGACGACGGCGCCGCACGACCGGCACACGATGTGGTGGTGGTTGTCGCCGACGCGCCCCTCGAACCGGGCCGGGTGACCCGCGGGCTCGATGCGGCGCACGAGCCCCGCCGCCGTCAGGGCGTGCAGGGCTTCGTAGACGGCTTGCAGGGAGATGTGGCCTACGCGGTCGCGGACCCCGGAGGCGATCGCCTCGGCGCCGAGGTGGTCGCCGTCCCGGACCGTCTCCAGCAGCGCGACGCGAGCCGCCGTCACGCGCAGGCCGGCACCGCGCAGCTCCTCGGCGGTGGTCGGAGTCGGGGAGGCGGTCATGGGGCTGAACCTACTCTCAGAAACACGAGGGGTTCAAGAAAACGAACCATGCAATTCCGGTCGCCCGCCGGTGTACGGCGTTCACCTCCGCGTGGCCTTGCGCGGGGGCATGCACGCATCATGTGGCCCCACCCCACTCTCCCCGGGCACGGCAAGCCGAACCGTCCACCGATCGGGCGAGAGGGGCGGACGGCCGGCCCGCCCGCTACTTCAGGATGTTGACGGCCCGTGCCACCACGAGGACCACGGTCACCAGGGACACCGAGGACTGCAGCAGCATCAGCATCTTGGCCCAGCGCGACAGGGGCATCACGTCGGTCGGACTGAAGGCCGTTGCGTTGGTGAACGAGAGGTACAGGTAGTCGAGGAACTCCGGTTCCCAGTCCGCGGGCGCCAGCTCGGGGTTCTGCATCTGTACGAAGAGGAAGTCGGCGTACTGCCGTTCCCCGCGCACCCGGGCCATCGGGCCGCCGCGGTCGGATTCCCAGTACCACAGCGCGAAGACGATGACGTTGGTGAACCAGATGACGCCGCCGGCCCGCAGCAGCGGCACCGCGCCCTGGCCCCCGCCGCCGTGCAGGAGGTCCACCACCAGCCGGGCCGCCGACCACCCGTTGGCCAGGCTGATGACCCCGATCAGCAGCAGTCCCAGCCAGCGCAGCCATCGCGTCCGCGGCTCGACCCGCCGGGGGTTGCCGGCCACCAGCGCCAGCAGCAGCACGAACTCCAGCACCGGCAGCGCCCAGACCGGCCGCAGCAGGGCGAGCCGGTGCGGCAGCGCGAGTTGCAGGGCGATCGCGGCCAGCATCACGGCCGTCACGGCCCAGCGGGTCTCGCCCTGTGTCACCCGGCGCCACGCCGGGACCAGCTCACGCTCGCCGCTGCGCAGCAGCCGCTCGATCCTGGCCGGCCGGCTGCCGGCGTCGTCCCTGTCGTCGGTCATGCCGGTCATTGTCCCGGGCCCGCGCCCCGCGGTAGTGGCCGGGACGGCACGCCCTACGCGGATCCGTCAGACGGACCGCTCCTCGTGCGCCGTCGGCTCGCCGCGGCCGGGCTCGCGCCGCCAGGCGGGGAGCACCTCGCGGCCGTGCGCCTCGTTGATGACGCCGGCCGCCGACGCGTACCAGGCGGCGAGGCCCGTGAGGATGCCGAACCAGCCGCCCACCTGGGTCATGACGTGCGGCGGAGCACCGGCCTGGAACGACCCGATGGCCAGGAAGAGGTAGGTCAGGGTCAGCAGCACGAACACCGCCAGCACGGGGAGGCTGACGCGCAGGGCGCCCACGGTCATGTAGGCGGTGAAGACGGCCCACCCGAGCAGGTACAGCCCCAGCGCGTTGTGCGCGTCCCCGGCGAGCGCCACGCGCGGCGCTATCCACCAGTACGACAGCCAGAAGGCGGCGAAGGAGACGAACGCCGTCGCGCCGAAGGTGTTGCCCCTGCGGAACTCGAAGAGTCCCGCGGCGAACTGGGCGATACCGCCGTAGAACGCGGCGAGACCCAGGACCGGCAGGATCGCGGCGGGCTCCTTCAACAGGTTGGTGTTGACGATCGACAGCAGCAGCGTCGTCAGGGCGAAGCCGGCCAGACCCAGCGGGGCGGGATCGGCCCAGGCCGCCGAGCGCGGGGCCGCCTCGGGCGGCCGCTTGGGGAGGGGGCTCCTCGTGTCCTCGTGCATAACCGGCATTCCCTTCGGCCAGTGGTCAGCAGGGCCGACGGCCCTGGCGCGCCTAGCCCGCAAACGTGCTGGTCACTGCCCCCGAGGCGGGCTGTGACACTCGCGTGCCACCTAGATACACCTGTACAGAATGTACCCATTCGCACCAATTCTCAGCCCTGGCATCCCTCATTGATCCCGCCGTCCCTCTCCCGGGCCGCGGGCCCGGGCTCCGTCCCTCCGTGGCGGGCCGCCTTTCCCGCGTCGGTCCGGCGGGGCTCGGCGGAGGTGGTGGTGGCCGGGGTGCGCCCTTTCGCGGGCGCCGGTCGCGGGCCTAGGGTGAGCCGGCCGTCGGCCGCCGCCGGGAGGGGAAGTGATGGTGCGCAGGACCGGGTTGCTCCGCCATGCCGCGCTCTGCGCGGCCGCCGTGCTGCTGTCGGGCGGTCCGGCCGCCGCGGCCTCCGCCAAGGCCGCGGCACCCGGGCCGGACCCGGTCGCCGCCCGGCTCGACGCCTACTGGACACCGGCCCGCATGACGGCCGCCCTGCCCGCCGGTCCCGCGAAGGGCGCCGAGGGGGGCGCCGGCGCCGCACCCTCGGTGGACGGCCCCCGGCCAGGCGAGTACATCCCGCCCAGCCACAGCTTCGCGGGCATCCCGCAGGCCGGCACGTTCTTCTGGACCGACGCCAAGGGCACCGGCCGGACGTGCAGCGGCTCGGTCGTCCGCAGCCCCGGACGCGACCTGGTGCTCAGCGCGGGGCACTGCCTCAAGGGCTACTCCGGCACCGCCCCGCGGCGCGATCTGGCCTTCGTCCCCCAGTACCACGACGGGCTCAAGCCCTTCGGGATCTTCCCGGTCGTGACGAACGGCGTCTACGTCCCGCAGCAGTACTACGACCTCGGCGAACACGCGGGAGCCGGCTACGACTTCGCCTTCGCGGTCACCGGACCCAACGAGGACGGGACGGTGCTGCAGGACGCGGTCGGCGGCGTACGGCTGCTCACCGGGACGGGCTACCTGCACGCACCGGTGCGGATGATCGGCTATCCGGCGGGGGCGGCGGAGCCGCTGGAATGCTGGAGCCGGACCACGGCGTGGGTCAGCGACGACCCGGCCGACCCGGGCGTCTTCCCGCGCATCGCCTGTGACGCCTTCGTCGGCGGCACCAGCGGCGGCCCCATGCTGGTCCCGTGGTTCGACGGCTGGGCGGTCGTCGGCGTGATCGGCGGCTACCACACCGGCGGCAACACCGCCCAGGTCTCCTACAGCGCCTACTTCGGCGCCGCCACCCGGGCCCTGTACCGCGCCGCCGCCACCGGAGCGCCGCCCGCGGGCCCGGCCCCTACGGAGACCCCGAGCGGAAAGACCAGGGTTGATCCCTGATGAACCCAGGGTGACGAGCCGTCACCCTTGAGCCATGACCGACGAACATCCGCGCGGACGCCGCAGGGGCGTGGGGTTACGGACCCTCCTCGCCTGTGCGGTCGCCGCCTTCTGCACCCTCGCGGCGTCCCTGCCCGCCGCCGCGACCACCGGCGCGCCCTCCACCGCGCCGCCGCCCCGCCGCCTGGCGCTGCCCTCCCCCACCGGGCCGCACCCCGTCGGCGAGGTGTCGTTGCACCTGGTGGACACCGCACGTCCCGATCCCTGGCAACAGGGGCCGCCTCACCGCGAGTTGATGGTCAGCGTGTTCTATCCGGCGGCGCACACGACGGGCCGCCCGCAGGCCCCGTACATGCTGCCCGCCGCGGCGGCCCACTTCGACCGCGTGACCGCCGACGACTATCTCCAGCTCGGCCTCCCCACCGGCCGAACCGACTGGGCCGGAGTGGCCACGCACGTGGCGCTCGGCGCTCCGGTGACCCCGGGCCGAAGAGGGCGGCTTCCGGTGGTCCTCTACTCACCCGGCCTCGGCGAACCCCGCACCTGGGGCACCACGTTGGTGACGGAGCTGGCCGGCCGCGGCTACGCCGTCGTGACCGTCGACCACACCTACGAGTCGCCCGAGATCCAGTTCCCGGACGGCTCGCTCGCCACCATGGTGCCGCCCGGCGATCCCGACGCCTTCATCCGCAAGTCCCTGGCCGTCCGGGTCGCGGACATCCGCTTCGTGCTCGACCGACTGCGGCTGCTCGACGACGGTCACGACCCCGACGCGGACGGGCAGCGCCTGCCGAAGGGGCTGACCGGCGCGCTGGACCTGTCGAGGGTGGGCATGTTCGGCCACTCCATGGGCGGCAGCGCCGCGGCCCTGGCGATGGACGCCGACCACCGGATCACCGCGGGCATCGACATGGACGGCAACCTGACCTACGTCGACGGTTCGCCGATGCCGGTCGCCCGGCACGGCCTGGACCGGCCGTTCCTCCTGCTGGGCAAGGACGGCGAGACGGACACCGGCCCCGGCTGGCAGGCGTTCCGCGCCCACACCCCGGGCTGGACGCGTCAGCTCACCCTGCGCGACTCGGGCCACGCCTCGACCACGGACGCGGAGGCACTCCTCCCTCAGCTGCACCTGCCACCGTCCGTACAGGCCGCCGCCCTCGGCACCCTCGACCCGGTCACGGCGATCCGTACGAGCGAGGCGTATGTGGCCGCCTACTTCGACCACTGGCTGCGCGGCGGCAGCGGGCGGCTGCTGGAGGGGCCGTCGCCGAGGTACCCGGCCATGGAGTTCGTGGACTGACCCGGCCCGTGCGGGTGCGGCGGCACCGGCTGCGGCGGTCCTAGCAGGCGGTCGGCGCGTAGAGCGCCAGCTGGTCCTTGACCCACGGGTCGTAGACCGCCAGCTTGCGCTTGGCGGCGGGGTCGAACTGGGCCAGCTGTCCCGCGATCCAGGGGTCGAGGCGGTGGTGCTGCCGGGAGCAGACGGAGGTGGCCCGCGCCGCCGCGGAACGGGTGCCGGTACCCGGGGCGTGCTGGGGCGCGGCCGACGCGGAGCCGGCGCCGGCGAGCAGCGCGCCACCGACCAGTGCGGCCGAGGCTCCCACCGCTCCCGCGTGCCGAATCAGCTTGATCATGACGTTCTCCTTCCTGCGCGGCCGGTGACGGGCCCGGGGCGCCCTGCGGTGGCTCACCCCGTCGGCGCCCGACCGGCCGGTGGGGGCGTCTACCCCACCACTCACGCCTCACTCATCCGCGTCCGCGGACGGAAGGAGCCGCCCCTGCCTCATCCGCCCGGCCGCGCCTCGGCAGGCGCGGGCGCGGTCTCGCCGGCCGCGCCCGCCGGGGCGCCTCCCGTGGCCACGGCCTTGAGCTGCTCCAGCGAGTCCCGTGCCAGCAGGGCCAGTGGCCGCTGCTCGTCCGGGGCGATCCAGCGTTCGAAGGCGACCTTGAAGACGGCGACGCCCGTCTCGGCGGTCAGGCTGGCGGCGGGTTCCGGGACGCCCCGGCGGCGCAGCGTGTCGGCGAGTGCGGCCGCGAGCGAGGCGAGCTTGATCAGTTCGCGCTCGCGCAGTTCGGCGGTCGCGGAGATCACGGCGTGCCGCTTGCCCGCGAACTCGCGCCGCTCCTCGAACGTCACGCAGACCGCGTCCAAGCCGGCCGCCAGCACGTCGAGGGTGGCCGCGGCGGGCGGGGCGTCGGCGACGGCCTCGGTGAACAGCCGCTCCAGTTCACCGGACCCGGCGAACAGGACTTCGCGTTTGTCGGCGTAGTGCCGGAAGAACGTGCGCTCGGTGAGTCCGGCGCGTTTCGCGATCTCCGCCACGGTGGTCTGTTCGAATCCGCGCTCGCCGTACAGCTCCAGCGCCGCCTTCGCCAGCCGCTCCCGTCCGTTCGGCTCCCATCTGCCCATGGCGCGAATCCTACGCGATGACAGTCACCGACATCAGTGCTAGCGTTTTGACGACAGTCACTGACATCAACTGTTCCGGGAGAACACTCATGCGCGTTTTCGTGACCGGTGCGTCCGGCTGGATCGGTTCCGCCGTCGTTCCCGAACTCCTCGACGCGGGGCACCAGGTGGTCGGCCTCGCCCGCTCCGACGCCTCCGCCGCCGCTCTCACCGCGGCAGGCGCCGAGGTCGTCCGCGGCGGCCTGGACGACCTCGACGTCCTCGCGTCCGCCGCCGCCGACTCGGACGGGGTGATCCACCTCGCCTTCAAGCACGACATCGCCTTCTCCGGGGACTTCCGGAGCGCGGCCGAGGCCGACCGCAGGGCCGTCGACACCCTCACCGGGGCGTTCGCCGGGAGCGACCGCCCCTTCGTCATCGCCTCCGGGGTCGCCGGGCTGAAGCCCGGCCAGGTGTCGACGGAGCGGGACATACCCACGGTCGAAGGCGACTCGCCGGTCCTCATCCGGGCGATCACCGCGGAGGCCGTACTGGCGTGCGCGCAGCGGGGAGTGCGCTCCAGCGTGGTACGGCTCGCCCCCACCTGCCACGGCGAGGGGGACCACGGGTTCGTCGCCGCTCTGATCGGCATCGCGCGGGAGAAGGGCGTCTCCGGGTATCCGGGCGACGGCGCCAACCGCTGGCCGGCCGTGCACCGGCTCGACGCGGCGCGGCTGTTCCGGCTCGCGGTCGAGAAGGCCCCGGCGGGATCCGTGCTCCACGGCATCGCCGAGGAGGGCGTCCCGATCCGCGAGGTGGCCGAGGTGATCGGCCGTCATCTCGGTGTGCCCACGGTCTCGGTGGGCGCCGAGGACGCGGCCGCGCACTTCGGCTGGATGAGCGGCTTCGCGGCTATGGACGCCCCCGCCTCGAACGACCTCACCCGCGAGCTGCTCGACTGGGAGCCGACCCGGCCCGGCCTGCTCGCCGACCTGGAGGAGGGGCACTACTTCCGCGCCCCGGCGACCAGCACCGTCTGACCCCGGTCGGCACCGCGGCACGGGGCCTCGCGGTCCGCGGCGCCGATCCCGGCCGGGCCCCGAAATCCGGTCCGCCCGCCCCCGGTGGCGGCATGCACCGGGGGCGGCTCGGGCCGGGCGGGCCGGCCGCCGGCGTTTCTAGGCGAGCGGCGCGCCGAACCACCTCGGCAGCCGACGGGCCAGGTCCGCCGGGTCCTCGCCGGCCCAGACCACATGGCCGTCCGGGCGCAGCAGCACCGCGGGGACGTCCAGCCGCTCGCTCGCGTCGACGACATGGTCGATCCGGTCCGCCCAGCCGGTCACCGAGAGGCGGCCGGTGCCGTCGAGCAGCAGGCCGCGGCCGTGGCGCATCAGCTCGTAGAGGCGGCCGTGCTTCAGCGGCATGTCGGGCAGCCGCCGGCCGAGCAGGTCGTGGCCCTCGCCGACGTCGTAGCGGATCCCGGTCGCGATGATCTTCTCGGTGAGGTGGCGGTTCACCTCCTCGAAGTCCATCAGCTCCGTCACCAGCCGGCGCACCGCCCGGGCACCGGGTTCGAGGGAGACCAGCTCCATCTGCGCCCGGGTGTTCTCCAGTACGTCGGCGGCCACGGGGTGCCGCTCGCGGTGGTAGGTGTCCAGCAGGTCCGCGGGCGCCCAGCCGGCGATCTCGGCGGCCAGTTTCCAGCCGAGGTTGAAGGCGTCCTGGAGGCCGAGGTTGAGCCCCTGCCCGCCCATCGGCGGGTGGACGTGCGCCGCGTCGCCGGCCAGCAGGACCCGGCCGTCCCGGTAGCGCTCGGCCAGCCGGGTGCCGTCGCCGAAGCGGGCGAGCCGGCGCGGCTCGTACATGCCGAAGTCGGTGCCGGCGACGGCCCGCAGCTGCGCTCGGACCTCCTCGGGCGTCGGCGGGACCGAGCGGTCCTCGGCCACCCCGTCGGCGGGTACGACGACGCGGTACACGCCCTCGCCGATGGGCATGGCGCCGAAGCGCAACTGGGTCCTGCGGACGTCGGCGACCACGGCGGCCACCTCCTCCGGGGACGCCGTCAGCCGCATCTCGCCCAGGAGGGTGTCGACCCGCGAGGGCTCGCCCGGAAACCCGATGCCGAGCAGCTTGCGCACCGTGCTGCGGCCGCCGTCGCAGCCGACGAGATAGCGCGAGCGCAGCCGGGTGCCGTCGGCCAGCTCGGCGCTCACCCCGTCCGCGTCCTGGCTCAGACCCGTCAGTTCGCTGCCGCGGCGGATCTCGGCGCCCAGCTCGACGGCGTGCTCGGCCAGCAGGCGGTCGGTCACGGGCTGCGGGATGCCGAGGACGTACCCGTGCGCGGTGTCCAGGCCCTGCGGCTCCGGCTTCCGGATGCCCGCGAAGAAGCCGGCGAGCGGATGCCGCCGGCCGAGCGCCAGGAACCGGTCGAGCAGACCGCGCTGGTCCAGCACCTCGATGCTGCGCACGTGCAGGCCGAGCGACCGGACGATCTCGGTCGGCTCCGTCTCCTTCTCCAGCACCACGGTGCGCACGCCGTGCAGCCGCAGCTCCGCGGCGAGCATCAGTCCGGTCGGTCCGCCGCCCGCGATGATCACGTCGATCACGAAAATCCCCCCATGTGCCCAGGTCACGGACCGCGCTGCCACCGGCGGCCCGCCGTTCAGGCTGGTGATTGTGCGCCGCGTACGGGGGCTTGCCGCAAGGCCCCCCGCCCGCTATATGTTGAGAGTGGCAAGGAGTACGCGCTCCTTGCCTTTTCTGTTCGCCTCCCCGGTTTCGCTGGGCCGTACGGGTGACGTCCCTTCGGGTGAACGCCGGGCGGGGCACGGCCGGCGGGGCGCGGGCGGGGGGCCTTTCGCCGCCGGGCGATCACCGCGGAAGCATCGACGCAGCGCGTTGTCAAGGTCGCGGACGGTGACGAGGCGGCGGTGGCGGGGGTCCGCGATAAACGGGAGGCATGAGACCGTTCCGCATCCAGTCCTGGGCCGCCGCCGTGCTCCTCGCGGGCGCCTGCGCCCTCACCGGTCCGACGACCGCTCCGGCCGCGCAGGGAGCGCCCGGCAGGACGGCCGTGGCCTATGTGGCCCTCGGGGACTCGTACTCGGCGGGGGTGGGCGCCGGCAGCTATCTCGGCTCGGGCGCGGAATGCCTGCGCAGCAGCAAGGCGTACCCCGCGCTGTGGGCGTCGGCCCACGCCTCGTCCTTCGCCTTCGTCGCCTGCAACGGCGCCAAGACCGGCGACGTCCTGGCCAAGCAGCTGGGGCCGCTCGACGCCCGGACCGACCTGGTCAGCATCACCGCCGGCGGCAGTGACGCGAGCTGGGCGAAGGTCATGGGGATCTGCGCCCTGCCCGGCACCACCACGTGCATGTCCGCCATCGGCAACGCGCGCGACTACGTCGACAAGAACCTGCCGGCCAACCTGGACCGGCTCTACTCGGCGATCCGGAGCAAGGCGCCGTCCGCCCATGTCGTGGTGCTCGGGTATCCGCACTTCTACCAGCTGCACGGCACCTGTGCGCGCGGGCTCGACGACAGCGAGCGGGCCGCGCTCAACGCGGCCATCGACCACCTCGACAGCCTGATCGCCCAGCGTGCCAGCCGGCACGGCTTCACGTTCGCCGACGCCCGCAAGGCGTTCAGCGGGCACGAGATCTGCTCGGCCGGCCCCTGGATGCGCAGCGTCGACCTGCTGGACCTGACGCAGTCGTACCACCCCACGGCCTCGGGGCAGTCCCTCGGCTATCTGCCCCTGTTCACGCGCACGGCCTGAGCCGGCCCGGGCGGGGCGCCGCCGTCAGCGGTCGCCGGGGGCCCGGTCGGGACGGCCGCGGGTGGCGCCGAAGCCGGTCTCGTGGTCCCAGACGTGGGTGCAGGTGGGGCACTGGAGGTGGAGCACGCTGCCGGTGTTGGACAGCAGATAGCGCCAGTGCCTGCCGCACCTGCGGCGTTCCTCGCAGGTGGCGCAGCCGCGGTGGTCCGCGCAGTTGGGGCAGGTCACCCAGGCGCGGCGGCCGATGTCGGCGTGCGGATCAAGCGGCAGCACGGCCGTCTCCGCGCTCGGGCAGGACACCGGCGGCGACCAGTTCGTCGTAGATGCGCTGCTGCTCCTCGTCGAGGCCGGAGTAGAGCAGGTCGCGGGCGGCGTCCTCGTCCCGCAGCGCCTCGACGGGGTCCCAGGCGGGGGCGACGGCGTCCATGACGTGGGCCCGGCGGAGCATCTCGTGGGCGGTGAGGTCGACGGAGAACTCGACCGGGTCGGCGGCGGGGGCGGGGTCATTTGCGGACATACGTACGAACTTAGGGAGCCCTTCTCCGCTGCGGCAAGGGTGGGTGGGGGACCTCACAGCGGGTCGGCGGCACGGACGGCGAACGGCCCGGTGCCGCACGTTCGCGGAACCGGGCCGTTCGACCACCGGGTGAGCGGGGCCGGTGTCCTCCTCGGGAGCTCGGCGCTCCTCGTCACGGGCCCAGTGCTCCTCGCGGAGCGTCAGCGCTCCTCACGGAAGGGGACGTGCTCCCCGACGACCGGGTCGTACTTGCGCAGAACGAGCCGGTCGGGGTCGTTGAGTCGGTTCTTCCGCGTCACGTAGGTGACGCCGGTCCCGGCGGTCGACTTCAGCTTGACGACGGGACGCGCGGTGCTGCGTGCCATGACCTTGCTACCTTTCCGCCCGGCCTCCGCCCTCCTCGGGCTATGTCCCGGGCATGCCAATCAGGCGAGTCAACCGGGCCGGGGGCCGGGATATTCCCTCGCAGGGTCCGGCCCGGCGGTCCCCTCCCGCTGGGAGTTCTCTGTGGAATTCCCGCGGTCGACGCCCGGCGCGGGCGGCATCGGGGCCGGACTCTCCGGGAACTCCCAGGATCTCTCCGGAACCGGACAGCGGGCACTGCCAGGCTCGGCGCTCCCCGAAGAGCACGACGTGATCTGGAGTCGCCCCCGTGGCCTCGTTCCTTTGCAAGCTGGGCCGGTTCTCCTTCCGGAAACGCTGGTTCGTGGTGGTGGTGTGGACCGGCCTGCTGGTGCTGGCCGGCCTGCTCGCCGCCCGCGCCGCACCCGCGCCCCCCAACGACTTCTCCATGCCGGGCACGGAGGCACAGCACGCCTCCGACCTGCTGCAGGACGGTTTCCCCGGGCTGCACGCCGACGGCGCCACGGCCCGGGTGGTGTTCCACGTCAAGGACGGGAAGATCTCCGATCCCCAGGCCAAACGGGAAGTGGAGGCCACCGTCCGCGCGCTGGGCGCGGACCCCCAGGTGAGCCAGGCGACCGATCCGTTCCGGACGGGTTCGGTGAGCAAGGACGGCTCGACCGCCTACAGCCAGGTCTCCTACGAGGTGTCCACCTCGCACCTCGAGGACTCCTCGCGGTCGGCGCTGCTGAAGACCGTGGAGGACGCCCGGTCGTCCACGCTGACCGTGGAGGCGGGCGGCAACGCGGTCTCGGCGGTGACGGCCGGCGGCCACTCCAAGGAGGCGATCGGCCTCGCGGTGGCCGCGGTGGTCCTGGTCCTCACCTTCGGTTCGCTCGTGGCGGCGGGGCTGCCGCTGCTGACGGCCCTGCTGGGTGTCGGCACCGGCGCCTGCGTGATCAAGGCGCTGTCCGCCCCGCTCGGTCTCGGCACCACGACCACCGGTCTGGCCACCATGATCGGCCTTGCCGTGGGCATCGACTACGCGCTGTTCGTGGTCTCCCGCTACCGCGCCGAACTCGCCCGCGGCCGCGACCGCGAGGACGCTGCCGCACACGCGGTGGGCACGGCCGGGTCGGCCGTGGTCTTCGCCGGCACCACCGTGGTGATCGCGCTGGTCGGACTGCTGGTCGTGAACATCCCGATGCTCACGCAGATGGGCTTCGCCGCGGCGGGCACGGTGGTGCTCGCGGTGCTGATCGCCCTCACCCTGATCCCGGCGCTGCTCGGCATCGCGGGCCGGCGCATCGGTCCGACGCGTCCGCCGCGCCGCCGCAAGGGCCGTACGGCCGGTGACGGCCTCGGGGTGCGCTGGGCGCGCTTCGTCGTCCGCCGGCCGGTCGCCGTCCTGCTGACCGGCGTCGCCGCGCTGGCCGCGGTGGCCGTTCCGGTCGCCTCGCTCCAGATGGGGCTGCCCGGCGACGCGAGCCAGCCGGTGTCGACCACCCAGCGCAAGGCCTACGACCTGGTCACCGAGGGCTTCGGACCCGGCTTCAACGGCCCGCTGACCGTGGTCGTCCAGTCCGCCTCCGGCGGCCCCGCCAAGGCCGCCGCCGAGAAGACCGCCCACCAGGTGAGCGGACTGGACGACGTCGCCTCGGTGGGACGGCCCCGGCTCAGCGAGTCCGGTGACACCGCCGTCCTCAACGTCGTACCGGCGAGCCCGCCCGGCAGCGAGCAGACCTCCGATCTGCTGAACGCCCTGCGCGACCCGGGCCTGGCGCACACGGCGGACGCCCGGATCCTGGTCGGCGGCAGCACCGCCATGAACGCCGACGTGTCCCAGAAGCTGTCCGACGCCCTGCTGCCCTATCTCGCCCTCGTGGTGGGCCTGGCGTTCCTGCTGCTGATCGCCGTCTTCCGGTCCCTGCTCGTCCCGCTCAAGGCGGCGCTCGGGTTCCTGCTGTCGGTCCTGGCCGGACTGGGCGCGGTCGTCGCCGTGTTCCAGTGGGGCTGGCTGGCGCAGTTCTTCGGAGTCGCCCAGCCGGGCCCGGTGATGTCGATGATGCCGATCTTCATGGTCGGCGTGGTCTTCGGTCTGGCCATGGACTACGAGGTCTTCCTGGTGACGCGGATGCGCGAGGCGTACGTCCACGGCAGCACGCCGCACGAAGCGATCGCGGACGGGTTCCGGCACAGCGCGCGGGTCGTCGTCGCCGCGGCGGTGATCATGATCTCGGTGTTCGCCGCCTTCATGGGCTCGGACGAGCAGATGCTCAAGACCATCGGGTTCGGCCTCGCGATCGCGGTGCTCTTCGACGCGTTCGTCGTCCGGATGGCGATCGTGCCGGCGGTGCTCGCCCTGCTCGGCGACCGTGCCTGGCGGCTGCCGCGGCTGCTGGACCGCTTCGTGCCGAACCTGGACGTGGAGGGCGAACGGCTGGAAGCGGCCGCGGCGCCCGCCCCCGCGGAGCGGGCCGTCCACTTCGACGAGACCGCCGAGGCGGGCCGGCCCGGTCCCGGAGCCTGACCACCCGCGGTACCCGCCCCCTTCGCACCGTCCGTGCGTCCCCCTTCGCTCCGTCCGTTCGTCCCCCGCAGAGGAGTCAGCCCATGCCCGCCTCACCGCAGCCCGGCACCGCCCCGCCGTGTGGACCGTGGCGCCATGCCCTGGAAGGAGCCCTCGCCGTCCTGGCCGCCACGGCGGTGATGGCCGTCACCGCCTGGGCGGGGCTGCTGGCCCTGGGGGCCGGCGCGATCGCACCGCTGTCCCGGCTCGTGCCCACCGTGCTGAGCATGGCCTTCGGCGGCGCGGTGGGCCTGGAGTCCGCTCCCTCGGCCGCCCCGGCGGCCGGCGGCGGGCTGCTCGGCGCGCTGGGCGGCGCGGGCGGGGGTCTCGGCCTGAGCGTCGACGGGGAGGTGCGGGCCCTGCCGTTGATGCTGACGTTCCTGGGCATGGCCGTCCTGGGGACGGTGTTCTTCCGGCCGCTGCGCCGCCGGGCCCGCCCGGTCCCGGCCCTGCTGTGGGCCCGCGCGGGCGGGGCGCTGACCACCGCCGCCGTGCTGTTGCCGGTCCTCGCGCTGCTCGGCCGGGGGACGGCACGCATGCCCCACTCGGTGACGGAACGGCTCGGCGCCAAGGCGGGCGGCGGGGGCATGGGCGGCCTGGGGGGCCTCGGCGCGGGCATGGGCGGCTCCGGCAAGGGCCTGGGCGGCGCGTTCTCCTCGGTGGTCTTCCACTCCGATGTCGTGGCCACCACCTTCCTCGGGCTGCTGGGGGTGTGTGCCGTGCTGGGGATCGGCTGTGTGGCGGCACGGCGTACGAGCCTGCCCCGGCCGGTGGCGCTGAGCCGGATGCGCCTGAAGTGGCACCCCGTGGTCTCCACGCTGACCGGGATGGCCGCCGTGGCGTGCTGTCTGGTCCTCGCACTGGCGGTGCTGGCCGGGGCGGCGTCGCCGGCCGGCCGGGAGCAGGTGGCCCGGGCCGCCGGTGCGCTGCTGCTGGCCGGGCCCGGTCTGTTCGCCGTCCTGCTCACCTCCGGGCTCGGTGCGTCATGGGAGGCCGCCTTCCGGCGCGAGCAGGGCGACGGCGGCGGGATGCTCGGGATGCTCGGCGGTGGGGCGGGTGCCGGCGGCGCGGGCAAGGACAGGTCCGTCGCCGTGGGCGACTGGTCCGGCGCCGGTGCGCCGCTGTGGCTGATCGGGCTGGTGCTGCTGCTGGTCCTGCTGGTGCTCGCCGGATATCTGATCGCGGGCCGCACACCGGCTCGCTCCGCGCGCGAGGAGGCGGACGCCCTGCTCGGCCGGCATCTGGAGCTGGCGCTGCGGACGGGCGTCGCGGTGGCCGCGGCGGTCCTGCTGTGCTGTCTGACGGCCCAGGTCTCGCTGCGGATGGGCATCAACGTGATGGGCGGCGAGATGGGCGCGGTGACGGCCGGTCTGGACGCGGCGGTGCGGCTGAGCGCCCTCACCGGATTCGTGACGGCCACCGCCGCGTCGTACGCGGGCAGCCGGTTGCACGGACTGCGGGCCGCGCGCCGGCCCCCGGTGCCGGGTCCGCCCCGGCGGGGCCTGCGCCGCCGCACCATGACGGCCGAATCGTCCCCCCGGGCGGGTGTGGTCTCATGAATGAGGGCCCCGGTCCCCCGGGGTCCTCACCCGGCCTCCCCTTCTCCGACGTCTGCGAGGCAGCACTCCGCACATGGCGACACCGACTTCCACCGGACGCTCCACGACGAGCCAGGACCATCTGCTCGTGGTGGACGACGAGCCCACCGTCCGGGAGCTGCTGCGCACGGCGTTGTGCTACGCGGGCTTCGACGTCGACGCGGCGGCGACCGGGCAGGAGGCCCTCGACCTGGCCGTCCAGTGCCCGCCGGACCTGGTCCTGCTCGACGTCATGCTGCCCGACATGGACGGTTTCGAGGTCATCCGCCGGTTGCGTGCCCTGCCCCGGTCCCTGCCCGGGCGGGGCGGCGACGTGCCGGTGCTGTTCGTCACCGCGCGCGAGACCCGTCAGGACCGTCTCGACGGACTGCGGCTCGGCGCCGACGACTACGTCACCAAGCCCTTCGACCTGGAGGAGCTGATCGCACGGATCAACGCGGTCCTGCGCCGCACCAGGGGCGAGGCGCCGGCCCGGCTGGTCGTCGGCGATCTGGAACTCGTGCCCGAGGGGCATCACGTCACCCGCGCCGGGCGGACCGTACGGCTGTCCCCGACCGAGTTCCGGCTGCTGCACTTCCTGATGGCGAACGCCGGGCGGACGATGAGCAAGGGGCAGATCCTGCAGAGCGTGTGGGAGTACGACTTCGGGGGCGATCCGAGCATCGTCGACACGTACATCAGCTATCTGCGGCGCAAGATCGACGCCGCGGAGCCCAAGCTCATCCACACCGTGCGGGGCATCGGCTACGTCGTGCGCGGGCCCCGGCCGTGAGGCGCCACCCGCTGGCCCTGCCCGGCCGGCTGCTGCACCGCACCTCGCTGCGCACCCGGCTGCTGTGCCTGGCCACGGCGCTGGTCGCCGTGGGGCTGAGCGCGACGGGCGTGATCGTCACCACCTCGCTGCACGGCTACCTCCAGGACCGGGTGGACGAGCGGCTCTCCCTGACCGCGCAGATCGCCGCCCGGCTGACCCCGCCGTCCGGCGACGACGCCACCCGGGTGGCGAAGGCCGTGTCCCTGCTGCGGGAGACGTCCGTGACCTACGTGGACGACCGCGGCACCGTCCGCCGGGCCTTCGACGCCCACGCGACACCGTCCGGCGGGGTGCCGGATCTGCCCCGGCTGGATCGCGGGGCGGTACTGGCGCACGGCGGTCGTCCGTTCACGGTGGCCTCGCGCGACGGCGACCACGCCTGGCGGGTCCTCGCCGTGGTCCAGCCGGACCAGCGCATCCCGGCCGGGGCCACCGCCACGCCGGGCAGCGTCGTCGTGGCCACCTCGCTGGACGAGGTCGACCGCACCGTCGCCAAGACCCGGGGTCTGTCGCTGACCGCGGGGCTCGTGCTGGTGGCGGTGCTCGCGGTGGCCGGCCGGTTCGCGGTGCGCTCCGGGCTGCGCCCCCTGACCCGGATCGAGGAGGCCGCCAACCGGATCGCGGCCGGGGACCTCGCCCACCGGGTGCCCGAACTCGCCGATCCCCGCACCGAGGTGGGGCGGCTGACCGCCTGTCTGAACCAGATGCTCGCCCAGATCGACACCGCCTTCCAGGCCCGCGCCGAGGCCGAGTCGAGGATGCGGCGGTTCTTCGCCGACGCCAGTCATGAACTGCGCACCCCCCTGGTCGGCATCAAGGGCTACACCGACCTGTACCGCATGGGCGCCCTGGCCTCACGGGGCGACATCGACCAGACCATGGCCCGGATCGCCCAGGAGTCCGAACGCCTCACCCGGCTGGTGGAGGACATGCTGCTCCTGGCCCGGCTGGACGAGGACACCGTGCACGGCCCGGCCGGCAACCCGGTCTTCCCGCTCGATCTGGCGCCGATGGATCTGCGCACCCTCGCCGCCGACGCGCTGCACGACCTGGGGGCCCTGGACGCCACCCGTCCGGTCACGCTCACCGGCCCGGGCGGCGGGCGGCCCGGCACCGCACCGGCCCTGGCGGACGAGGCACGGCTGCGCCAGGTGGTCACCAACCTCGTCGGCAACGCCGTCGCGCACACCCCCGCCGGCACCCCCGTCCGGATCGGCGTCGGCACGGCGGACGACGCGGCCGTGCTGGAGGTCGCCGACCGGGGCCCGGGGCTGACCGAGGAGCAACGCGCCCGTGTCTTCGACCGGTTCTACCGCGCCGACGACTCCCGCACCCGTGCCCTGGGCGGGGGCTCCGGGCTCGGCCTGGCCATCGCGCACGCCCTGGTCGCGGCGCACGGCGGGCGCATCGAGCTGCGCACCGCACCGGGCGAGGGCTGCACGTTCCGGGTGCTGCTGCCGCTTCTGGAACGCGCCCTCGCGGCGGACGCGCACCCCGGGGACTCCCCTCCGGTGTCCGGGAGTTGACCGCCGTCACAGACCGACGGTGGCCCTGCGCCGCGCCTGGTCGTACTCGGTGAGCGGATCGCCGCCGGTGTTCCAGGGCCAGGGCGTGACGATGCCGCCGATGGTCTCGAAGAGCGCGGCGGCATCGCGGCGGCGGTCGGCGGCCATCAGCGCGTAGGCCAGCAGGTTGAGGTCGGCCAGGGCCCTGGCGTGCCGGAGGAAGCCGGGCTGGTTCCAGGTGTGGGCCACCCGGTCGAGGGCCCGTACGGCCATGGCGTGGGACCAGTGGTTGCGCGCCACCAGCGCCTCGAACCCGCCCCGGCCGAGGACGGAGTGGTACTGGAGCACCTGGGCGGTGAGTTCGACGGCCGCGCAGGGGGCGTTGGCCGGCATCCGGGCGCTCAGGGTGTCCACGAACTCCAGCACCTGGATGCGTGAGCCGCCCTCCTCGGGGCTGAGGTAGCCGAGCATCGTGAGGTACGCCTCGCGGTTCCAGCGGTCGCGGGCGAGCACCTCGTTCCACACCCCGAACGCCTGTGGCTGTGCCCAGCGTTGCAGCCGCGCCACCGCCAGCAGGACGATCCAGGGGGCGGGGTCCTCGGGGGCCAGGTCGGCGGCCTTGAGGCAGAGGTCGGTGGCCGCCGAGGCGTTCTCCGGGCGCCCCTCGGAGCGGGCGCGCATCACCTGTGACCAGGCGTGCAGCACCAGCGCGTCCGGATTGCGCGGTTCCCGGGCGGCCCAGGCCCCGGGCAGGTGCGAGTCCGTCATGAAGGCGGACAGGACGTCCAGCCGGTGGGTGCGACGGTCCCACTCGCCCGGTTCGTGGTCCAGTACGCGGGTGATCTGCGCCGCGCACAGGTCGGTCGTGGCGATCGTCCCCGTCCGTGTGGTCGCCCGCAGGGATTTGAGCAGTCTGCCCAGCTCCTGGTCGTCAAGTTCGGGAGCCAGCCGCGTTCTTCGGCGGCGACCTGAAAGAAAAGCCATGCAGGGAGGCTAGGGGCGTGCGGGCATTGCACAAGGTTTCCGCCGAGATCGTTATGGATCACCCCGGCTCACCGGCCGCCGCCCGCCGGTTTCCCGGGTGCCGGCCGTCCGTGCCGCGTCCCGCGCGGACGGCCGCGGCGGGCGGGCGCTCGCGCCGGGCGCCGTACGCGATGAAGTAGGCGGGCAGCCGGCGCAGCCGGGGGGAGCCGGCGAGCAGCCGGGCGACGCGGCGCGCCCGGTCCGCGTCGCCGAGGGGCGGCCGGCCCTGGAGCACGGGGCGGATGATCCGGGCGTGGGCGGCCCGCTGGAGGGCCTGGGTGACGACCGTGGTGGGCCGGCGGCGGCGCTGGAGCGCGCGCAGGTCGCGGGGGCGCACGGTGCCGCGGCGCAGCGGTCCGGCGAGGAGGCGGGCGGTGGCCACGGCGTCCTGGACCGCGAGGTTGATGCCGATGCCGAAGACCGGGGACATGGCGTGGGCCGCGTCGCCGATGCACAGCAGGCCGGGGCGGTGCCAGCGGCGCAGCCGGTCCAGGCGTACGTCGAGGAGCTTGACCTCGTCCCAGGAGCGCAGGGCGCCGGTGCGCTCGGCGAGCCAGGGGACGGCGGCGGTGAACTCGGCCCGGAACCGGTCGAGCCCGGCGGCGCGGCGGGCCTGGTCGGTGCCCTTGGGGATGAGGGCGGCGCACTGCCAGTAGTCGCCGCGGTCGATCATCGCGGTGAGGAAGCGGTCGCCCGCTCCGCCGACCAGGCCTCGGGGGTCCTCCGCGCGGCGCGGCAGCCGGAACCACCAGGCGTCCATCGGGCAGGCGAACCGGCGCAGGCGCAGCTCCGGCCGGGTGCGGGCGAGCGAGCCGCGGCCGTCGCAGGCCACGGTGAGCAGGGCGCGCAGCTCGCCGGTGCGGCCGTCGGCGGTGCGGTAGCGCACGCCGGTCACCCGCCCGCCCTCGGTCAGGAAGCCGGTCGCCTCGGTGTTCATCCGCAGCTCGAAGGCGGGTTCGCGGCGGGCCTCGTCCGCGAGGAGGTCGAGCAGGTCCCACTGGGGCACCATCGCGACGTAGTCGTAGGGGCCGCGCAGCACCGACAGATCGGCGACCGTGACCTCCGGGCGGCCGGGGTCGACCGGTAGCCGGACGGTGCGCACCCGGCGCTGCGGCAGCCGGGCGAAGCGCTCGGCCAGGCCCAGCTCGTCCAGCAGCGCCAGGGTGGAGGGGTGGACGGTGTCGCCGCGGAAGTCCCGCAGGAAGTCCGCGTGTTTCTCCAGCACCGTCACCTCGACGCCGGACCGGGCCAGCAGCAGTGCGAGCACCATGCCCGCGGGGCCGCCGCCCACGACGCAGCACGTGGTCCTGTCCCGTGTGTCCATCGCTCCTGCCCTTCGCCCGAGCAGTTATTCATCCGGTGATGAATAACTACCCTCGAAGGCGCCCGCTCACACCCCCGCCGCGACGGCCGGCGGCCGGTCCCGGTGGATCGGGGCCCGCCCGCCGGTCAGCGGGACCCCGGTGCCGCCCCGCCGGGCCGCGACGATCTCCGCCGTGATCGACAGGGCCGTCTCCTCGGGCGTGCGGGCGCCGAGGTCGAGGCCGATCGGCGAGCGCAGCCGGGCCAGTTCCGCCTCGCTCACGCCCTCCGCGCGCAGCCGCCGGGCACGGTCCTCGTGGGTGCGCCGCGAGCCCATCGCGCCGATGAAGGCCACCGGCATGCCGAGGGCCACCTTGAGCAGCGGTACGTCGAACTTCGCGTCGTGGGTGAGCACGCACAGCACCGTGCGGGCGTCGGTCGCGGTGCGCCGCAGATAGCGGTGCGGCCAGTCGACCACCACCTCGTCGGCGTCCGGGAAGCGGGCCGGGGTGGCGAAGACGGGCCGGGCGTCGCAGACGGTCACATGGTGGCCGAGGAACTTCCCGGCCCGGGCCAGCGCCGCGGCGAAGTCCACCGCCCCGAAGATGATCATGCGCGGGGGCGGCACGTCCGACTCGACCAGCAGGGTGAGGCCGCCGGGGCAGTGCGAGCCGTCCGCGGAGACCTCCACCGTGCCGGTGCGCCCCGCCTCCAGCAGGGCGCGGGCCTCGGCCGCCGCGGTCCGGTCCAGGTCGGCGTGGCCGCCGAGGGTGCCCTCGTACGGGCCGTCGGGCCGCACCAGCAGGGCGTGGCCGAGCAGACCGTCCGGGCCGCGGGCGACCCGGACGAGTGCCGTGGGACCGCCCTCGGCGGCCAGCGCGAGGGCCTGCGCGAGGACCGCCCGGGCGGGCGCCTGCGCGCCCACCGGGGTGACCAGGACCTCGATCACCCCGCCGCAGGTCAGCCCCACGGCGAAGGCGTCCTCGTCGCTGTAGCCGAACCGCTCGACCACGCTTCGCCCGGTCTCCAGCGCCTCCTGGCACAGGTCGTAGACCGCGCCCTCCACGCAGCCGCCGGAGACCGAGCCGATGACGGTGCCCGCGCGGTCCACGGCGAGCGCGGCGCCGGGGTCGCGAGGGGCGCTGCCGCCGACGGAGACCACGGTGGCGACGGCGAACTCCCGGCCCTCGCCCAGCCACCCGGTCAGCTCCGCGGCCAGGTCAAGCATCCGGGGCTCCCTCCCGCGCGGCCGCCGACAGGACGCGGTCCGGCCGGATGGGCAGGGCGCGGTGGCGTACGCCGGTCGCGTGCCAGACGGCGTTGGCGACGGCCGCCGCTGCACCCACGACGCCGATCTCGCCGATGCCCTTGATGCCGACCGGGTCGTTCGGGTCCGGGTCGTCGATCCAGTCGGCCTCGATGCGTGGCACGTCGGCGTGGGTGGGCACGTGGTAGCCGGCGAGATCGGCGCCGACGAGGCCGCCCGAGGCACGGTCCCGCACCGCCTCCTCGTGCAGGGCCATGGAGATGCCCCAGATCATGCCGCCGAGCAGCTGGTTGCGCGCGGTGAGCGGGTTGACGATCCGGCCCGCCGCGAAGATGCCCAGCATCCGGCGCACGCGCACCTCGCCGGTGCCGGGGTCCACCGCCACCTCGGCGAACTGGGCGCCGAAGGAGTGCCGTTCGGCCGGGGTGAGCGCGCCGACGGCCTCGGCGGTGTCGGCGCGGACCGTGATCCCCTCCGCCGGGATGTCGGTGCCGAGGGCGAGCCGCTCGCGCACCTCCTGGGCGGCGGTCTGCACGGCCCAGGACCAGGAGCGGGTGCCCATGGAGCCGCCGGCGATCATCGCCGGCCCGAAGTCGCTGTCGCCGATGCGCACATGGATCCGCTCCGGGTCGACGCCCAGCGCGTCCGCGGCGACCAGGGTGAGCGCGGTACGGGCCCCGGTGCCGATGTCGGCGGCGGCGATCCGCACGGTGAAGCGGCCGTCGGGATGCGCGGTCACGGTCGCCGTGGAGGGCGCCACGCCCGCGGGGAAGGAGGCCGACGCGGTGCCGGTGCCGAGCAGCCAGCGGCCGTCGCGGCGCAGTCCGGGGCGCGGGTCGCGGTCGGCCCAGCCGAACCTGCGAGCGCCCTCCCGGAAGCAGTCGGCCAGCCGCCGGCTCGCGAACGGCAGCCCGGAGACCGGCCCGCGCTCGGCGTCGTTGCGCAGCCGCAGGGCGACCGGGTCCTGCCCGCACGCCACGGCGAGTTCGTCCATCGCCGACTCCAGCGCGAACGAGCCCGGCGCCTCGCCGGGGGCCCGCATGAACGTCGGGGACGGCACGTCGAGGCGCACCACGCGGTTCTCGGTGCGGTGGGCGTCCGCGTCGTACATCACCCGCGCCACCCCGGAGCTGGGCTCCACGAACTCGTACACGGTGGAGGTGGCGCTCAGCGAGCGGTGTTCCAGGGCGCGGATCCGGCCGTCGGCGTCGGCGCCGATCCTGATCCGCTGGGCGGTGGGGCTGCGGTAGCCGATCAGCGTGAACATCTGCCGGCGCGTCATCACCACGCGCACCGGGCGCCGCAGCACGCTCGCGGCCATCACGGCGGCCACCTGGTGGGCGCGCACGCCCTTGCTGCCGAAGCCGCCGCCGACGTGTTCGGAGCGCACCCGCACACTGGCCGGATCGATCGAGAAGAGCTTGGCGAGGTCGCCGACGACCCAGGTGGCGCCCTGGTTGGAGTCGAACACCTCCAGGCGGTCGCCGTCCCAGTGGGCGGTGGCCGCGTGCGGTTCCATCGGGTTGTGGTGCTCTTCGGGGGTGGTGTACTCGGCGTCCAGCACGACGGCGGACTCGGCGAGCCGTGCCTCCAGGTCGCCCTTCTCCGTGAGCGCGGGCATGAAGCCGTCCACCCGGTAGGCGTCGGGGCGGTCCGCGCCGAAGTCGGTGTCGTGGGGCTCCTCCTCGTAGTGGACCACGAGCGACTCCGCGGCCTCCCGGGCCTGCTCGGAGGTCTCGGCCACCACGAGCGCCACCGGCCAGCCCCGGTGCGGCACCCGGTCGTGCTGGAAGACGGCGCAGGTCGGGTCGGGGCGCATGCCCAGCAGGCCGGCGAAGTCGGTGTTCAGGCGCGGGGCGTTGCGGTGGTCCAGGACGGCGAGCACGCCCGGCATGGCGAGGACCGGGTCGGTGTCCAGGTCGCGGATGCGGCCGTGCGCGACCGTGGAGAGGACCAGCCAGCCGTGGGTGAGGCCGGCGAAGGGGATCTCGCCCGCGTACCGGGCGGCGCCGGTGACCTTCTCCCTGCCCTCCACGCGGCTGCGGGCGGTGCCGACGGAGGGCGCGCGGGTCTCGGTCTCGCGGGTGGCGGCGGTGGTCATCGGGCGGCCTCCTCGGCGAGTTCGGTCAGCACGGCCACGACCAGGTTGCGCATCAGGGTCACCTTGTATCCGTTGTGCGGCAGCGGGCGCGCCGCGGCCAGTTCGGCGTCCGCGGCGGCGGCGTAGGTCTCGGGGGTCGCCGGCGCCCCCGTCAGCACGTCTTCGGCCGCGCGGGCCCGCCAGGGCCGGGAGGCGACCGCGCCGAAGGCCAGACGCGCCTCGTGGACGACGCCGTCGCGGACGTCGAGCGCGGCGGCGAGGGAGCCGATGGCGAAGGCGTAGGAGGCGCGCTCGCGCACCTTGCGGTAGCGGGAGCGGGCGGCGACCGGCGCGGGCGGCAGGACGACGCCGGTGATCAGCGCGCCGGCCGGCAGCGCGGTCTCGCGCTGCGGGGTGTCGCCGACGGGCCGGTAGAACTCCGTGAGCGGCAACTCGCCCGGCCCGTCGGCGGTTTCGAACCGTACGACGGCGTCGAAGGCGGTGAGCGGGACGGCCATGTCCGAGGGGTGGACGGCCACACAGCTCCCGGAGGCGCCGAGGATGGCGTGATTGTGGTGCTCGCCCTCCAGCGCGGGGCAGCCGCTGCCGGGCACACGCTTGTTGCAGGGCCCGGTGACATCGGTGAAGTAGCCGCAGCGGGTGCGCTGGAGCAGATTGCCGCCGACCGTCGCCATGTTGCGCAGCTGTCCGGACGCGCCGGCCAGCAGGGCGTGGGCCAGCGCCGGGTAGCGGCGCCGCACCTCGGGGTGGGCGGCGAGGTCCGCGTTGGTGACGGTGGCACCGATGAGCAGCCCGCCCTCGGGCGTCGGCTCGACGCGGTCGAGGGGCAGTTCACGGATGTCGACCAGCCGGCCGGGGCGTTCGACGCCCGCCTTCATCAGGTCGACCAGATTGGTGCCGCCGCCGAGGTAGCGGCCGTCCGGGTCGGCGCCGAGCAGGGCGACGGCACCGGCGACATCGGCGGCCCGCTGGTAGTCGAACTCCCTCATGCCACACCCTCCTCGGACACGAGCGCGCCACCGTTGGTCCGCGGGTCGGCCGCCGCCCTGGCCACGGCGTCCACGATGGCGACGTAGGCACCGCACCGGCACAGGTTGCCGCTCATGCGCTCCCTGATCTCCTCGGGGGTCAGCGGCGGCGGTCCCGCCTCGGGCCGGATGTCGTCGGTGACGGCGCTCGGCCGCCCCTCCGCGTGCTCCCTGAGCGCCCCGATCGCGGAGCAGATCTGCCCCGGTGTGCAGTAGCCGCACTGGAATCCGTCGAGGTCGAGGAAGGCCTGCTGCACCGGATGCAGCCGGTCGCCCTCCGCGACGCCCTCGATGGTGGTGATCTCCCGCCCCTCGGCCGCCACGGCCAGTTGCAGGCAGGCGACGGTCCGGCGCCCGTCGAGCAGGACGGTGCAGGCGCCGCATTGGCCCTGGTCACAGCCCTTCTTGGTGCCGGTCAGGGTGAGGCGTTCACGCAGGGCGTCGAGCAGGGTGGTGCGGTGGTCGACGGGCAGTGTGAACTTCTCGCCGTTGATGTGCAGGGTGACGACACTGGACGTCGAGGTGGCCATGGCAGCTTCTTTCGCATTTCCGGAGCGGCCGGCGGGCAGCTTGTACGGGAGCGGACGGACCGGCGGACGGGCCGCCGGGCGGTGCGAGCGTGCTGGGGGCGGGAGCGCGGGGGGCGCGGGTGCGGATACCGGGAGGATGAACGGGGGCCGGTGTCTGCCGCTGGGGCGGGTCCGGCCGCTATCGTGGACTTCAACCGGACAAGTGTCCGTTACTCCGGAAACGTAATGGACAGTTGTCCGCTTAGCAAGGGCGAGGTTCGGCCACGACCCTCGGGGAGGACGGGTGCCGCACATGCAGGACTCACCACGGCGCTCGGACGCGCAGCGCAACCGCGAGCGCATCCTGGAGGTGGCCCTCGCCGAACTGTCGCGCTGCGCCGGGGCCCCGCTGAGCGCCATCGCCCGCAAGGCGGGCGTCGGCCAGGGCACCTTCTACCGCAACTTCCCCAACCGCGAGTCGCTGGTCCTGGAGATCTACCGCCACGAGATGGGGAACGTGGCGGACAGCGCGACCAGGCTGCTGGAGACCCTGCCCCCCGACCGGGCCCTGCGCGCCTGGATGGACCGGCTCTCCGAGTTCGCGATGACCAAGGCCGGTCTGGCGGACGCGATCCGGCAGGCCACCAGCGCCCCGGGCGGCCCGGCCAAGCCCGCGCACACCCCGGTGTCCGACGCGGCGGAACTCCTGCTGCGGGCCGGCGAGGCGGCCGGCACCATCCGGCCCGGCGTCACCGCCGACGACTTCATGCTCGCCATAGCGGGCCTGTGGCAGCTCGACCCGCACGAGGACTGGCGGCCCCGCGCCACCCGGCTCCTCGACCTCGTCATGGACGGCCTGCGCCGCGCGCCCGGACGGTGACCACCGCGCCGCGCGCGGACCGCGGTGTCCCCGCCCGGCACGCCCGACCAGAATTTCGGCGCCCGCATGATGACTCGGCGCACTTCGGGGCACCCGGTCACCAGGAACGTTCGTCGACAGGAGGCGGGCCATGATCGCCCTAGGCATCATCTTGCTCATCGTCGGATTCCTTACCGGGATATCCATTCTGTGGACCATCGGGATCATCCTTCTGGTGGTCGGCGCGATCCTGTGGATCCTGGGGTCGATGGGTCACGCGGTCGCCGGCCGGCGGCACTACTGGTGAACCGGTCCCCCGGCCCGTGCCGGGGGACCCCGGCAGCGGAACATGCCGCTGAGTGGAGCAATGACCGGTGCGGCGTGGACCCGCGCACCAGGCTGGATCCCGGTCCAGCCCGTGACAGGAGTCCCGTGTGCGTAGTCCACGTCGCCAGCCGGTGGCCGGTGCCGCCACGCGGACCGGGCCGCCGGTCCCGACGGCCTGGACGCGCTGGCTCCCGGTCTGCTACGTCGCGGTCGTCCTGATCCTCGAACCGCTCACCCCCGTCGACTGGCCGGTGAGCTTTCTGCTGGTCGCCCTCCCCCTGGTGACCGCCTTCGCCCACGGCCCCCTCGTCGTCGCCGGCGCCACGGTCCTGGCGGTGGTCCTGGAGGGCGTCCTGGCCGGCACCCCGTGCTGCGCGGGCCGCTCGGTCGGCTATCTGTGGGACCGTCACTACGTCGCCGACTACGTGTGCACCGTCCTGGTCGGGGCCCTCGGCACGATCCTGGCCGCCCACCGGGTCCACCGTGAACGCACCCTGGCCGACGTCCGGTTCGTGGCCGACATCGCGCAGCGCGTCCTGCTGCGGCCGCTGCCGCGGCGGATCGGCAATCTGCGCCTGGAGAGCTTCTACCTCTCGGCGGCCGCCGAGGCGCGCATCGGCGGCGACCTGTACGAGGCCGTGCCCACCGCCTTCGGCGTCCGGCTGCTCATCGGCGACGTGCGCGGCAAGGGCCTGCTCGCGGTCGAGACGGCCGCCGCGGTGCTCGGCGCGTTCCGCGAGGCCGCGCACGACGAACCCGACCTCGCCGCCCTCGCCCGGCGCATGGAGCAGAGCGTGTCCCGCCGGGCCGTGCACATCGGGGGCAGCGAGACCGGCGAGCGGTTCATCACCGCGGTCTTCGCCGAGATCCCGGCCGACGGCCGGGTCGTCCGGGTCGTCAACTGCGGCCATCCGCCGCCGCTGCTCGTCCGCCCCGGCGAGGTGCGGGAGCTGGACAGCGGGCGGTCGGGCCCACCGCTGAACCTCGGGATGCTGATCGCGGAGGCGCACCACATCGACAGCTATCCCTTCCGGCCCGGCGAGCAACTGCTGCTGTACACCGACGGGGTGACCGAGACCAGGGACGCGGACGGCGTCTTCTACCCGCTGGCGCGGCGGCTGCGTTCGTGGGGCCCGCTGGAGCCCCGCGCCCTGCTGGACCGGCTCCACCACGATCTGCTGGACTACAGCGGCGACCGCCTCCAGGACGACACGGCCGCCCTCGCCGCCTGCCTGCTCGGCGGCGGCCCGCGGGCCGTAGACGACTCGTCCGACTCCTAGCCGGGCCATCGCTTTCCTACGGAATCTCCTGCTCGGCCCAGATGATCTTCCCCTCGCCGGTGTAGCGGGCGCCCCAGCGGTGGGAGAGCTGGGCGACCAGGAACAGGCCGCGGCCGCCCTCGTCCGTGCTGCGGGCGTGCCGCAGCCGGGGCGCGGTGCTGCTGGCGTCGGCGACCTCGCAGGTCAGCCGGGAGTCACGCAGCAGCCGTACCCGGATCGGTGGGGCGGCGTACCGGATCGCGTTGGTGACCAGCTCGCTCACCAGGAGTTCCGTCGTCATGACCAGCTCGGCCAGGCCCCACTCCGTCACCTGCCGGGCGGCCAGCGCGCGGATCTCGCCGACGGCCGCCGGATCGTCGGGCACGTCCCAGGAGACGGCGTGGTCGGTGCCCAGGGCGCGGGTGCGGGTCAGCAGCAGGGCGATGTCGTCGGGCTGGGGCCGCGGGACGAGTTCGCTCACGGCCTCGGCGCACAGCGTCTCCAGGTCGGGCGCGGCACGGGTGAGGGCCCGGGCGAGCCGGGACATGCCGCGTTCCACGTCGTCGCAGGCCTGGATGAGGCCGTTGGTGTACAGGCCCAGCAGGCTGTGCTCGGGCAGCTCGATCTCGGTGGTCTCGAACGCCATGCCGCCCAGGCCCAGCGGGGGCCCGGCGGCGATCTCCGGGAAGTGGGCGGGCCCGTCCGGGGGCACGACGATCGGCGGCGGGTGGCCGGCCCGGGCCATGGTGCAGCGCCGGCTGACCGGGTCGTAGACGGCGTACAGGCAGGTCGCCCCGGTGAAGGCGGCCGTGCTCTGCGCGGCGGCCCCGGACCCGTTGTCCTCGGCACCGAGGCGGAGCACCAGGTCGTCGAGGTGGGCGAGGAGTTCGTCGGGGGGCAGCTCCATGTCGGCGAGGGTCTGCACGGCGGTGCGCAGCCGGCCCATGCTCGCCGCGGCACCGATGCCGTGGCCCACCACGTCCCCGACGACCAGCCCGACCCGCGCCCCGGACAGCGGGATCACGTCGAACCAGTCGCCGCCGACGCCGCCCGCCGGGTCGGCCGGGAGGTAGGAGGAGGCCACGTCCAGTGCGGTGCCGCCGGTGAGGGACGGGGGCAGCAGGCTGCGCTGGAGGGTGAGGGCGGCCGTGTGCTCCCGGGTGTAGCGGCGGGCGTTGTCGAGGCAGACCGCCGCCCGCGCCGACAGTTCCCGGGCCAGCAGGACGTCGTCGGAGCAGAAGGGCACCGCGTTGGTCGAACGGGCGAAGGTGACGAGGCCGAGGGCGGTGTTGCGGGCCCGCAGCGGGACCACGATCAGGGAGTGCAGGCCGTACGCGCGGATGCGTTCGGCGCGCCGTGGCTCGGCGGTGACCCAGGGGCCCTGTTCCGGGTCGAGGACCGGCACGAACAGCGGGTCGTCCTGGACGAGGGTCCGGGTGTCGTACGGCGCGGCGAGGAAGCCGACCCGCTCGCCGACCCGGTGGACGGCCTCCGGGCAGCCCTCGCGCACCGAGGACAGCGCGGCGCGGCGCATCGCGGGCCGGGTGGAAGCCGGGCCCGCTCCGACCGGCCAGGTGCCGGGGCCCTCGCCGCCGAGCACCGGTTCGAGCAGGTCGACGGCGACGAAGTCGGCGAAGCGGGGGACGGTGAAGTCGGCCAGCTCCTGGGCCGTCCGCGTCACGTCGAGAGTCGTGCCGACGCAGGCCCCGGCCTCGTTGACCATCGACAGCAGCCGCCGGGCGACCCAGCGCTCGGTGACGTCCAGGACCATGGTGCACACGCCGGTGACGGCGTCGTCGGCGTCGACCAGGGGGAAGAACGACGTCGAGTAGGCGTGCCTGCGGTGCGGGTCGGCCCAGCTCCAGCCGGCGTACTCGTAGTCGGTGACCGGCACGCCGGTGGCGATCACCTTGCGCATCAGCCCTTCCAGGGCCTCGCCCTCCAGGCCGGGCAGCAGGTCGCCGAGCCGCCGCCCCAGCCGCTCCGGGCGGGGCACCCCGCCGATCCGCTCCAGGGTGTCGTTCAGCCAGACGTAGCGCAGTTCGCGGTCCAGTACGGCCATGCCGACCGGCGAGCGGGTCAGGAACCCGTCGAGGACGGACTGGGCCATCGTCCACTGCGGGCGCTCGGCGCCGGCCGAGGCCAGGAAGCAGACGCGTCCGCCCATGCGGAAGGCGGCCGAGACGCGCAGCCGCACGTCGAGGGGGTGGCCGTCGCGGTGCCGCACCCGGATCTGGCCGCTCCAGCCGTTCCCGCCGCGGCAGCGCTCCGCGATCCCCGCGGTCCGCGCCGGGTCCGCGGGCATGGCGAGCAGCCGGGCGGCGGAGCCACCGACCACCTCCGGCGCGGGGTAGCCGAGCAGTGCCTCGGCGGCACGGGTCCAGCCGACCACGGTGCCGTCGTCACGGATCACCGCGGCCGCGTCGGCAGACGCGTCGAACAGATCCGCCGACCCCGCGGTCGTGTCCGCGGTGTCGCTCTTGCGCACTGGTTCCATCAGTCTCACTTTTACACCAGTATCGACTGGTTTAACCCCCCGGTGGGCGGGGTCCCGGCCCCCGGCCCGCCGGGCTCCCCCGCGCCCGCGCCCCTCCCCCCGTCCGTGCGGCCCACCTGGGGCTCGGCAGCCTTTTTTGAGCGGTCCGTACTGACATTCCGGTAACGATCGCGCACCAGGTGCCCCGCGCCTACATGTAACGTCCATACGATCCGGCGCATGAACAGAGCTGTGAAGATCGGCATAGCCGGTACGTGCACCGCACTGCTCGTCGCGGGGGGAATAGGCACGTACAACCTCGTGCACGGGCTGACCGGGGGCACGGCCGGAGACCGGACCGAGGAGGCGGGATTCGACCCGTCGACGGTGTCGACCACGCCGCCCTCGGGGACCGAGGCGGTGAAGCTGGCCCGAACGTTCCTGGACCACTGGTCGGGCCGCCAGTTCGACGGCGCGGCCCGGATCACCGACGCGCCGGACACCGCCGCCCAGGCGCTGCGCGGGTACAGGGACGGCCTGCACCTGGAGAAGCTGACCTTCACCCAGGTCCGCTCGGCCGGCACCTCGACCGCGACCCCGGGCGCGGCCAAGGTCACCTTCACCGTCACCGCCCAGGTGCCGGGCGGCAGTTGGAGCTACCCGAGCGCGGTGGCCGTACGCAAGAGCACCAACGGCGTGGCGGCCGTGCACTGGAACAACTCCGTGCTGTACCCGGGGCTCGGGGACGACCAGTCGCTGACCGCGGGCACGCTGCCCGCCGGGGCGAGCGACGCGAAGGTGGTGGCGGGCGACGGGAAGACCGACCTCACCGCGTTCCCCTCCCTGCGGGACATCGCCGCGACGATCCGGCAGAACGCCAAGGCCACCGGCGGCCGCCCCGGCACCGGCATCGCCGTGGTCGACGCGGCCGGCACGGGCGTCAAAACGCTGAAGACCTTCACCGAGGGCCGCGCCCCGGTCATCAAGACCACCATCGACGCCCGGCTCCAGTCCGCCGCCGAGGCGGCGGTGAAGGACCCGCACCTCGGGGGACGGCCGGCGGGCACCGTGGCCCTCGACTGGAGCAACGGCCACATCCTGGCGGTCGCGCACACGGGGGACGACGGGGACATCGCCCTCAACGGCATCAAGTCACCCGGCTCCACCATGAAGATCGTCACGGCCGCGGCCCTGTTCGACAAGGCGGGCCTGAACCCGGCCAGCTCCGCTCCGTGCACCGACTCGCTGATGGCCAACAGCCAGCTGTTCCACAACGATCCCGGGGTGAAGCCGAACCCGGGCTCCAACCTGACGCAGGCCTTCGCCGTGTCGTGCAACACGTCGTTCATCAAGGACGGCTTCCACTACCTGGTGCACGACGGTGACGCCTCCGCGCTGCACGACGAGGCCGTGGACGTCTTCGGCATGGGCAGCTGGTCCATCGGCGGCGGGGTCGCCACCACCGACCCGAGCATTCCGCCGGACGCGCAGGGCGGCGACCAGGCCGCCCAGTTCATCGGCCAGGGCAGGGTGTCGGCCACCCCGCTGTTCATGGCGTCCGTGGCGGCCACCGTGCGCAACGCCGGTTTCCGGCAGCCGGTCATCCTGCCGGACCAGCGGCAGGCGACCGCGCCCCGGCCCATCTCACCGCGCACGGCGGGGTACCTCCAGTCGATGATGCGCACCACGGCCGCCGCCGGCACCGCCGCCCCGCGCCTCGGCGGTCTGTCCGGTGTCGGCGCCAAGACCGGCACCGCCGAGGAGGGCGACCACACCAACGGCTGGCTCACCGCGTACGGCTCCCGCATCGCGGCCGCGGCCCTGGTCGAGGGCGGCAGCTCGGGCGTCGACTCCGCCGGTTACGTCGTACGGCACCTGCTGACCGCGGGCTGAACCGTCCGCCCCGGCCCGGTGCCTCCCGCCGGGCCGTGAGGCGGTTCTCCCGCTCCGAGTGCCGCCGGCACCCCTGACACGGCTGTGCGTGCTCGTGCTCCGCGTGGGCCGAACCGCCTTACGGAGCCGTGACGTCACCGGCGGGCTCCGTGGTCCCGGCGCCGGTTGCTCCTAGCGTGTGGGTATGCGCGTACTGGTCACCGGCGGTGCCGGGTTCATCGGGTCCCATGTCGTCGAGGCGCTGCGGGCGGGCGGGCACGAGCCGGTGGTGTTCGACGTCCGCGCGCACCCCGGCGCGGACGTGCGGGACGCGGACGCGGTGGCCCGGGCGCTCTTAGGGGTGGACGCCGTGTGCCATCAGGCGGCGATGGTCGGGCTGGGCGAGGGGGTCGCGGACGCCCCGGAGTACGTCTCGCGCAACGACCTGGGAACGGCCGTGCTGGTGGCCGCGATGGCGGCGGCGGGGGTGCGGCGCCTGGTGCTGGCCGGGTCGATGGTCGTGTACGGGGAGGGCCGGTACGTCTGCCCGCGCCACGGCGTCGTACGGCCGGGTCCGCGGGCCGTGGCCGACCTGGCGGCGGGCCGGTTCGAGCCACGGTGCCCGCGGTGCGGGGCGGAGCTGGTACCCGGCCCGGTCGGCGAGGACGCCCCCGCCGATCCCCGGAACGTGTACGCGGCGACCAAGCTGGCCCAGGAGCACCTGGCCGCCGCGTGGGCCCGCGGCACGGGCGGGGCGGCGGTGTCCCTGCGCTACCACAACGTGTACGGGCCCCGGATGCCCCGCGACACCCCGTACGCCGGGGTCGCCTCGTTCTTCCGCTCCGCCCTCGCGCACGGCCGGGCGCCCCGGGTCTTCGAGGACGGGCGGCAGCGGCGGGACTTCGTGCATGTGCGGGACGTGGCCCGGGCGAACGTGGCGGCGCTGGAGGCGGCGGCCGCCCCGGGGGCGCTCACGGTGTACAACACGGGCAGCGGTGAGCCCCGTACCGTCGGCGACCTGGCGCGTGCGCTCGCCGCGGCGTGCGGAGGCCCGGAGCCGGTGGTCACCGGGGAGTACCGGCTGGGGGACGTCCGGCACATCACCGCCGACTCCTCGCGGCTGCGGTCCGCCCTGGGCTGGCAGCCACGGGTCCCGTTCGCGGAGGGCATCAGGGAGTTCGCCCGGGAGGGCTGAGCCGGGCCACGGCCCGCCCGGGGCCGCGCCGGGCTACGGCGCCGCCGGCAAGGTCACCTCGAAGCGGCAGCCGCCGGGGATGTTGCGCACGGTGGCCCGGCCCCGGTGGGCCTCCACGATGCCCCGGACGATGGCGAGGCCGAGGCCCGCGCCCGCCGGCGGTGTGCGGGCGTCGGTGCCGCGCCAGCCGGTGTCGAAGACGCGCGGCAGGTCCTCGTCCGGGATGCCGCCGCAGCCGTCGCTGACCGACACCACCACGCCCTCGTCGGTGCGTTCGGCGGCGACCGCCACCGTGCCGTCGGCCGGGGTGCGGCGAATGGCGTTGACCAGCAGGTTGCCGAGCACGCGGCTCATCTCCCGGCCGTCCACCTCCACCGGCACCGGCGCGACCCGCTCGCCCACCAGCCGTACCCCGTGCTCCCGGGCCAGCGGACCGGCGCCGGCCAGGGCGTCGCCGACCAGGTCGTACAGACTGACGCGGGACAGGCTCAGCGGCAGGGTGCCCGCGTGGATGCGGGAGAGTTCGAAGAGGTCCCCGACCATGCCGTCCAGGCGTTCCACCTCGGCGCGGATCTGCCGCAGATAGCGGGCGGGGTCGGCGGCCACCCCGTCCTCCAGGGCCTCCGCCATGGCGCGCAGCCCGGCGAGCGGGGTGCGCAGATCGTGCGAGATCCAGGCGACCAGTTCCCGCCGGGATGCCTCCAACGCCCGCTCCCGGTCGCGGGATTCGGCGAGCCGGGCGCTGGTCGCCGCCAGCTCCCGGCTGAGGTCCTCCAGTTCGGCGGTGGCGGGACCGCCGGGGGCGGCGAAGGCACCGCCGTCGCCGAACGCCCGGGCGGCGACCGCGAGTTCACGGCTGCGGGCGACCACCCAGCGACCCAGCAGCAGTGCGGTGACCAGGGAGACGACGGCCGCCATGGCGACGACGGTGGTGACGACGCTGAGGTCGTGCGGGGACAGGAACATGGCCCAGGCGACGGCGAGCGTGCCCGCGAGCATGGCGACGACGCCCACCGCGGCGACGACGGCGAGCGAGGCGGTGAGCGAGCGCCGCCGGATCAGCCGCAGGGCGCAGGCCCCGGCGAGACCCGTGGCGGCGGCGCCGGCGAAGGCGTAGAGGGCGATGAGGAGGGCGTCGCGCACGGTCAGCCCCCTTCGGGTTCGAAGCGGTACCCGACACCCCACACGGTCCGGATCAGCCGCGGCCGGGCCGGGTCGTCCTCGACCTTGCCGCGCAGCCGGCGCACATGCACGGTGACGGTGGACAGGTCGCCGAAGTCCCAGCCCCAGACCTCCCGCATCAGGTCCTCGCGGGAGCAGGCCCGGCCGGGGTGCCCCAGGAAGAACGCGAGCAGGTCGAACTCCCGCAGGGTGAGGGCGAGTTCGCGGCCGTTCTTGGTGGCGCGGCGGGCGTCCGGGTCGAGCGTGAGGCCCGCCGCGGTCAGCCGGTGCCCGGTGGCGGCGGGACGGCTGCGGCGCAGCACGGACTCCACGCGCAGCACGAGTTCACGGGGGCTGAAGGGCTTGGTGACGTAGTCGTCGGCGCCGACCTCCAGGCCGAGGACGCGGTCCTCCTCGTCGCCGCGGGCGGTGAGCATGATGACGGGCACGGGTCCCCGCTCCCGCATCCGCCGGCAGACCTCCAGGCCGTCCATGCCGGGCAGCATCAGATCGAGGACGACCAGGTCGGGCCGGTGGTCGAGGGCGCGGCCGAGGGCGGTGGGGCCGTCGTCGGCGCGGTCGACCGCGAAGCCGGCGCGGTCCAGGTATCCGGCGACGACCTCGGCGACGGTGGGATCGTCGTCCACGACCAGGACGCGGGCCCGGGCCGCCCGGTCGGGGGCCCCGGCCGGGCGGGACTCGTACGGCGGTTGCATGCCTCAAGCGTGGCACCCCGCGTCCGGCGGCGGTGCGGCGGCCGGGGCGGCGTCCGCGTTTCGTAAGGACCGCAATCCCGCTTCGCCCGGTTTGTCTCCGTAGGGTGAGTCCCGTGACGACCACTTCCGCGGACGTCGATGTGGTGCTGCCCTGTCTGGACGAGGCCGAGGCGCTGCCCTGGGTGCTCGGGCGGATCCCGGCCGGGTGGCGCGCCCTCGTCGTCGACAACGGCTCCACCGACGACTCGGCCCGGATCGCCCGCGCGCTGGGCGCGACGGTGCTGCACGAACCCCGGCGCGGCTTCGGCGCCGCCTGCCACACCGGGCTGGCCGCCGCCACCGCGGACGTCGTCTGCTTCTGCGACTGCGACGCCTCGCTGGACCCCGCGCTGCTCGTGCCCTTCGTCCGGGACGTGCGCCGCGGCGCGGCGGACCTGGTGCTCGGCCGGCGCCGCCCGGTGGGCCGGGGCAGCTGGCCGGTGCACGCCCGGGCCGGGAACCTGGCGCTGGCGCGGCTGCTGCGCCACCGTACCGGGCTGCGGCTGCACGACCTCGGGCCGCTGCGGGCGGCCCGCCGCGAGGCGCTGCTGGCGCTGGACCTCACCGACCGCCGCAGCGGCTATCCGCTCCAGATGGTGGTGCGGGCCGCCGACGCCGGGTGGCGCGTCGTCGAGCGCGACGTGCCGTATCTGCCGCGCACCGGCCTGTCCAAGGTGACGGGCACCTGGACCGGCACCTGGCGAGCGGTGCGGGACATGCGCCGGGTGCTGGCGGAGCCGCCGACCGGCGCGCGGGCGCCCCGGTGACCGCCTTGCTGGTGATCGCCAAGGAGCCGCGCGCCGGGCGGGTCAAGACGCGGCTGACCCCGCCGTTCACCCCGGCCGAGGCGGCGGGGCTGGCCGAGGCGGCGCTCGTCGACACCCTGTGCGCGGTGGCGGCGGCGCCCGCGTCCCGGCGGGTCCTGGTCCTGGACGGGACGCCGGGCGCCTGGCTGCCGCCGGGCTTCGAGGTGCTGCCGCAGTGCGCGGGCGGCCTGGACGAGCGGCTGGCGGACGCCTTCGCGCACTGCGACGGCCCGGCTCTGCTGATCGGCATGGACACCCCGCAGGTGACCCCGGACCTGCTCGCCGTGGACTTCGCGGACTGCGACGCCTTTCTGGGCCCGGCCGAGGACGGCGGCTTCTGGGCGCTGGGCCTGGCCGAGCCCGACCCGGCGCTGCTGCGGGGCGTGCCCATGTCGACGCCCGTGACCGGTGCCGCGCAGCGCGAGCGGCTGCTCGCGGCGGGGCTGCGGGTGCGGGAGCTGCCCCGGCTGCGGGACGTCGATGTCGCCGCCGACGCCCGCGCCGTCGCCGCGCTCGCCCCGCACGGCCGGTTCGCCGCCCGGCTGGCCCGGTGCGCCCCGGCGTCCCGGCGCTGAACCGGATCCGGCTCAGCCGCGCCTCGCCGCCCCGCGCGCCCGCCGGGCCCACAACAGCGCCGAGCCGGCGAAGAGTACGGCGGTGATCAGGAGCCAGCGGGCGAGGAAGCCGTCCGGGGACAGCCCGGTCAGCAGCCGGTACCGTTCGGTCACCCGGCCGCCGATCAGCGGGAACCACACGAGGAGCAGCAGCGCGGACAGCGCGGCGGGGACCCGCACGTACGGTGTCCAGGCGCGCCGTCCGGCCGCCCCGAGCCCGCGGACGAGGCCCCGGTCCGCGGCCGAGTAGAGCGGCAGCAGCACCAGGTCGTGCAGCAGGGCGGCGCCCACGAACCACAGCAGCACCGCGAGCGGGTCGCTCGCCAGCAGCCGCACCCCGGCGTACCCGGCGACGGCGAACGAGCAGCCGAGCAGCAGCAGTTGGCGGGGACTGCCGAGCGGCGGCCGCGGCCTCATCGCAGGTTCCCGAAGGTCAGCCGGGCCACCCACTTGGTGTTGAGCACGCCGGGCGCCGCGGGCACGATGACGCGTGCGGGGTGGCCGTGGTCGGCGGAGAGTTCCGCGCCGTTGACGTGGAGCGCGAGCAGGGAGCGGGGATCGGCCACCTGGTTGGCGCGCAGGGCCGCGCGGCGGAACGCGCCGTGCCGTTGCAGGGATTCCACGAGCACGTCCGGCGGGACGCCGTCGTGTCCGACGAGCGCGGCGAGGTCGCGCAGCCGCACCCCGCGCCACCACTGGTCGGCGGTCGACCAGCCCTCCACGCAGGCGATCGGCAACGAGACGCTGTGCTGAGGCAGTTGGAGCAGCCGGGCCCGGCTGAGCCGGACGGTGCCGGTGCGGCCGGTGACGACGAGGCGCCAGGCGTCCTCGTGGGTGTCGGCCGGGGTGATTCCGGCGTACGCGGCCGTCTTGTTGATCTGGAAGCCGCTGGGGCCGCCGTTCGGGTCCGCCGGGCCGCGCGGCGCGAGCAGGGCCGTGCGGCGCAGCGGTCCGCCCAGGCTCTGCCCGACCGTGGTGAGGAACAGCAGCAGCGAGCCGCCGCCGACCAGGCCGAGCGCGCCGCGCCGGGAGACGGTCGGCGGGGCGGGGCGCGGCGAGACCAGGGAGCCAGCGTCGCCGCCGCCTTCGTCCGGCCGCCCTCTGACGGCCCGCACCGCCGTCGGCAGCTTCAGGGCCGCGTGGGCGAGGAAGGCGGCGAAGAAGACCCAGGCGCCGTAGAAGTGCAGCGGGTAGAAGGAGCCGGGGAAGACGTAGTCCAGTTGGATGTTGAGCACTCCGGTGGTGAACTCGAACAGCGCGCCGCCGACCAGCAGCAACAGCGACAGCCGTTCCAGGGCGTGGGCGAGCGAGCGGGCCGGCGGCAGGGTGAACAGCCGGGGCACCACCGACCAGAGTTTGGCCAGCAGGACGGGGATCAGGGTGAGGCCGAGCGTGACGTGGACGCCCTGGGTGAGCCGGTACAGCCACACCGGGCCGGTCGGCCAGGCGAAGAGGTAGAAGCCCAGCAGGCCCTTGTCCGGGGTGGTGTCGTTCACCCGGGACAGGTTCGGGTTGTAGGCGGCGTACGACACCAGCCCGGTGACGAACAGCACGGTGACGCCGGCGAGCAGCACGAGGCCGAGCACGGCGGTGAACCGGGGGCCGCGCACGGAGCTGCGCCAGAAGCCTGGGGAGGCGGGGAACCGGTGGGGGTCGCGCATGGTCCGACGGTAGGCGGGACGGGACCCGAAAGCGGGGACAGGACCGGTGACGAAACGCTGACGTCCGGCCCGGACGGCGGCGCTTTGCCGCCCGCCCGGCCTAGCGTTCCGCTGTGACCCCGCGCTCCGCCGCCGCCCGCCGCGACCTGTACGCCGCCGGTGCCGCCGCCCTGCTCGTCGCCGCGGCCGTGCTGGTCGGCCGCCGTGTCCAGGACACCGACCACACCCTCTTCGTGCACTGGCCCCCGCTGCTCGCCGACTGGGATCCGCACCTCGGCCCCGGCACGCCCGCGGCCCTGGTCCTCTCGGCCGCCGCGGTGGCGTACGGGCCGGCGCTCGCCGCCCGGCTGCCCTGGCGGTGGCTGCTCACGGCAAGCTGGGCGGCCGCGGTGGCCTGGATCGTCTCCCTGGCCCTGGTGGACGGCTGGCAGCGGGGCATCGCGGGCCGGCTGACCGCCCGCAACGAGTATCTGCGGGCGGTCGGCCGGTTCGCCGGCGTCCCGGCCGCGCTGCACGACTTCACCCGGCACATCGTCAGCGGTTCCCCGGCCCCCTGGCCCGCCCATGTCGCCGGTCATCCCCCGGCCGCCACCCTGACCTTCGTGCTGCTCGACCGGATCGGGCTGCGGGGCGGCGGCTGGGCCGGGATGTGGTGCGTGCTCGTCGGCGCGAGCGGCTGCGCGGCGGTGCTGGTCGCGCTGCGTGCCCTGACCGACGAGACCCTGGCGCGGCGGGCCGCGCCGTTCCTGGTGGCGGCCCCCGCCGCGGTGTGGCAGGGCACCTCCGCCGACGGCTACTTCGCGGCGGTGGCCGCCTGGTCCGTGGCCCTGCTCGCCGTCGCCGTCACCCGCCCCTCCGCCTGGGCGGCCTGCGGATCGGGTCTGTTGTTCGGGCTGACCTGCTACCTCTCGTACGGCCTCACGCTCTTCGCCCTCCTCGGCGCGGCGGTCCTCGTCCTCACCCGGCGGGAGTTGCCGCACCGCCGCCGGCCGCTGCTCTCCTTCCTCGCCGGACTGGCCGTCGTCCCGGCGGTGTTCACGCTCGCGGGCTTCGACTGGTGGGAGGGCTACCGCCTGTTGACGGTCCGCTACTACCAGGGCGTGGGCGGCGTCCGGCCCTACGGCTACTGGGTGTGGGCCGACCTGGCCTGTGCCGTGCTGATCACCGGGCCGGCCACGGCGGCGGGGCTGGGCCGTGCGGGCGCCGTGCTGCTGCGCCGCCGCACCGGCTCCCGGGCCCGGCTCGCGATCCTGGTGTGCGCCGCCCTGCTCGCGCTGCTGCTGGCCGACCTGTCCGGGCTGAGCAAGGCCGAGACGGAGCGCATCTGGCTGCCCTTCGCCCTGTGGCTGCTGCCCGCCTGCGCGCTGCTCCCCCGCCCCCGCCCCTGGCTCGCCGCCCAGGTGCTGCTCGCCCTGCTCCTCAACCACCTGCTGCTGACCGGCTGGTGATGTTGACCGGGGCCCGCGCCCTGCGGGTGCCGGGAGGCGCACCCCGGGCGCATGATGGGAGGTGGACATCCGGGCCGTATCGATCGGCAGGGCCGGCGCCCCGGGAAGGGTTGATGCCGATGATCTCCGAGATGGTTCTCGTCCGCATGGAGGACGCCGCGCTCCACGGCGACCTCGTGGTCCCCGCACCGTCGCGCGCGGTGGTGCTGTTCGCGCACGGCAACGGCAGCTCCCGGCACAGCACCCGCAACCGGACCGTCGCCGCCGAGCTGCGCACCGCCGGGTTCGGCACCCTGCTGCTCGACCTGCTCAACGAGCGCGAGGAGCGGCACGACGCGCTCAACGCCGGGCACCGCTACGACATCCCGCTGCTCACCCGGCGGCTCGTGGGGGCGATCGACTGGCTCGCGGAGCAGCCCGACACCCGGGGCGTCCCCATCGTGCTGTTCGGCGCCGGCACCGGCACCGCCGCGGCCCTGACGGCCGCCGCGGAACGCCCGGAACGGGTGCTGACCGTGGTCTCGCGGGACGGGCGGCCCGAGCTGGCGGGCGACGCGCTGGAGCGGGTGGAGGTCCCGGTGCTGCTGATCGTGGGCGGGGACGACCACGAGATGCTGCGGCTGAACGAGGAGGCCACCCGGCGGCTGCGGGCCCCGCACCATCTGCACGTGGTCCCCCGGGCCACCCATCTGTTCGAGGACCCGCGCGCGCTGGCCCAGGTCGCCGAGGTCACCCGCCGGTGGTGCGCCCAGCGGCTGCGCACGCCGCAGCCGCACGGGCAGGGCTGAGGCCCCGCCCGTGCGGCACGGCTGCCCGGGCGCTCGCCCGGGTCCGGGCTTCGCTCACCCGGGTTCGGGCTTGCCGAACAGCTCCGCGTAGCCGTCCGGCAGCCGGGACAGCAGATCGTCCAGCTCGCCGCCGGAGACCACGTCGGCGACGGTGGACAGCACCGCGCCCACGTCCCACTCCGCCGTACGCGGCCGGGCGCCGGTCTGCTGGGCGACGCGCCGCAGGAACTCCTCGCGGCCGAAGGTCTCGGCGCATCCCCGGTCCCGGTGCAGGGCCTCGTCCAGCGGCGCGGGCAGCCGGGCGGCCAGTCCGTCGGCCTCCTGAGGGCTGATCCGCGTGGCGAGCGTCCACAGCACGGCCTCGCTCACGTGCTCGGCCTCCTCCTGGCTCCGGTACTCCCCGCGGTCCTGGACCCGGGTCAGAAACTCCGCCAGTCGCACGGTGACCTCCCACTGTCGTACGCCGGTCCCCCTACCACCGTACGGCCGTGAAGTCGATGGGCTCCTGGCGCAGCGAGCGGGTGCGCTGCGCCAGCGCGAGCAGGCGGCGGGACATCTCGTCGGCGGGCAGCCGCATCCGGTCGCCGTGGCCCGGCAGCACCCATTCGAAGCGCAGGCCGGCGGCGGTGCGGGCCAGGGAGGCGGCCAGTTCCTCGATGGAGTACCAGGTCACGCTGTGCGCGACGGTCAGGTCGGCGAGCGCCCGCGACCAGTAGAAGCTGTCGCCGCTGAAGCAGTAGCGGTCGTCCGCGAGGTAGAGCACGCTGCCCCGGGTGTGTCCGGGCAGCGGCTGCACGGTGACGCCCTCGCCCACCTCCACCGGGTCGAGCCCGCGGACCACCCGGTCCGCGTCGGGCGCGGCGTCGAGGTCGCCCTCGTGGATCCACAGCCGGGCGCCGAACCGGTCGGCGTAGCGGCGGCCGTGGGCGGCGTGGTCGCGGTGGGTGAGCAGCACCTCGGTGATCCGTCCGAGGGCCGCGTAGCGGTCGGCCAGGGCGGGCGCCCAGCGCGGGGTGTCGATCATCATGAGGGCGCCGGAGGGGCGGCGCAGCAGATACGCGTTGGCGCCCGCGGTCCGCCGTGAGTTGTGGCCGCAGAGCAGCACGGTGTCGTCCAGGCGCAGCGGGAACGGGTCGAGGCGCTGGTCGGCGGATCCGGCGGCCGGGCGGATCGAGCGGGTGGGGCAGGCGAAGACGGCGGCGTGCAGGCGCCGGACCTCCTCCTCGGTGCGCGGCTGCCGCAGGATCCGGGACCTGCCGTCCTCCTCGCCGATCAGGTCCGGCGCCAGTTGCCGGGCCACGTCGCAGTTGGTGCAGCGGTCGTCGACGTACCAGCCGTCCACAGCGGGACTCCTTCCGCGGGTGCGGCCCGGGCCGGGCCCACGTACCAGGATGACCCGCGCGAACCGGGACCGGTAGGGCGAGACGGTCTTGATTTCCGCCGCCGTCGGCGCTCTGACCAGCGCGGAAAACAAGACAGAAGTGGCGTGATCGGCGTGGTCCCATTGCACGGGCGTGCGGCTCCGATCAAGGTCGGAGGGTGAGTACGTTCTCCCCGCAGCGCCGCGACCCCTCCGTCCCCGAACGGCCCGGTCTTCCCGCCCCGGGAGAACGCGGACGGTGGGGCTGCCCGCCCGGGGCGCGGCGGGCCCTCGCGCTGTTCGGCGCGGTCCGGCTGGCCGGGGCGGCGCTCGTGGTCGCGGTGAACGTGCTCACCGGCCGTTCGGTGCTCAAGGGCCTGGCGCACTCCTGGGACTCCGTCTGGTACCTGCACATCGCCACGCACGGCTACGGCACCCGGGTGCACATCACCGACGCGGGCGCGGTGCAGACCGACTGGGCGTTCTTCCCCCTCTACCCGGCGCTCATCCGGGCGTTCGACCACGTCCCCCTGCTGTCGCCGGGCGTGGCGGCGCTGCTGATCGCCTGGACCGCGACCGCGCTGGCCGCCCTCGGCGTCTACGCGATCGGGTACCGGCTGCACGGCCGGGCGGTGGCCACCGCCATGGTCGCCCTGTGGGCGGTGCTGCCGCACTCGGTCGTCCTCACCCTCGCCTACACCGAGCCCCTGTTCATCGCGCTCGCCGTGTGGTCCTTGTACGCCCTGCTGGACCACCGCTGGCTGACGGCCGGCGTGCTGGCCGGGCTGGCGGGCCTGACCCGGCCCAACGGCTACGCGGCGGCCGCCGCGGTGCTCGGCGTGGCGGCGCTGGAGGTCGTGCGGCGGCGCGGCCGGGTGCCCTGGGGCCTGTGGGCCGGCGCCTGCGCGGCCCCGCTCGGCTGGACGGCGTACCTGCTGCTGGTCGGGCACCGCACGGGCGACCTGCTGCACGGCTACTTCCAGGTGCAGAGCGCCTGGGAGTCCCGGTTCGACCTGGGCCTTGGCACCCTGCGGTTCCTCGCGACGATGCCGCTGTTCGACGGCGGGATCGTCTACCCGGTGGCGCTGGCGGTGGTCGCGGCGGGCGTCCTCCTGTTCGGGCTGCTGTGCCGGGACCGGGCGCCGCTGGCCCTGGTGCTGTTCACCGCCGCGCTGCTGCTGCCGGTGGTGGCGGTGTCGGGTCCCTTCGAGTCCAAGCCGCGCTTCCTGCTGCCCGCCTTCCCGCTGCTGATCCCCGCGGCCCAGGCCCTCGTGCGGATGCGTCGCACCAATCCCGACGGCGCGCTGCGGCTGTGCTGGACCCTCGCCGGTTTCTCGCTGCTGTACGGCACGTACGTGGCGACCTTCGCCAATCACTCGCCCTGAGCGCCCGTTGCGCCGAACGGGTCGTGCGGCTGCTCCGTTCGGGTGCGAGCGTCAGCCGATCGGCCGCGTCCGGGCCGCTCAGGGCGTCCGCGCCGCTCCGGTGCCGCGAGGATGTCGGGTGACTGACGTCGGCGAACCTGAGAGCGCCGGGAGGCGTACGAGCTGTGAGCATTCTGAACGAGCCCAAGGGGCCGGCCGACACTTACGACAGTGAAGTCCCGGTGCGGCGCAAGCATCCGGGCCATGTCGTGGTGAAGTGGCTGACGACCACCGATCACAAGACGATCGGCACGCTGTACCTGGCGACGTCGTTCGCGTTCTTCCTCCTCGGTGGTCTGCTGGCGCTCATCATGCGCGCCGAACTCGCCCGGCCCGGACTGCAGATCGTCTCCAAGGAGCAGTTCAACCAGGCGTTCACCATGCACGGCACGGTCATGCTGCTGATGTTCGCGACGCCCCTGTTCTCCGGCTTCACCAACTGGATCATGCCGCTGCAGATCGGCGCCCCCGACGTGGCGTTCCCGCGGCTGAACATGTTCGCGTACTGGCTGTACCTGTTCGGCTCGCTGATCGCGGTGGCCGGCTTCATCACCCCGGACGGCGCGGCCGACTTCGGCTGGTTCGCCTACGCCCCCCTGCACAACGAGGTGTACTCGCCCGGTGTCGGCGCGAGCGTGTGGTTCATGGGTCTGGCCTTCTCGGGCTTCGGGACCATCCTCGGCTCGGTCAACTTCATCACCACGATCATCTGCATGCGCGCCCCGGGCATGACGATGTTCCGGATGCCGATCTTCGTGTGGAACGTGCTGCTGACCAGCGTCCTGGTCCTGTTCGCCTTCCCGGTGCTGGCCGCCGCGCTCTTCGGCGCGGAGGCGGACCGCATCTTCGGGTCCCACATCTTCGACGCGGCCAACGGCGGCGCGCTGCTGTGGCAGCACCTCTTCTGGTTCTTCGGCCATCCCGAGGTGTACATCATCGCCCTGCCGTTCTTCGGCATCGTCTCCGAGGTCATCCCGGTCTTCTCGCGCAAGCCGATGTTCGGCTACATGGGTCTGATCGCGGCGACGATCTCCATCGCGGGGCTGTCCATCACCGTGTGGGCGCACCACATGTTCGTCACCGGCGGGGTGCTGCTGCCGTTCTTCTCCTTCATGTCCTTCCTGATCGCGGTGCCGACCGGGGTGAAGTTCTTCAACTGGATCGGCACCATGTGGAAGGGCTCGCTGTCCTTCGAGACGCCGATGCTGTGGTCGGCGGGCTTCCTCGTCACGTTCCTCTTCGGCGGCCTGACCGGGGTGCTCCTGGCCTCCCCGCCGATGGACTTCCACGTCTCGGACTCCTACTTCGTGGTGGCCCACTTCCACTACGTGGTCTTCGGCACGGTCGTGTTCGCCATGTTCGCCGGATTCCACTTCTGGTGGCCGAAGTTCACCGGCAAGATGCTGGACGAGCGCCTCGGCAAGATCACCTTCTGGACGCTGTTCGTCGGCTTCCACACCACCTTCCTGGTGCAGCACTGGCTGGGCGCCGAGGGCATGCCGCGCCGCTACGCGGACTACCTGGCGGCCGACGGCTTCACCGCGTTGAACACGGTGTCCACCATCGGTTCGTTCCTGCTGGGCCTGTCGATGCTGCCGTTCCTCTACAACGTCTGGAAGACGGCCCGGTTCGGCGTGCCGGTCGGTGTGGACGACCCGTGGGGCTACGGCCGTTCGCTGGAGTGGGCGACCTCCTGCCCGCCGCCGCGCCACAACTTCCTGACCTTGCCGCGGGTCCGCAGCGAATCCCCGGCGTTCGACCTGCACCACCCCGACATCGCGCTGGCCGAGGCCGAGGCCCACAGCGCGCTCTGAGCGACCGAGGACTGCGGTGAGCGAACTGGCGCAGGGGGGAACCGGCGGGGAACTGGGCAACGAGGTGGAGGGGTACCTGCTCTGGCAGGCGCGGATCGCGGAGGCCGAGCAGCGTGCCCGGGAGTTCGTACGCCCCATGGAGTGGCTGACGAGCGCGCAGCGCGCGGACGTCGAGCAGTGCTACGTGGCGGACAGTCTGCTGCGCGCGCGGAAGGACCTGGAGCGGATCGCGGCCCGGTGCACGTCGCTGCGTGCCGAGTACGAGCACCGCTACGAGGAGCTGCGGCGGCGCTGCGTGGGCTGGACGCTGGCCGTGTGCGCGGGCTGCGCCGCGCTGGCGGCGCTGCTGCTGCTCGTGTGAGGCGGGTCCCGCGGGCTCAGCGGCACCGGTGGGCGGCGTCGATCAGCCCGTAGGTGACCAGGCCGTAGGCCAGGTGCGGGAGGGCGTCCGCGGTCCAGTCGGTGGCCGACCAGCCGCGGGGGTCGCTGACCCCGAGCCCGGCCATCGGGGCGTCGGTGAGGGCCATCGCCAGCGCGCCGGTGGCCGGTCCGCCGAGCCAGACGGGCGGGCGTACGCCGAGCCGGTGGAGCAGCGACGCGGCGACGCCCGTGCCGACACCGACGGCGATGCCCGCGAGCGCGCCCATCCCGGACAGCCGGTTGTCCCGGCCCTCCGTCTCGGGGACCGGGTGACCGGCCTTCTCGGTGACCTTCTCGACCACGTCTTCGGGCGCGCTGCTGGAGGGCCGGCCCCGCAGCGCCATGTCCAGACAGGTCGCTGCGTTCAGGGCGGTGGTACCGGCGGCTCCGGCGGCGCAGCCACGCGCGATGCTGCGGAACATGCGGCTCCGGGTACCGCGGACGCACCGCTCGAAACGGGGCCGTCCGGCGGTGGACGGGGGCGCGCCGGTGCGTCTCCCGCCCACGGCGGAGGGGGCACACCGGGGCCGGACGCCCTGGTGTGCCCCCTCGTCGGCCGGGGCCCGGTGTCAGCGGCCGCGGCCCGCAGGGTCGTGGGCTGAGGCGTCACGGGCATCCGGCAGCTGCCCGGAGCCGGCCGCGGCCCGGGCGGCCGGGTCCTGCTCGGCGCGGTCGCCGTGGCCCGGCCACCAGGCCGCGTGGCCGATGAGCGCGGTGAGGCTCGGGGTGAAGAACATCGCCATGACGAACGCGGCGATCGCGATGCCGAACGAGACCGCGAAACCCATCTCCGTGAGCAGCGAGTTGCCCGCCAGCATCATCGTGGCGAAGGTGGCCGCCAGGATGAAGCCGGCCGCGGCGACCGTCGGCCCGGCGTGCCGCAGCGCCATGCCGGCCGCCTCGCGCGGTTCGCGGCCCTCGCGGGCCTCCTCCCGCAGCCGGGCGATCATGAGGATGTTGTAGTCCGTGCCGATGGCGACCACGAAGAGATACATGATCACCGGGAGCATGAACATCAGGCCGGAGTGCCCCTCCCCCTTCTGGAAGATCCACACCGTGGCGCCCAGGGTGGCACCGAAGCCGAGGCCCACCGAGGCCATCAGGTACCAGGGGGCCACCACGCTGCGCAGCAGCAGACCGAGGATGACCATGATGAGGACGGCGGCGACGGGGAACACCGTGCGGTAGTCGTGGTTGACCGCCGTGTCGATGTCCTTGTAGATCGAGGACATGCCGCCGACCAGCGCCTCGGTGCCGGCGGGCGCGCCCGTGTGCGCGGCGTCGCGCACCCGCTGCACGGCGTCGATCGCCTGGTCCGTGGACGCCTCGTACTTGAGGGTCACGGTGAAGTCGGCGGTGGTGCCGTCCTTGTTGAGCTGGCTCATCCGGACGGCCGCGACGCCGTCCACCGAGCCGAGCTTGCGCGAGTAGGCGGCGAAGCCGCTCTTGTCCAGCGGCTTTCCGTCGGTGCTGGAGAGGTAGACGTCGGTGGGCGCGGCGGCGCCCGCCGAGTACGCCTTCTGCATCTGGTCCTGGACGACCATCGACTCCTTGGTCTTGGGCATCGAGCCCGAGGCCAGGTCGAAGGTGGCCTTGTAGCCGAGGGTGCCGGCCGACAGGGCGAGCAGGACGAGTCCGGAGGCGACGGCGGTCAGCGCGGGACGGCGCCGCACCGCGCGGCCGAGCGCGGCGAACCGGGCGTTCTCCGGCTCCTTCTGCCAGGACTTGGAGGGCCAGAAGACCTTGGGGCCGATCAGCGAGACCACGGCCGGGATCAGGGTCAGGCCCGCGACCAGGGTGGCGGCCACCGCGATGGCGAGCGCGGGGCCCATCTGCTTGAGGAAGCCCAGTGTGGACAGGACCAGCGCGAGGAAGGCGATGATGACCGCCCCGGCGGCGGAGGCGATGGCCTCGCCGACCCGGCCGACCGCGTTGACCATGGCCTCCTTGGGCTCGTCGCCGGCCCGCAGGCGTTCGCGGTAACGGAACATCAGGAACAGGAAGTAGTCCGTGCCGACGCCGAAGAGGACCACGATCAGGATCGAGGAGATGGAGCTGTTGGCCTGGAGGCCGAAGAGCTTGGTGGCGTAGGCGATCAGCCCGTTGGCGACGGCCGACACCAGGCCGATCAGGACCAGGGGCAGGACGGCCAGGATGGGCGCCCGGAAGATGATCAGCAGGGTCACCAGGATGATGGCGAAGGTGCCGAAGCCGATCAGCGCCTGGCCGCGCTTGGAGGAGTCCTGCTGGTCGAGGGCCTGTGCGGCCGACCCGCCCAGCTTGACGTCGAGGTGGGTGCCCTTGGCCAGTTGCTTGACGTCGTCGCGCAACGTCTTGGCCGCGTCGGCCTGTTTGGGCTGGCCGGCGTTCTTGCTGTCCATCTGGACCAGGGTCAGGGCGTACCTGCCGTCCTTCGACGGCGGGCCGGGGACCACCTTCTGCACCTGATCGATCTTCTTCTCGCCCAGTTCGGTGGTGATCCGGGCGATGTCCTTCTGGTCGGCGGCGGTCAGCCGGCCGCCGTCGGTGCGCTGGTAGAGCGCGATCGCGGACGGCGTGAAGGCGCTGGGGAACGCCTTCTGCTGGAGGTCCGCGGCTTTGATCGACTCGTAGCTCTTGGGCAGAAAACTGCTCTCGTCACTGTTCGAGGGCAGGCCCGGGGCGGTGGCGACGATCGCCACCGCGGCGATCAGCCATGCCACGATCGTCCAGACCGGGTGCCGGACGACGGCAGCGCCAATACGTCGGAACATGCGGGAGGGTCCTCCTGGGAAGGAAGATCACCGCAGCCCGGGGAGCGGTCCCTGGCATCGGCGACCCCGACCGGCCGTTGCATGACGAGCCGGTCGAATAGTTGTCTTAGCGGTCACATCGTAGTGACAGAAGATATGTTCTTCGCACTGGATTCCCGTTGCCCGGTATCGCACTTGAAACGGACCAAACACCTCCGGAAAAAGGGCGCGCATCCCCCGCGGCCGACGCCCGTGTGACGGCCTTTCGGCTGAGCGGGAGTCAGGCCCGCATGCCGGCCAGGGCGGTGCGGGACCGGCCGCGCACCTCGGCGATCACCCGGGCGCCCCGGTCCGGGGCGGTGTCGAGCCGGTCCAGGACGGACGGAACGGCGATGGCCGGGAGCAGGTGGTCGAAGAGCGCCGCCATGCGCTCGTCCAGATCGGCCCAGTCGGCGAGGGCCTGGGAGACCAGTTGCACTCCGGTCCACGCGCCGAGGAAGACCTGCGCGGACTCCTCGGGCACCACGTGCGCCAGCACCTCGCCCCTGGACTTGGCCTCCGCCAGCCGGGCCGCGGTGAACTCGGCCCAGGCGGGCCAGGCGCTGCCGAAGACGTTCCGGCCCCGGAGGTCGGCCGACAGCCGGACGCCGGCCAGCAGCAGGGGTTCGCGGGGCAGCCGGTCGGCGAGCGTCATGCCCGCGTCCACCCACTCCTGGAGCTTCAGTTCGCGGGGGACGTGGTACTCCGTCGAAATCTGTTCCTGGAGCACGCCCCGGGCGAGGGCCGCCTTGGAGTCGAAGTGGAAGTACAGGGCGCCCTTGGTGACACCGGCCCGGTTGAGGATCTCGGCGATGGTGGCCGCCGCGTAGCCGCGCTCGGCGAAGACCGCGGCGGCGGCTTCGAGGACGGCGCGTCGGGTCCGGACAGCTCGCTCCTGCTGAGCCATGGACCCTCCTCAAGCTGAACGTTAAACCAAACAGCTCGTACCCTACCCCACGGTCACCCGGCGAAAAGGTGTCCGAGCACGGTCGAGTGGGGGTCGGTCGCGCGTGGCCGACCGGGATGTGATAGGGCGAGACAAATGAGGTTGCGGGCAACCGGGTTGCCGTCCCACCGCTCGCCCGCCCCCGCGTCCGGTCCGGACCGCGGTGCCACCGCGTCGTCTCGACGCCCGCCCCTGGAGGACGCCATGCGCGTCGTGATCACCGGGTCCACCGGACTCATCGGTTCCGCCCTCGTCCGCTCGCTGCTGGCCGACGGCCATCAGGTCGTCCGGCTCGTGCGAGCCTCCTCGGCCCACGCCCCGGGCGACGGCAGCGAGTCGGCGCGCTGGGACCCCGCCGGGGGCGTGCTCGCGAAGGGCGCGCTGGACGGCGCGGACGCGGTGGTGCACCTGGCCGGGGCGGGCATCGGGGACCGGCGGTGGACGGCCGCGTACCGGCGGGAGATCCGGGACAGCCGGGTGCACGGCACCCATACGATCGCCCGGGCCTGCGCCGCCTCGGCCGTGCCCCCGCGGGTGCTGGTGTCGGCGTCCGCGACCGGCTACTACGGCGACACCGGCGATCGCATCACGGACGAGAGCGCTCCGGCCGGAACCGACTTCCTGGCCTCCGTCTGCGTCGAGTGGGAGGCCGCCGCCGGCCCGGCCCGGGAGGCGGGCATCCGGGTGGTGCACCCGCGCACCGGCCTGGTGGTCTCCGCCCGGGGCGGTGCCTTCGGGCGGATGCTGCCGCTGTTCCGCCTGGGCCTGGGCGGGCGGCTCGGCTCCGGCGACCAGTACTGGCCGTTCATCTCGCTGACCGACCAGGTCGCGGCCCTGCGGTTCGCCCTCGGCACCGAATCGCTGTCCGGGCCGGTCGACTTCACGGCGCCGCATCCGCTGACGAACCGGGCGGCCACGCGGGCACTGGGCCGCGCCCTGCACCGCCCGGCCCTCGCCCCCGTCCCCTCCTTCGCGCTGCGCGCGGCGCTGGGCGACCTCGCCACGAGCATCACCAACAGCGCGCGCGTGGTCCCGACCGCCCTGCTGAAGGCGGGTTTCACGTTCCGGCACCCGCACTTCGAGCAGGCGCTGGAGTCGGTGCTCCACGACACCGAATGAGCCGCGGCCGGCCGCGAAGCGGGCGGTGTGCCGCGCCCGGGGGGCCGCACACCGCCCGCGTCATCGGGCTCAGCGGTGGTGGTGGCCGCCCTGGCGCGGGTGGGTCACCACGCGGCGCTGCCCCCAGGCGATCTCGTCGACGAGACGGCCCCGGTCGTCGCGCAGCTTGGCGCGGTCCGCCTTGCGCCACACCTCGGACCGCCGGTCCTGGTACAGGTCGGTACGGGTGTCACGGCCGACCCCCGTGTGGACGCGGACGGTGGCGTGGGCGCCGAGCGAGTAGTGGCGGAAGGTGAAGGTGCGGCCCGCGGCGTCGGACAGCGTCCAGCCGTTCAGGTCGACCGCCCGGCGCGACTCGTTGCTGACGGCCACCCACTGCTGGTTCAGGGCGGCGTTGGAACGCGCGCCCCGGCCCGTGGAGTCGTACCGGACACCGCTGATGTACACCACGCCGTGCGCACGGCCCGAGTGGTGACCGGCGGCCGCGGCCGGCAGCGCGGTGGCGCCGACGACGGCCGCCGCGACGGCGGAGGCGGCGGTCAGACGGCGGAAGGCGGGGAGAACGGAAACGGACACGAAGGTCCCCCTTTTCGCAGGGTGTGTGGTGCTGGTGACGACCGGGTGGCCGCACATCCGAACTCTGCGGTTTTTCCGGGCGGTTCCGGAGGGAAAACGAAACGCATTACCGTTCCTTCGCGTTTCCATGACTCCTACCGTTATCCACCTGTTGTCTCGGGTATGAACAGATTGACCTTTGTTCGGAGGACATCGTGTGCCGACTGTTCGGCCTGACCAGCTCCCCCCGGCGCACCCACGCAACCTTCTGGCTGCTGGAGGCACCCGACAGCCTCAGCGCGCAGAGCCACCGCGAGCCGGACGGCACCGGCCTCGGATACTTCACGGCCGACGGCACACCCGAGGTGCACAAGGCCCCGATCGCCGCCTACGAGGACCGCTCCTTCGCCGAGGAGGCCCGGGAGGAGGAGTCGGCCACCTTCCTCGCGCACATCCGCTACGCCTCGACCGGCGGCCTGGACGTCCGCAACACGCACCCGTTCGAGCAGCGCGGACGGCTGTTCGCGCACAACGGGGTGATCGAGGGACTGGACCTGCTCGACCGTCACCTGGGCGCGGACCGCTCCCTGGTGCGGGGCGACACCGACTCCGAGCGCTTCTTCGCCCTCGTCACCCGGGAGACCGAGGCACACGGCGGTGACGTGTCCGCCGGGCTGGTGGCCGCGGCGCGCTGGGTCGCCGGGAACCTGCCGCTGTTCGCACTGAACGTCATCCTCGTCACGCCCGGCGAGCTGTGGGCCCTGCGCTATCCCGACACCCATGAGCTGTACGTCCTGGAGCGGCCGGCCGGCGGCCACCACGGCTCACGCCATCTCGACCACACCGGCCGGCACGGCAGGCTGCGGGTGCACTCGGCGGCCCTGGCCGGCTCACCGTCCGTCGTCGTGGCCAGCGAGCGCATGGACGAGAACCCGCACTGGCGGCTGCTGGCCCCCGGTGAACTGCTGCACGTGGGCCCCGATCTGGGGACCACGTCCAGGATCGCCCTGCCGGACCCGCCGGCGCATCCGCTCACCCTCGCCGACCTGCGCCCCGACGCGGCGGCCTCCCAGCGGCCCGTCTGACGGCACCCGGGCGCTCAGGAGTCGGAGTCGGGCTTGCTCCGGGCCTGTGCGTACGCCTGGCTGGGGGTCATGGAGACGCCGTCCAGCTCGACCGTCTTGTACGGGCTGACCTTGGCGCAGGTCTTGGCCTGGTCGGCGGTGGAGGCGTGGGCGTCGGACACCGCGGACTTGGTGTCGGCGGGGGCGGAGGAGCCGCCCGGGAAGCTGGTGCCGCTGCTCCAGTCGGCGCCGATGACCAGGGTCAGTCCGGTGCCGCCGCCCTGCTTCAGATGACCGGAGGGCAGGCCGAGCGCCTTGGCGACCGTCTGGGCCTCGCCCTTCTGTCCACTGCCGTAGGTGAGCGTGGTGGTCGACGCGGCGCTCGGCGCGTTGGCCGTCGTGGTCGCGGAGCTGAAGCCCTGGTCGGTCAGGGCGGTGGCGATCTGCGAGGCGCGGCCGGTCACCGGGGTGCCGTTCTCCACCGTCACCGCGATCTGCGCGGCCGGCACGCTCGGCGCGGAGGGCTTCTTGGTGGCCGCGGCCGCCGCGGACTTGCCGCCGGACCCGGTGGTCAGGGGCTGGTCGTTGGCGATGGTGGCGAAGAGGGCCTTGGCCCCGGCGGCCACCACCACGCGGTTGTCGTTGTTCGGATCCGCGCCGGTCTGCATGGTGGTGAAGGTGATCCGCTTGGTGGGCACCTTGTTCACGTCCGAGGCGAGGGCGATCAGCTTCTTCACGCTGCCCAGGCCGTCGTCCACGGTGAGCGCCTTGGTCGCGGCGTCCGCGAGGCCGTAGACCGCCGTGGGGTCGGTCAGCGTGCCCGCGCTCTTGAACTTGCGGATCATCGCGCTGAGGAAGATGTGCTGGGAGATCGTGCGGCCGAGGTCGCTGCCGTCGCCGAAGCCGTGCCGGGAGCGGACGAACTCCAGCGCCGCGACGCCCTTGAGGGTGTGGGTGCCCTTGGACAGCTTCAGGTGCGAGTAGGTGTCGTAGACATCGTCGCTGACGCACACCGGGACACCGCCGACCGCGTCCGACATCTTCACCACGCCGGAGAAGTCCAGCTTCACGAAGTGGTCGATGGTGATGCCGGTGAGCTGGTGGACGGTCGCCACCTGGCAGGCGGGGCCGTACTGGAGGGCGCTGTTGATCTGGCCGTAGTAGCCGGGCGTCGACTGGCCGTTCTCGCTGTTCTTGCAGGCCGGCACCTGGGTCATGGTGTCGCGCGGGATGCTCATCACGGTGGCGTTGGAGCGGTCGGCGGATATGTGGAGCACCATCTCCACGTCCGCGTTGCTGCCGCTCTGCACACCGGTCTTCGCGCAGCCGCCGCCGAGCTTGCAGTCCGCCGCGCTGGTGCGCCCGTCGGAGCCCATCACCAGGATGTTGATCGGGGTGCGGCCGAAGGCGTCGGCCTTCTCGGTGCCGCCCTTGCCGTCGAGGGACAGGCTGTGGATGTTGCCGTTCAGGTGGTCGTAGAACCACCAGCCCGCGCCCGCCGTGATCACGATCAGCGCCGACAGGGACATGGCGAGGATCTTCAGCACGCGTTTGGCGCGTCCCACCGGACGGGCCCTGCGGGCGCGCTTGCCGCCGCGTGAGCGGGCCGCCGCGCGGGCCGCAGCCCGGCCGCCCTGGGGCCGCCCCGCGTCGGGCCCGGCCGCGCGCTGCCCCGGCACCCGCCGGTCCCGGCGGCGCGTGGCCTGGCCTGCCTGCCCGTCCCACGGGTCGCTCATCTCCCACTCCCCTGAACGGTCGGGCCGGGCCGTCGACGGTGCGGCCGGGCGTGCGCGGTGGCGTACAAGGTGGTGACATGCCGCCCCGCATCGATTGCGTAGTTGCGCAATCTAACAAACCCCTGGCGCGGAGCAGCAGTGATGCACACGAGATTCACAGGTGAGGCACCCCGGCGCTGCGACGCGACCGGCCCGAGCGGTACGGCAGCGGGAGTCTACGCGCCCCTTCTGTGACCGAGGCGAACGGGCGGCCTTCTTTATCCGGCCCATATGCCCTGATGATCGCGGCGGCGGGGCCGCTCCCGGCTCCCTCAGCCGCCGGTTTCGCGCAGCCCGCGCAGCGGGGCGGCGCTGTGCCGGGTGCGCGCGGTGAGCTGACCGACCATCACACGGACGAGGGTCACCACGTCCGGATCGTCGATGTAGTAGATCTGCCGTCTGCCCTCGCGGCGGGAGCGCACGAGTCCGGCGAGCTTCAGCTTGGCCAGGTGCTGGCTGACCGCGGGCAGCGCGCCGCCGACCCGGTCGGCGAGGTGGGTGACATCACTCTCGCCCTGTGACAGGGCCCACATCAGGTGCAGCCGGGCGGTCGAGGCGAGCAGTCCGAACGCGGCGGCGGCTTCGGCCAGCACTTCGGCGGGCGGGTCGTCATGACCCCCGGCCCTGTCCGTCACAGCCCTCTCCCGTCCCCGCCCTCCGCACAGCCGACGCGGGTGCGCCGACCCAGTGTAGGCGTCCGGTCCCGGCGGCCGCGGACGGTCGCCGGGACCGGACGGCCACGGGGGGACAGGACGCGTCAGTCCTCGTAGAAGTTGTTGACCACGACGTCCGGTTCGTCGTCGTCGAACGCCTCGTTCAGCAGCGCGCCGCCGACGAGGCCGGCCGCACCGGCGCCGATGAGCGCGCCCGCGCCGAAGCGGCGGCCGCCGCCCTGCTGTTCATGGTGGTGGTGGTCGTCGTACGGCTGCCCGTACCCCTGCTGCGGATAGCCCTGCTGGGGGTAACCCTGCTGCGGGTAGCCCTGGGGCACGGGCTGGGGGTAGCCCTGCTGCGGCGGGGTGTAGAAGGGCGGCACGGTGGTCTGCACCCGCTGGGCGCAGGCGCCGCAGGTCTGGACGGGCCGGGGCACGCCCCACTGCGGGGACCAGGTCACGGTGGTCACGCCCGGGCCGTGGTTGGGGTCGAAGAAACAGGTCATGGGGGAACTCCCGGTGGGATACGGGGACGGGGCGGACACGGGGGCGGGCGGGACGACGGCGGGTGCGGCGTACGGATCCGGAGCCTGCGGCGGCTTCGACGCGAGGTCCGGGACCGGGGCCGGCGCGGCGGCCGGGGCGGGGTCCGGGGCCACGGGCGGGGCCGGTTCCGGCGCCGGCTGGGCCGGGGCCGCCTCCCGCAGCACGTCCACGCCGTAGTCGCAGGCGATGCCCGCGAGCCCCGAGGCGTAGCCCTGGCCGACCGCGCGGAACTTCCACTCCGCGCCGTGCCGGTACAACTCGCCGAGGACCAGGGCGGTCTCGCCGGACAGGGCGGCACCGGTCAGCTCGTAGCGGGCCAGTTCGGTGCCGCCGTCCTCGTCCAGGACGCGGATGTGGGCGCGGTGGACCTGCTCGAAGGTGTGGCCGCGGGCCGCCGCCTCGTACAGGGAGACCGGGAAGACGACCTTCTCCACGGCGTCCGGGAGCCGGGCGAGGTCGACCCGGATCCGCTGGTCGTCCCCGTCGGCCGGGTGGCCCTGGCCGGAGTGCCGCACCGAACCGTCGGGGCTGCTCGGGTTGTTGAAGAACACGAAGTGTTCGTCGGACAGCACCTTCCCCGAGCCGTCGCACAGCAACGCACTGGCGTCCGGCTCATAGCCGGTGTCCGCCTGCCAGCCCAGCCCGACCGTCACGGCAGTCAGACCGGGGGCCTGCCTGCTCAGCGACACGTTGCCGCCCTTGGTCAGGATCGCGCTCATGCAAGTCCTCCACAGCTCCCCCGGAAAACGCGTCCATGATGATCAACGGGTTCCGACCCGCGTCGGTTCCAGGTCGCGCGCATGAAGTCGGTCGGAAATTCAGAGGTGCGCGGCGATCGCGGGGAGCAGGTCCTGGAAGGTCCGCCCCGAGGCCGGTTCGCCGATGGCCTGCAACTGCCAGCCGCTGCCCCCGCGGTGCAGCTTGGCCATGATCTGCGCCGTGTACGCGCCGCCGCCGCTGAGCGTGTAGCGGGCGAGTTCCCCGCCGGTCTGCTCGTCGACCAGCCGGCAGAACGCGTTCTGCACCTCGCCGAAGGTCTGCCCCGTGAAGGAGTTGACCGTGAAGACGATCTGGTCGACGTGGCCGGGGACACGGGCGAGGTCGACCAGGATGACCTCGTCGTCGTCCCCGGCCCCCGCGCCGCCGACGAGGTTGTCGCCGAGGTGTCGCACGGAGCCGTCGTCGCTGGCCAGGTGCTGGAAGAAGACGACGTCGACGGGCTGTCCGCCCGCGAACAGCACGGCGGAGGCGTCGAGGTCGATCTCCCGGGTGCCGGCCAGCTTGGCCAGGAACCCCTTGCGCGGTGCGGCCTGCCAGCCCAGGCCCATCCGGACGGCGCTCAGCGCGCCGCCGTCCGCCTTGTCGAGGCTGATCCGCTGGCCCTTGCTCAGATTGACCGACACGGGTGTACTCCCTCTCGCTCGCCGGGTGGTGCGGGTGTCAGACGTTGACGCCGAAGTCGCCGGCGATGCCCGCGAGTCCGGAGGCGTAGCCCTGGCCGACCGCGCGGAACTTCCACTCCGCGCCGTTGCGGTACAGCTCGCCGAAGACCATCGCGGTCTCGGTGGAGGCGTCCTCGGACAGGTCGTAGCGGGCGATCTCGGCGCCGCCGGCCTGGTTGACGACGCGGATGAAGGCGTTGCGGACCTGGCCGAAGCTCTGGCCGCGGTTCTCGGCGTCGTGGATGGAGACGGGGAAGACGATCCGGTCGACCTCGGCGGGCACGGCCGTCAGGTTCACCTTGATGGTCTCGTCGTCGCCCTCGCCCTCACCGGTGAGGTTGTCGCCGGTGTGCTCGACCGAACCGTCGGGGCTGGTGAGGTTGTTGTAGAAGACGAAGTGCCGGTCGGAGACGACCTTGCCCGAGGCGTCCAGCAGCAGCGCGGAGGCGTCCAGGTCGAAGTCGGTGCCCGTGGTGGTGCGCACGTCCCAGCCCAGCCCGACGAGCACCGCGCTGAGACCGGGCGCCTCCTTGCTCAGCGACACGTTGCCACCCTTGGACAGGGAAACACCCATGGTTCGTCCTTCCACACACGGTCGGTACGGATCCGGCCCCCGGATCCGATCTTGAATCTACAACACTGTAGAAGTTGCTGCGGGTACGGCACGGACGGCGCCCGCGTGAGGAGCGGGATCCGGCCACGTACGTGCCCTCTGTACGATGTGACGCTCCTTCGGCGCGAGGAGTTGAGGCAGGGCCGGGGCGGACGGGTGACAGAGGGGAGACAGCGGGTGACGGAGCCGGACGCGCACCGCCGGCGCAGGGCGCACGGGGCGTTGGAGACACGGGTGCTCGCCGCGCTGCACGAGGCCGGCGGCCCGGTGACCGCGGGCTGGGTGCAGGAGCACCTCGCCGCGGGCCTCGCCTACACGACCGTGATGACGGTGCTGGGCCGGTTGCTGGCGAAGAAGGCCGTCACCCGCAGGCGTGAGGGGCGGTCCTTCGTCTGGTTGCCGGCCGCGGACGAGGCCGGGCTGGCCGCGCTGAAGATGCGCCGGGTCCTGGACGGCGAGCAGGACCGGCGGGCGGTGCTGGCCAGTTTCATCACCGCGCTGCCGGAGGGCGACGAGCGACTGCTGCGGGAACTGCTGGAGCACAGCGAGGGCGACGGCTGAGACGCGCATGGGAATCTTCGTCTTCCTGCCCCTGGTGCTGCCGTTGACGGCCTGGCCGATCGCACGGCTGGCCGAACCCCGGCTGCACCCGCGCACCGCGACCGTGCTGCTGACCTCGGTCGCCACCGTGATGGCGCTGTGCAGCACGCTGTGCCTGGCCCTGCTGATGGTGGTCGGCACCGCCCAACTGCCCGGCAATCCGCTGCCGGACGGCTGGTCCGACCCCGAGGTGCGCGAGAGCGTGCCCCGGCACGAGATCACGGGCAAGGCGGCGATTCCCGCGCTGCTCGCGGTCGTCGCCGCGTGCGGCCGTGCCCTCGTCCGCCATGCGCGGGTGCGCCGGCGGGCCCACCGGGCGCTCACGGGGCTGCCGGACACCCGGGTGGCGGTGCTGCCGGACCCGGCGCCGTACGCCTACGCCCTGCCGGGCGGCCGGCGGGACCGGATCGTGGTGTCCACGGCCATGCTCGCGTCCCTGACGTCACGGGAGCGCCGCGCCCTGTTCGCGCACGAGCGGGCCCATCTCGCCGCCCGGCACCACCGCCATCTGCTGCTGGCCCGGCTGGCCGCCTGCGCCAACCCGTTCCTGCTGCCGCTGTGCACGGCGGTGGCGTACACGGCGGAGCGGTGGGCGGACGAGGAGGCCGCGCGGGCGGTGGGCAGCCGCAGGGTGGTGGCCCGCGCGATCGGCAGGGCGGCGCTGGCCGGCACCCGCGGGGCGCCCGCGCCGACGCTGCCCGCGCTCGCCGCGCCGGGGCCGCTCCCCCGCCGGGTCGCCGCGCTGCTCGGACCGGCCCCGGCCACGCGCGCCTGGCCGTCCCTGTTCACGGCGGCCGGTCTCGCGGTGTGGACCGCGACCACCGGGGCCGCCCTGTCCGCGATGTTCTCCGCCAACTCGGCGCTCACGCTGCTGCTCGTGCTGCACGCGGCCACCCCCCTGTGAGCCGGGCGGGCCGCCGGGGAGAATCACGGCCATGACCGTCACCACGGACCGGGCCGCCGCCCGCCGCAGCCTGGAGGGGCTGGCGCTCGGCGACGCCTTCGGCGAACGCTGGTTCCCCCTGTTCCGCGAACCGCATCAGGCCCTCCGCGAGATCCGCGCCCGGCGCACGCCCGAGGAAGAGCCCTGGCACTGGACCGACGACACCGCGATGGCCCTGGCCCTGCTGCGGGTGCTGGACACGCACGGGGAGGTGCGCCCGCGCGAACTGGCGCTGGCCTTCGCGCTCGGCTACGACGCCGATCCCGCTCGCGGATACGGCCACGGGATGCACCAGTTGCTGCCGCGGCTGCTGCGAGCGCCGCAGGAGTGGCCGCGGTTCGCGCGCGAACTGTTCGGCGGTGAGGGCAGCCTCGGCAACGGCGCGGCCATGCGGGTGGCGCCGCTGGGCGCGTTCTTCCACGCCGACCCGGAGCGGGTCGTCATCGAGGCGACGCGCTCGGCGGAGGTCACCCACGCCCATCCCGAGGGTGTGGCCGGCGCCGTCGCGGTGGCGGTCGCGGCCGCGCTGTCCGCGCGGGGCGGTCTGAGCGTCGCCGACGTGGTGGCCCTGACCCCGGCGGGATCGGTCCGCGAGGGGCTGGCCCGGGCCGCCGAGGTGCCGTTCACCACCGAGCCGTGGCGGGCCGCGGACCTCCTCGGCAACGGGCAGCGGATCCGGGCCGACGACACGGTCCCGTTCGCCGTGTGGTGCGCCGCCCGCCACCCCGGCGACCTCGCCTCCGCCCTGTGGACCACGGCGGAGGGGTTCGGCGACGTGGACACCACCTGTGCCATCGCGGGCGGCATCGTCGCGGCCCGCACCGGCGTCGACGGTGTGCCGCGCGGGTGGCTGGAACGCCGGGAGCCGCTTCCGGGGACGGGTGGCGACGGGCCCGCATCCTCGGCGGAATCCGGGGCAGGCGGCTCGTGAACGGGTCCGCCCGGGGACCTTCGGACACGCGTGAGGTAAGTGTGGCAGGCAGTGGGAGCACCGACGAACCAGTGGAACCGGACGGGCTGTCGGTCGACCGGAACCCGGTCGGCGGGGTCACCGTGGTCACGGTGACCGGCGAGGTCGACCACCGGACCGCGGGCACGCTCCGGCGCGCGCTGATGCCCGCGGATCCCGGCCCGGCGCCGCGCACGGTCGCCGACCTCTCCGGGGTGGGATTCATGGACTCCAGCGGCATCAACGTCCTCATAGCCGCCCATCAGGCGCACGAGGCGGGCGGCTGGCTGCGGCTGGCCGGGGTGCGCAGGCCCGTGCTGCGCACCCTGGAGATGGTCGGCCTCACCGGCCTGCTCGCCTGTTACCCGAGCGTGCGGGCCGCGTTGGACGCCTGACGCTACGACGCGGCGGTGGAGTGCGACAGGGAGACGGTGGCCTCCGCGTCGTCCCTGATCGACTCGACCACCGCCTGATGCAGCTCCCGGCTGCCCCGCTCACTGCGGCAGGGCACCGGGCTGCCGCTGAGCGTGTACCACTGGGAGGTGCCGCTGTACTGCACCGCCACGTCGGCCACCCGGCCGTCCCAGGTGGTGTGGACGGTGAGGTCGCCCGTGAGGATTCCCGCCTCGACGGTGCGGGCGCCGCCCCGGCCGGTGAAGACCCCGGGGGTGGTCCATGATGCCCAGACCATGCTCTCGGCCTCTCTTATCGGGTATCCGCCCCCTCGCAAGGGTTTGGGGTTGTATGTCCAGTGTTGCCTGTCTTCCATGGTGCCCCGGGGCGGCACGAGGCGGATGGGGCCGTACGGCCCCGGTGCGGGCCGCCGCGGTGCCGTACGGCACTGGTGCGCCGACGGTTCTCGTGCTGTGCTGGTAACGGCGGGAAGGACGTGCAGACGCGGGGAAGCGGCCGGCAGCCGCGCACCGCGCAATCCGGATCCGCGAGAAGCGGATGGCCCTTCCCGCCCCGCCCTTCTCCGCTCCCCCGCCGCCTCGCCGGCTGCCCGGTGCCGCGCAGGCCCGCGCGCCGTGGGCCGAAGGGCCCCCGCCCGGGCCCGGGCGACCTGTGGCGGCACCGGCCGGGCGCCCGCACGCTGGGAACACGAACCCAGGAAGGGAGCCGGTGCGATGACCTCCGCCACCACCATGACCACGGCGCTCGCCCCCGCACAGCGCGATCGGCTGACGAGCCTCGCCCGCGAGGTCGCCTTCGCGGCCGGCACCCGGCTGTTCGAGGAGGGGCGGCGCGCCGACCGTTTCTGGATCGTGCGGACCGGCACCATCGCCCTCGACCTGCGGGTGCCCGGCCGCCGGCCGGCCGTCATCGAGACCCTCGGCCACGGCGAACTGGTCGGCTGGTCCTGGCACTTCCCGCCGCACATCTGGCAGCTGGGCGGCGAGGCGACGAGCCCGGTGCGGGCCTGGGAGTTCGACGCCGAGTCCGTGCGCGCGCTGTGCGACGGCGACCCGGAGTTCGGGCGGGCCGTCGCGGTGTGGGTCGGCCGCGTGGTGGCCCAGCGGCTGCACGCCTCCCGGGTCCGGCTGCTCGACCTCTACGCCCCCTACGGCAGCGGGAGCGCGCGGTGACCGCGCCGGAGCGGGGACCCGGCGGCCCCAGCCGGGTGAGCGACGTGATGACGCGCGCGGTCGTGGCGGTGGGGCGCACGGCCCGGTTCAAGGACATCGTCGAGCGCATGGAGCGGTGGAAGGTCAGCGCGCTGCCGGTGCTGGAGGGCGACGGCCGGGTGGTCGGGGTGGTCTCCGAGGCGGATCTGCTGCCCAAGGAGGAGTTCCGGGACAGCGACCCGGACCGGATGACCCAGCGGCGCCGGCTCGCGGACCTGGCCAAGGCCGGGGCGGTGAGCGCCGAGGAGGTGATGAGCACGCCCGCCGTCACGGTGCACGCCGACGCCACGCTCGCCGAGGCCGCGCGGATCATGGCCCTCAAACGTGTCAAGCGGCTGCCGGTGGTGACTCCGGAGGGGGTGCTGGAGGGCGTGGTCAGCCGCGGTGACCTGCTGAAGGTGTTCCTGCGCGAGGACGCCGAACTGGCCGACGAGATCCGCCGCGACGTGCTGGACGTGCTGTTCCCGGCGCCGGTCGAGCCGTTGCACGTGGTCGTGGTCGACGGCGTGGTGACGCTGACCGGGAAGGTGCCGGACGCCGCGCGGATCCCGCTGGCGGTGCGGATGATCCGGGGGGTCGAGGGCGTGGTGGGGCTGGACTGCCACCTCGGCGGGGCGTGAGCCGCGTCCGGCCCGCGCGGGTCAGCCGCGGCCGCCGCTGAGGTTGCCCCAGCGGGGGCCTATCTGTTTCCACTCCTCGTCCCACTCGGCCATGCGGCGCCGGATGAGCCGGCCGCGCACCAGCCACCCCGCGCACCACACGGCCGCACCGGCCGAGGGGCCGACGAGCACACCGGTGAGGGCGGCCTGGAGGTCGGCCGAGGCGCCGGTGACCGGCGGGGCGACGACCCGGTCCGCACGGTTGGCCCAGACCGTGACGCTGCTTCCGGCGGGGGCGCCGGGCACGACCTTCGCGCGGTCGGTGTGCACCGAGCCGTCGGGGTCCGTCCAGCGCACGGTGGCCCACACCCGCCCGTCGTCGTATCCGGTCCCGGCGGCCGGGGTCGGGGCCGCGGGGTCGGTGAGCACCGCCGTGACCGGGTGGACCCGCGCCAGGCGTTCGGCGTACGACGCGGCGGAGGCCCGGGCCGCCAGGAGTCCGGCGACGACACCGCAGACCAGGACGAGGATCCAGGTGGCGAGGACGATCCAGGCCTCGACCACGTCGCTGTGCCGTCGCAGTGGATTGCGCCGCCAGCGCCACAGCCGTACCCGGCTGACCGTCGTGGCAGGTGTCCGTGTCATCGTCACCGCCTCCTCTCGTGCGCCGGCGGCCCGTGGTCAGCGGGTGCGGGCCGATTCGGCGTCCGGCAGGTCCGGGTCGAGGTCGGGTTGGCGCGGCGGCCCGGCCAGCGCGCACCGCACGTCCACCACGCCGGGCACCGCCCTGACGAGGCGGGCGGCGAGGGGCACCAGGGAGGTCTCGCGGACCCGGCCGCCGAGCGTCACGACACCATCGTGCACCTCCACCCGGATCCCGGCCGCTTCTGGGCCGAAGAGATGGGCGACGACGTCGCCGCGGACCTCCTCGGCGATCTCCGCGTCGCCGCGCAGGAACACCTTGAGCAGGTCCGAGCGGCTGACGATGCCGAGCAGGGTGCCGTCCGGACCGACGACCGGGAGCTGTTTGACCCGGGCCCGCGCCATGACGCGCGCGGCCTGTCCGAGGGTGGCGTCCGGCGCCACGGTGACCGCCGGGGCCGTCATCAGCCGTTCCGCGGTGGCCGCTTCGGCCTTCGCCAGCTCGGCGAGGTGCCGCGTCCGGGCGTACCGGTCGAGGTCGCTGTCGCGGTACTCCTCCTTGGGCAGCAGATCCGCCTCGGAGACGACACCGACGACGTGCCCGGCGTCGTCGAGCACCGGCACCGCGCCGACCCGCCAGTCCCGCATGGCCTGCACGATGTCCTTGAAGCCGGCGCCCGTGCGCAGCGCCAGCACCCTGCGGGTCATCACGTCGCCGACGACGGTCGGGGTGCCGTCCATGGCTTCCTCCAGGGGCTCTGGTGCCTCGGTGCGGCACGTTCAGCCTGTGGTCGCCGCCCGGCCCGTGCCGTGGGCCGGGCGGGCACTTACGGGTGCCCACCGGTCCCACGCCCGCACGCGGCGCCCGTGCCGACGCCCCGTCATGCCCCGGGCAGTGGAACCCGCCATTCCAGTGTGGCCCCGCCCCGCTCGCCCTTGCCCACTTCGAGCCGGCCGCCGAGCCGCCGGGCGCGCTCGGCCATGTTGCGCAGCCCGCTGCGGCGCCCGCCGTCGGGGATGCCGACGCCGTTGTCCCGGACGGTGAGCCGCACTTCGCGGCCGTCGGTGACCAGCAGCACCTCGGCCCGGTCGGCGTGGGCGTGCCGGGCGATGTTGGTGAGGGCCTCGGAGAGGACGGCCACCACGTGCTCCGCGATCTCGCCCGGTACGTCGGTGTCGATCAGGCCCTCCATGCGGACGCCGGGCGCGAAGCCCAGCACCGGGGAGGCCTCGCCGGCCACCCTGACCACGCGGGCGCGCAGCCCGCCGGCCGCGGCGCCCTCGCGGGCCCGCAGCCCGAAGATGGTCGATCTGATGATCTTTATGGTCTCGTCCAGGTCGTCCACGGCCCGCAGGACCCGCTCGGAGGCCTCCGGGTGCTCGATGAAGCGGCCCGCGCTCTGGAGCGTCATGCCGGTGGCGAACAGCCGCTGGATGGCCAGGTCGTGCAGGTCCCGGGCGATGCGGTCGCGGTCCTCCAGGAGGGCGATCTGCTGGGCGGCCTGCCGGCGCTGGGCCAGCTCCATGGCGATCGCGGCCTGCGCCGCGAAGCCCCGCAGCATCTCGGTCTCCTTGTCGGAGAACACCGGCCGGTCACTCTCCCGTGCCAGCAGCACCACGCCCCGGGCGCCGCCCTCGCCGGTGCCGATGGGCACGGCGACGGCGGGGCCGAGGCCCTCGAAGCGCGGCGGCTCCTGCGAGATCCGTTCGTCGTGGGCGACGTCGTCGCTGGTGACGGGGGCGGCGGCGGTGAACGCCAGGCCCATGAGGCTGTTGTGCAGGGGCAGTACCAGGCCACGGTGGGCCTCCGCCTGGGCGCCCACGGCGATCTCCACGCCGAGCGACTCGGTGTCCGGCATGGGCATCGCGACCGCGGCGAGGGCCGAGCCGGTGTTCTCGCGGGCCCGCTCCGCGATCAGGTCCAGCGCCTCGGCGCGCTCGCTGCCGGACATCAGACTGTGGCTGATCTCGGCGTTGGCCAGCAGCCAGCGTTCGCGCAGCCGGGAGTCCTCGTACAGGCGGGCGTTGTCGATGGCGACGCCGGCCGCGACGGCGAGGGTGGCGAGGACCGACTCGTCCTCCTCGTCGAAGTCCAGGCCGCCGCGTTTCTCGGTGAGATACAGGTTGCCGAAGACCTGGTCGCGGACGCGGATCGGGACGCCGAGGAAGGTGTTCATCGGCGGGTGACCGGGCGGGAAGCCGTACGAGGCGGGGTGCTCGGAGATCTTCGGCAGCCGCAGCGGCTCGGGGTGGCGGATCAGCTCGCCGAGGATGCCGTGGCCCTCCGGGTAGGGGCCGATCCGGTGGATCCGCTCCTCGGACAGGCCGACGGTGTGGAACGCGGCGAGGGTCGTGCCGTCCGGTCCGATGACGCCCAGCGCCGCGTACTCGGCGTCGACCAGGGCGGCCGCCGCCTCCACGATGGAGTGCAGGACCTGCTCCAGCTCCAGCTCGCGGCCGACGGAGAGGACCGCCTCCAGCAGGCTGTGCACCCGGTCCCGGGTACCGCGGGCCGCGTCGATCCTGGCCTGCAGCTCTTCCAGCAGCTCGTCCAGCTTCAGCTGCGGCAGCCGCACGCCGGGCACCTCCGTTCCGGTCACCAAGCCCTCCACTCCCCATCGGCACACGCCATCGAACCGACGGGTTCTCAGGACACGGTATCCGCTCCCCGGCCGGGAGGAACACACGGCCTTCACGCGTGCGACGCGAAACCTCCTCGTGCCCCTGGCACATGCCGTACGGGCGGCCGCCGCGCGGTCGTGGACGGCGCGGCTCGCCTGCGCACCGCGGGGCGATTCGGCGGCGTGCGGGCCGTACGGCCCCGGGCCGGGGTCCGAACGGCACTCCCGAGGGTCGTGGCCGGGGGGTGACAGTGGGATCAGGAGCGGCACCGATCCCCCGCGGTGTCGCTCCGCCCACGCGGGACGCCCGCGGAAGACCGGCATCGCACCCCATCGACCTGCGCCCGCCGGGCGAGCCGCACGGCGGCGACGGGACGGAGGCGGCCGGCCTTGGCCGGACATCCCGCCGCCGCCCCGCCGCCCCGCCGCCCCGCCGCGGCGGCCCGCTGGTCGAGGTGCGCAGGGCCCGCAGCGGTTCCGCCCGCCGGGGCCCGGTGGCGCCGGGCCGTCCGGCCCCGGCCCCGGCCGGACCTCACCCTCCCCAGGACCACTCCGCGACCTCCGGCAGGTCGGTGCCGTGTTCGCGGATCCAGCCGTGGTGGCGGCTGCGGGCGTCGGCCATGGCCTGGCGGACGCCGGCGGCGCGGACGGCGAGGCCGGGGACGCGGTCGATGACGTCCATCACCAGTCGGTAGCGGTCCAGGTCGTTGCGCACGACCATGTCGAACGGCGTGGTCGTGGTGCCCGACTCCTTGTAGCCGCGCACGTGCAGGTTCTTGTGCCCGGCCCGCCGGTAGGCCAGCCGGTGGATCAGCCAGGGGTAGCCGTGGTAGGCGAAGATGACCGGTTTGTCGGTGGTGAACAGGCCGTCGTACTCGAAGTCGGGCATGCCGTGCGGGTGTTCGTCGTGCGGCAGCAGCCGGGTCATGTCGACCACGTTGACCACCCGCACCGCCAGCTCGGGCAGGTGCCGGCGCAGCAACTGGGCGGCGGCCAGCACCTCCTGGGTGGGCACGTCACCGGCGCAGGCGAGCACCACGTCGGGCGCGCCGCCGTTCTCGTTGCCCGCCCACTCCCAGATCCCGGCGCCGCGCGCACAGTGGGCGCGGGCCTGGTCCATGGTCAGCCAGTCGAAGCAGGGCTGCTTGCCGGCCACGACGACGTTGACGTAGTCGCGGCTGCGCAGCACGTGGTCGGCCACCGACAGCAGGGTGTTGGCGTCCGGCGGCAGGTAGACGCGGACCACTTCGGGGCTCTTGTTGAGGACGTGGTCCACGAACCCGGGGTCCTGGTGGGAGAACCCGTTGTGGTCCTGGCGCCAGACGTGGGAGGTGAGCAGGTAGTTGAGGGAGGCGATGGGGGCCCGCCAGGTCAGCCGCCGGGAGGTCTTCAGCCACTTGATGTGCTGGTTGACCATCGAGTCGACGATGTGCACGAACGCCTCGTAGCAGGAGAACAGCCCGTGCCGGCCGGTGAGCAGGTAGCCCTCCAGCCAGCCCTGGCAGAGGTGTTCGGAGAGGACCTCCAGCACCCGGCCGTGCCGGTCGAGGTGTTCGTCCACCGGCAGCACCTCGGCCTGCCACGCCTTGCCGCTGGCCGAGTAGACGGCCTGGAGCCGGTTGGAGGCGGTCTCGTCCGGGCCGACGAGACGGAAGTCCCGGCGATCCCGGGTGTCCTCCATGACCCTTTCCAGGAGGTCGCCGAGGACCCGGGTGGGCTCGTGCAGTGCGGCGCCCGGCTTCTCCACCGAGACGGCGAAGGTGTCGAGGGGCGGCAGCGGCAGTTCGCGCAGCAGCAGTCCGCCGTTGGCGTGCGGGTTCGAGCCGAGGCGCCGGGTGCCTTCGGGGACGCAGGCGAGGACGTCGGCGGACGGCCGTCCGTCCGCGCCGAACAGCTCCTCGGGCCGGTACGAGCGCAGCCACCGCTCCAGCTGCCGCAGGTGCGCGGGGTTCTCGCGGACGCCGGGCAGCGGGACCTGGTGGGCGCGCCAGGTGCCCTCGACGGGTTCGCCGTCCACCTCGGCGGGGCCGGTCCAGCCCTTGGGGGTGCGCAGGACGATCATCGGCCAGTGCGCCCGCTCGGTGCGCCCGTCCTCGCGGGCGGCGCGCTGCGTCCGCGCGATGCGGTCCAGGGCGTCCTCCATCGCCGCGGCCAGGGCGCGGTGCACCTCGGCGGGGTCGTCGCCGCTGACGTACAGGGGCTCGTGGCCGTATCCGCGCAGCAGTTCGTCGAGTTCGGCCTCGGGGAGCCGGGAGAGCACGGTGGGGTTGGCGATCTTGTAGCCGTTGAGGTGCAGGACGGGCAGCACGGCCCCGTCGTGCACCGGGTCGAGGAACTTGTCGGAGTGCCAGGAGGTGGCGAGCGGCCCGGTCTCCGCCTCGCCGTCGCCGACCACGCAGGCCACCAGCAGGTCCGGGTTGTCGAACGCGGCGCCGTAGGCGTGGGCGAGGGAGTAGCCGAGTTCGCCGCCCTCGTGGATCGAGCCGGGCGTCTCGGGGGCCACGTGGCTGGGCACGCCGCCGGGGAAGGAGAACTGCTTGAACAGCCGCTCCATGCCGGTGGCGTCCCGGCCGACGTCCGGGTAGGTCTCGCTGTAGCTGCCCTCCAGCCAGGAACCCGCGAGGACCGCCGGACCGCCGTGGCCGGGGCCCCACACGCACAGCGCGTCCAGGTCGCGCGCCTTGATCACGCGGTTGAGGTGCGTGTAGACGAGGTTGAGTCCGGGCGAGGTGCCCCAGTGGCCGAGCAGCCGCGGCTTGATGTGCTCGGGGCGCAGCGGCTCGGTCAGCAGCGGGTTGGCCATGAGGTAGATCTGGCCGGCGGCCAGGTAGTTGGCGGCGCGCCAGTGCGCGTCCAGGGTGCGCAGCTCGTCGTCGGTCAGGGGGCCGGCGGCGTCCTGGGTCATGGGTGCTCCGATCATCGTCGGGTGGGTGTCAGGCGGGTTCCGGTACGACGGCCACCGGGCAGTCCGCGTGGTGCAGCACTCCGTGGGCGACCCGCCCGAGCCGCAGGCCCAAGCGGCCGGTGCGGCGCCGGGCGCCGACGACCAGCAGCCCGGCGTCCCGGGACGCGGCGACGAGGACGTCCCGGGCGGGTCCCTCGGCGGTGCGCCGACACACCCGGAGGCCGTCCGGGAGGTCCTGGCGCAGTGCCTCCTCCAGCGCCCCGGCGGCCTCCTCCTCCGGGGTCCGGGAGGGCCGGCCGGAGAGCGGCGGATGCCCGGCGGCGGTGTGCGCGGGGCGCCGCCAGGCCCGTACGGCCTCCAGGGGCACGCCCCGCAGCGCGGCCTCCTCGGCCGCGAACCGCACCGCGGCCGGGCACGCCCCCTTCCCGGCGACGCCGAGGACGACGCGTCCGGGGGCCGCCGGCTCCTCGGGCCTGCCGCGCAGCACGACGACCGGGCAGTGGGCGTGCGCGGCGACCGACAGGCTGACGGAGCCGAGCAGGAGTTCGGCGACGCCGCTGCGGCCCCGGCGGCCGAGCACCACGAGGCGGGCGAGGCTGCTCTCGTTCACCAGCCCGAACTCCGGCTCCTCGGCGAGCACGGCGGTGGTGACCACGAGCCCCGGCCGGCGCTGGTGGGCCCGGCGTTCGGCGGCGCCCATGACGTCGCGGGCCATCACCTCCTCGACCGGTTTGCCGACCTCCTGGGCGATCAGGGAACCCTCGTAGCGTTCCCAGAGCGAGGCGTAGACCAGGCGGAGCGGCGCCCCGCGCAGGGCGGCCTCGTCGGCCGCCCGGTCCACGGCGCGCAGGCTCTCCTCGGAGCCGTCCACGCCGGCGACGACGGGCAGGTCCATCGTGTTCACCCTTCCTGGCGGAGGTCGACGACGCGGCGGGCCGGCACCACCCGGCACCACTGGCCATCGTCGACGGGGTCACCCGCGGACGCGAGCCGTACGCGGCGCTCCACGGCCATGCGGCCCTCCCGGGGCATACGGGCCGGTCAGGCGTGCGCGACGACGGCCACGGGGGCGCCGACGTGGTGCAGGACGGCGTGGGTGACATGGCCGATGTGGATGCCGAAGGGGCTGGTGCGCACCCGTCGGCCGACGACCACGAGGGAGGCTCCGCGGGCGGCCTCGACCAGGACCGGCGCGGCGTTGCCGGCCCGGCTCGCCTCGCTCACCTCGACGTCCGGATACTTCTGCCGCCAGGGCCGCAGCACCTCGGTGAGCAGGGCCGAGGCCCGGCGTCCGTAGGAGGGCACCACGGGCGGTTCGGCGGGGATGCCGTACGCGGCGTACGGCGGCGGGGTCCAGGCGTGCACGACCCGCACCGCGGCACCGCGGCGCGCGGCGGTGTCGAAGGCGAACTCCAGCAGCGCCTGGCAGGGCCCCTCGGGGTCGTCGATGTCGAGGCCGAGGACGACGGGCAGGAAGGGGGTCGCGGCGGACGGGACGCCCGAGGGGTCCGGCTGGTGCTCGTCGGCGGCCTGTTCACCCGCGCGGACCAGCACCACCGGACGCATGGTGCGGGCGATGACGGACAGTCCGGCCGAGCCGATCAGGAAGCCGCCGAACCGGCCGAGGCCGCGGGAGCCCAGGGCCAGCAGCTCCGAACCGTCGGCGGCCTCGGCCAGGGCGCGGGCCGGTTCGCCGGTGACCTGGTCGGTGACCACCTCGATGCGGGGGTGGCGCAGCCGCAGGCCCTCCGCGCAGTCGCGCACGGTCCGGGCCCACGCCTCGGCCGCCGCGCGCTCGTCCGCGTCCCCGCCGGTCTCCGGCTCCCGCACGTGCAGGATCTTCAACGGCAGGTCGCGCAGGGCCGCCTCGCGCGCCGCCCATTCGACGGCGGCCCGGCTCTCGGGCGAGCCGTCGAGGCCGGCGGTGACGGTTCGGGTCATGTCTCTCCACCTCTCGCCTGTCACCCCGGGGCGTCCACCGCGTGCGGTGTCCCACCTGCCGGGGCCGCGCCGCTCGGGGACAAGAGCGACGATTCCAGCGTTGCGCGCGGACGGCGAGCCGATCAGGGGCCGCTGGTCCCGGGCCGGGACCGACCGGCCCGCGCGAGCGGCCGGCGGCGGGGCCGGGCGGCCCCTGTGCCGACCGGCGGCGACCGGCGCACGCTGGGGACAGAGGGTCCCGCCCGGGGCGACTCCCGCCGGGACGTCCGTCGAGCAGCCACGGAGTCACCATGTACGGCACCCCGCACACCGTCAGCGATGTCATGACGACCACCGTCGCCGCCGTCGGCCGGCGGGCCCCCTTCAAGGAGCTCGTGGAGATGATGCAGGACTGGCAGGTCAGCGCCGTACCCGTGATCGAGGGCGAGGGGCGGGTGGTCGGGGTGGTCTCCGAGGCGGATCTGCTGCCCAAGGAGGAGCTGCGGGACGACCCGTCGGACGACTACCGGCGGCTGCGGCCCCGGTCCGACCTGGCGAAGGGCGAGGCGATCACCGCGGGAGACCTGATGTCCTCCCCCGCGGTCACCGTCCGGGCGGACGCGACGCTCGCCGAGGCCGCGCGGACCATGGCCCGGGCGCGGGTCAAGCGGCTGCCCGTGGTGGACGAGACCGGCATGCTGGAGGGCGTGGTGAGCCGCGCCGACCTGCTGAAGGTCTTCCTGCGCGGGGACCGGGAGATCCAGGAGGAGGTACGGCGCGAGATCGTGACGCCGCTCTTCCCGCCGCCGGACTCGGCCGTGGAACTGCGAGTGGAGGACGGTGTGGTGACGGTGCTCGGCCGGGTCCGGGACACCTCCCTGGTGCCCGTGGCCGCCCGGCTGGTGCGTGCGGTCGAGGGCGTCGTGGACGTGCGCTTCGACCTGGCGGCCGGTCAGCGGGCGGCGCACGTCTGACGGGCGGGCCGCTCCCGGGGAGGCCGGGCGTGACACCCTTGAGGGGCGCGCAGGTCGGCACATCCGTGTGAAATGGGGCCGATCGGCCCTGGTGCCCGCGACGACCGGCGGCGATGATCGGCCGGGTGACGGGCCGCAGCACGGCCGTTTCCGCAACGAGAGGTCGAGATGACCGAGACACGCACCTTCACGGCACAGGACCCGATCCGGGTGTTCCTCCTGGACGACCACGAGGTGGTCCGGCGCGGCCTGGCCGACCTGCTCGACGCCGAACCGGACATCTCCGTCGTCGGCGACGCCGACACCGCCGCGCACGCGCTGGTCCGGGGCCCCGCGCTGCGCCCGCACGTCGCCGTGCTCGACGTCCGGCTGCCCGACGGGGACGGCATCTCGGTCTGCCGCGAGCTGCGCGACCGGATGCCGGAGCTGGCGTGTCTGATGCTGACCTCGTTCGACGACGAGGACGCCCTGCTGGACGCGATCATGGCCGGTGCCTCCGGCTATGTGCTCAAGCAGATCAAGGGGTCCGACCTGGTCTCCGCGGTGCGCACGGTCGCCTCCGGCCAGTCGATGCTGGACCCGGAGACGACGGCCCGGCTGATGCGTTCGCTGCGGGCCGACCCCGAGGAGACGCCGTCGCTGCCGCCGGAGCTGGCGAGCCTGTCGCCGCGGGAGCGGGACATCCTGGCGCTGATCGGGGACGGCCTGACCAACCGTGAGATCGGCCGGAAGCTGTACCTGTCGGAGAAGACGGTCAAGAACCACATCTCGCGGCTGCTGGCCAAGCTCGGGGTGCAGCGGCGCGTCCAGGCCGCCGTGCTCGCCTCCCAGCTGGAGCCGCGGGACGCGAAGGAACACTCCGCGCGCTGACCGACTCCCGTACCCGTCACGGCAGTTGGGGGACGACGGCCACCGGGCACAGGGCGTGGTGCAGCAGCCGGTGGGTGACGCGGCCCAGCTGGAGCCCGTGGCGGCCGTGTTCCCTGCGCACCCCGAGGACCAGCAGGTCGGCGGCGGCCGACCGGTGCAGGAGCACCTTGCCGGGCGGCCCTTCGAGGACGGTCCGGGAGACCCGTACGCCCGGGTGTCCGGCCGGCGCCGGCCCGAGCAGTTCGTCGATCGCCGCGGCGGCCTCCTCCTCGTCGTCGCGCTCCGTCGCCGCGGGTGCGCCGGGCCGGCGCCAGGCGCGTACGGCGTCGAGGACGCACCGGCGGGCGGCGGCCTCGCGCAACGCGAAGCCGGCGGCCGTTCCGGCGGCGCCGGGCTCGCCGACGCCGAGCAGCACCCGGTCGTGCGTGCCCTCGACCCCGGCCCTGTCGCCGCGGACCACGATCACCGGTCCGCAGGCCCGCCCGGCCACGGCCAGGGCGACCGACCCGAGGAGCAGGCTCTTCAGCCCGCCCCGGCCCCGGCTTCCGGTGACCACCGCGGTGGCGTTGTCGCCCTCGGCGAGCAGCGCGGCCACCGGATCGTCGGCCAGGACGGCGGAATCGACCTCCAGGTCCGGGGCGCGCCGCCCCGCCCGTTCGGCCGCCGAGGCCACGATGTGTTCGGCCATCACCCGCGGGGCGGGCCGCTCGCCGCCGAGCGACGGGAGCCGGTCCTCGTACCGCTCCCAGAGCGAGGCGTGCACGATCCTCAGCGGCAGCCCGAGCCGGACCGCCTCGTCGGTCGCCCAGTCCACCGCCACCAGGCCGTCCTCGGAGCCGTCGACGCCCACGACCAGGGGCAGAGGCATCGTTCTCACCTGCCTTTTCTCGGCCGCGCGCGAGCGGCGCGCGACCTACGGGTCCGGTTCCGCGCCGACACGGCCGGACGGACCAGCGGATGGGTACATGCTCCCCGTCCCGGGGAATCCGATTCCCCTGCGGGGACCGGGCGGCCCCTGCCCGGCGCCGGCCCGTCCGACGCGGGCTGGTGGCGGCGCCCGGCGCGGTCCCCCGGTTCCGTGTCCCCCGTCGATGTGCGAAGGAGGCCGCATGACTCGTGTCCCGCCGTCCGCGGAAGGCCCGGTGAGCGTCGGCCGGCTGATGTCCGCGCCGCCCGTGACCGTCGCCCCGGACGTCTCCCTGGCGGAGGCCACCCGGCGGATGGCCGAGGCCGCCGTCGGTTCCCTGCTCGTCGTCGAGGACGGCACGCTGTGCGGGATCGTCACCGACCGCGATCTGGCGCTGCGCGGGCTGGGCGAGGGCCTGCCGCTGGGCAGCCGCGTCGACGCGGTGATGTCGCCGCGGGTGGTCACGCTCGACGCGGGCGACGAGATCCACGCGGCCTACCGCGCCTTCCGCCGCACCGGGGTGCGCCGGCTGCCCGTCCTGGACGGCGGGCGGCCGGTGGGCGTGCTGACGCTGGACGACCTGCTGCTGGACGTCTTCCGCCGGCTGGCCGATCTGCTCGGGCCGGTCGCCTGGAGCGTGCTGCGCGAGCCGCCCGGACCGCCGTAGGCCGACGGGTTCAGGTCTCCTCGGTGCGGACGATCACCACCGGGCAGGCCGCGTGCGCGGCCACCCGCTGGCTGACCGACCCCAGCATGACGCGGGCGAAGCCGCCCCGGCCCCGGTTGCCGACGACCAGCACCTCGGCGCCCTCGGCGGCCCGCAGCAGGACCTCGGCGGGGTTGCCGTGCGCCACGCGGGTGTGCACCTTGGCGGCCTTCTCGGCGCCGAGGACCTCCGTCAGCTCCTGCCGCATCTGCTCTCGGGTGGCCTCCTCGTCGATGTACATGTCCACCGCGGGCGCGGACCAGCCGTACAGCGGCACTTCCCAGGCCGCGACGGCCTCGACGGCGCCACCGACGAAACCGGCGTAACGTACGGCCCAGCGCACCGCTTCGAAGGAGGACGGCGAGCCGTCGACCCCCACCACGACCCGGGGCTTGGAGACGTCCTGGTCCATCTGTCCACCTCTCTGCGTGCCCCCTGTCCTCCACGCTGCGCGACGCGCCGCCGGGGCGCCAGAAAAGAGCGTCCGTTCGGCCCTGCCGCCGGGCGCCCCGGGGGTGCATCCTGCGGGAAGAGGACCGGGAGGTGAGCCAGGGATGGCACGTCGGACCAAGAAGAACGGCAAGAACCGGGCCGCGCGCGACTGCGGGGCCCCGCTGCCCGCACGCCGCGGCGCGCGCCCCCGCACCGCCCACGCCACCCCGGGCGCCGGGCACTGGCGCGGTCACGGCGCCGGGAACCAGTGGCTGCTGCTGCCCGGTGGCACCTGGCGGCGGGTAGAGACGATCCGGGTGCGCGGGCTGTTCGGTTAGGCCTGCTTCACGGATCGTGCCGGGCACGGCGTGACACGCCTACACGGGCTGCCAGGGGTTGCTCTCGTAGCAGCCGACGAGCAGGTCGGTCAGTGCCGGGTCGACGGCCAGCGCCGTCGCGTCGACGCCCGCGACCGGGACGGCCGGCGAGATGGAGTTCGAGAGGAAGGCCGCGAGGGCGGGGGTGCCGGCCGCCCAGGTCCCGAGGTCCCGCAGGTGGACCTCCCGCCGCTCGGACGGGACGCCCTTCGCCGCCAGTCCCCGCTCCAACAGCTGCATCGTGATCCCGGGCAGCACGGCGGCCCGGGGCCAGATCACCCGCTCGCCGTCGAAGAAACCGATGTTCGAGACCGAGGCCTCGCCGATCCGGCCGTCGCGGTCGACGAACAGCGCGTCGTCGTACCCGGCGAGCACCGCCCGGCGCCGGTGGAGACCGAGTCCGAAGGTCCCCGCGTGCTTGACGTGCGCGAGGTCCCGCTCGTACGCCACGGTCCGCAGCCGCACGGGCGAGGTCCGCTCCGGGAGCGGGTCGCCGGTCGTCACGGCCACGTCCGGGGCCACCTCCTCGCCGCGCAGCACGGCGTCCTGCCGGCGGCTGAAGACGGTCACGCGCACCGACGCCGCGTCCGGGCGGGCGAGCAGCGCGTGCCGGACGAAGGACCGCACCCGCTCGGTGTCCAGACCCGTGCCGAACAGCTCCCGCGTATTGTCCGCCAGCCGCTTCAGGTGCAGATCCAGTCCCCGGACCGCCCCGCCCCGCGCCTGCATCGACGAGAAGTGCGCGTAGGTGGCCCGCGCGAGCACCTTCAGGTCCTCGCCGTCCGCTTCGGCACCGTTGACTTCCACCCGGTCGATGACGACCCCTCCCTCGCCCGTATCCGGCCCTGGCCTGTCCCGGCCACCCTAAGGGCTGCGGTGCGAACCGAGCGAAGCCACGACCACCGCGGACCGAAGCTCGCCGCGCTGACTGCGGCGATTCCGGCTACGGTCGATGACGCGACGGTCTCGCGCATGCCGCGCGAGCACTCTCGTGTCGGACGTCGTGCGCTCAGAGACAAGACGCCGCGATATGACTCCCTACTGTGGAGGGGTCTCGCCGCCCATCGCTCACCCGAGGACTCACCGTGACCCGGCCCACCATCGTTCTCGTCCATGGAGCGTTCGCCGACGCCTCCTCCTACGCCCCCGTCACCTCCCGGTTACTGAAGAGGGGCTTCAAGCTGCAGGCCGTCGGAGCAACCAAGTGAGCTCCGCCAGGTGAGCTCCACGCGGCTCGGGCGGCAGGCCGGCCGAGAGCCGTCCAAAGGCGAGAACTTCTCGCACAGGCGCGGCAGCCGGCCGACACACCCCGGCGTTCACCGGGACACGGGTCGACTGACGCTATGCACAACCGAACATCCGAACAAGCAGAGGAAGCAGTAATGAGCACAGTCACCACGCCGGACGGCACCGTCATCTTCTACAAGGACTGGGGCCCGCGGGACGCCCAGCCGATCGTCTTCCACCACGGCTGGCCGCTCAGCTCGGACGACTGGGACGCCCAGTTGCTGTTCTTCCTCTCCAAGGGCTACCGCGTCATCGCCCACGACCGCCGCGGGCACGGGCGCTCCAGCCAGCCCTCGACCGGCCACGAGATGGACACCTACGTCGCCGACGTCAACGTGCTGACCGACCACCTGGACCTGCAGGGAGCGGTGCACATCGGGCACTCCACCGGCGGCGGCGAGGTCGCGCGCTACGTGGCGCAGGCCAAGCCCGGCCGGGTCTCCAAGGCGGTACTAGTCTCTGCCGTCCCCCCGGTCATGGTGAAGAAGGACAGTAACCCCGAAGGCACTCCGATCGAGGTCTTCGACGGATTCCGTGCCGCGCTCGCCGCCAATCGGGCCCAGTTCTTCATCGATGTCCCGGCCGGCCCTTTCTACGGCTTCAACCGGCCCGGGGCCGAGGTGTCCCAGGGACTCATCGACCGGTGGTGGTGGCAGGGCATGATGGGCGCGACGAACGCCCACTACGAATGCATCAAGGCGTTCTCGGAGACCGACTTCACCGAGGACCTCAAGAAGATCGACGTCCCCGTGCTCGTGATGCACGGGACGGACGACCAGGTCGTGCCGTACGCCGACTCGGCCCCGAAGTCCGTTGAGCTGCTCAAGGACGGCACGCTCAAGAGCTACGAGGGTTACCCCCACGGCATGCTGTCGACGCACCCTGAGGTGCTCAACGCCGACATCCTGGCCTTCGTGGAGGGTTAAGACGCACCATCCGCCTCGCCGGGCGACAGCGGGAACCTGATAGCGACACACCGTCCCCCGGTAATGCCCATGCGGGCCGTTACCGGGGGACGCGCGGGGTCTGTCGAACGAACGACGGTGTAACTGGGGTAGTAGGTGCTAATGGCCCGCGTCCAGACGATCGACCGTCTTCCAGCCGTGACCGTACTGGGCCGTCCGTGACTTCTTTCTCGAGGCGAACTGGGCCTGCGCCCCCCGGCGCGCACGCAGTCATCAGTGCCTCGCCGGAGTCGGCGATCACGCGCAGCGCCCGCTCGCTCCACACCCGCCCGGAGCGATGCACGTCGCCCCGTGCGACCGTCTGCCCCGTCGAGAAGGTCTTCACCGCAGCTTCCTCGTGAGCACGGATCAAAGCGTCCGGCCGCGCGGGCACCACCTCAGCGCTTCGAGGACGGACTGGGCAAGCCGCCGTTCGGGTCGGCCTCCCCGGCTCTCGCGTTCACAACAACCCCGCTGTCAGGCTCCTGCCTCACCACTCTGCGTACGCTGCTTGGCCCGTTCGACCTGGCGCAGCAACAGGTCGGCGAACTGGATGATCTCCGCAGCCTCGATCGGGTCGTCGAACTTCACGGTGCGATGGCTGGAGGGGTTCTTTTACGCGCCCATGGCTCCGGCGAAGAGAGCCGAGGCGGCTTCCTGCTCGCCGCCTTCGGCTTCGGCGTCAGCCAGTGGCCCGCCGACTTTGCCATTCTTGTGTGGCTGGAACGCTGCACGCACGAGGGGCACGCCGACCAGGGAGTTGTCGAGGCCGGATGCTTCGCGCACGGCGACCTCGACTGCTTTCATGGCCGCGAAGCTGGCGATCTCGTACTCGCCCAGATGGAAGTTGGTGCGCACCGGCCCCTCAAGGGCTGGGTGCAACGGGCCTGAAAAGCGTTCGCCGGCCTCGAACCGAGCCAGGCCAGAAGGCTCCTTCGCCAGCTCCATGCCCTCCTGCGAGACCCGGCGGAAGGCTTCCTTCTGGGTTCGGTCCCGGGCGAGCAGCGCCCGGGGACTCAAGCCATGACCAGGCATCGGCCAGCTTGTCGAGAAGTCGGCCGACGTCCGGCTCTCCTTCGTACGCGCGGGCCGCAATCGAGCCCACGATGCTGTTCAGCTGCAGAGCACGCCCGTTCCCACTCGCCAGGTGCTTGAGCAAGAGCAGGGCGACGTCCCGTATCGGAAGCTCCCGTACCTGTTGGGCAGGTACGGGAGCGTGGTAGGTGAAGGTCACGCCGCCACAGTAGGAGTACGCACCGACAGAGGACACCGATTTGGTGACGTCAGGGCCGCCGGCGGAACCAGCCACGGCCCGGCGCCTCCAGGCGCACGGCCTTCGCCGGGTCGAGGCAGCGCTCCGCTAGCCCCATCATCCCGCTGAAGCTCCACGGGTAACTGCCCGCGTCCCGACTGGAAGCCGCGTCGGCACCCGCAGGTCACGCGCCCTGACCGCCTCCCGGGCCGAAGCACGGCGCCACGCTGCGGTGGACGAGGTCATGGCCGCCTACCAGCGCGCCTACGCCACCGGCCGCTGGACGGTCTGGGCCAACCTGCCCCGCCCACGTCTGGCACCTGCGTCGCCCCCTCGTGTCCGCGCAATCCTCCGAGCAGCCTCTCGCCGGGGCGCGGCGGTGAACGCGGGCTTTGAACCCCTCGGCCACCTCCCGACGGTCGCGGTCTACGCGGTCGTGGCCACGGCGGTACTGGCCGAGTCGGTCCTGCTGGTGGGCGCGGTCATCCCCACACTGCCCCTGCTCCTGACCGCGGGCGCCCTCGCCCGGACCGGGCACATCAGCCTGCCCCTGGTCAGCGCCGTGGCGGCCGGCGCCGTCGTAACCGGTGACTTCCTCGCCCACCGCACCGGCCGGGTGGGCCGCCGTATCCCGCCTGTCCTCTGGGCACGGGCAGAGACGCTGATGGGCCGCCACGGCGGCCGCGCCGGTCTTCCGGAATCGGTCCAGAGCCGGTACTCCCGAGCTCCAGGCCTGTGTCCTGCCGTCTGCTGCCCGCGACGGTGGCAGCGGCGTCCGTGACCGACCGCGAGAGCTGAGCGAGCCGTGCGGGCTTTGCTGGTCGATCAGAGGGCGTGCCGTACGAAGGGAGAGTTCCACGGCTCGACCTGTCCGCTGGACCGACAGCGTCCCTGCGCCATGGGCCACCGCCCGCTGCCTCCGCGACCTCACGGGGAGGAGGAGTATCCGCTGGAGGCGACCCATTGTCGGGTGAGGTGGGTGAAAGCCCGGGCGGCAGCACTTTGGTAGGAGCCCGAGCGGCAGAGCAGAGTGACGATGCGCTCGGGCAGGGGCGGTTCGAGGGGGACGGCACGCAGATGCGGGTGATCCCGGGCGGTGGCCTCGGGCAGCACAGATGCCAGAGGGGTGCGCTGGATCATTTCGACGACGGCATTGACCGAGTTGGCTTCCATCGCGATGCGCGGCGTGGTGCGGTGCTGATCGAAGTAGGCGTCGATGTGCCTGCGGGTGGCAAAGTCGCTACTGAGCATGGCCAGGGGGCGGCCTTCCAGTTCTCGCACGGGTAGCGGGTCTGTCCGGTCAGCGTAGGGGTGGTGCGTGCCGACGACGAGGCTGAGGGCTTCGGTGAACAAGTCGTCCGTGGTGATGCCGGGCAGGTGGGCACCGCGAAAGGCGATCCCGAGATCGAGGTCATCGGCAAGGAGGGCGGACTCGATGCGGTCCTGCGTCATCTCCCTGATGCTCAGGGTGATGTCGGGATGCTGGACGTGGAACTGCCCGGTGAGGGGGCCGATGAGGTAGGCGGTGAAGGTGGGGGTGACCGCCAGGCGCAGACTGCCGCGGGAGAGGTCGGCCACGTCGTGGACGGCGCGTTCAGCAGCGGCGAGTTCCTGCAGGGCGCGACGGGCGTAGTGGACGTAGGTCTCACCGGCGTCGGTAAGGCGCACGGCACGACCCGTACGGTCCAGCAACTGCGTGCCCATCACGCGTTCCATCTGTCTGATCTGCTGGGACAGGGTCGGCTGGGAGATGTGCAGGACTTCGGCGGCGCGGGTGAAGCTGCCTTGTTCGGCGACGGCGAGCAGATAGCGCAGATGACGTAGTTCGAAGCCCATGACATCACTATAGATGAGACCAATAGATCTTATATTCAGGGCGTCTTGGACTCTATAAGCACAGTTCATGCATGGTGGACTTCGTCAACCCGCACCAGTCGGGCACTGGCCGAAAGGAGTGACCATGCAAGACCTCGCCGAGGGAGTCGCACGTTTCCAGCGGGACGTCTATCCCGCCCAGGCGGCGCACTTTCAGCACCTGGCCACCACGCACCGGCCCAGCACCCTGTTCATCAGCTGCTCCGACGCCCGCGTCATACCGGAGCTGATCACACAGAGCGAGCCGGGCGAGCTGTTCGTCATCCGGACGGCCGGAAACCTGGTGCCCGCCTACACCCCGAACGCTGATGGGATCGCGGCGAGCATCGAGTACGCCGTCGCCGTCCTGGGCGTGTCCGACATCGTCGTCTGCGGGCATTCCGCCTGCGGCGCGATGACCGCCCTGGCGGACGACCACGACCTCGCCGCCCTGCCGGCCGTCGCCCACTGGCTGCGGCACGCGGAGGCCTCCCGGGCCCGTACGGCCTGTGCCGAGCCCGTCGAGGACAAGGTGAGCGTCCTGGTACGGAACAACGTGATCGCTCAGCTGGCGAACCTGGCAACGCACCCCAGCGTCGCCCGGGCGCTGGCGGCGGAGACCCTCACGCTGCGCGGCTGGGTCTACGACATCCCCACCGGCGCGGTCGACCAACTCGACCCGGCCACGGGCTGCTCCGCCGCCCTCGCGGCCTGAGCCGCCCTGGCCCTTTCGTCCAGACCGCCGTCCGGCGGCCTGATCCCCCGACCCTATGACTCGCTGAGCTCGCTGTAGTGCGGGTCGGCATGTTGGAAAGGAGCACCCTCATGGTGCACGCTCAGTTCGACCCTGCCGCCCGGCAGGCCCTGGCCGCTGTGGTTGTCGAGGCCAAGACGCGCAAGGACCTGACCTGGCAGGAGATCGCCGACGCCAGCGGCCTGTCGGTCGCGTTCACGACCGCCGCGCTGCTGGGTCAGCATCCGCTGCCGGAGGCCGCCGCCAGGGCGGTCGCCGAGCTGCTGGAACTGGATGAGGAGGCGGCAGTGCTGCTTCAGGCCATCCCGACCCGGGGCTCAATTCCCGGCGGCGTCCCGACCGACCCGACGATCTACCGCTTCTACGAGATCGTCCAGATCTACGGCACCACGCTCAAGGCCCTGGTCCACGAGCAGTTCGGCGACGGCATCATCAGCGCGATCAACTTCAAGCTCGACGTGAAGAAGGTCGCCGACCCCGAGGGCGGCGAGCGCGCGGTGATCACCCTGGACGGCAAGTACCTGCCCACCAAGCCCTTCTGACCCAGCCGTCCGCCGTGCCGGCGGCGGGTTTCAGGGTCCACCTGACCCAGGCCCGCCCGAGATGCGGCCGTCGAGCGCCCGGCGGGACGGCTCCCGAAGTCGCCGCGCCGCCCGGCGGGATGGCCGCGGCCATCTGCACAGCCGCAGGTCAGAGCTGTGGTGACTGTTCAGGCAGCTTGCGCGACGCGCTCAGGCTTCTTCGTCCACCTGGTGTTCCGGCGGGAGATACGGCGAGTCATCAGCGCGATCGCCGCCCAGGTGATCTAGCTTTCCGAGTGCTGAATGAGCCGTTCGTGGTCCCGGGCATGCCGTCGTCCGTTCATCATCCAGGCAAGCTCGTGACCTGGGCAGGCGCTTCTTCTTCGGACAACAACCCATGCGCTCGTCGGCAAGCCACTCCCCGGACCCGCCGTACCGTCATCACACCTCGGTCCGCCAGAGCGCGGGCCGCCACACCGAACCGAACCGTCGCAGACAGGGGGACAGCACCCCCGCCAGCGGCGGTACCAACAGACCCAGAGGAAGCAACATGAGTCACGAACCGCGCCCCCCGTTCCCGCCGTTCACCCGGGAGACCGCCATCCAGAAAGTCCGCCTGGCGGAAGACGGCTGGAACTCCCGCAACCCGGAAAAGGTCGCCCTCGCCTACACACCGGACTCCTACTGGCGCAACCGCGCTGAGTTCGCCACCGGCTACGACGAGATCGTCGCCTTCCTCACCCGCAAGTGGAACCGGGAGCTGGACTACCGGCTCATCAAGGAACTGTGGGCCTTCGACGGCAACCGCATCGCGGTGCGCTTCGCCTACGAGTACCACGACGATTCGGGCAACTGGTTCCGCGCCTACGGCAACGAGAACTGGGAGTTCGACGACAACGGCCTGATGCACCACCGCTACGCCTGCATCAACGAACTTCCCATCAAGGAGTCGGAGCGCAAGTTCCACTGGCCCCTCGGGCGCCGCCCCGACGACCACCCCGGCCTGAGCGACCTCGGCCTGTAACCCTCGCCGCCGCGACAGGTCCCAGGCCGGCCACCCGGCTGAGAGCCTGCCGGGTAGCCGTCGATCGGAGAGCGGACGCGGCGTGATGCGTGCGCCCGACAGGGGACAGGCCTGAGGCAGTGGGGCGAGACCGTCCCCGTCCCTTCAGGCCCGCCCTCTGCCTCTCGCAGCGAAGCCTGTGGCCTCGGCCGACAGCGGGTCGAGGCACGACAGCCCAGCGGGCAGTCGGTCGAAGCGCCTGAACCGCGCGGCCACTGAACGCGTTGTTGCAGGGCTGCACGAGCAGGCAACGGGAACCAAGCCCACGATCAAGCTCCTCTTCACCAGTAGGTCCGGGAGACGAGTGAGGCGATCGTCGGCGCGGTCACCGGTTCCCCGACCCCTCCGCGGACGCTGCTGCTCGGACGGTACGACGACGAGGGCCGCTTCCAGTACGTCGGCCGCACCACCACCCTCGCCCGGGCGGCGCGTGCTTCGGTCGCCGGCCTGCTCGCGGCCCGGCGGCGCGGGCATCCATGGACGGGCTGGTCGTTCTCCGCCGGGTGGGGCAGCCAGGGAGCAGCTGGACGTCACGCTGGTGGAACCTGAGCTGGTGGCGGAGGTCGGCGTCGACGCCGCCCGTGACGCCTCCGGCCGGTGGCGCCGTCCCGCGCGCTGGCACCGCGCCCGGCCTGACCTCACCCCCGCCGACGTCCCCCGCCTGACGGCGCCGCCGTACTGACTGATTGGAGGCACATCGCCCAGGCGTCGACGCGCCACACGGCGCTGCAGGGCTCGGCCGCATCCCCAACGGCGGCGGCCAAACGGTCCTGGGCTGGGCGAGTCCTGAGGCTGGCCGATGCCGCCGGTCTACTGCGATCGCAGTAGACCCGAGTGTCTGCGTTCGGCCAACGACGAGAGACCGGGGGGGATGCGAGCGTGAGGGTGGGCCGGGACTGGTCGGCCCGGCTCGTGTGACGTAACCCCTGGGAGGCTCGTCGATGTCCCCTCTGGCCCGCTGGTGCCACCGGCACCGGCTCGCTGTCGTCCTGGCCTGGGTGGGCCTGCTGATCGCTCTCGGCGGCGCGGTCGGTGCCATCGGCAGCAGCTTCGGCAACAGCCCGACCTCGCTGAACACCGATTCCGCCAAGGCGGCGGCCCTGCTGCAGAAGGCTGCCAGCAGTGCGGCGGGTAAGAGCGGTCGGGTCGTCTGGCAGGTGCGGGACGGCAAGGTGACCGACCCCGCCTCCGAGCGGCCGATGGCCGACGCCGTGAAGAGGATCGAGACCGCTCCGGCGTGGCCTCGGTCGGCAGCCCGTTCACGGCTGCCGGTGGGCGGCAGGTCAGCAGGGACGGTACGACGGCCTACGCCACCGTCTCGTTCGAGCAGGGCGTCAGCGACACGCAGATCGCGCGGGTGAAGCAGCTCGCCACCGCCCCGGAGTCGGCATCGCTGCACATCGCGCTGAACGGGCAGGCGTTCACCGTCAATCCCAAGCCGAACCCGGTCGCCGACGCGATGGGAATCGCGCTGGCCTTCGTGGTGCTGCTGTTCGTCTTCCGGGCGGTGTGGGTGGCGGCGCCGCCCATCATCACGGCCATCGCGGGTGTGGGCACCTCCGCGATCGCGGTGATGCTGCTCAGCCATGTGATCGCTCTGTCCGACACCACGCTGACCCTCGGCTCCCTGATCGGTCTGGGCGTGGGCATCGACTACGCCTTGTTCATCGTCAACCGGCACCGCACGAATCTGATGGCGGGCATGAGCGTCGGCGAGTCGATCGCCACGTCCCTCAATACCTCCGGTCGTGCGGTGGTCTTTGCCGGACTGACCGTCGTCGTCGCGCTGCTCGGCATGCTCACCTTGAACGTCGGCATCATCAACGGCATGGCCATCGGCGCCGCCGTCACCGTGGTGCTGACCGTGCTGGCCGCGATCACCCTGCTGCCGGCGCTGCTCGGTCTGATCGGCACGCGGGTCCTCAGCCGCCGTGAGCGCCGCGCTCTGACCGGCGGACGCGCACAGGCCGTATCCGAGTCCGGGACGGGTCTGTGGGGGCGCTGGGCCCGGCGGGTGCAGGCACGGCCGAAGACGTTCGGTCTGGTCGCTCTCGCCCTACGCGGCGAAGGGCAATGCGAGGCTTCAGCCGAACGATCGTCCTCGCATGCGATAGATGAGGCCCGGGGGGCGGAGCCGGGCCTGGCCGTCGTCGAGGTCGCGGCCGCCGATGACGAGACGGCATTCGCGGTCCAGGAGCTGCTCGCCGGGCGGTGGGCGACCGCGACCGCGGACACCACGAACCGGGCTCCCGGCGAGCCCGGTGTCCGGCTGCGCTGCTACCTGGACGTGCGCTGGGAACTCGGCACGTGGCATCGCCGGTGCCGGACCGTGCGGCACCGCGTATGCGCGGCCAGCAGCAGTCAGGCAGCGGCCTTCTTCCGGCGGCGTCCACCGCGGGCGACGGCGTCGATGAGCTCTTCCCGGCTCATCTTCGACCGGCCGGGAACCTCCTGTTCGGTCGCCCGCTGGTACAGCTCCCCCTTGCTCAGCTTCTGCAGCTGGCTCTTGCCGCCGGCACCGCGGTCGCGGGCCCGCACCGCTCCGGCCAGTGCAGGCCGGGTGCCAGCAGTTGCCGGACACGACCGTATTGGACGGCGAGTTGGTCGTACAGGAGGCCGGCCGGCTGGCCTTCAAACCTCGTCGGCATCAGCCCGTCACCGCCGCCCGCTGCGCACGACTCGCGGGCGACAGCTGGCACGCCTTGCTCGGCATCGCCCGGATGCACAACCTCGCCCTCGCCGGATAGGACAGCTGGCCACACTGTCGCCAACCATGCCCGAGACGAACCGGAGATCATTTACGGGACAACTCTTAGGCAACCGCCCAGACGGCGGGCGACCGACTTTCGCGCCAGGCCCTCAGCCGGGGGTGATCGGGAGGTCGTCGGTGTAGGCGTTGACGGGCGGGGCGATGGGGGTGGTGCGGCGGACGTCGAGCGCGGCCGTCGCGGCCTTGGTGCCGAGGGTGCCGCCGGGGTGCCAGGTGCCGGTGACGGCGAGCCAGGTGTCGGCGGGGGGCGCCGGTGTGCCGTGTACGCGGACCTTCACGGTCTGGGAGTCGGCCGCGCAGCACGTGAAGACGATGCGGGTCAGGTACCAGCCGTCGCCCCCCGGGGCCGGGGTGACGAAGCCGGTCAGCCGGACGGTACGGCCGCGGATGGCCCCGCTGTCGTCCTGCTGGACCCGTCTGGTGAACTCCGTGAGCGTCAGCGGCAGCGGGGAGGTCGCGGGCAGCGGCGCGAACGCCTTCTTGCGGGCGGCGAGCGGCTGGGCGTCGGAGCGGGCGGCGGTGTAGGCGCCGAGCGCGGGCGGGGTCCACAGCAGCAGGCTCAGCGCCGGGAGCAGGAGCAGCCAGGCGATCCTCGGCGGTCCTGCGTGGTCGTGGCCGTGGTGCCCTTCGCCGGGGTCCCGGGAGAGCGCCGCCGCGAGAGCGAGCAGCAGCAGGACGGCGCCGGAGGCGAGGAGCAGGGGGCGCAGCCCGGCCTTGACGTAGCGCAGGTAGGTGTCCGTGAACAGGCTGATGTGCAGCAGTCCGGCGCCGGTCAGGGCGGGCAGCAGGGTCTGGACGGGCCGTCTCACAGCAGGGCGCCTCCGATCAGGGCCCCGGCGGCAACGGCCACGACCAGGGTCGCCGTGCAGAACCGCCAGGCGAAGGCGCGGCCGAAGGTGCCCGCCTGGAGGGCGATCAGCTTGAGGTCGACCATCGGGCCGACCACCATGAACACGAGCCGGGCGGTCGGCGGGAACCCGGTCAGCGAGGCGGCCACGAACGCGTCGGCCTCCGAGCAGACCGCCAGCAGCACGGCGAGCCCGGCCAGGAAGAGCACCGACAGCCAGGGGGTGCCGGAGAAGGCGTCGAGGACGGCGCGCGGTACGGCGACGTTGAAGGTGGCGGCCGCCATGGCGCCCAGCACGAGGAAGCCGCCGGCGTGCAGGAAGTCGTGCTGGAAGCCGAGCCGGAACTCGGTCCAGCGGCCGTGGCCGTGCTCGTGGCCGTGCGCGTGTCCGGTGGGCCGGCGGCGCAGGACGGGGCGCAGCCACTTCTCGTCGCCCCGCCACAGCCACAGCCAGCCCATCGCGGCGGCCGTGCCGAGGGAGGCGAGCAGCCGGGCGGCGACCATCGCGGGATCGCCCGGGAAGGCGACCGCGGTGGCGGTGAGCACCACGGGGTTGATGGCGGGCGCGGAGAGCAGGAACGCGAAGGCGGCGGCCGGGGTGACACCCCGGCGGATCAGACTGTTGGCGACGGGCACGGAGGCGCACTCGCAGCCCGGCAGCACCGCGCCGGCCACGCCCGCGACCGGCACGGCGAGCGCGGGCCGCTTCGGCAGCACCCGGGTGAACAGGTCGGGGGGCACGAAGGCGTTGATCGCACCGGACAGCACGGTGCCGAGGATCAGGAAGGGGAGTGCCTGGACGGTGATGGCCAGGCAGACGGTGCGCCAGGCCTGAACGGCCGGCTGGTCCGCCCACCGCGCGCCGCCCAGCAGCAGCACCACCGCGACGCCCGCCGCCAGGGCGGCCGTGACGAGCGGCCAGGGCCGGACGCGGCGCACGGGCGGGTGGAGGGGGACGACCGCCACGCCCTCCCGCACGCCGACCGGTTCATCCGTTTTCTCCATGGTCACTCCGGATGTCGGGGTCCGCCGACGATATGCGAGGACCTCGGCCCGGCCGCGCACCCACGCCGCCGCGTGCGCCGCATGACGCCCGACACGGTGGCTCTTCTCACAATTCGGGCGAAAGGGGGCTTCGAGTGACGGCAGCCACTTCGCTCGGGGCGGATTTTGTCTACGTTCACGAACCATGTCCTCGCATCCGCCCCGCACCGCACGCCGCACGGCCGGAGTCCTCCTCGCCACGGTGACCGCCCTGCTCGCCGCCGGGGTTCCCGCGGCGACCGCCGCCACCCCGGCTCCGGCACCCAAGCCGTCCCAGCCCACGCCCGACCCCAAGCCGTCCTCGCCCAAGCCGTCGCGGTCCGCTCCGGCCGCGAAGCCGTCAGGGCCCGCCGCCCCCGCGCCCAAGTCTTCCGAGCCCCCCGCCCCGGTGCCCGACCCCCACGCCACGGCGGCCGTCCTCGACCTCGACGCGGGCGGCGACTCGCCCGTGGTGCACGGCCCGGACCGCGCCTACGACACCGCCAGCATCGTCAAGGTCGACATCCTCGCCACGCTGCTGCTCCAGGCCCAGGACGCCCACCGCTCCCTCACCGACGAGGAGCGCGGCCACGCCGAGCCGATGATCCGGCGCAGCGACAACGCCTCGGCCGACGCCCTGTGGCGGGAGATCGGCCGCGCCCCCGGCCTGGAGGCGGCCAACAAGCGCCTCGGGCTGACCTCGACCACGGGCGGCTCCGGCGGCAGGTGGGGCCTGACCCGGACGACCGCGAGCGATCAGATACGGCTGCTGCGCGCGGTCTTCGACGACACCACCCCCTCCGCGCTCACCCCGGCCTCCCGGGCCTACATCCGCACCCTGATGGGCGAGGTGCTGCCCGAGCAGTCCTGGGGCGTCTCGGCCGTGGACGCGGCCGGCGCCACTACGAAGCTGAAGAACGGCTGGCTGGAGCGGAGCGCCACGCGCCTGTGGGACGTCAACAGCGTCGGCGCGGTCACCGTCGACGGCCACCGCTGCCTCGTCGCCGTCCTCTCCGACGGCAGCGCCTCCATGGACGCGGGCGTCTCCCTGGTGGAGCGCACCGCCCGCGAGGCCGTGTCGTAAGGCGACACGGAAGGCGCTTTTCGGGCGCCGTGGATGGGGCACGCGGCGGGGGTACGACTCCCGACCAAAGGGGCGGTGCCGACATGGCCGAGTACGAACGTTCCCGCACGATGCCCGCGCAGCCCGAGCACGTCTTCGACCAGGCGGCCAACGTCACCCAGCTGGACACCTGGCTGCCGGACGCCCTGCACGTGGCTCCCGAGGAGCCGCCCGCCGTCACGGTGCACGAGGCCGGCGCCGACCAGGACACCGCGGCGCTGCTGCGGGCCGAACCCGACCAGATGCGTCTGGAATGGGGCACCCGCGAGCAGGGCGAGTACGCCGGCTGGCTCCAGGTGGCGGGCATCGGCAGCGGCGCCAGCGAGGTGACCGTCCACCTGTCCTTCTTCGACGAGCGCCACGACCCGGGCGAACGCGCGGTCACCGAGGCCCTGGAGGGCAGCCTGCGCCGGCTGGAGGAACAGGTGCGCCTGCGCACCGACAACCCGGCCGGCTGAGGCACGGGAGGCGGCGGGGCCTCGCCCTCCCGGCGGCCCGCGCGGCACGGCATGGAACCCGACGGATGTCCCGTACAACCGTCCGGGTGGCACAGACGTCTCACAGAGCGGGGAACTCACGTTCCCCGCTTGTCAGTTCGTCCACCGCCGTCGCTCCAGTCAGAGGATTCCATGCCCTTCAGCTCCCCCGGCCCCCGTGCACTGCGCCAGAGCGCGGGCGCGTTCGGTGCCGTCGCCCTGATCGCTCTGGGCGCCACACCGGCCACGGCCGCCGACGACCCCACGACCGGCCTGGTGCTGGGCGGGATCGCCCCGTTCGAGAAGGTGAAGCCGGGCAGCGACCTCCAGCTCGCACCCACGTTCACCAACACCGGCGACGCGGCGCTGGACAAGGTCTGGATGTCGTACTCCGTCACCCGCGGCCTGAGCCAGCCCGAGGTGCCCGCCAACTGCCTGCGCTACGAGATCGCCGCGGCCGACGAGGAGCCGGGGCGCTCCGAGGTGGTCTGCGAGTTCGACCAGCCGGTGCGCCCCGGCGTCGTCTACGCGCCGGAGCGCCCGCTGTCCCTGAAGGCGCTCGACCGGGCCCTGTACGACCGGCTGCGGGTGACGGTGGACTCCGCCGACACCGGCCCGGGCGACAACGCCTCGGCCCCGGTGCGCGGCACCGCTCCCGCGGTGAAGCTGGCCGAGCGGCCCGACCAGAAGCCGGCGCAGCCCGGTTCCGGGCAGCACGACGGCTGGGACGCCGCGGACGTCACGGTGACCGCCGACAACACGGCCGACTTCCAGGTGACCGGCGCCCGGCTGCGCGGCCGGGTCGGGGACACGGTCACGCTGCGGGTGACGTACAAGAACGCGGGCCCCGCCTGGGTGCTGCGGGACCTGGGCCAGAGCGCCACCCACGTCCTGGTCACGCTGCCCGAGGGCACCTCGATGGTCAGGGCCGACGGTTTCTGCAAGAACACCGGGGCCGAGTCCTACGCCTGCGGCACCGGCGAGTCCTGGGTGACCGAGGGCGGCGGGCAGACCTACACCTTCAAGGTGAAGATCGACGAGGCGGCGCCCGGGGCGAAGGGCTATGTCGAACTCGCCGAGGAGCCCCGGCCGTTCGACCACGTGAAGAAGAACGACACCGCGGTCGTCACGCTCGCCGTCACCGGTGGCGGCAGCACGGGCGGGGGCGCGCAGGGCGGCGGTGACGCGACGGGCGGCACCGGCTCCACCACGACCACGGGCGGCACCGGCAAGGGCACCGGCGGCACGGCCACGACCGGCGGGTCGTCCACCACCGGCGGCACCACCGGTACCTCGGGCACCGCGGCCACCGGTGGCACCGGCGGTACGTCCGGCACGACCACGGGCGGCAGCCTGGCGAACACCGGTGCCGGTTCGGCGCTGCCGCTGGCGGGCGCCGCGGGCGCGGCCGTACTGGCCGGCGCCGGTGTGCTGGTGGCCGTGCGCCGCCGGGGCGGCCGGCCGGAGTGACCCCCCGCTCGGCCTGACCGGCGGCGCCGCCGGTCAGGTCCCCGAGCCGACGCCCCGGGTGGTGTACGCGCACTCGGTGTAGATGTACCCGGGCCGGAGCTTGGCGGTGTCCGAGCCCGCGGTGGTCACCTTGCCGCTGTCCGGCTTGTGCACGAAGTAGGTGGTGCCGGGCGGGAGTTGGATGGTGCGCTGCGGGTAGTCCCTGCCGCCGCCGCACGGCTTGAAGGTGGACAGCAGCGTCTCGTACATCGAGTACGACGAGCAGCTCCCGCACCCCTTGAGGGTGAAGCTGCCGGTGACCGGTCCGGTGTACAGGACGGTGACGTCGTCCGGGCTGTCGTTCTTCACGGTGACGCTGATGCTGCCGCCGGAGGCCGTGGTGGGCAGCTTCTTGCCGGCCGCCGGGATGGTCTGGGCGACCTCGGCGGCTATCTCGATCTTCCGGGCCCGCTCCCGGTTCTTGTGGTGGGGGTGACCGGCGACGAAGTCGGCCATGGTCTTCTGCGCGCTGAGGAAGTCGCCGTTCCCGTACTCCTCGATGCCGCAGGAGTACGCCCCGTCGTCGCCGCTGCGCTTGGCCCGGGCCGCGGCCCGGGCCAAGCCGCCGTCGGCGTCGCCCGCGGTGGCGGACAGTTCGCCGATGCCGGTGTTCAGCCGGTTCAGCTTCTCCACGGCCGCACAGGCCTGGGAGCCGATGGCCTTCTCCTCGCTGCTCACCTCCGCGTCGACGGCGGAGGCGACCCTGGCCGCCTGCGGGGACCGGGGGAAAGTCTTCATCAGGTCGCCGAAGTGGGCGACCCAGTTGGTCGTGTCGCCCACGGCGATCTGCTGGGTCCCGCACTCGTAGAGCGAGGTCGCCAGCCGGTCGTCGGGCCAGCCGGCCAGGGAGCCGAGGACGGACTTGGGCAGGCGGTCGGGCACCGTGCGCAGGTAGGTCAGCGGGGCTATGGCGTCGCAGTACTCCTGGTCGGCGTAGGGGGCGGCGACCGTGGCGTAGTAGGCGTGCAGGCTGTCCGGGAGCTTGTGGGCGGCGCGGGAACCGGAGTGGCCGACGGCGATGTCGCGGTAGACGGAGAGGGCCTCGTCGTAGTCGCTCCGCGCCCCGTTGTACGGCTTGGTCCGGTCGGCCGCCACCAGACGGTCGGCGCGCGCCAGGCGGTCGACGAGCGCCTGCTGGACGGCCTCGTCGTGGGCGCTGCGGTACCAGAGCGTGCCGCCGGCCGGAACGGCGAGCAGCACCAGGCCGAGCAGCGCCGCGAGGGGCGTGCGGCCCGGCCGGGCGAGGTGGGTGCGGTATCCGAGGTGGGCACCGTGGGCTGCCGCGAGGACCAGGACCAGGAGGTAGCCGGCGAGGACGGCGCCCGGGACGCCGTCGGCGTCGGCAGGCAGGGCGACGAGCAGCAGGATGCCGGTCGCCACCCAGCAGGCGGCCGTCAGCAGCCGGCGGCGCAGCAGGGCGTAGCCGAGGCCGAGGCCGGTCAGGTTGAGCAGGGCGACGGCGACGGCCCGCCACGCGTCCGGGGGCGCGGGCGGCGGAGCGGTCGGCATGGGGGGCACGCTGTGTCCCTGGCCCGGGCCCCACGGCCAGGGCAATGCGGGATCACCGGCTCTTCCGGTGTCCCCAGGCCCTCCCGGGCCCCCGAAATCTCCGGACATGACCACTCCCCTTTTGTTCGACAATCCCACGATCCGAGGCACCGATTCTAACGGTCCTCTCATCCGAGAGGACCCCCAACAACCGCTCTGTTACGGGCACTTGACCTCACCGGCCCGACGAGTCGCGACGCGCCGCGCTGTCGTGTCCCGGCGGTGGACGGCGGCCGACGACAGGGAGACGGCGGCCCGCCGGGCCGGAACCGAGCGCGCCCCCTCCTTCTCACCGCTCCGCGTCGCCTGACCGGCCCAATGCGGGTGCGTCAAAGGGGCGAGGAGCCGTGACCGGTGTGACCGTGGTGGAAGGAATCCCCCGGGCGCGCCCTCAGCGGCCCGGGGCGCACCAGTGACGAGGAGGCGGGATGCCGGACCAGGTCGGCACGAGCGGGTCCGTGCTCGCGGACGGCGCCGACGCGACCGACGCCACGGCCTTCGAGCAGCTCGGCGCGGTCGCGGACGCGGTGCTCTACGAGGGCTATCTGCTCTACCCGTACCGCCGTTCCTCCCCCAAGAACCGCGTCCGCTGGCAGTTCGGGGTGCTCCTGCCCCGGGCCTGGGTGGAGCGCGACGGACCGGTGGCGCCCGGGATCTCCGGTTCCGCGGACTCCTGGTACCAGCGCACCGAGTGCCTGCTGCGGGTGCGGCGGGAGGACGCGGTGGTACGGCTGCGGGTGCGGTACCTCCAGATGCAGCACAAGCAGGTGGAGGCCGCCGACGGCACCGGCGGGCACCGCCCGGTGGAGTCCCTGCGGACGGACGACGGCGCCGCCCACCTCTCCTTCGACGAGGCCGTGCCGCGCGAGACCGAACTGACCGTGCCGCTGGCCGACTTGCTGGACGGCGACCGTACCGTCGCGGTCACCGCCCCCGCCGGGACCGAGCAGGAGCCGCTTCCCGCGGACGCGGGGCGGATCCTGCGGCGCCGCCGACGGCTGCGGGCCGAGACCACCGTCGGCGTGCGGCCGCTGGCGCCCGGGCTGTACCGGCTGCTGGTGCGCACCGAGAACACGGGCGAGCCGGCCGACCCCGGGGCGGTGCGGAACGAGGCGCTGCGCGACGCGCTGATCGCCACCCACACGCTCATCGGCGGCGAGGGCGTGGAGTTCGCCTCGCTGATCGATCCGCCCGCGGAGCTGGCCGGGCACGCGCGCGAGTGCCGCAACGCGTTCACCTTCCCGGTCCTCGGCGGCGCGGCCGCCTCCCCGGCGGACGGTGACGGCGACGGGGAGACGGGCCAGGTGCTGCTGTCGGCGCCGATCATCCTGCCGGACCGTCCCCAGGTGGCGCCGGAGAGCCCGGGCGACCTGCACGACGCGGCGGAGATCGACGAGATCCTGACCCTGCGCACGATGCTGCTGACCGACGAGGAGAAGGCGGAGGCCCGCGCCACCGACCCGCGGGCCGCGCACATCCTCGACCGGGTCGACACCATGCCCCGGGAGGTCTTCGAACGCCTCCACGGCACGATCCGCTCGCTGACCCCGGCGGCCACGGCGAACCCCCCGGCCCCCGGACCGGCGTCGGAAGCGTCCGGCTCCCCCGCCGGTCCGCGCTCCGTCTGGTGGCGGGAAGGCGGGGACGAGGAGGTGGCGCCCGCGACGGACACCGTGCTCGTCGGCTCGGTGCCCGTGGGCGCCGGCAGCGCGGTGGTGCTGCGGCCGCGGCCGCGCGGTGCCGACGCCCAGGACATGTTCCTGGCCGGGCGGGCTGCCACGGTCGCCGGGGTCTTCCACGACGTGGACGGCAGCGTGCGGCTCGCCGTGACCGTGGACGACGACCCCGCGGCCGAACTGCACGACTGGTACGGCCGTTTCCACTACTTCCGGCCCGACGAGGTCGAACCCCTCGCAACCACGGGCACCCCGGCCGGCTCCGGCCGGGCCCACGACCGACTGCGACGGAGGCCGCAGAGATGACCACACAGAGCGGTACCACCGAGGCCCGCGCCGACGCCCGCGAGGGCTTCGACGAGATCACCATCCTCTGGATCTCGGAGGGCATGAGCTGCGACGGCGACACCGTGTCGCTGACCGCCGCCGGGCAGCCGTCCATCGAGGACGTGGTCCTCGGCCTCATCCCGGGCCTGCCGAAGGTGAACCTGGTCAACAAGGTGCTCTCCCCCAGTCTGGGCGGGGAGGACTTCCTGGCCCCCTACCGCAAGGCGGCCCGCGGTGAACTGGAGCCGTTCATCCTGGTGATCGAGGGCTCGATCCCCAACCAGAACATCATCGAGGGCGACGGCTACTGGACGTCGTTCGGCAACGACCCGGAGACCGGCGAGCCGCAGACCCTCAACTGGTGGATCGACCAGCTCGCGCCCAGGGCCTGGGCGGTGGTGGCCGCGGGCACCTGTGCGACGTTCGGCGGCATCCACGCCATGGCCGGCAACCCGACCGGCTGCATGGGCCTCGCCGACTACCTGGGCTGGGAGTTCAAGGCCCGCTCGGGACTGCCGGTGGTCAACGTGCCCGGCTGCCCCATCCAGCCGGAGAACTTCATGGAGACCCTGGTGTGGGTGCTCCAGCACGCGGCCGGCTCCGCTCCCCCGCCGCCGCTGGACCACATGCTGCGCCCGCAGTGGCTGTTCGGCAAGACCGTGCACGAGGGCTGCGACCGGGCCGCGTACTACGAGCAGGCCGACTTCGCCAAGGACTACAACTCCCCCAAGTGCCAGGTGAAGGTGGGCTGCTGGGGGCCGGTCGTCAACTGCAACGTGCCCAAGCGCGGCTGGATGTCCGGCATCGGCGGCTGCCCGAACGTCGGCGGCATCTGCATCGGCTGCACGATGCCCAGCTTCCCCGACGCCTTCATGCCGTTCATGGACGAACCCCCCGGCGGCACGCTCTCCTCGATGGTGATCAAGCCGTACGGGGCGGTCGTCCGCCGGCTGCGCGGGCTGACCAACGACATGGTGAACCACGAGCCCCGCTGGCGGCACAACAAGCGCAAGCTGACCAGCGGTTACGACCCGCACTGGCGCGCCTGAGGCCGCCGCTTCCCACTCCGCCCCGATCCGCCCGACCCGAACAGCGAGGGACCGTACCGCAGATGACCACCACCGAATCGCGGGCCGCAGGACGCAAACCCGCCCAGCTCGTGGACATGTCCTGGGATCCGATCACCCGGATCATCGGCAACCTGGGCATCTACACGAAGATCGACTTCGCCAACCGTGAGGTCGTCGAGTGCCACAGCACCTCGTCGCTGTTCCGCGGCTACTCGGTGTTCATGAAGGGCAAGGACCCGCGCGACGCCGGGTTCATCACCTCACGGATCTGCGGCATCTGCGGCGACAACCACACCACCTGCTCCAACTACGCCCAGCAGATGGCCTACGGGGTCAAGCCGCCGAAGCTGGCCGAGCACATCACCAACCTGGGCGAGGCGGCGGAGTACATCTTCGACCACACCATCTTCCAGGACAACCTGGTCTTCGTGGACTTCTGCGAGGCGATGGTCAAGGCCACCAACCCCGGGGTGCTGGCCCGCGCCGAACGCACCGACGCGCCCCGCGGCGACGTGCACGGCTACCGCACCATCGCCGAGATCATGAAGGCCTTCAACCCCTTCGAGGGCGAGGTCTACAAGGAGGCGCTGAAGGTCAGCCGGATCACCCGGGAGATGTTCTGCCTGATGGAGGGGCGCCATGTGCACCCCTCCACGCTGTACCCGGGCGGCGTCGGCACGATGCCGCAGCCCAACACCTTCACCGACTACCTCAGCCGGCTGATGCGCGTCATCGACTTCGTGAAGAAGGCGGTGGCGATGAACGACGACGTCTTCGACTTCTTCTACGAGGCGCTGCCGGGCTACGAGGAGGTCGGCAGGCGCCGCGTCCTGCTGGGCTGCTGGGGCGCGTTCCAGAACCCGGACGTGGTCGACTACCGCTACGCCACCATGAACGAGTGGGGCAAGGCGATGTACGTCACCCCGGGCGTCGTCGTGGACGGCAAGCTGGTCACCAACAACCTGATCGACATCAACCTCGGGCTGCGCGTCATGCTGGGCAGCTCCTTCTACGAGGACTGGGTGAACGAGGAGCCGTTCGTCACCCACGACCCGCTGGGCAACCCCGTCGACATGCGTCACCCGTGGAACCAGACCACGGTGCCGGTGCCGCAGAAGCGGGACTTCGAGGGCAACTACAGCTGGGTGATGAGCCCGCGCTGGTACCACCCGGACACCGGTGAGCACCTCGCCCTGGACACCGGCGGCGGCCCGCTGGCCCGGCTGTGGTCGACCGCGCTGAGCGGCCTGGTGGACACGCCGTACGTCAAGGCGACCGGCGGCGGCATCCGCATCACCCTGCCCAAGGGCGAGAAGCTGCCGGAGACCACCCTGGAGTGGCGCATCCCGAAGTGGAGCAACACCCTCGAACGGGACCGCGCCCGGCCGTACTTCATCGCCTACGCCGCCGCCATGGCGCTCCAGTTCCTGGAGGAGGCCATGGGGATGATGCGCAGCGGCGACACCAAGGTGTACGAGAACTTCGAGGTGCCGGACGAGTCGATCGGCTGCGGTTTCCACGAGGCGGTCCGCGGAGTCCTCTCGCACCACCTGGTGATCCGGGACAAGAAGATCGCCAACTACCACCCGTACCCGCCGACCCCGTGGAACGCCAGCCCGAGGGACATCTACGGCACGCCGGGCCCGTACGAGGACGCGGTGCAGGGCCAGCCGGTCTTCGAGGAGAACGGTCCCGACGACTTCAAGGGCGTCGACATCATGCGCACCGTGCGCAGCTTCGACCCCTGTCTGCCGTGCGGGGTGCACATGTACATGGGCAAGGGCAAGACCCTGACCACGGTGCACTCGCCGACGTACGGGGCGAACCATGCCTGAGGCCGCCGAGCGGCTGGCCGACCCCGCGGTGGAGGCACGCCTCGCGCGGCTGGACGAGGCGCTGGCCGGGCTGGAGTCCGTGCCCGGCCCGGCCCTGGAGGCGGTGCGGCTGCTGACCGAGGTCTACGGCGAGGCGCTGGCCCGGGTCGTGGACGGCGCGGACGAGCGGCTGTGGCGGCGGCTGGCCGATGACGAACTGGTCGCGCACCTCATGGTGCTGCACGACATCCACCCGGAGCCCCCGGCGGAGCGGGCCGCCCGCGCCGTGGAGCGGCTGCGGCCCGCGGTGCGCGAGCGCGGCGGTGACCTGGTGTGGGCCGGCGTCGAGGGCGAGGTGGCGCGGGTACGGCTGGACTCCGGTGGCTCCGGGGGCGGCTGCGGCGGCGGTTGCGGGGGCGGCTCCGCGGACATCGCGGCGGCGGTCCGGGCGGCCGTGCTGGCCGTCGCGCCGGAGCTGGACGACGTGCGGATCGTGCCGGACGGCGAGGAGCGCGCGCCGGCTCCCGCGTTCGTGCCGCTGAGCACCGTCAAGCGGCGGCCCGTGCCGCAGGAGGCGCGGTGAGCGCGGACGGCGCGCTCGCCCGGGTCATCCGCTCCGCCGCCGGGCGCGCCGCCACGGACGAGGCCGAGAGCTGCGAGCTGTGCGCGGCCCGGGTGGCCGAGGAGCACCCGCACCTCTACGACACCGGGGCCGCGCAGGTGCGGTGCGTGTGCGGCCCCTGCTCGGTGCTGTTCGCGGACGGCGCGGCGGGCGAGGGCCGCTACCGGCTGGTGCCGCGGCGCCGGCTGCGGCTGCCGCCGGTCGACACGGCGGTGCTGGGGGTGCCGGTGGGCCTGGTGTTCTTCGTGCCGCGCTCCGACGGCTCGGTCACCGCGCAGGGGCCGAGCCCGGCCGGGGCGATGCGCTGGGAGGTGGACGCGGCTGCCTGGCGGCAGCTGGCCGCCACCGTGCCGCAGCTGGCCGCCATGGCCCCCGACGTGGAGGCACTGCTGGTGAACACCGTGCGGGGCCTGGACGAGCACTGGATCGTGCCGGTCGACGACTGCTACCGGATGACCGCGCTGGTCCGCCGCGAGTGGCGGGGCCTCTCCGGTGGCGGACGGGTCTGGTCGGCCGTAGAACGGTTCTTCGGGGACCTGACCGAACGGTCGTAGGACCTGGAAGGAGATCGGACATGGGCACCATCCGAGTGGGCCGCCCCCAGGCGAAGCCCGACACGCCGAGTCATGTACCCGGGCTGCACCAGGGCAACAAGGGCCCGTACCAGGAGCAGACCGGACACCACCGGGACGGCAGCTCCGACGCGCGCCGCTCCACCGGGATCCACTGGAAGCGGCATGACGCCCTGGTGGAGGGCATGCCGAACATCTCGCCGGGATGAGAGAACGGAAAGTGACCGTCATGAGCGATTGCCGAAGCAGAAGGCGCGGGCGAGCGAGGATGTCCGCACGGCAGGTGCTGCTGCTCCAGGCCGCGCTGGCCGGCGGTGTCGTCACCGCCCTCGTCATCAAGGAACTCCCGGGCATCATGCGGGAGTTGCGGATCTTCCGGATGACCGGCGGGCCGGGCGCGAACCGCCGCTACCCGTAGGGCGCCCCGTGCACGAGCTGTCGATCGCGACGGCGATCGTGGAGCAGGCCGAACGGCTCGCCCGCGCGGACGGTGCGGACCGGGTGTCCGCGGTGACCGTCCGTGTCGGCGACCTGGCCGGGGTGGTGCCGGACGCGCTGCACTTCGCCTTCGAGGTGGCCCGTGACGGCACGGCGCTCGCCGGTGCCCGGCTGGAGGTGGAGGCGGTGCCCGCGCTGGCCTGGTGCGGCGGCTGCGCCGAGGAGTTCGCGGTCGGCATGCCGCCGTTCTTCTGGTGTCCGCACTGCGACCGTCCCTCGCAGGAGCTGCGCAGCGGCCGGGAGCTGGAGATCACGGCGGTGCAGGCATGAGGACGGCCCCGCCGCGGCGGGGCCGTCCTCATGCGCGGTGACCGGTCAGCAGATGCGGGGCAGCTGCTCCCCCAGCGGCAGGTCGACGACCCGGGTGCCGCCGAGACCGGTGGCGACGACGACCATGCCGGGGTGGTCCGCCACGCACTCCCCGATCAGCGCCGCGCCGGTGCCCTGCGGGTGGGCCCGCATCGCGGCGAGCACCGCCTCGGCGTGCTCGGGCGGCACGAAGGCGACGAGCCGGCCCTCGTTGGCGACGTACAGCGGGTCCAGGCCGAGGAAGCCGCAGGCGTTCGCGACCTCCTCGGGGACCGGGACGGCCCGGTCGCGCAGCCGGACCCCGGTGCCGGAGGCGCGGGCGATCTCGTTCAGGGAGGCGCCGAGGCCGCCCCGCGTGGGGTCGCGCAGCACGTGGATGTCCTTGGTGACCTCCAGCATGGCCGCGACCAGCCCGGCCAGCGGCGCGGTGTCGGAGGTGATCTCGACGCCGAACTCCAGGCCCTCGCGCACGCTCATCACCGCCACGCCGTGCAGGCCGATCGGGCCGCTGACGATGACGGCGTCACCGGGCCGGGCGCGCTGCGGGCGGATGTCGACGCCGTCGGGGACCAGTCCGACGCCCGCGGTGGTGACGTAGACGCCGTCGCCGTGCCCGGACTCGACCACCTTGGTGTCCCCGGTGGCGACGACGACGCCCGCGGCCTCGGCGGCGGCACCGAGCGCGCGGGCGATCCGCTCGACCACGGCCAGTTCCACGCCCTCCTCCAGGACGAAGGCGGTGGACAGGAAGGCGGGCCGGGCGCCGCTCATGGCGAGGTCGTTGACGGTGCCGTTGACGGCGAGGTCGCCGAGGCTGCCGCCGGGGAAGAACAGCGGCCGTACGACGTAGGAGTCGGTGGAGAAGGCCAGCCGGGCGCCGCCGAGCTCGAAGACGGCGGAGTCGGCGAGGGCGGCGAGGGTGGGGTTGCCGTAGGCCGGGGCGAAGACCTGTTCGATCAGCTCGGCGGAGAGGGCACCGCCGCCGCCGTGGCCCATCACGACGACCGGCTGGTCGCACAGGGGGGCGGGGCAGGTCCAGTCCGCCGGGTCGACGGCGGTGTCGGGGGCGGCGAGGTCAGCCAACGGGGTTCATCTCCTCCTGCGGGATGCGCGATCCCTGCGGTGCCGGGGTGTTCATGCGGCGGTAGAGGTGGTAGGCGGCGCAGGCGCCCTCGCTGGAGACCATGGTGGCGCCGAGCGGGGTGCGCGGGGTGCAGGCCTTGCCGAACGCCTCGCACTCGGTCGGCTTGATCAGGCCCTGGAGGACCTCGCCGGCCCGGCACACCGCGGGTTCCTCGGTGCGGATGCCGCCGACGTCGAAGCGGTGCTCGGCGTCGTAGGCGCGGAAGGCGTCGCCGAGCCGCCAGCCGCTGGCGGGGATGCGGCCGATGCCGCGCCAGTTGCGGTCGGTGACCTCGAAGACCTGCTCCAGCATGCGCAGGGCCGCCGGGTTGCCCTGGTCGCGCACGGCCCGGGGGTAGGCGTTCTCGACCCGGTGCTCGCCGCGCTCCAGCTGGTGGACGGCGCGCCGGATCCCTTCGAGGATGTCGAGGGGCTCGAAGCCGGTGACGACGACGGGCACGCGGTGCCGCTCGGCCAGCTCCGGGTACTCGGCGGTGCCCATCACGCTGCACACGTGTCCGGCGGCGAGGAAGCCCTGCACCCGGCAGCTGGGCGCGGTCATGATCGCCTCGATGGCCGGGGGGACCCGGACGTGGGAGACGAGCAGGCTGAAGTTGCCGATCCCGAGGCGGCGGGCCTGGTGGACGGCCATGGCGTTGGCGGGGGCGGTGGTCTCGAAGCCGATGGCGAAGAAGACGACCTCGCGGTCCGGGTTCCTGCGGGCGAGGTCGAGCGCGTCGAGCGGCGAGTACACCACCCGTACGTCGCCGCCCTCGCCCTTGACGCGGAACAGGTCGCGGTCGGTTCCGGGGACCCGCAGCATGTCCCCGAAGGAGCAGAAGATCACCCCGGGGCGGGCGGCGATCTCCAGGGCCTTGTCGATGACCTCCAGCGGGGTGACGCACACCGGGCAGCCGGGTCCGTGGATCAACTCGACCTGTTCGGGCAGGAGTTGGTCGATGCCGTGCCGGATGATGGAGTGGGTCTGGCCGCCGCAGACCTCCATCAGGGCCCAGGGGCGGGTGGCCGTGGCGTGGATCTCGTCCAGCAGCCGGCGCGCCCGCTCGGGGTCGTTGAACTCCTCGATGTACTTCACCGGACCTCACTCTCGCTCTCCTGGCGCGCGGCCTGTTCCCACGCGTCCCCGAACTCCTCCTCCAACAGGCCGAGTTGGTCGAACAGCTCCAGGGAGGCGCGGGCCGACTCCTCGTCCAGGCGCTGGAGCGCGAAGCCGACGTGCACGATCACGTACTCGCCGACCCGCACATCGGGCAGGTACTCCAGGCAGGCCTCCTTGCGGACGCCGCCGAAATCGATCACGCCGATGAGGGGGTCGGCCTGGTGGTCGATGGACACGACCTTGCCGGGCACTGCCAGACACATGTCTCACTCCGTCTCGTGGTGGGGTGCGGTGGCCGCGACCATCAGCTGGCCGAGCGCCAGCCCGCCGTCGTTGGGCGGGACTTCGCCGTGCCGCAGGACCGTGAAGCCGTCGGCCCGCAGCAGGGCGGAGCACTTCTCCTCCAGCAGGGCGTTGGCGAACACCCCGCCGGTGAGGGCGACCGTGTCCAGACCGGTCGCGCCGCGGGCCCGGCGGCAGATCTCGGTGACCGCCCGGGCCACACCCCGGTGGAAGCGGGCCGCGAGCACCGGGGCCGGGGTGCCGCGGCGCCGGTCGGCGAGCAGTGCGCGCAGCATCGGCGCGGGATCGCAGACGAGGGACCGGCTCGCGGTGAGCCCGAACGGGTAGGCCACCGCGTCCGCGTCCCGCGCCCGGGTGGCCGCCGCCTCCAGCTCCAGCGCGGCCTGCGCCTCGTACCCGGCGCGGTGGCACAGGCCCGCGAGGGAGGCCACGGCGTCGAACAGCCGGCCCATGCTGGACGTGGGCACGCAGGCCACCTGCCGCTCCAACTGCCGCTTCAGCAGATCGAGTTCGGCCGGTGAACAGGCGGTGACGCTGGGCAGGTCCGCCGTCCAGGGCAGGCCCGCGGCCCACAGCCGGGCCAGGGCGAGGCGGCAGGGGTTGGCCACGCCCGCGTCACCGCCGGGCAGCGGGGCCGGCGCGAGGTGGGCGAAGCGCCGGTGGCCGGTGTAGTCGGCGAGCAGGATCTCGCCGCCCCACACCGTGCCGTCGTCGCCGTAGCCGGTGCCGTCGAAGGCGACGCCGATGACCGGGGTGGTGCCGTCGAGGCCGTGTTCGGCCATGGCGGAGGCGATGTGGGCGTGGTGGTGCTGCACCTGGCGCAGCGGCAGCCGGGTCCCGGCGCGCCGGCGGGCCCAGCCGGTGGAGTGGTAGCCGGGGTGACGGTCCGCGGCGACCAGTTCCGGGGTGACGTTGGTCAGGCGGCCCAGGTGCCGCTCGGCGCGGCCTGCGGCCTCCAGGGTGGAGAGTTCGCCCATGTCGCCGATGTGCGGACCGAACCAGGCCAGGTCTCCCGCGCCGAGGCACGGCACGTTCTTCAGATCGCCGCCGACCGCGAGCGCGGGCCGCACCGCGACCGGCAGCCGCAGCGCGCGGGGTACGTAGCCGCGTGAGCGGCGCAGCACCTGTTCGGTGCCGTCGGGGCGCACCCGCAGCAGGGAGTCGTCGCAGGGCGAGGCGATGGGCCGGTCGTGGGCGAGCCAGGCGTCGGCGAGCCCGGCCAGCCGGCTTTGGGCCTCTTCGTCGTCGGTGACGATGGGTTCGCCGGAGCGGTTGCCGCTGGTCATCACCAGCACCCGGGGTCCCGGTGGGTCGCCGGGCAGCCCGAACAGCAGGGTGTGCACCGGGGTGTAGGGCAGCAGCACGCCGATGTGCGGGCTGCCGGGGCAGACCCCGTCGGCCGGCCGGATCCCGTCGGCCGGGGTGCGGCGGCGTAGCAGCACGATGGGGCGGCGCGGGCCGGTCAGGGCGGCGCGCTCGGCGGCGGAAAGGAACGCGAGGCGCTCCGCGGTGGCGAGGTCGGCGCACATCACCGCGAACGCCTTGCCGCCGCGCTCCTTGCGTGCGCGCAGCGTGGCGACGGCCGTGGGGTCGGTGGCGTCGCAGGCCAGGTGGTAGCCGCCGAGTCCCTTGACGGCGACGATGCGTCCGGCGGCGAGCAGTTCCCGGGCCCTCGCGAGGGCGTCCGCGTCCCGCAGGGGGCGCATCCCAGGGCCGGTCAGGGTGAGGCGGGGGCCGCAGCGGGGGCAGGCGACGGGCTGGGCGTGGAAGCGCCGGTCGGCGGGGTCGCCGTACTCCCGGGCGCAGTCGGGGCACATCGGGAAGCCGGCCATGGTGGTCGCCACCCGGTCGTACGGCATGCCGGTGGCGATGGTGAAGCGGGGGCCGCAGTGGGTGCAGGTGACGAACGGGTGCCGGTGCCTGCGGTCGTCCGGGTCGGCGAGTTCGCGCAGGCAGTCGGCGCAGGTCGCGGTGTCGGGCGGGAGCTGGGCGCGGCCGGCGGCCCGGTCGGTGGAGCGGATCGCGAACGGCCCGCTCTCGCCCGCGGCGGGCAGTTCCTCGTGGGCGACGCGGGTCACCGTGGCCAGCGGCGGGGGCCGGTGGGCCAGCGCCGCGCAGAAGCGGTCCACCTCCTGCCACGGGCCCTCGACCTCGATCAGCACCCCGTCCCCCGTGTTGCCGACGAACCCGGCCAGGCCCAGCCGGCCGGCCAGGCGGTGCACATACGGCCGGAAGCCCACCCCCTGCACGGTGCCGTGCACGGTCAGCCGGCGGCGGACCGGGCCGGTCGCGGGCGCGGTCATGCGACGGGCGCGGACTCGGCGTGGTGGTGGCCGTGCGGGTGCGGGGCGAGGGGCGGCCGGTGCGCGGGGCCGCCGTCGCGGACGGCGAGGGCCCGGTCGAGGAGGACGGCGACCCCGTCGCCGGTGCGGGCGCAGGACCGTACGATCTCCACCCCCGGGTTGACCCGCCGCACGTTCTCCCGGAACGCGGCCTCGTCGAAGCCGGCCGCCTCGGCGAGGTCGGTCTTGGTGATGACGACGAGGTGGGCGGAGCCGAACGCGGTCGGGTACTTCAGCGGTTTGTCCTCGCCCTCGGTGACCGCCATCAGAACGATCCGCAGGGACTCGCCGAGGTCGTAGGAGGCGGGGCAGACCAGGTTGCCGACGTTCTCCACGAAGAGCACCGAGGTGTCCGGCGGCAGCCAGCCCGCCAGCCGGGCCCGCACCTGACGGGCCTCCAGGTGGCACAGCCCGTCGGTGAGCAGCTGCTGGACGGGGGCGCCCGAGCGGGCGAGGCGGGTGGCGTCGTTCTCGGTCGCCAGGTCGGCGGTGAGCGCGGCGACCGGCACGCCCCGCTCGACCGCGTGGGCGAGCACCCGTCCGAGGAGTTCGGTCTTGCCGCTGCCCGGGCTGGACAGCAGGTTGACCACGGCCACCCCCTGCCCGGTCAGCTCCTCGCGCAGGCTGGCGGCGAGGTCGTCGTTCTTCGCCAGGACGGCCTGTCTGACGTCGGACCTGCACATGGGCGCTGCTCCTCGGGTCTGGGGGCTGGGGCCCGGGCCGCGTCCCGCGCGGCCCGGGTGTCACCGATCTTCGGCCGTGCCCGTCGCCCGGCCGGGCAGCGCAGCCGCGTGCGCCGGGCCGGATTCCATCGACCGGCGCAACGCGGCCGCCGGCGCGCCCGGATCTTCCAGCAGCCGCGGGACCAGTGCGTGCAGCGCGGCGACGGCGGGTTCGAGGGCGGCGCGCACACAGGCGCTGAGCCCCGGCAGGATGTCCTCGTCGCCGTCCGGCAGCAGTTCCGGCTCGCAGGCCAGGACCAGGACCCGGGGCAGTGGCTCGTCGCCCAGGTGGGCGGCGAGCGCCAGCACCTTCGCCGGGTCCATGCCGTGCGCCTCCGGCGGGACGGTGCCGTCGGGGGGTTCGGCCTCGATCAGGGACAGCGTGCCGGGCCGGTGCCCGCGCCGGGCCGCGTCCACGAGCAGGGCGGTCGCGCAGCCGCCGAGCAGGTCGTAGGCGAGGTCCAGGCCGCGGATGCCGTAGTCGCGCACCCGTGCCCCGGGCGGCAGCGGGCGCCGGTCGAGGGCCCGGATCACCTCGGGCCCGAAGGCGTCGTCGGCGAGGAAGATGTTGCCCACCCCGGCGACCAGGAGGGGGGCGGTCACCGGGACTCCCCGGGGGGCGGGGTGAGCGGGCGGGGCGTGCCCGTGGGGGTCTTGCGGACGAAGGCCGCGCGCAGGGCGTGGTAGGGGGCCTCGGGATCGAAGAACACGGCGTGCATGCGGGCGAGTTCGGCCTGGCGGTAATCGGCGAGGGGGCGGCGCTCTTCGTCGGCGGCGCGGGCGGCGGCCTTGTCGGCGATGCGCCTCTCCAGGTCGGGCACGGCGGCGAGCCCGGCCGCGAGCCGCTCCGTCTCGGCCGCGAACTCCCCGGGCGCGGCGGGTACGACGCGGTCCACGAGGCCGGTCCGCAGTGCGCCCGCCGCGCTCACCGGAAGCGCCTGGCCGGTGAGCCGTTCGGCCTCGCGCGGGCCGACGCGGCGCGGCAGGCTGTACGTCCACAGCTCCGAGCCGTACAGGCCCATGCGCCGGTAGTGCGGGTTGAGGACGGTGCCCCCGCGGCACCACACCTGGTCGGCGGCGAGGGCGAGCATCGCGCCGCCCGCGGCCGCGTTGCCGGCGAGCGCGGCCACCACCAGCCGGTCGGTGGTGCACAGCACCGCCTGGGCCAGGTCGTCCATGGCGCCGAGGTTGGTCCAGGACTCCAGGGCGGGGTCGGGGGCCGCCTCGATGACGTTGAGGTGGATGCCGTTGGAGAAGAAGTCCCGCGCCCCGCCGAGCACCAGGACCCGGGTGGGGCGGGTGAGCGCGTGCTCGTAGGCGGCGAGCAGGCGCCGGCACTGGTCGGTGCTCATGGCGCCGCCCGGGAAGGAGAAGCTGAGCAGCCCGACGTCGCCGCGCTGCCGGTAGCGGATGTCGGCGTAGGTGCGCCGGTGCTCCGGCAGCTCCAACGGGGCCTGGACCTCAGGGAGTTCGAGGGACGGGTCGAGGGCGGCGAGGACGTCGGCGGCCGGCCGGCGGAAGGGCGCGGGGTCGCCGGAGCTCTTGCGCGGGCGCAGCTCGGGGATCCACACCGCGCCGTCCCGGGTGGCCCGGCACACGGCACCGGCCCGCCGGGCCAGCAGTTCGCCGGGCCGGCCGCGCAGCTCGTCCTCGGGGTGGCCGCCGTGCAGGAACACCTCCCGGCCGAGGAGTTCGTCGAGGACGCCGGGCCGGGAGTCGGCGCCGCGCAGCTTGCGCAGCACCGTGGCGGTGTCGTCGTACGCCCAGTCGATGCGCCGCCGCTCCTGCCGGAACGGGTCGCGCCAGACGACGCCGATCGAGGGGTCGCTCTGCGGGCGGGGCTTGTACGAGCCCTCGGCGTGGCGCCGTACGGCGGCGAGGACGGCGGTGACGGCGGCGTCGGAGACCTCGTTGCGGTACAGGTCGCTCTTGCCGACGGGGGCCACGCGGAAGGGCTCGGCGGCCCAGACCGGGCCCGCGTCCATCCCGGCCTCGGCCTGGAGCACGGTCACGCCCCACTCCGGGGCCTGCTCGGCGATGGCCCAGTCCAGTGAGGAGGGGCCGCGGTCGCCGGGCGGCCCGGGGTGGACGATCAGGCAGGTGTGCTCCCGCCACACGTCCTCCGGCAGGGCGGTCGTGAGCATCGGGGCGATGACGAGCTCCGGGCGGTGTTCGCGCACGGCGGCCCGGACCGGGTCGTCGCCGTGCGACGCCAGGACGACGTCCACGCGGTGTCCCCGGTCGGACAGTTCGGCGTAGATGCGCTGGGAGAGGCTGTTGAACGCGCTGGCCACGAGCAGGATGTCCATGACGCGGCATGGTCGCCGGTGTGCCGCACGCCGCGAAGGACCGCCGCGGCGTTTCGCCCGCGCCGGCCTGCCGTCTTCCGCCATCCGGCCCGCGCCGGGCAACCGGTCCGGGCCGCCGCGCACGGGTTCCCCCGGGCCCCGGGGGAACCCGGTCCGCGCCCTCGGCGAAGTCCACGGTGGAGGCCTCGTGACGGCGGACGAGAACACGGCCACGGGCGCGGGCCAGGACGTCGCACGCTACGACGACGGGGGCGAGGTGCCGTTCGCCGGTTACGCGACGCTCGCCGCCGTGTTCGCGGCGGGCACGAGCGGTTTCGCGCTGCTCGCCCGGCGCCGGGGCGTACGGCTGCCGGAGCGGGTGCCGCCGTGGGACGTCCTCCTGCTGGGCACTGCTGCTTACAAGGCGTCCCGGCTGCTGGTCCGGAACAAGGTCACCAGCTTCGCACGGGCGCCGTTCACCCGCCGGGCGGGCCAGGGCGAGTCGAACGAGGTGCTGGACGAGCCGCGCGGCAGCGGGCTGCGGCGCGCCGTCGGCGACCTGCCGTCCTGCCCGTTCCGCGTCTCCGCCTGGGCCGCGGGCACGCTGGTGTGCTCCTACGCGGCGGCGCCCCGGCTCACCCGGCTGGTCTGCGGCGGCTTCGGCGCGGTGACCGTGTCGGACTGGCTCCAGTACGCCTGGATCTGGACCCAGCGGACCGAGGAGGGCTGAGGCTCACTCGTCGTCCGCCGCCGGGGTCAGCTCTATGTCGAGCACGCCCTCGTCCTGGAACAGCTCCGACGTCAGCCGGGCCGGGTCCTCGGTGCCCTCCAGTTCGAGCAGGACGCGTGCGGCGTCGTCCGTGCGGCCCGGCAGGCGTTCGACCTTGACCTGGACGATGCGGAAGCCGAGCCGGGTGCAGGTCTGCATCAGGCGGGGCAGCAGGGCGGAGCCCGTGCGATAGGTCAGCCGGGCCTCGAAGGCGGCGGCGGCCGCGCCGGGGACCAGCCGGCCGGAGAAGTACGAGTAGCCGCGCACCACCAGGAAGTGCAGTGCGGTCACCGCCAGTGCGAGGACCGGCAGCCCGCCCCCGCAGGCCATGCCGACCGCGCAGGTCAGCCAGACGGTCGCGGCGGTCGTCAGGCCCCGTACCGCGTCCCGCCGTACGAAGATCAGCCCGCCGCCGATGAAGCCGATGCCGGAGACGATCTGGGCCGCGACGCGCGAGGGGTCGAAGGAGACGTGGTCCAGCCCGAGCACCGCGGAGAAGCCGTGCTGGGAGACCTCCATCATCAGCGCGCTCGCGATGCCGACCAGCGTGTGGGTACGCAGACCCGCGCTCTTCTGCTGGGCCGCGCGCTCCCAGCCGATCAGGGTCGACAGCACCAGCGCGAGCCCCAGCTCGGCCAGCTGCCTGGGTCCCTGGCCGTTGTGTATGTCCCACAACGGCGCCGCCAGCCACACTCCCGCCATGCACACCTCGCCTGCCGATTCGCCGATGTCCTGCCGCTGGCGTCTACCCCCGAGGTGGTCCCCTGACGCTACCGGGCCGTCCGGGCCGCCGCCCGTCGGCGCGGACCGGCCATGCGGCACCCGGCGCAACCGGGGTACCCGGCCGCTGCGGGCGTGCCCATGGCCCGGGCACCGCCCCGGCTTCGCGCGGAAGGGGACGGACTCATGCGGCACGACGAGATGATCGGCAAGGTGCAGGCGCTCGCCCAGCTGCCCGACCGGGGCTCCGCCGAGCGGGCCGCGCACGCGGTGGTGACGACCTTGTCGGAGCGGCTGCCGCCCGGGCTGGCCCGGCATGTGGCCGCGCAGTTGCCGCCCGACATGGCCGACGCGATGCGGCTCGCCGCGGACGCCACCGCCGCCTCCGCCGCGGAGGGCACGGCGGGCGAGCGGTTCGGGCTGACCGCGTTCGCGGGGCGTGTGGCCGACCGGGCGGGCACCGACGAGGACACGGCGCTGCGGGAGGCCGCGGCCGTCCTGGAGGTGCTGGACGCGGCGCTCGCCCCGGAGCTGACCGAGCGGATGGCGGGCGCCCTGCCGGCGGACATCCGCGAGCTGCTGCCGGTGGGGCGGGCGGGCGAGGGCGGATAGCCCGTCGTCCGGGGCGCCGCGGACGGCGCGGGCGCGGTCGGCGCGGTCGGTGTCCGTCAGCGGCGCCATGCCCGGCGGCGCCTGTGCGCGCGTTCGGGGCGGGGTTTGGACGGCCGGGTCACCCATCGGTCCTCGACCTGATCGAGGCCGAACAGCAGCAGGCTGAGCACGGGGAGAAGCAGAACCGCGACGGTGATCACTGGAGGTACCCCCTCCTGGCCGACGACACCCCGCGAGTGCCCCGGCGCGGGTCCACCCCGCTCGGGATGACCGTGAAGGTCCGTGTGACCACCACCCGCACCAGGGCCGCGTGGCCCACGTCCACTGTCACACCAGTCGGCCCGTGTCACATCTCCTGGCCGGTGTCCGTCATCTCGGCGGGAACGACGGACGGGAGCGGGCCATGGATGTGTACACGGCGGTGGCGAGCCGGCGGGCGGTGCGCGCCTTCACGGACGAGCCGGTGCCGCGGGCGGTGCTGGAACGAGTCCTCACGGCCGCCGCCCGCGCCCCCTCGGGCGGCAATCTCCAGCCGTGGCACCTCCGCGTGCTGACCGGCGCCCCGCTGGCCGGGCTGAAGAAGCGCGCCGCCGAGCGCGCCGCGGCCGGTGATCCCGGGGACGAACGGGAGTACCGGATGTATCCGCCGGACCCGAGGCCGCCCTACGCCGAGCGGCGTTCGGCGGCGGCCGCCCAGCGGTTCGGGGCGCTCGGGATCGGGCGCGGGGACGCCGCGGGCCGCCGGGCGGCCGTGGCGGACAACTGGCAGTGTTTCGGCGCCCCTTGTCTGCTGCTGGCGTACATCGACCGGGACATGGGCGCCGCCCAGTGGGCCGACCTCGGCATGTATCTCCAGACGGTGATGCTCCTGCTGCGCGCCGAGGGGCTGGACAGCTGTCCGCAGATGGCGTGGTCCGTGTACCGGCGCACGGTCGCCGAGGTGGTGGCGCCGCGCCCGGAGTGGGTGCTGTTCGCGGGCCTGTCGATCGGGTTCGCGGACCCGGCGGTGCCGTACCCGCGAACCGGCCGGGCGCCGCTCGCGGAGACGGTGACGTTCGTGGACGGGTCGTGACCCGCGCCCGGACGCGTTGGACGGGCCGTCCGGGCGCCCCTGTGCTTACGGTTCTCCCAGGAGCGTCGGACGGGAGCGATGGTGGGCGATGCGCGCCGGCGGGCGGCCGGGCCGGAGGGCGGCGGGTACCGGCCGGGGCGTGCGGTGCTCGGCAGCCGCCCCGCGTACTCCGTGCGTCTTCCGGCGGCGCCGCGCCCCGAGGCCCGGGTGCCGGTGACCGAGCGCACCGTGCCCTGGCTGCGCACCGCCGCCGCCTACGCCTGGCGGCTCATCCTCGTCGGCATCGTCGTCTACGGCGTCTTCATCGTCCTCGGCAGCTTCCAGCTGATCGCGGTCGCCCTGTTCCTGGCGCTCGTCATCACCTCGGTGCTGCGGCCGCTCGCCGACCTCCTGAACCGCATCCTGCCGCGCCCGCTGTGCGTCGCCGTCACGCTGGTGGGCAGTCTGCTGGCGCTGCTCGCGCTGCTCGCGCTGGTGGGCAACGCGGTGGCGGGCGAGTGGCCCCGGCTGGCCGGTGAGTTCGGCGGGGGTGTGCACCGCATCGAGAAGTGGCTGCAACGGCCGCCGTTCCGGCTCGGTCCCGGCCGGCTGTCCGCGCTCGAACGCCAGGTGACGAACTACCTGTCGGCGCACCGGTCGAGCCTGCTCAGCAGCGCCGTCAGCGGCCTCGGCCGGGTGGTGGAGCTGGCCACGGGCGCGGCGCTCGCGCTGTTCTCCTCGGTGTTCTTCATCCACTCCGGGGAGCGGCTGTGGAGCTGGGCGCGCGAGCAGTTGGTGCCGGCCGGGGCGCGGAGCGGCTGGGACCGGGCGGGGCGGGCGGCCTGGCGGTCCTTCGCCGGGTACACGCGCGGCATCATCATCGTGGCCGCCACCAACGCCGTGCTGGTGGGGGTGGCGCTGCTGCTGTTGCGGGTGCCGCTGGCCCTGCCGCTGGCCCTGCTGGAGTTCTTCGCCGCGTTCGTGCCGCTGGTGGGCTCGCCGGTGGCACTCGCGGTGGCCACGGTCGTCGCGCTGGCCGGGCGGGGCCCGTTCGTCGCGCTGGCCGTGCTGGCGCTGATCGTGGTGATCGGCCAGCTGGAGGGGCATGTGCTGCATCCCGTGGTGATGAGCTGGGCGGTGCGGCTGCATCCGCTGGTCGTCGCCCTCTCGGTGATCGCGGGCAGCATCGTCGCCGGGGTGGTCGGGGCGATCGTCGCGGTGCCGCTGGTCTCGGTGGTGTGGGCGGTGCTGAAGGCACTGCGGGCGGTACCGCCCTGAGCGCCGTCCCGGCGGGGCGGGGACAGGCTGCCGTGGTGTCCCGGGGGCCGGAAGGGACCGGGGCCTGGGCCGCACGGCGCAGGCCGGGCCGGTCGCCGGGTGTCTCCAGTGTCCGGCTCGCTCGCAGCGGCCGGGCACTCTGCCCGGAGCGACGGGCCCGGCCCGTAACCTGGTCGCATGCGGATGCGACCCACGCTGAGCTGGACACCCACCGAGGAGCTGCCGCCGGGCGGCACGGACCCGGGACCGGTCGTCGACGCCCTGCGGGCGGGCGGGGTGCTGGTGCTCAGCGGCGCGGGGATCTCCACCGAGTCGGGCATCCCCGACTACCGGGGCGAGGGCGGGAGCCTGAGCCGGCACACCCCGATGACCTACCAGGACTTCACCGGCGACGCCCAGGCCAGGCGCCGCTACTGGGCGCGCAGCCACCTCGGCTGGCGGACCTTCGGCCGGGCCCGCCCCAACGCGGGGCACCGGGCCGTGGCCGCGTTCGGCCGGCACGGTCTGCTGACGGGTGTGATCACCCAGAACGTCGACGGTCTGCACCAGGCCGCCGGCAGCGAGGACGTGGTGGAACTCCACGGCAGCCTCGACCGGGTGGTGTGCCTGTCCTGCGGCACCTTCAGCCCGCGCCGCGCGCTCGCGCGGCGGCTGGAGGAGGCCAACACCGGCTTCGACCCGGTGGCCGCCGGGATCAACCCGGACGGCGACGCGGACCTCTCCGACGAACAGGTGGGAGACTTCCGCGTGCTGCCCTGCGCGGTCTGCGGCGGCATCCTCAAACCGGATGTGGTGTTCTTCGGGGAGTCCGTTCCGCCGGCGCGGGTCGAGCACTGCCGTCGCCTGGTGCGCGAGGCGACCGCGCTGCTGGTCCTCGGTTCGTCCCTCACCGTGATGTCCGGGCTCCGGTTCGTCCGGCAGGCGGCCGAGGCCGGGAAGCCGGTGCTGATCGTCAATCAGGGCCCGACGCGGGGCGACCGGCACGCCGTCAGCCGGGTCGCCCTCCCCCTGGGCGCGGCCCTCACCACCGTGGCCGACCGGCTGGGCATCGCCGTCGACGCGTAGCGGCCGATGAGCGCCCCACCCCCGGCGGCCTGCTCCCTACTTGGTCGTGTGCGTGGGATAGACCTGGACGTCGGTGTAGGCGCCCTTGATCTTCCCCGCGCCCGCGGGCCACTTCAGGCTCACCGTGTGCGTCTCGTTCGGAGGCGTCACCAGGAGATCGGTGGGGGACGTGAGGCTGTTGCCGCTGTTGTCGATGTCGTAGGCGATGTCGAAGACCGCGGCGTCGCCGGGCTTGAGGACGGTGATGCGCGGCTCGGCCCGGCCGCGCTCGACGGGGCTCGAGGTGTGGTCGGCGTCCTTGATGTCGACGCCCGCGAACCCCGTCGCCGAGCACGTGGTCGAGCCCCGGTTGACCATGGTGACGTCGATCCTGCCGGAGACCGTGTCGGGTGCGGCGTCGCGGGCGTCGATGGCCAGGTTCGCCGTCTTGCAGAAGGTGACCTTGCCGCCGGTCGTCGTCGCGCCGTTCCCGGCGTCGCCGCCGGCCCCGGTGCTCTGGCCGGAGCCCGACTCGGCGGCGCCGCCCGCCTGCACGGTGGCGGAGCCGGAACCGCCCTGCGGCTTCGAGCCGCCGTCCGACGTCGCACCGCCGCCAAAGGACGAGCCGTCCGTGGAGGAACCACCGTCCGTGGACGGGGAGGAAGAGGACGAGGCCGAGGAGCCCTTGGCGGACGAGTCCTTTCCGGAGCCGCTGCTTCCGCAGGCGGTGAGCGAGAGGGTGGCGGCAACGCCGACGGCGGCCAGAGCGGTGAGGCGGGTGTACTTCACGGTGTTCCCCCAGGAGCAGCGCGGTGCGTGCGGTCGGAAGTATTTGTATCCCGCACCGAGTCACAGGCGGCTCTTCGCCCCGTCTTCGTTCTGTCACAGGCGAGTTGACGACCCGCACCCCGCGAGGCACCGCCGTGACGGACTTCCGCGCGGCCGGCGCGTGGGCGGCGTGCACACAACCCCGTCCTCCCGGGCACACGCATCCCATGACGACAACATGGAGCAGCCCGAGCCGCCCGGACTCCGGGCGCCCGTCCCGCCGTGCCGGCCGAGCGGCCCGGACCGCGTGTGCGCTGCTGCCGCTCCTGGTACTGACCGCCTGCGACCACGGCGGCGACCGGACGCCGCCGGGGGCCGTGCCCGGCGCACACGGCGGGAGGTTCGAGAAGGCCGCGCTCGCGGACGGCAGCCGTCTTCTCATCACCACTCAGGGCGGCGTGCGGGTCGTCGGCACGGACGACGACAGTGTGGCGGTGGACGGCCGTACCCTCGCCCGCTGGACCGGCGACGGCGGCACGCACACCCTCGACCTGCCCTGCGACCGGGGCGACGCCCGGGCCGCGGACAACTGCGGCGGGATGCCGCTCGTGCGCGTGCCCAGCAGTGTCACGCTCACCGTGCGGGCCCGCGACGCGGGCATCGACGTGAGCGGTGTACGGGGCGAGTTGAGCCTGAGTACGGTCAACGGTGACGTCACCGTGCAGGACTCCGGCACGGACGGGCCCGTCAGCACCTCGTGACCCGCAACGGCTCCGTCCGCGCGACCGGCCTGGCGGCGCGCGGCGTGGGGGCCGAGACGGTGAACGGCGACGTCGACCTGCTGTGCACGACCTCGCCCGACACGCTCGACGGCGTGACCCGGAACGGCTCCGTGCGCGTGACCCTCCCGACGGACGCCCCGCCGTACGCGACCGAGGCGAGCACCACCAACGGCCGCTCCACCGTGGACCTTCCGGCCGCAGCCTCCGGGGACCACCGGCACCGGCTGACGCTGCGCACCGTCAACGGCGACACCGAGGTCCACCGGGGCTGAGGGGCCCGGACCGGGTTCGCCGGGAGGCCGCACCGGCTCGACCCGCCTGCGCCTGCGCCTGCGCCTGCGCCTGCGGGGGGTTGGATCACCCAGCCAGTCGCCGAGGCCGCGGCCCGCGGTCGCCGCGCCGCCGGTTTCCGGCCGCATGTCGTCCACGGGACCCAGCACCCCCCGCGAAACGCAGCCCATGGCCGTCACCGGGGACGGCGCCGGTCCCCTCCCCGCCCGGTCCCGAACGGCGGCCCCGGCGGCCGCGGCCCTCGTCGAGCGCCCGCGGGAGGTCTTCCCTGCGCACGCCACACGCCTGATCCGAACACCGGGTCCACGCAGTCGGCGGCGGTGGCGATATCGATATAAAGGGTGGCCTGAATCGGCTGCCCGCCCGTTTTCGCGATCACCCACGGGTTGACACATAAGATCAGCCAATCCTAGGGTCGCGAACTCAGAGCACCTTCAGCTCACATCCATCTCACCGGCAATGCGCACACATTCTGACGTGCTGTCGAACACGGCTTGTTCGCGGAACCACAAATTCCAGGCGAAGGGGACGGTAAATGAAGAGGGTGCTCCTGACCACTGCTCCCAAAGAGGCGTTGATCGAGCCCGACGGAGTGGGCGGGAACTGGTACGACCGGACCGATACCTACATGGCCTGGACATGCGCCGTGGACGTCGAGGACCGGCTCTCCGTGACATGTCCGCCGACCGGCCTCCGTTTCATCAAGCACAATGTCCCGGACGTCGAGATCCTGGAATACCCGACCTGGCAGGAATATCTCGACGCCCTGCATTCCGAGCCGTGGGACATGGTCGGCATCAGCTTCTACACCTGGTCCACACCGGTCGCGATCGAGATGGCCAAGGCCGCGCGCGAGGCAGAAGTGCCCGAGATCTGGGGCGGGAACTACGGCGTTCTCACGCCCGATATAGACGAGCACTTCACGAGGCTGGTGAAAGGCGCCGGCGAGGCCCCGATCCACCAGTACGTCTACGGCACACCGCTGCCCCGGGTCCGGCACCCCGCGATGATGGGAGAGAGCGGATTCCGCGGGATCACTTCTCCCGTCGGTTACCTGTATTCGAAGCGCGGCTGCAACATCGGCTGCACCTTCTGCTCGACCCCGGTCTTCAATCCAAAAGAAGAAGCCATCTTCATGGAGGACACCTACGCGGCCCTCGACGCATACCGGGACGCGAAGGTCGGTCACGTCATCATCTACGACGAGAGCTTCTTCCTCACCAACTCGCTGGCCGAACAGGTCGTCGACGCCCTGGCCGAGCGCGAGCTGCCGTGGATCTGCCTGACCCGCGCCGACCTGATCCGGGGGCGCATCCCCGAACTCACCGACCGCTGCATGGACGGCGCCATCGTCGGCATCGAGTCCTACCGGGACAAGAACGTCGCCGACGTGAAGAAACGCGACGACGTCTACAACGTCCGGCAGACCGTGCGCGAGCTGATCGACAACGGGCGCAGGGCCCTGGGCACCTTCATGGTCGGATTCGCCGAGGACAGCATCGAGGACATGCAGTACGACATCGAGCAGCTCAGCCAGGAAGGGCTGTTCGCCTGTCAGCTCACGCTGCTGACCCCGTTCCACCGCACCCGGCTGTACCGGCAGATGGAACACCTGGTCGACGAGCCGGACCTCAGCAAGCACGACCTGTACAACCTGGTGTGGAAGCACCCGAAGATGAACCGCAGCGAGGCACGGGACCTGCTGGCCTGGGCGCAGCGGCGGGTCAACGACCCCGAGCGCATCGCCGCCAAGCTCAAGCAGGAGATGAAGGACAAGGTACGCAGGGAGATCGCGCGCCGGCACGCCACCAGGCAGACCACCCCGGCGGAGCCCGCGTCATGAGGGACCTGAAGATCCTCTGTGTCCAGCTGGGTTTCCACGAGTCCTATCCGGACGCCTCCACACTGGCCACCACCTACAACGACGGCATCTACTACGTCGCCTCGTTCGTCCAGCACGAATTCCCGGCGGCCCGCGTCGAGATGTGCCAGATGTTCTGGGGCGAGAAGCCCGGGGACTTCCCCCTCGCCGAGTACGACTACATCCTGATCTCGGCGCTCGCCACGCACTTCTGGTCCAACATCGAGACCCTGGACCTGATCAAGCGCCACAAGCGGCCCGACTGCGTGGTGGTCATGGGCGGCCCGCACGCGGCGTTCGCGCCCTACGAGGCGCTGCGCTACGCGGACTACGCGGTGACCGCCGAGGGAGAGATCCCCTGCGTCCAGCTGATCAGGGCGCTGGAGGACGGCCGGGCCGTCACCGACGTGGACAACCTGGCCTACATCGGCGCGGACGGCAGACTGACCCTGAACAAGGTCACTCGATTCGGCAGCTTCGCCAACGCGATCAACCCCGAGTTGCTCGCGCGCGCACCCAAGTTGCACTGGGCGACGGTCTCGATGTCGCGCGGATGCCCGTTCAACTGCTCGTTCTGCTACGCCATCCGGCTGCTCGGGCGCCGCTTCCGCACCAAGACGGCACAGGACGTGCGCAGCGAACTCGACGCCATCCACCGGCAGACCGGCTGCAACCGCTTCTACGTCACCGACCTGAACTTCACGACCCGCAAGGACTACTGCCGCGAGATCGCCGAGACCTTCCGGGACCGCGACTACAAGTTCATCGCCATGAGCCGGATCAACCACGCCGACGACATGGACCTGGTCCTCGACCTGAAGCGGTCGGGTTTCGAGGAGTACTGCCTCGGTGTGGAGTCGGAGGACCCGAGCGTCCTCCAGGCGTTCAACAAGCGCGTGGACGCCTCGGAACAGACCGAACGCCTGCTGCGTTTCGCGGAGAACGACATCGCGATCCACTCCGCGATCATCTTCGGACTGGACGTACAGGACCGTCAGGCGATCGAGGCCACCGCGTACTGGTGCGCCGAGGCCCGGATCATGCACCCGGTCTTCGTGTGCCTGGCCGAATACCCCTTCCAGGACCTGCTGTTCGGGGCGCGCCAGGACATCGAGGACCACCGGATCATCATGGAGGTGCCGACGTACCAGCACTACTCCTTCGTCGGCATCTTCCCCCGCCACATGCGCCCCAGCGAACTGCAGCAAGGCATCCTGGACAGTTACGACATCTTCTTCAAGCGGGCGTTCGAGATCGAGCGGCGGCCGCAGCGGCGGGCCCGGCTCAAGGCGTACGCGCGCAGCGTGGAGCGCGGGCGGGCCGGCATGGAGCAGCACATCCGCTTCCTCACCGAGTTGGAGAAGCCGTACTACACCCCGTCCGGCACCCTGAAGGAGGACCTGCTCAAGGCCGACTTCGACAGCCGGTACGGCGACCTGCGCACCTGGCTTCAGGGGTCGTCCAGGCGCTCGGACGTCGAGTTCGTGAAGGCGTACGCCCGATGACCGGCCGGCGCCCGGCGGCGACCGTCGTCGACGCGCTCCTCGACAGCGCGGCGCGCACCCCCGACCGGACGGCGTTCCAGGTCGTCGAAAGGTCGCAGGACACCTTCGCGCTCAGCTACGCCGACGTATCCCGCCTGATCGCGCGGACCGTCTCCGGGCTCACGGCACAGGGCATCGACGCGGCCGACCGGGTGATCCTCGTGCTGCCCACCTCGCGCGACTTCCTCTCGGTCTACCTCGGCTGCCTCCACGCCGGGGTCGTGCCGGTCGTCGCGGCGGAGCCCACCACCGGCAGCATGGCGCGCTACTGCGCCCACCTCGGCCGACTGGTGGCGCACGCGGGGGCCGTGCGGGTGGTCACCACCGACGAACTGGCCGGTGCCCTCGCCCCGTCGCTGCCCGTGCCGGTGATCACTCCGGACGCCCTGCGCGGCGCCCAGGCCCCGCTGGGCGCGCCGCGGGCGACGCCGGACTCGCTCGCCCACCTCCAGGCCACCTCCGGCTCAACCGGCGCGCCGAAGCTGGCCGTGATCCGGCACGGCAACCTCGTCGCCAACGTCCGGGCGATCGCGGAGGCGATCCGGGGGACGGCCGACGACACGCTGGTGAGCTGGCTCCCGCTCTTCCACGACATGGGACTCGTCGGGATCTCGTACGCGCTGCACGCGGGTATCCCGATGGTGCTCGCCGATCCCCTCAACTTCCTGCGCAACCCGATGTCCTGGCTGCACTGGATCAGCCGCTACCGGGGCACGCTGTCGCCCGCGCCCAGCTCCGCCTTCCACATCTGCGCGCGGGTCGCGGGAAAGCGCCCGCCCGAGGGCCTCGACCTGTCGACCTGGCGGGTCGCCCTGTGCGGCGCGGAACCCGTGCACGAGGCCACCCTGCGCGCGTTCCAGGCGGCCTTCGGCCCGTTCGGGCTGTCCGAGACGACGCTGAGGCCCGTGTACGGGCTCGCGGAGGCCACGCTCGCGGTCACCATCTCCGATGTCACCCGGCCGTACACCGTCGACCGGGTCGACGCCGAGGCCGTCGCGGCGCGGGGCTACGCCGAGCCCCGCGCCGCGGGCGACCCGCGCACCACGGGCATGATGTGCGTGGGCCCCGTGGTGCCCGGCCATGCGTTGCGGGTGGTCGACCCGGACGGGAAGCCACTGCCCGACCGCGTGATCGGTGAGATCGAGGTCGCCGGGCCCAGCGTGATCGACGGCTACCTCCCC